>NZ_FOGP01000004.1 GCF_900111255.1 Parafannyhessea umbonata
GAGGCTATGCCGAACCTCTCCATGGCCTCGGGCTTCGTCATGCCCTCGTCGACGACGGCGCGCGCGGCGGCGACCTTGGTCTCATATGAGTAGACGGCGTATTTCTTTCCCATGTCTGTCAGCCCCTCGATGCCGACGGATCTGTACGTGTCGATCCATTTTCTCACGGCCTCGTAGGGAACACCGATCAGGCTGGAGATGGCTTTGACACCGTTCCCCGCGTCGTAGAGCTCGGCGGCTTTCGACCTCGTGGCGGCGTCGTACAAAGTTCTTCGGGTCATGAAAGAAGCCTCCCTTTTCTCATGTCCAAGAAAAGGGAGGCGGTTCAGCGCTTCTCTCCGGGCCCTTTTTCATTCTTGTCCGACAGCTTTTTGGCCGCCTTTAGCCAACGTCCGGCCTGTCGCCTACTCCTGCGGGCACCTGGAAAGGGCCGCCTCGTCGGCAATGACGACGCAGTTGGTGTGCAGCTGCAGGATAGACGCGGGACAGTCGGGGTCAACCGGACCGTAGCACATGCGATAGACGGCGTCGGCCTTAGCCTCGCCGCTTGCGATGACCAGGATCATGCGCGCGTACATGATCGTCTGCACGCCCATGGTGTACGCCTGGCGGGGGACGTCCTCCTCACGCTCAAACAGGCGGGAGTTTGCCTTGATGGTGCTCTCGGTGAGGTTCACGCAGTGGGTGCCCTTCGAGAAGCAGCTGTCAGGCTCGTTGAAGCCGATGTGACCGTTGTTGCCGATACCCAGCAGCTGCAGGTCAGGGTAGCCGGCCTCCCTCACCATGCGGTCGTACTCGGAGCAAGCGGCCTCGGCGTCGGGGTTGGAGCCGTCGGGCACGTGCGTGCGAGCCAGGTCAATGTTGACCTTGTCGAAGAGGTTCTGGCGCATGAAGTAGTGATAGCTCTGCGGATCGTCGTTGGTGAGACCACGATACTCGTCCAAATTGTAGGTACTGACGTTGCTGAAGTCCACGTCGCCCTTGTCGCACCACTCGACGAGCTGGCTGTAGGCGCCCAGCGGCGTCGTGCCGGTCGCCAGACCCAGCACGCAGTCGGGCTTCATAATTACCTGTGCAGAGATGACGTTGGCCGCCTTGCGGCTCATATCCTTATAGTCAGTGGTACGAACGATGCGCATGCTTCCTACCTTCCCCTAGACGTGCGTCTACAGCAAAAAATGCCAAGGGCGTCCGCGTGCCCGACGCCCGATTGCCCCACAAAACGCAGGCCGTGCATCCCTTCTCAAGGGATTGCGCAAGGCCCGCGCCCGCATCGCACGAGCGACGAACCTAAAGCTTTGCCCTCAGGTCCTCAAGCGCGTGGAAGCGGTGAGAAATAGCGTTCTTCTCCTCCGGCTCAAGCTCTGCCATGGTCTTACCCGGCGTGTCTTGTGGAAGGAAGAGCGGGTCGTAACCAAACCCGTTGTCGCCGCGGCCCACGAAGCCGATCATGCCCTCACAGTCGCCGTCGCCGCGCAGAATGCCCTCGCCGTCCTCGTCGGACTCGACCAGCACCACGCTCGAGTGGAAGCGCGCGGTGCGCTTGGCCTCGGGAACGTCCGTCAGCTCGCGAAGAAGCTTCTGGTTGTTGGCTGCGTCGTCGCCATGGCCGCCGGCAAAGCGTGCCGAGAAGATCCCCGGCGCGCCGTCGAGGGCGTCAACGCACAGGCCGGAATCGTCCGCAATCGCAAAGCGCAGGCCCGTCTCGACCAAAGCCGCACGGGCCTTGATGAGGGCATTCTCGTAGAACGACTTGCCGTCCTCGATGGGATCGGGGAACGACCCGAGCTCGCCAAGGGCGACAAAGCGCGTGCCCGGCATGCCGGGAGACAGAATCGCCTCGATTTCGGTCACCTTGTGCGCATTGCCCGTCGCAACAACAACAGTATGGCGAGGATCAAGCGTGTTGATATCTACCTTTTGCATTGGAACTCCTATCGTTGGGACTCGCTGCCCCGAAAGCGTCGCGTGTGGCGCGTGGCGTTTCGCGACAGGCTAGCTGCGAAAGCCCGTCACCTGGTTCTGAAGGTCGACAAGCTTCGCAATGGCATCCTGCCCCATGTCGAGCAGCTGGTTGAGCTGACCGCGGTCAATCGTCGAGCGCTCGCCCGTACCCTGGACCTCAACGATGCCGCCGGCGTCGGTGCCCACGAGGTTAAGGTCGACCTGAGCATGGCTGTCCTCGGGATAGTCAAGATCAAGCAGAAGCTCGTCATGAACCAGCCCCATGGATATTGCCGCAACCTGCCCCGTTAGGGGGAGCCGGTTGATCAGGCCCTTCTCGACCATGGACATGAGGGCATTGTGAAGCGCCACCCATGCACCTGTGATGGACGCCGTCCTGGTACCGCCGTCGGCCTGGATGACGTCGCAGTCGCAAGTGATGGTGTACTCGCCCAGGCGATTCATGTCGACCACGGCACGCAGGCTGCGACCGACCAGACGCTCGATCTCCATCGAGCGACCTTTGCGCTTGCCGTACTCACGCTTGGAGCGACGGTTGGTGGAGGCAGGAAGCATCGCGTATTCGGCCGTGACCCAGCCGGCACGCGAGCCCTTGCGCCAGGCAGGGACGCCCTCCTCGACGGTGGCGGTGCAGAGCACGCGCGTGTTTCCAAACTCGGCCATGCAGGACCCGTCAGCGTTCATCATCACGTCACGCGTGAGCTTGACGGGACGCATCTGGTCTGCGGCTCGCCCAAAGCTACGTTCTGACTGGCTGGATTCTGCGGACATGAAACCTCCTGTCCCACGGCACTCTCTATTCAATAGGGACAGACTATCACGGACCCCCTGACACACGCAGGTCAAAGCGCGCACCACGCACCGCGCGAACACAATGCCGGACAGAAACAACACGCTCGAAAAGAGTCCAGAACAAGGTCAAAAAAAGCCGGAAAAGCAGGGCCCGAGCAAAGAGAAGGTCACGGGGACGTTCCCCGTGACCTTCTTGAGATCAATGGTGGGCGATGAGGGATTCGAACCCCCGATCTTGTGCTTGTAAGGCACCTGCGCTAGCCGCTGCGCCAATCGCCCATTGCGGAGTGATTCTATCACAGCACCTGCGTGGACACGCAACCTGCTCCGCTGGTTTTATACTAGGCACCATGAATATGACACTAGAACAGATTGCCCGGCTGCTCGAGGAGGAGGGCCTGCTCGCGCAGGACGCTCCGAGCCTAGCCGCCGCAGGCACCACCGCCATCACGGGCGTCGACTGCGACTCTCGCTTTGCTGCGCCCAACCACCTCTTCGTCTGCAAGGGGGCCGCGTTCAAGCCGGCCTACCTGACAGGCGCGCTCGCCGCAGGCTGTGTCGCGTACCTATGCGACGAGTCGCACGGCGCCGAGCTTGCCGCGACAGCCCCCGGCGCGCCCGCGCTGGTCGTGCGCGACGACGGGCTTCGCCGCGCGATGGCAGTCACCAGCGCCGAGGCATGGGGGCATCCCGACAGGCAGCTTGACGTCATCGGCATCACGGGCACCAAGGGCAAGTCGACCGTCGCCTACATGATGCGCGCCATTCTGGACGCAGGCGAGCCCAAGTCCCACTGCGCAATCATGGGTTCCATCGACACGTTCGACGGCGTCGAGGACGCGGAGAGCGTCAACACCACGCCCGAGCCGCCCGATCTGTGGCGCCACATCGACAACGCCGCGCGCTCCGGCCTGGGCCACATGGTCATGGAGGTCTCGAGCCAGGCACTCAAGTACGACCGCGTGGTCGGCCTGACGTTGGACGTCTCGTGCTTCCTCAACATCGGGCGCGACCACATCTCGCCGCGCGAGCACCCCAGCTTCGAGGACTACTTCGAGAGCAAGCTGCGCATCTTCGACCAGGCATCCTCTGCCGTCGTCAACCTCGAGTCCGAACAGGCAGGCGTCGTCCTGGAGCACGCCCGTCGCACCGGCAGGGTCATGACCTTCTCGTCCGCTTCTGACGCAGCCGAGAAGGGCGCAGACGTCTGGTGCGAAGAGGTCACCTCCCACGGCGGCATTCAGGCCTTCACGGCACACACCCCGTCGTGGGAGGGCGAGGTCACGCTCTCGATGGCCGGCCTCTTCAATGTTGACAACGCCCTGGCGGCCATTGCGATGTGCGAGCTTCTGGACGTCCCCCAGCTGCAGGTGCGTCAGGGCCTGGCACACGTTCGCGTGCCCGGGCGCATGGAGCTCCTCCCCACGGCCGACCCCAAGGTCACCGGTATCGTCGACTACGCGCACAACAAGCTCTCGTACCAGAAGTTCTTCCACTCCGTCGCCCACGAGTTCGCGGATCGCAAGATCATCGCCGTGCTGGGCGCGCCAGGTGGCAAGGCGTACGAGCGCAGGCAGGAGCTTCCTCAGGAGGCCGCCAAATGGGCCGACCATCTGATCTTTACCGAGGAGGACCCCGCGCACGACTCCGTTGCAGAGATCTGCCGGCAGATGGCCGAAGCCACTCCGGCAGGCTGCGCGCACGAGTCTATCGTCGAGCGCCCCCTGGCCATCCGCCGCGCAGTTCAGCTTGGCTTCGCCGCACCCAATGGCGCAGTCATCTGCCTGCTAGCCAAGGGCGACGAGACCGTGCAGCACGTCGGAGACCGCTTCGTGCCCATGGAGACCGACGGCTCCGTGTTCGAGCGCGAGGTGGCGGCCGCCCTTCTGGCGGGCGCCGACGGAAACGCCCCAGACGACGCTCGTTCCAGCAGATAGTTCGCTTGTCCAAGCACCCGGTCGCCTCGTGGTGCCGGGTGCTCTCACGAAGAAAGGCATCACATGCCCTCGCTCTCGCTTCCGACATTCCCCTCCGACGCCTCGACCCTCCCCGGCGACCTCGCCGACCGACTCTCGCGCATCAAGTACGTGATCACCGACACCGACAACACCATGGTCAGCCACGGCCAGGCGCTCGCCTCGGCCGACGGCACGCCCTCCATCGAGCTGGCCCAGACCCTGGTGGACATGAGGCGTGCGGGCATGAGCGTCGTCCCCTGCACCGGACGCAACCGCGCCATGATCCGCGAGGACGTTCGCATGCTCGGCCTCCCGGGCTGGATCGGCGAGATGGGTGGCATCCTCTGTCTGCACGAGGGCACGGAGGCAGACTGGCGCTACTTCACCGCGGACATGCCATACGACCCCAGCTGCGGCCTGACCCCGCACGACGTGATCTACAAGACGGGCGTGATCGACCGCATGCTCAGGCGCTGGTACGACTGCCTCGAGGCATATAACGACAACAACATTGGCTACCAGTACCGCGAGGTCACCTTCGCGCTACGCGGAGCCGTCATCGAGGACGAGGCGCAGGCGATGCTGGACGAGACGGGCCTGCCCCTGTACCTGGCGGACAACGGCTTCGTGAGTCGCATCACCGGAAACACCATCCTCCCGCACTTCCCCGACGGCAAGGTGCGTGACGTCCACACCTACCACGTGACGCCACGCGGCCTCGACAAGGGATCTGCCACCAAGCGCTACATCGAGCTGATGGGCTGGGACCCCAGGGAGGTCATCGCCTGCGGAGACTCGCCCGCGGACTGCGACATGGCCCCGCACGTCGGAACGTTCCTGCTCATGCGCAACGGCATCAACAACCCGAAGACCCAGGCCGCCCTGGCCGATGCGGGCAACGCCTTCGTCTCGGCGGCAAACAGCACCGACGGCTTCTGCATGGCCATGCGCACGCTGCTGGCGCTCAAATCCTAGCAATCCCGCCGCCGCGAGGGGCGCCACGCGGCGGCGGCTCAATACCTGACGCGAAACGAGTCCTCGGCAACCACGGGGATGTCATTCTCGTCCACGAGCGTCGCCTTGATCCACGTGTCGGCGCTCGCCGAGGCCGCCGCAACCTCCTTTTTGAATTCATCAACCTGCCCGGGCAAGCCCTGGACCTCGACGAGTACGTCACCGTCGTCGAGGTTCTCGACCCAACCGGCGACCTCGACGCGCCGCGCGATCTGCTGGGCGGTAAAGCGAAAGCCAACCGCCTGGACCTCTCCCGCATAACGCAGACGGCGGCGCACCGCACCCTCGGAAACCGGGCGAGAAGTTCTCTGCCTCTTCCATGGCCAGGTAAAGCCCATCGCGTCTTCCCCCTCATGACGGCGAGCCACGTAACGAGAAAGGGTGCGGCCACGACGTGACCGCACCCTCATGATACGTGCCTGCGAGTCAGAAGCACCCGAGGCTTGTCTGGTACTTCCGGCAACGGGTGACGTGCCTACTCCTCGACGTAGGGCTTCTTCCAGAAGGAAAGAATCAGCGCGCCGACGACAGAGCCGATGAGACCCGCGAGCAGCCACATGGCGGGGTTGCCGATGACCGCAACGACCCAGGCGCCACCGTGGGGCGCGGGACTGGTGCAGCCAAAGAAGGCCGAGAGAGCACCCGCGACGGCAGAGCCGATGATGCAGGAGGGAAGCACGTGGCCGGGGTCAGCCGCGGCGAACGGAATGGCGCCCTCGGAGATGAAGGAGAGGCCCATGATGTAGTTCACCAGGCCCGCGGAGCGGTCGGCCTTGGACCACTTGTTCTTGAAGAACGTGGTGGAGAGGGCAATGACCAGGGGCGGAACCATGCCGCCAATCATAACGGACGCCATGACGACCTGACCGGACGCGGTGCCGGCGGCAAGGGCGCCGGTGCCGAAGACGTAGGCAGCCTTGTTGAAGGGGCCGCCCATGTCGATGGACATCATGCCGCCGACGACAGCACCGAGCAGGACGATGTTCGTGGTGCCCATGCCGTTAAGCCAGTTGTTGAGGGCCGTGTTGATGGACCCGAAGATCGGGTTGAGGACGAACATGGCAGCACCAATGGCAAGGGTGCCCAGCAGCGGGTAGATGAGCATCGGCTTGATGCCCTCAAGGGAGTCAGGCAGCTTCTCGCAGGCCTTCTCGAGCCAGAGGACCATGTAGCCCGCGGCGAAGCCAGCAAACAGCGCTGCAATAAAGCCGCCGGAGACGCAGGCCGCTGCAGCCGCATCGGGGTCGCTCATCATGAGGTTGACGTAAGCCAGGCTGTAGCCCGCCTTGGCGAACAGGCCGCCGACGAAGCCAGGCGCGAGGCCGGGACGGTCAGCAATGGACATGGCGATGAAGCCCGCGAGGACCGGGAGCATCAGGCCGAAGGCCTCGCCACCAATGGTCTTAAAGAACGCGGCGGCGGGAATGGAGGAGCCATATGCCGCGGTACCCAGACCAGGCTGGTCGACCAGGAAGGCGATTGCGGTCAGGATTCCACCGCCGATAACGAACGGAAGCATGTGACTGACGCCGTTCATCAGGTGCTTGTAGATGATGCTCCAGCCAGACTCCCCCTTAGTCTCGGCAGCAGCCGCGGGGGCGGAACCCTCCTGGACCGGGGCCTCGTTGTTGAGAATGGTATCGATAAGCCTCTCGGGCTCCTTGATGCCAGCGGAGACGTTAGTGGAGAGAACCTGCTTGCCCGCGAAGCGAGAGCGCTCGACGTTCTTGTCGGCCGCGATGATGACGCCCTTGGCGGCAGCAATCTCCTCGGCGGTCAGGACGTTCTTGGCGCCGGCAGAGCCCTGGGTCTCGACCTTGATGGTGACGCCCATCTCCGCGGCCTTCTTCTCGAGGTTCTCGGCGGCCATGTAGGTGTGGGCGATGCCCGTGGGGCACGCGGTGATGGCGACGATGTCGGGAAGGGCGCACTTACTCTCGGCGGAGTCGGAGGCCTCGGTCGCGGCCTCAGCACGCTCCTCCGCGGCCTTCTCGGCCTGGGCATCATCGATAACCTTGAGGAACTCCTCGGGGGTCTTGGCCGCACGCAGGGCGTCGGCGAAGTCCTGGTGCATCAGGAGCCTGGAGAGCTGCGCCAGAATAGCGAGGTGGGTGTTGGCCTCTCCCTCAGGTGCGGCGATCATGAAGGCCAGGTCGCTCGCGCCGCCGTCCGGTGCGCCCCAGTCGACGCCGTCGGCGATGGTCATGGCCGCAAGTCCCGGCTGCTTGACCGCGCTGGTCTTGGCGTGTGGGATGGCGATTCCGTCGCCAACGGCCGTGCTGAACTCGGCTTCGCGCGCCATGATCGCCTCTTTGTAGGCGGTCTCGTCCGCGATGTTGCCAGATGCCACCTGGAGGGCGACAAGCTGGTCGATGGCGTCGTCACGACTCGAGGCGGTGACCCCGATCCTGACGCCCTCGGGCTTCAGCAAATCCGTAATCTTCACGTGTGCTCCCTTCGCGTATACACGTTCCACAATGCAGCCCGCTCCCCTACAGGGATGCGAGCAGATTCTCTACCTCGGGACGGGTGGCCAGGTCAGGCGAGAAGGCGCTCGCCGAGCCCGTGCAGACACCCATCTTGAATGCGGTAGCGTAGTTGCCGTCGCTCTCCAGGTACCCCGCGATGAAGCCGGCAACCATGGAGTCGCCCGCGCCGACGGAGTTGACAACGGTTCCCTTGGGAGCCTCGCTCATGACGACCTCGCCGGTCTCCGAGACGAAGACCGCACCCTCGCCGGCCATCGAGACGAGCACGTTGCGCGCGCCCTTCTCCTGCAGCTTCTTGGCGTAGGGGACGACCTCCTCACGCTTGTTGAGCTCCACTCCGAATATGGCGCCCAGCTCATGGTTGTTGGGCTTGATGACAAACGGGTGATACTGCAGGACGTTGACAAGCAGGTCGCGCTCGGCATCCACGGCAATGTCGACGCCGCGGCCCTCGAGCCTGCCCATGATGCGCTGGTACATGTCACCCGGAAGCATCGAGGGGACACTGCCCGCGATGACCAGGATGTCGCCCTTTCCGAGCTTGTCGAGCTTCTGGTAGAGGGCGTCGATGTCGTCCGGGGTAATCTTGGGACCCATGCCGTTGATCTCGGTCTCGTCCTCGGCCTTGAGCTTCATGTTGATGCGGCTCATTCCCTCCGCGACCGTGACGAAGTCGCAGTCGACGCCATAACCGACAGTGCGCTCGACGATCTCGCGGCCCGTGAAGTCGGCGACGAAGCCCAGAGCGGTCGACTTGTGACCCAGGTTGTTGAGAACGATCGAGACGTTGATGCCCTTGCCACCAGGAAGGACGTTCTCGTAGTTGACGCGGTTGACCGCGCCCAGCTTCAGCGAGTCGAGCCTCACGATGTAATCGAGAGACGGGTTAAACGTGACCGTATAGATCATGGCTATCCTTTCACCTCGACGAAGTTGTCATACTGCCGGTATTCGGGATCACACGGCATTGCATCCGTGATGATCGTCGCGTCCTCAAAGGCGCCGAAGCCCACAGGCGAGACGCGATCGAACTTGCTCGAGTCACACAGGACGTACGCGTGCTGCGTCTGACGCAGGGCCGCCTCCTTGACGGTGGCCTCCTCAAGCTCGGGAGTGGTAAACCCCGCCTCGGGAGTGACCCCATTCGCCCCGAAGAAGCCAACCGTAAAGTGCATGCGGCTGATTGCCTCGACCGTGGCTGCGCCCACGACGACCTCCGTTAGCGGCTTCAGGGTTCCGCCAAGGAGAATAACGTGGCATCCGCGGCCGAGGAGCCTCTGCGCAACGGGAAGCGAATCGGTCACGAAGGTTGCACTGGTCTGGCCCATCATCTCGGCCATGGTGATGGTCGTGGTGCCACCGTCGATGTAGACGAAGTCGTCGGGCTCGACCAGCCCCACGGCAACGCGCGCGATGGCCTCCTTCGCAGAAGCGTTCAGGCGCGACCTGCTTGCCGACGCCTCGTCGTGAAGCTGCGAGTTGGCGCGAATCTTAGTTGCGCCGCCATGGACGCGAGCGACCAGACGCCGGCGGCTCAAGACCGAGAGGTCACGTCGGATGGTGGACTCCGAGGCATCGAAGGCGCTCATGAGCTCCATGGTAGAGACCGAGCCCTTGCGCTGGACATACTCGGCGATCCGCGCCTGTCTCTCCTCAGCAAGCATGCTCGTCCTCCTCGGGCGACCGATCCCCTACCGGAAAAATGATAAATCCGTCACTTTCGTTCATTATCGATCATTTCCAATCACAGTATACCTAACGGGCGAGTGGTATGCATCGAGCATTAGGCGGCGTTTTGGCCAAGAAGTACACGTCGTCTAAGTCGATGAATTGACACTTCCGCATTTCCGTTACCGCTACGTGACTGGTTTTGAACGGCTCTTCGGCCCCAGTCACGCGCCCCTGCCCCCCAGACGCACGAAGGGAGCCCGTCGGCCTGGCCGGCGGGCTCCCTCCCCTATTGTTCGCATTTATGTGGCGACGCCCTTAGAAGTTGACGGGAGTGTCGTTGTAGACGCACTCGAGCAGCTTCTCCATCTCCTCCTGCGTGGGCTGGCGCGGGTTGGAGCCGGTGCAGGCGTCGAGCAGCGCGTTGGCCGCGACGTCGTGCTTCTTCGCCTCAAACTCCTCGTAGTCGATGACGGAGGCGTCGGCCTTCACGCCGCCGGCACCATAGTTCTTGATGCCCTGCGGAATATCGATCTGGTCGTTGATGTCGCGAATCTTCTGGACCAGCGCCTCGACGAGCCCGTCCTCGGTAGTGCCCTCAAGATGCAGGATCTCCTTGGCAATGTAGGCATAGCGGCTCTTGGCGCGGGCATCCTTGGCGTTGAACTGGATGACCTTGCCCAGGTACATGGCGTTTGCGCAGCCGTGGATGATGTGGTCGCCGGTAAACGCGGCGCCAGTCTTGTGGGCCATGGAGTGGACGATGCCCAGCAGACCCGAGGAGAACGCGATGCCGGCGATGCACTGTGCGTCATGCATGTGCTTGCGGGCCTCGTGGTCGCCCGTGTAGGACTTGGGCAGCCACTCGACGATCTCGCGGATGGCGTGGAGCGCGTTAGCGTCGGTGTACATGGAGGCCGCAGTGGAGACGTAGGCCTCGATGGCGTGGGTAAGTGCGTCCATGCCGGTGTGCGCGCAGAGCTTTGCGGGCATGGTGTACGTCAGCTCGGGGTCGACGATGGCGACGTCCGGGGTGATCTCGAAATCTGCGATGGGGAACTTGATGCCCTTGGAGTAGTCGGTGATGATCGAGAATGCGGTGACCTCGGTCGCGGTGCCCGAGGTAGAGGAAATCGCACAGAAGTGCGCCTTGGTGCGGAGCTTCGGCAGGCCAAAGACCTTACACATGTCCTCAAACGTGGTCTCGGGGTACTCGTACTTGATCCACATGGCCTTGGCGGCGTCGATGGGAGAGCCGCCACCGATGGCGACGATCCAGTCGGGCTGGAACTCCTGCATGACGGCGGCACCGCTCATGACCGTCTCGACGGAGGGGTCGGACTCGACGCCCTCGATCAGCTTGACCTCCATGCCAGCGGACTCGAGGTCAGCCTGAACATCCTGGAGGAAGCCACCGCGCTTCATGGAGCCGCCGCCGCAGACGATGACAGCCTTCGAGCCCTGGAAGTTCTTGACCTCATGACGAGCGCCCTCGCCGAAGTACAGGTCACGCGGATTGGTAAAACGTCCCATAACACTCTCCTTTTTGTGGGGCCGCCAGCATTGAACGGCCAATGCACGAAGAGAAGGACTTTCGTCCTTCAGACCTACCAAATCGAGCCAGTCAGGGTCCTTCCTCACCCAACCAAGGCACAGCATACCCGTGCCAACTTTTGGCTTTCTTCTAAATCCGCATACCTTTTTATCAGGCCATTTACTGATTCGAAACAGTGTTTGCATTGACGTTTTCTAATGTCCACAAGAGTATGTACATTTGCTTTGTGTCGACCGCCGTCGCCCCAAATCCCCAAGGCGGCGCATGGCCTATATTTGGGTATGTATATGCCACGCCCCGCACGCCGGGGCCGCAACCGCCTACCACCAGGAGCCTGCGTGTCGTTCGATCCAAACAAAGAAGACTACCAGCGGCTAGGCCTCCGCTTTGCCGCATCGCTCGACGGACAGGACCCCCAGAACGTTGCGCGGAGCTTTGCGAGCTTTGGGCGGACCTTCGCCCGCGACCGCGACAGCCTGCCCCAAACGGACCAGGACCGAGCCTTTCACCTTGTTGCCGTCGCCGCGACGACCATCGACTACGAACTGCCCTTCGCCGACGACGTGCGCGCGAAGCAGCTCATCCGGAAGGGTCACCAGCTCTTGGACGAGGCCCTTCAGCTGGACCCCACAAACGTAGACGCGCAGCGCATGAAGGCCGCGGCGGACATCCCCTCGTTCGAGGGATACTACGACTTCCTGCTCGACGGGGTCGACTCCGCGCGCGAAAAGTCGTTCAAGGCCGCAGGCCAGGCCGCCGAGGCCGAGCCCCACGGAGAACGCGCGAGGCTCGCCCGAGAGCTCGCCCTTCGCCCCTACCTACGCTGGCTTTCGACCCTGGCAAGCAAGGCCATCATCTGCGGTCACAACCGCCAGGCGCTCGCCACCTGTCAGAAGGTCTTCGAGCTCGACCCTCAGGACCAGGCCGACGCGCGCTTCACCGCCGCCATCGCCTACGCCAAGCTCGAGGACGAACAGGGGCTCGAGGGGCTTCGCCGCTTCGGGCGGAAGCAGACCGGGCTTCGCTCGCATGACGGCGACGACGCCTGGCTGCAGATTGCCCGCATCTCCATCGCTTACAAGAGACACGACCTGAGCACCGCAGAGTCGCAGCTGCGCGCGCTCCTGGGCAGCTACCCCTTTGCAGCCGAGGCGATCGTTTCTCAGCGAGAGCTCCCCGACGGCGTGTTTGCCCGGCTGGCCGTACCCGCCTTCAGCGAAGACGAGCTCATTCTTGCCATCTCGGAGTGCACCGTCCTAATACAGGAGGGCCGCGACAGGGCCGGCCGCGGCGCGCTGGGCTCCTGGCTCATCCAGGCCGCCCACCGCATCGACCCCGCCGGAGCCAGCCGTGGCCTCGAGCAGGATTCCGCCGACAACCCCAAGGGAGGCCTGAGCCGATGAACGCACGAGACGAGTTCGTACTCAGGCTTGCGACAAAGCGCGGCGCCAAGCTGAGACTTTCGGACAGCGGCTACGCAGAGTTGCTCCTAGCCGTGCAAGAGGACCCCACGAAGTTCATGGAGGACGCCTCGGACGAGGCCTTCCTCTGCATTGCGCAAGCACTTCGCCGCTACAACGAATCCCGGAGCAAGGACGAGTTCCTCGACGACGCCGACTTCATGCGCGAGCGCAAGCGCCGTCTCGAGCGCATGCGCCAGGATTGCGCGCAGGCCCTCGAGCTTGACCCCGGCTGCACGGACGCCCTCCTCCTGGAGGCAATAGCCCAGGACAGCGACCTCGACGCACTTCTCGACCGCCTCTTGGAGGTTGAGCGTGAGGCGAGCGAGAAGGACGGGCCCCTTCAGGCTGCGGGGTCGGGCGACGCCTGGGATGACGTCATGGTCCGCCCGCGCCTACGCGTTCAGGCGACCATCTCGCGCACCTGCCTCGACACGGGACGCTTTCGCATGGCGGACGCCGTCGGCCAGTCGCTCATCGCTCTTTCCCACAGCGACCACCTGGGCGCCCGGCACACCTGCGCGCTGGCGCTCGCCCGACTAGAGGATGAGGAGGCCTTCGACGCACTTGACGCGAAGTTCTCGAGACGAGGGGACTGCTGGCTCCAGCTCTCACGCGTGATCCTTCTGTTTAAACTCGGGCGCATGGCAGCCGCCCGTCGCGCGCTGCGCGGCTTCAGGGGCCTGTGCGAGGGCGGCATCTACGCGCTCCTGAGACCCGTTATGGTCGACACTTACATGCCTGACCGGCCACAGTGCGATCCCTACAGCTTTGAGGAGGCTACGGTCGCCATCCACGAGGCCGACCCCATCATCGTTGACGTTCCCGACCTTCCGCAATGGGTCGAGAATCAGCCTGACATGCGCGAGGCGGCGATGTCGTTTGCGCAGAGGATGGGTTTTGACTGGTAGCAAGGGTCCCGTCTGGTATACTGCAGCGTGCGTCCCCATCGTCTAGTGGTTAGGACATCGCCCTTTCAAGGCGGCGACACGGGTTCGAATCCCGTTGGGGGCACCACGTTACTTCAGCTCTCTATCTCCAGAGAGCTTTTTTGTTAGGACAACGTCCCAGGGAGTCGAACCGCAAGGTCGCAAGGCGCCAGTGGCGCCTTGCGGGGTGAGCGCGAAGCGCGAACCCTCAGAGCCTTGCCCGAAGGGCAACGCGGGACTCCCGCTGGGGGCACCACGTGAGATTAGCCCTCCTATCTCTAGGAGGGTTTATTGTTAGGTCAACGCCGCAGGGAGTCGAACCCGTGAGCGCGTGCGTTGGCACGATATATCTGCCGAGTGCGCAATGCATTTTTTACAGTGATGGCATAAGTAACTGTCGGTATATAGATTCAAGAAGCAATGGGCTTAGCTGCCCACAGGGAGAAGGAGCACGTCAATGGAAAAGGTAGAGCGTTTGCTGGCGGAGCTGAAGGAGCATGCCTAAGCACAGGAACTCTTGAAGGAGCGCGACACGATCGAGACCATGTCGGACTTTGCCGAGGTAATCCTGTCCTCCGCGCAGAGGCTGGGGGTCGAAACGGATGTTGATGCCCCCGAGCTTGCTGGGTACCTGGAATCCATGGAGGCCTTCCAGAGAGACTCTACGGAGCAGGCGGCCGATGCGTTACTCGAGCTCGAAGATAGTGATCTGGAGAATGTTGCAGGCGGCAAAGGCCATTCGTGCGGTCAGTCTATGGGTGAGGCATTCGACCATGCGTTTGAATGCTGGAGCAACGACAAGTGCGCCACGTTCCTCTGGAACTAATCGGAGATGAAGTACATCCTAAACCGACAGATACATCTCGTTCTTCATGTCGTAGATGATGCGCTCGCTGATCCACGAGTTGATGTAGTTCTCCAGCACGCCCACCAGCTGGCTCGCGAGCATGGCGCCAAGGGCGGTAAACAGTAGCCTGACCAGCAGAGTCAGGTCATCGCCTACCAAGGCCTGGTCGACGATGCGTCCCGTGATGATGGGGGGGCAGCAGGCCCACAACGCTCGAAACAAGGATGGCCACGAAGACGGCAATGAACTGAAGCCAGTAGGGCGCAAGATAGCTGAGGATTCTCTTGAGCAGCTGTGGCGTCACCTTGGGCGCATTGGCCTTCTCTTCCTCGGTCAGAAACTGCTGTCGTCTATATCCACCCGGTGCTGGCATGGCTACTCCTCAGGTGGTGGGTTTTGCCCATAGTACCAGCGGATTGTTACCACTTTGCAGCGCGTGTTCGTCCCCGACGGGCGAGCCGGCGTTAGATTTCGCGAATCTCGCGGATGCGCCATTCGCGCGGCGTGAGGCCCGTGGCGTGCTTGAAGGCCGTCTGCAGGTGGCTCTGTGATGAGAAGCCGGTCTGGTAGGCAATCTGTGCAATGTCGTAGTCAGTGGTGTCAAGCAGGCGTCGCGCACGCTCGACGCGCACGCGCCTCACGTAGGCCGCAAAGGTCTCGCCCGTCTCGTTCTTAAAGCGTGTGCAAAGCGTCTTGCGGCTCACGCCCAGGGCGTTTGCCACCGAGTCTCCGTCGAGGCGCTGCGAGAGGTGGCTGCGTACGTAGTTCATTGCCTGATGCGAAAGCGGGTGCGTACGCGCTTTGCCCTCTTTGCGAACAGCCTTGGTCAGCTCCAACATCATGGGAAGCACCAAGTAATGGGCCACTTCCTCGTTGCTCGTCTCGTTGGCGAGGTTCATATAGTGCTGTGTGATGGCAAACGAGCGGATGGCGGGCAATCCGCCCTTGCGGGCGGCCTCAATACAGGTGCTGGAAAGGAAGGCCACGGCAGAGCGTCCCTGTAACAGCGGATCGTCTGAGGTCTTGGGCTCCATAAGCGGCATGTCGGTGCGGATGAAGCGCAGCAGACCATCGGTGTCGCCCAAGGCTATATAAGAAGCAAAGCCTTCGTACTGCTCGGCGATCTCGCGAGCAGACACGTCGGTGCTCACTGCTATGAACTGCATGTTCTTTGAGTAGGTCACGATCTCGGACATCTCGTCCTCGACGCTGGCCTTGTTGACAAAACTGACGGCGTCAATGATTTCCTGCTCGGTAAGAAGGGTGGGCATGACCAGCTCAAGATCTACGGCACTCATGAACCCTCCAATTGTGTGTGCACTACCACAAATCTAAAAAAAGGCGTAACACAGCTTGTATCTCAAACGATTTGCCATCTTCATACTTTACACACACAGTTACAGTTTGGCGCGACAAATTCAGAGGGTCGTACGAAAGCCCTCGGTTGTCATGCAAAACAGAAAGGCCGCGCTCTTTGGTCATAAAACTGAAAGGCCAAAAGGCGGTCGCGGAGAAGAGGGGAAAATCACCACATGCGTTACCTGCTTCTGGTCAGTCACGGCACAATGGCACCCGGCGTGCATAGCGTCATCCGCATGCTCCTGGGCGATCGTGAGAACGTGCTCAGCTGCTCGATGGAGGATGGCGTGTCGGCTGACACGTTTGTCGAGAAGCTTCGTGAGGTCATCGCTCCCATTACCGCTGACGACTCTGTCGTAGTCCTCGGCGACATCGTGGGCGGCTCGCCTCTCACCAATACCCTGAACACCCTCACCGAGGCTGGGCTGCTCGCCAAGACGATCGCGTTCGGCGGCCTTTCCCTGCCCATGGCTATCAGCGCCCTCATGGCCATCGAGGACGACCTCGATGACTCTGCCCTTGTTGAGAACGTCGTTTCCGAGGCAAGGGAGGGGGCTCGTCAGGTCGAGCTCGCCTTCGAGGACGAAGACGAAGACGACCTGTAAGGAACGACCCGCTTAGAAGGAAAGAAGGGAAGGCAACTATGATTTCGTTCGTCCGTATTGATGACCGTATGATTCACGGCCAGACCGTCACCCGCTGGAGCATTGAGTATCCCTGCGACGGCATCATCGCAGTCAATGACGTTGCGGCAAGCAACCCGGTCCTGAAGGCTGCCTACAAGGGTGCCGCTCCCGACAAGAAGATCTTTGTCTGGACCATGGACCACTTTAAGGAGAGCGCCGAGAAGGTGCTGGCCAGCAAGACCAAGTACTTCCTCATCACCAAGAACCCGCTTGACATGAAGGAGATCCTTGTTGACTTCGGCTTCAAGCCGTCCGACGTCAAGCGCGTCATCGTCGGCCCCTGCAACGACCGCCCCGGCACCGTCAAGCTCGGCAACAACCAGTCGATCACCGCTGAAGAGGCTCAGGCCTTTGAGGACATGACCAAGGCTGGCTACACCGTCGAGTTCGCACTGGTCAAGGAGACCTCGATTGGCGAGTGGCCCAAGTTCCGCGACCAGTTTGACGTTAAGTAGTTCCCTAGGCACCAACACCCATGGGCCCAGCTGGCAGGCGTACCCATGGGTGAGGCAAAAATGCCCATAAGGGCAATCTGTAAGTAGTGTAAACGGTTAGGAGGAGTTCATGGGAATCTCCATGTTCCAGGCCATCTTGCTTGGCCTGTTCGCCTGCTTGGCATCACTGCCGGGCATGGGCGGCACCACGGTCGGTAACTACACGCTCGGACGCCCGCTGGTGGGCGGCCTGATTGTCGGCCTCATCATGGGCGACATTCAGACCGGCATCATCGTCGGCGCAGCCATCCAGCTCGTCTACATCGCACTGGTCACCCCCGGTGGCACCGTCTCCGCAGACGTTCGTGCCGTCACCTACATCGGCATCCCTCTGGCCATCCTGGCCATCCATGCCCAGGGCCTGGATCCCAGCTCTGAGGCCGCCTCTGGTCTTGCCGCTTCCCTCGGCGCCGCCGTTGGTACCCTTGGTACCGTTCTGTTCTATGGCACCGCTACCCTCAACCTCGTGTGGCAGGGCATCGGCTGGAAGGCCATGGACGGTGGCAACTGGAAAACCATCAAGAAGACCATCCCCATGGTCGACTTTGTGTTCCCGTGGATCAGCCACATCGCATTCTCCTTCATCCCCACCGTGGTCATCTGCCTCGCCGGTGAGTCGATGGTCGGCCTGATGAAGGACTACCTGCCCATGGACGGCGTCGCCATGAAGACCCTCTTCACGGTCGGCTCGCTGCTTCCCGCCGTCGGTATCGCAATTCTGTGCAAGCAGGTCATCCAGAAGCCGCTCGACTGGGTCACCTTTGCCTTTGGCTTCATTCTGGCCGCAGTCATGGGCTGCAACCTCATCTGCTCGGCTGTCATCGCCGTCTTCTTCGCTCTGATCAACTTCAAGGTCGAACAGATCAAGCTTGCCCGTCCCGCCGTCGCTGCCGCTGGCGCAGCCTTCGACGATGAGGAAGAGGAGGACATCTAATCATGGCTGACCTCAAGAAAGTTTCCGCTGGCGCGCGCAAGAGCGCGTTCCTCCGCTGGATTTATGGCAACCTCACCTGCTTCTCGCAGGAGCACATGCAGACCTTTGGTTACCTTGCCGCCATGCTGCCCGTCGTGGACGAGCTGTATGACAACGACGAGGACAAGGTCAAGTACCTCAGCACCTATCGCACGTTCTTCAACACCGAGCCTCAAATCGGCACCATGGTTGTCGGCCTGACCGTCGGTCTTGAAGAGGCCCGCGCCAACGGTGAGCCCCTTGACGACGACACCATCAACGGCATCCGCGCCGGTCTGATGGGCCCGCTCGCCGGCCTCGGCGACTCCATCATCGTCGGCACCTTCATCCCCATCCTGCTCGGCATCGCCCTTGGTCTCTCCACTGGCGGCAGCGTGCTTGGCCCGCTGTTCTACATCATCGTGTGGAACCTCGCCATGTACTTTGGCATGAAGTTCGCCTTCGATCAGGGCTATGAGCTCGGTGGCTCCGCCGTTGAGGCTCTTGTCGGTCCGCAGTCCGCAGCTCTCCGTGACTCCATCGTCATGGTCGGCACCATGGTCATCGGCGCCGTTGCCGCAACCTGGATCAACATCACCACTGCCCTGAGCTTCCAGTTCTCCGCCGACAGCGGCCTGGTCCTTCAGGACACCCTCGACTCGATCTTCCCCAAGTTCCTCAACATCTTCTTCGTATGGCTGTGCTGGTACCTCATGACCAAGCGCAAGATGTCCCCGACCGTCGTCATGGGCCTGC
This sequence comes from Parafannyhessea umbonata, assembly GCF_900111255.1. Classification (GTDB taxonomy): domain Bacteria; phylum Actinomycetota; class Coriobacteriia; order Coriobacteriales; family Atopobiaceae; genus Olsenella_J; species Olsenella_J umbonata_A. The sequence continues at coordinate 18,925 of NZ_FOGP01000004.1, forward strand.
TTGTGGTCGTCGCTCTCGTGGGCGTTCTGCTCGGCTTCTTCGACCCGGGTCTGTCCTACTAGTCATCAACGGAACGGAGTGGGCAAGATGGGACTTCGTGTGGCGTTTCGCGGAAAGGATGGAGAGCCCTCCCTCTATCGCCGTGCCTGGAAAGAGACCGACAACCCGCTGGTTGCCGAAGCTCGCGCCCAGACCCTCGCGATCCAGAAGCTTCAGCTTTGGTTGCGTCTTGCCTACTCCGCTCTAGCCCTGGCTGTGCTCTTGGGCTATTGGGGCTTTCAAGAAGGTGGAGGGCTCGTAGCAGGGATTGCGGGTGTCGTTATAGGTGTCCTCGCGCTCGTGTGCGTATTGGTGCTCAGAACGGGCATTAACAACGGGCGTAAGAACGTCAACGCCATGCTCGAATCGCTGCAACCAAATAAGGAGCCGCACGCTTCTGTCTCAGGTGAATAGAAACGTGACTACCTCCCTTCCTTTTTCCTTTGCCCCGCATGGACCCTCCTCCATGCGGGGCGCCCTTGTAACGGCCTGAGCTGCGTGCGATTTGCCGCAGCGCACTGAGAGGAGCTGACGTGACCGATCAGCCGCAAGTGGGAATCGTCTTTACCGACGTGGACGGTACCCTTGTCGACAACGAGCATCATCCCATGGCCGCAAGTGCCCCCACCATCAGCGTCGTTGCGAAGCTGATGCCGTTCTGCCTGGTGTCGGCCCGCTCTCCCGAGGGGCTCTACCCCATTCAGGAGCAGCTGGGCTTTACGGGGCCGCTTGCCTGTTTCTCGGGTGCGTATGTGCTCGACCACGAGGGCAACGAGCTCTTTAGCACCGTCATTCCCACCGAGCATGCCCTGCGCATCAAGCGCTACCTCGAAGAGGAGCTGCCCGATGTGGTTGCCGGTACCTATGGTTTTCACGATTGGATCGTGGACGACCGCTCGGACCCGCGCGTAGTAAAGGAAGAGTACTTCGTGCAGGCCGAAAGCCGTGAGAGTCGCGATCTTGCCGGAACCTTTGGTGACCGAGGCGTGCACAAGTTTCTTCTGATGGGCGAGCCCGAATCGATCTTGGCCGCCCAGAGCAGGGTGGCGCAGGAGTTTCCCGAGCTGACGGTAGTGCGCTCCAACGCCACGCTCTGCGAGATCATGAGCGGAGGGGCAAGCAAGAGCCACGCTATCGAGGTGCTCTGCAACCACTACGGGGTTAGCCCTGCCGAGGCTGTGGCCTTTGGCGATGGCCCCAATGACATTGACATGCTTGCCGCAGTGACGCAATCGTACGCTATGGCCAACGCCGAGGAAGAGGTCAAACGCGCGGCGGCACACACGATTTCCTGGAGCAACGTGGAGAGCGGCGTGGCACGCGCGTTGGCCCAGCTTGTGCTTGACACCGATTCCCTCTGATCTGAGGCGGGCATATCTGAGCCTGGTTCGTTTCTGCTGACAACATGAGCCATGCCTGCAGACAAGAACAGGGGGGCTGTATCAAAAAGCCTCTGAATAGAACGGGTGGGTTCCGCGAGGGGCCCACCCGTTCTCGTGCTCCGGGATGCCGCCTCACTGCCTCGCACATTGCCCGACTACCTAAACTACCTGCGGTTTTGCCGTCAATCCAGGTATAATGGAAGGAGAGCGAGAGGAGATGGGGATGTCGGAGCCCAGGTTCAAGCCCTGCATGCAGGACCTACTACCGCAGCTCTGCAGCGGCCTGTGCCGCTGCATCAATCGAGCAGCAACGGAGGCAAGCCCACGAATACGCAGAGAAACATGGCTATGAGATCGTGAGGGAGTACCAAGACTCCCCATGCCTGTCTGGGCGCGATAGCTTTCACGGTCTGCAACAGATGCTTGCCGAAGTCTCGGAGATACACCCCACCATCCTCATCGAATGGAGCGCGGATCGCATCTCACGTGACCCCTCGACGGTGGAGGTCACCAAGAAGTCCCTCCGTGACGCAGGATGCGGAGTCGAGTACATCGCTGGGGGCAGTCGAGAGGACACGCCCGAGGGCCGACTCATCGAGAGCTTTTTCGACGGCCTTGAGGGTGCTGCCTCGGCCCAATAGGGGCATGGAGGCCAGACTATGTCCAAGAAGAAGTTCATCCGTAACGACAACGATCTGGCAATCGCCTAATACCGCTACAGCAGCTCAGCGCAGAACGAGGCGAGCATCGAGCAGCAACGCGAGCAGGCGCACGCATACGCCGAGGCACACGGCTACACGATCATCAAGGAGTACGTGGATCCGGCGCGATCAGGACGAGACGAGAACCGTCCCGGGTTTCAGCTGATGCTCGCCGAGGTGCCGAAGATCAAGCCAACCGTCCTCATTCTCTGGAAGACGGACCGCCTCGCCCGTGACCAAGCGATGGCAGCGATTGCCAAGCGCGCCATCCGCAACGCCGGCTGCGCGATCGAGTTCGTTGCGGAGACCACCCCTGACGACACCCCGGAAGGTAAGCTCATCGAGAGCTTTTTCGACTCACTTGCCGAATTCTATTCTGCACAGCTGAGCGTCAACACGACCCGTGGCATGCGCTACAACGCAGAGGCGGCGAAGTTCAACGGCCACCGCGTCTTCGGTTATCGCAAGAGCGAGGACGGTCGTTACGAAATCGATCCCGACACAGCTCCCATAGTGAGACGGATCTTCAACATGTATGCCGACGGAAAGTCGATGTCCGAGATCATCGAGTACCTGGATGCCCAAGGCATCCGAAGCGTCAACGGAAACAGGATGACCATCAACAGCCTGCGTCACATACTGCACAATGACCGTTACCTCGGCATATATCGTTATGCCGACATAGAGATCCCCGGAGGAATGCCCCCGATTGTCGACCAGGTGCTGTTCGACATAGTTCAGCAGCGATTCAAGGAGAACCAGCGAAAGGGACCCCATTTCGCGAACGAGGCTGACGAATCGGACGTGCCGCGTTACTGGCTGACCGGCAAGTTGTATTGTGGGAAGTGTCGCGAGAGCATGCACGGTTTGTGCGGCACCGGCAAACATGGGGAGCGACATTACTATTACGCCTGCAAGAATCATCGTAAGCGCCGGTGCTCGAAGCGCAACGTGCGCAAGAGTCTCATCGAGGCGAGGGTCATCGAGATCCTGCGGAACATCCTTGCAGACACCGAGAACAGGGCAACCCTGGCAGTTGACATATCCAGCTACTATCGAGAGCATTACTTGGACACGCGCTACCTCGACGGCCTCAAAGGCGAGCTCTCCTCAGTGAACAAGGCGCTCAACAACCTCGTCAAGGCGATAGAGAAGGGGCTACCCTTTACCGATTCGATTGCGGACAGGCTTGCCGAACACGAGGAGCGTAAGCGCGCCCTCTCTGAAGCCATCGAGGCCGAGGAGGCGCGAGCCAGAGTCGCCCAAGACGAGGCGAGCATCAGGGCGTACTTCGAGAAGTACTCGAGCGCTGACTTCGATGACGAAGAGACTCGAGATTCCATCCTCAACTACTTCGTCGACAAGATATATCTCTATGATGACGGCCGCCTCGTCATCACGGGATGGTACTCGGACCTACACCACGAGTTGATGTTTGAGGATTTGTGCGGCGATGATGATGACTACGGTTTCGTCTACGACCAAAGCCTTGGCACAGGGTTCGCCTACCCCGCGGACGGGGGCACCAGCTTTTCAAGGAGCCGGGCTTGCGCTAGCTAACGCGCAGTCGCCCGGAGAACGGGCGGAGCAGGGTCTACGGACCCTGCTCCGCTTTTTACAGACGCTCGCGTGCAGAGCCGCTGGAACCGTCGGCAGCATAGGCGCGGCGCAGGTCGCACGCAGGGGCAGCTCAGGTGCTATGATGGGCCCATGTGAGCCCAAGACCCACCGTCCACACGACAAGAAGGCGGTCGACCATGACGAAGGGCACCGAGGACGGTCAGGCGAAAAGGCGCGATCGCGCAATCGTCAGGACCAGCGTCGTCGGGATATTGGCGAACGTGTTTCTCGCCACCTTCAAGGCGGCCGTGGGACTCACCGCCAACTCAGTCGCCATCGTGATGGACGCAGTCAACAACCTGTCAGACGCAGCGAGCTCCGTCATCACCATCGTCGGCACGAAGCTCGCCGGAAGGGAGCCGGACCAGAAGCACCCCTTTGGGTACGGGCGAGTCGAGTACCTGAGTGCCATGGTAATCTCGCTTCTGGTTCTGTATGCGGGCGTGACCGCGCTTGCCGAGTCCGTCAAGCGCATCCTCGTGCCCGAAGAGCCCGACTACGGCGCAACGTCACTGGCCATCATAGCCGTGGCCGTCGTGGTGAAGATTGTGCTTGGCCGATACGTCAAGGGCGTCGGGGAGCGGGTCGGTTCCGGCTCGCTCGTCAACTCCGGCGAGGACGCCATGCTCGACTCCGCGATCTCTGCCTCGACCCTGGTGGCGGCAAGCGTGTTCCTGTTCTTCCACGTCTCGCTGGAGCCCTGGCTCGGCGCAATCATCGCGCTCGTAATCATAAAGTCAGGCCTCGAGATGCTGCAGGAGACGCTTTCCAGCATCCTTGGGCAGCGCGCGGACGCGGGGCTGGCACGCGAGATCAAGGCGACCGTCACCAGCTACCCCGAGGTCACCGGCGCCTACGATCTGGTGCTGCACGACTACGGCCCCAACGCCCACAACGGGTCCGTCCACATCGAGGTCCCTGACACACTTTCGGCAGACGAGCTGGACAAGCTGATTCGCACGATCACGGTCGACGTCGCCCAGAGGCACAACGTCATTCTGACCGCCATCGGCGTCTACTCGGTCAACACGAAGGACCCGGAGGCGGTGGTGGCCAGAAAGAAAGTCGCCGAGATCGTACGCGACCACCCCGACGTCATCCAGATGCATGGCTTCTACCTAGACAAAGACGAGAAGACCCTGCGCTTCGACATCGTGGTCGGCTTTGCCGCCAAGGACCGCAACCAGGTCTACAGGGACATTCACGAGAAGGCGCAACGGGAGTTTCCGGGATACTCGCTCCAGATCACGCTGGACACGGACTTCAGCTGATAGGACCCTACCGCAGAGCCGAGCAGATGGTAGGGGCAGTGGGGCTCGAACCCACAAGGCCGAAGCCGGCGGATTTTAAGTCCGCTGCGTTTGCCAATTTCGCCATACCCCCAAGGGCCCAAGCGCGACTTGCGTCGCAGGGTTGTTCTACCTTAGCACGACGAGCCCCGGCTTCCAGCCGAAGGGCGCCGGAACGCCCTCCACGGCGGCGGCCGCGCAGATGGCGAGGCCAAACAGAAGGTCGCTTTCGCTCACGGTCATGGCAGTCGCCCCCGTTGCCTCGAGCAGCGCAGATATGACCGCGATGCCGCCAAGTATGACGGGCGCGCGCTTGGATTGAATCCCCTTCAGCTTCGCGCGCTCCGGCACGCTCAGGGGCGCGAGGCGCTCCAGCAGGGCGTCGACGCTCCGGGTGGGAAGGCTCTTGAGGTGCACGAAGCGAGAGTCGTACGGGTCAAGCCCGGCATCAAGGGCGACGAGCGTGGTCGCCGTTCCGCCTGTCACCACCAGGGTGTCGGGAACACCCACGTCGCCGCGCTCGGCCAGCGCGCGGGAGAACTCCTCACGTGCCCATTCGCGCGCGGCCGCGACAGTATCGGCCGGCGTCGGAGCCTTTGCCAGGTAGCGCTCGGTCGCGCGGCGCGCACCGACGTCAACCGAGCGGACCCAGGCGAGGCTGAGGCCGTAAGAGCCAGGAGCCTTCTCGTCTGCGGTCAGACGGCCGATGGCCAGCTCCGTCGACCCGCCTCCGCTGTCTGCCACGAGCAGGCTCTTCTGCCCAAAGTCCTGCGCGACGCCCAGGAACGTGAGCGAGCCCTCGATGGAGCCCGCGATAACCTCGGGCCTCAGGCCGCGCTTGGCAAGGTCGGTCAGCAGCTCGTCAGAATTGTGCGCGTCGCGGGCGGCAGAGGTCAGTGTGCAGCAGGCGACAGGCGCGCCCGCCTGGAAGGCCATGCTCAGGTAGCTGTCCACGCACTGCACGACGCGGCTGCGCGCGGCGTCGCTGATGCGACCCGATGCGTCGAGCCCCTCTCCCAGATTGCAGATGGTTGACTGCTTGAGCATGCGTTGCACGCGACCGCCCTCGACGTCGGCCACGGCAAGGCGAGCGGTCACCGTCCCAATGTCGATGCAGGCGACGCGCGTCATTCGTATACCTCCGTGGGGTCGTAGCCAAAGACGAAGTCGAGGACCTTGGTCTTCTGGTCGCGGTTGTCCTGATAGCTGACCTTCTGGGTCGGATCAAGCTCGTCGTCCTCGAGGCCCTCGGCCGTGGCGCTTGTCTCGCCCTCGTACACCCACCCGCGCTCGCGGGCAGCGTCCTCCACGCCCTCGCGCGACTGGAGGCGCGAGACGTCGTCCTGCAGCGCATCGTTGCGCTGGCCCTCTAGGGTTAGGAGCGTTTGCAGGTCCTCGTTCTTGCGCGTGCTGACGTAGGCGTCGCGAGCGGGACCGTACAGTGACGCGGCGACGAGCAGCACGACGCCCATCACGATAAAGGGAATGCGATGTCCGCGCACGAAGGAGGCGGCGGAAGTCACCACCTCGCGCGGGCTGCGGCGAGGCTTCGATGCCTCATGGCCGTGCGCTTCTCCCCTTCCGCGCGAGGTGGCGTCGGCCTCGCGCGAGACGCGGTCAACGCGGCGGGAGCGAACCGAGTCATGCGACACGTGGGTGTCTGGACGTGCCGCACGGCGATGGCCATGGGCACGCTCGCGCGAATCGCCGCGCGGAGTCGGTGACTGTCTCATGGGGCGTCCCTCCGTACGAAGCATCATGCCTTGACGGGACGCAGGCACAAGCGCGCCCGCGTTTCTATCGTAATGGTTAGTCATGTCGCCGTTTCTTCGTTTGAGCCGTGTTTCTGGCGAGCGTGAGACGCTCTCTAGTCCTAGTTATAGCAGAGCCCCGCGACGACCTTGGGTCGTCGCGGGGCAATAAGCGTCAAACCTCCCCCAGGGAGTGCCATCTTGATGGACCGTCGCAAGACCGGCTAGGCCCGCCTCTCGCGGAGCTTCGCCTCACGCCACAGGCCGTTGAGCCCCTCGGTCGAAAGGTCGCGAAGCTCGACACCGCGCTCCGCCGCCATGTCCTCCATAGCCGACCAGCGGCGGCGAAACTTGCGGTTGCTCGCCTCAAGAGCGGCCTCCGCGTCGATACCCTCGCGCCGCGCCACGTTCACGAGCGAGAAGAGCATGTCGCCAAACTCCTCTGCCGCCTCCGGGCTGCCCGAGGCCTCCGCCTCGAACTCGCGGCACTCGCTCTGGAACTGATCCCACACGTCGGCAACCGTATCCCACTCGAACCCGACCTTTGCGGCACGCTTCGAGATCTTCTGGCACTGCATGAGCGCGGGGAGCGACGCGGGAACGGAGTCCAACAATCCGGCGGGACGGCCGGCGTCCCTGGCATCCTGTCGCTCGGCCTTCTTCACGTCATCCCAGATGTCGACCACTGCCGCAGCATCGGCCGCCTTGCCGCCCGTTCCGAAGACGTGGGGGTGGCGCCGAACCAGTTTCCGGTTGAGCTCGCGGCATACGTCGTCGACGTCGAAGTCGCCCTCGTCGTCGGCTATCTGAGAGTGAAGGAGCACCTGCTCGAGCACGTCCCCAAGCTCTTCTCGAAGGTGGGTCACGTCTCCTTGGGCGATGGCGTCAACCGCCTCGTAGGCCTCGCCAATGAGGTCGCGTTGGATGGACTCGTGCGTCTGGACCTTGTCCCACGGGCACCCGTCGCTCTGGCGCAGGCGCCAGATGGTCCTCACCAGGCGGTCGAACTCGGGGTGCGTCTGGGGAGACCCATCTCGCTCCAGGCTCTCGGCGTCGACCCGCTCGACCGCCTCGATCAAGGCGTCGTCCCTCTCGTCCATATGGCTCCTCCTATGACAGGCTCAACTGGTAGCGTCCGCCCACGAAGGCATCGCGGCTGATGGCGATGGGAGCGCCCTGCCCGTCAAGATAATAGGTCTCGCTGTAGAGCATAGGGTCGCCGGCGGAGATTCCCAGCAGCGCCGCCTGCTCGGTCGTCGCGCGCACGGCGTTCACGTTCCATCGGCTGGTCGCCTTGGGGCGACGGCCGCAGAGCCCCTCGATCGCATCGAAGATCGACCCGTCCTCGAGGTCTGCGTTCAGAAGGGGCGCGCCCCACTCGTAGGGAACGACAACGCTCTCGTCCGCGACGGGCAAACCGTCTGCGCTGCGCGTGCGCCTGACCAGCACCATGAGTGCATCGTCGGCCAAGTCGAAGAAGTCGAGCTCATCATGGCGCGCGGGGACAATCTGGCGCTCGACTATATGCGCGCCGGGCACCGCGTTTATCTGTGCGCAGAGTTGCGAGAAGCTGCTTGTGTCGCTCGTGCGCAAAAGCTTGCTGTTCAGGCAGCGCGACTCCACGAAGGTTCCCCTTCCCTGCATCTTCGTAAGGTAGCCGTCGGAGCAGAGATCCTCGATGGCTCGACGCACGGTGATGCGGCTGACCTCATACCGATCGCTCAGCTCGGACTCCGAGGGAATCTTGTCGCCCTGGACATAGGTGCCATCTTTGATGGCCGCCCGGAGGTCATCGTAGATCTTCTGATATAGAGGGATGGTCGATGCCATGCTCATTACCCCCTCCTCGGCGAGAAGGACCAACGTCCGACGCCGTTACCGTCACTGACAATAGGTCATATACATACTACATGTTACTGCCGTGCCGTCGGCAAGCTCTTTGCGAGGTCCACGACATCGATGAGCTCGTCGACAACCACGTCGGCGCGAGACTGGTCCAACGCCACCCCCGCAGGCGGGCGCAAGGCGCACACCAGCGCGCCAGAGGCCTTGCCCGCCTCGATCCCGATGGGCGAGTCCTCGACCACGAGCGACTCGGAGGGAACGACCCCCAAATGCTCCATCGCGCGCAGGTAGATCTCGGGCGAGGGCTTGAAAGCCGAACAGTCGTGGCCGCTGATCGCAAGGTCGACCGCATCTGCCAGGTCAAGCTGCTCCAGGAAGTCGTCAATCAGGTCTCGGCTCGACGACGAGCAGATCGCAATCCTGATGCCGTTGCGGCGCAGCCGCCACATGGTGCACCTGACGAACGGGTTCGCCACCTTGCGCCAGGGAGTCGGGTGCTCCGCCGAATACTCCAGATAGCCCCGGTGGAGAAGCTCGCGCCGTCGCGGGTCGTCAGGAACCAGCTCTTTCCAGATGGCCTCGTCGTTGGACCCGGAGAAGTCGGGAGGAGCGTCTAGGTCAAAGCCGTGCCGTATGAGGTAGTTTGCACGCCTCTGGTTGTAGAACTGCTCGGTAAACGCCAGCACGCCGTCCATATCGAATAAGACCGCCCTTGCCATTTCCACCTCCAAAGAAAGAGCGGGCCGCAGCTTGACTGCGACCCGCCAGCCACGGACTCTTTGCAGCCGCGCTAGTACTCGAGCTTCCACATGTAGCGACGGACAGTCAGGGGGTGTTGACGCGCCTCCGCAATCTGCTCGGCAAAGACGCGCATGACGGCCGTGTGGACGAACGGGTTGAAGTAAGTGGCGACCTTGGAGCCCACGACACCGGACAGCCCATAGTCCTTGGCGTCGATGAGGGCAACCTTGGCGCCGAACCTCTGCATGAACGTGAGGGCGCGGGCGTCCATGGCACGCGTGGCCCCGTCCGCCATGAACAGCAGGTAGGGCTTGTCCTTCTCCGTCAGCTCAAAGGGACCGTGGAAGTACTCGCCAGTGTGGTAGGAACCGGAATCGAGCCACTGCATCTCGGAGAAGAGGAACATCGAGGTTGAGTAGGCGACCTTGGCGCTGGCGCCAGAGCCCAGCACGTAGATGCCAGTGTCGTCCTTGAAGCTCTGGGCAAACTCGTAGGCGGCCTTTGCGGATTGGCGCGCAGCGCTCTCGCAAAGCTCATAGATCTTGCCGAGGCCGTCAATCATGGGCTCGTAGAGGTCAGTGCCCTCGACCTGCCGCAGGATCTCGACGGCGAGTGCGACGGCATAGCCCATCTTCTCGACCTTTGCGGCGTAGTTCGCCTCGAATCCGTGAACGATGACGTGGTCGGCGCCCTCGGTCAGAGCCGAGCCCGCGACGTGCGTGATGGCGGTGACGGGCGCACCGAGCGCCTTGGCCGTCTTGTTCGCAGCAACGGTCTCGGGGGTGGAGCCGCCAAGCGAGCAGGTGATCACGAAGGTGCTCGGTCCAACCCAGGCAGGCGTGTCATAGTTGAACTCGTTGGCCGTGAAGAGCTGGACGTTGAGAGTCTTGGTGTTGTTGGCCAGGAAGTACTTCGCGGGGTAGAGCTCGGACATCGATGCGCCGCAGCCGACGAAGGCCACCGAGTCGATGCCGTGATTGGACAAAACGTCCGCGACAATCTGCTTGGGCTGGTTGAGGTCGATTTCGTACATGATGCACTTCTCCTTTTGGAACTATTCTTCGAGTCCGCCCTTCGGACCCGATGACGACAAGGCGGCCGAGCGCGCTACGCGAGGACTCCCAACGCGGAGAGCGCGACGCCTCCGATGATTGCGATCAGCAGAAGGGGGCCGCTCTTGACGTTCTTCTTGATGAGGTAGTAGAAGGCCATCGTCAGCGCGAGGGAAATCATCTGTGGCATGATGCTGTCGAGGACGTCCTGCAGGACGAGGGCCCCGTCGGCGAAGGTCGCGGGCGTCGTCGCGCCGATGAGCGTCGCGATCATGCTGCCCACTGCCATGAGGCCGACGATGCCACAGGCGTACATGACCTTCTCCATGGCTCCGCCCTGGAGCCTATCGAGGTACTTCGCGCCGCCCTCGTAGCCAAGCTTTGCGGCGAACCAGGTGACGAGCACCGACGGGACGATGGAGAGGACCATCGCAAGCACCGGGCCGAGGAACGAGCCTTGCTGTGCAAGCGACACGCCCAAGCCGAACGCGATGACGCGGATGGTGCCCTGGAAGAACGAGTCACCGATTCCGGAAAGGGGGCCCATGAGCGCCGTCTTCATCGCGTTGATGCCGTCAGGGTCAATGGCGCTGGGGTCCCTTGCGTACTCCTCCTCCATCGAGGCGGAGAGGCCCAGCACGAAGGCGCTCGTCTGCGGCGTGCAGTTATAGAAGGCCATGTGGCGTTTGTAGGCCTCCTTCTTGCGCGCCATCTGCTCCGAGTCGCTGTCGGCATCCGGGTAGCAGCGGTCGATCGTCGGCGCGATGCCGTAGAGGAAGCCCATGTTCATCTGTCGCTCGTAGTTCCAGGAGTCCTGAATCGCCCAGGAGCGCCAGAAGAACTGGCCGAGCTTCTTGCCCTCGGAAACCTCGGTGATCGCATCCTGAGAAGTCTTGATGTCAGTCATGTCTAGTCCTTCCTACTCGTCGTCTTCGAGCGGATCGTAGTCAGGGTCAGCTGGCGCCGTCGCCACACGGGCGTCGCCGTCGTGATACTTAACGCCCAGCAAAACGACAGCCAGGCACACCGCAATGAGGGAAACCGCGGTGACGGAGAGCTCGAGGTACGAGGAAAGCAGGAAGCCCAGGAACAGAAAGGCGGCCATCTTTTTGTTGAGCATGAGACTGAGGAGAAGGGCAAGGCCATATGCCGTGAGAAGCATTGCAGAGACGTTCAGCCCCGTGGACAGCCACTCGGGAATGAGGTTGACGACGGCCTGCACGGCGTCGGTCCCCAGGAGGACGGCAAAGAAGACAGGCAGGAAGTACATGAGCGAGTAGAGGATGGTTCCCACGACGATGTGCATGTTGGTCGCGGTCTTGAACTTACCCTGCGCGATGGCCGCATCGGCACGATGCGTGAGCACGGCGATGACGGACCTGAAAACGATGCCGAGCAACTGCCCCAACACCGCAATGGGAATGGCGATGGTCATGGCGGTCTCGACGCTTGCGTCGGTAAGGCAGGCGAAGGCAGCAGCCACAATGCCACCCAGGACCATGTCGGGTGGGACGGCAGCTCCGACGGAGACGAGGCCCATGCTGACGAGCTCCGTCGCTGCGCCGACGGCGAGGCCCGTGCCAGGATCGCCTAGGGCGAAGCCCACGAGGGTGGCGCCGACGAGCGGCTGCTCGAAGTTCATGCGGCCGAGCAGGCGCGAGTCGAGCATGCAGAACACTGCAACAAGTCCAACAAGAATCGCGCTGACAAGCGAGTTCATATAGCTCTCCTTTCACTGTTTCCAACAATCAAGCCCCCGCCGAATCGAAAGACGGCACCACATCGATGCGGTGCAGGGGTCTGTACCGCTTACAGGCTTTCGAGTTCGACGCGCTTGTAGGTGGGCGTCTGCTGGACGAAGATCTTGGTTCCCAGGCCCAGAAGCTCCTTGGTGTCCGCCTGCTCGGAGGCGTCGAGGAATACCGAGCCGTCCTTTCCGCCGTACTGGACGGCGCCATCCTTGTTGGCCGTCGCGCCATAGTTGACCTCGGGAAAGGCATGGCGCTCGGAGAACTCCAGCAGCTCATGGGTGTTCCCGAAGATGAACATGACCTTCTCGCCCAGCATCTCGAGCTTCTTCATCTTGGAGAGGGCGCATTCGACGTCGAACACGTTGAGTCGGACGTTAGCCGGCTTCGCGAGCTTGAGGGCACGCTTCTTCACCTCGTCGTGCGCCGAGGCCCCGTCGACGACGATGATGCGGTTGGCCCCGGTCTTGCCCACCCACGAGAAGACGACCTGCCCGTGGAGGAGGCGATAGTCAAGTCGAACGAGCGCAATCTGGGAGCGCTTGCCCGTGGTCGGGACGGGAGCGGCAGGGGTCGTCGTTGGGACGGGCTCGCAAGCGTCGCCGGGGCTCGTGCAGTCGACAATCGCCGAGCGGGCGTCAGCCAGCGTCGCCCTCAGCTTCCCGGCAGAAAGCGGCTTGGAGCTCAAGACGAGCGCGAGAACGAGCGGCATGTTCATTCCCGCGATGACCGTCAGCCCGGAACGCGTCGCCGCATACTCCACCATCGCGTTGTTGACGCTCGAGCCCAGCATGTCCGTAAGGACGTAGACCGTATCGCCCTGGTCAAAGGTGGCTATGAGTCGCTTGACCTTTGCGGTGATCGGCTCCCTATCGTCACGCTCGAGCGTGACGGCATGGGCATTGGAGACCTCGCCCACGACCATGCGCACGGTGTCGAGCGCACCCTCTGCCAAGCCACCGTGCGACGCAAGGATGATCTGGTTCATGTATTACAACCTCCATATTCTTAGACAGTCCTAACGCCTCGGTCATCATATATGACTTATATATATCGTAATACACGTATATAACGTTTTATAACAAGCGGTAACCATCTGAAGACGAGCGGTTAATAGTCGCCCGGGGGCGGGCACGCCGCAATAGTCGGATGGGGACGGCCCGAACGCGACGTGCCCTGGAGGGGCGTACCTAGTATTCGACCTTCCACATGTAGCGGCGGGTCATGTAGTCCTTCGAGGTCGCTTTGGAAAGCGCCCTCATGTACACGTTGTTCAGGATGGGCGAGAAGAGAATGTGGTTGAAGTACTCCGAGACGGAGTCGGGAAGGTCGTTCAGACCAATCTCCTTGCCGTCCAGAACGTAGACGTTGCATCCGCCATAGCGCTCAAGGAACGCCAGTGCACGCTCGTCGGCCTTGCGGCAGCGGCCCACGCTCATGAGCAGGAACACCGGCTTCGACTTGTCGAGCACCTCGAAGGGACCGTGGAAGAACTCGCAGCAGTTGATAGTGGGCGAGTCTATCTGCAGCATCTCCTCGATATTGCAGATCGAGAAAATATAGGCCGAACCGTAGGCGGGGCCAGAACCCATGACATAGATGGTCTTCTCGCCCGCCATCTGTTCGGCCCAACAATGCGCCAGGGGACGCGCGTATGCGACGGCCTTGCGATACACCGCATCGACGACGTCGAAGGCCGCCATCGCCGTCTCGTACTCCGCATAACCCTCGAGCTGATTGACCAGCGCCATCGCGATTTGGAGCGCAATGCTGGAGTTCACGCGCTCAACGCGGGACTCGTCCAGCGCAATGGACTCGTAGGCGATCTTTTGGTCGCAGACTGCCGTCAGGTCGGACTGCTCGACATACAGTGCGATGGTCGCCGCGCCAAGCTCCTTTGCGGTCCTGGCCGCCTCGCAGGTCTCCTTGGTGCCTCTCATCGAGCAGATGACCGCAAGAGTGTGCTCGTCAACGTAGGCCGGAGGGGCCAGGACGAACTCGTTGCTCGTAAATGTCGACGAGAAGATCGCCTTCGACTCGCGCTCCATGAAGTAGTTGGCCGCATGGAAGCCGCCAAACGAGCCACCTGCAGCAACCCAGACAACATGTGTGATGTCACGAGACTCGAGTACGCGCCCGACAATTGCTGAGACCTCTTGCTGAATAGACACTCCCATCACTCCCCTTTCGGATTCAGTCATTAGCCGACTGTGGTTCTAAGCATCATATTATCATAGTCGTTATAGATGTTTCATACTAATTTTAATCGTCCTTTTTCGCCTGGAGTCAGAAGCTCCTGTCAAACAGGGGACGGGGGCAAGGGCACCTTTGCCCTCGCCCCCGCCTACGCGAAAGTCAATCTATATAGCCAAAGGGTCGTACGCCCAGTCAGACGCCCCTACTCCTCGCCCTCGTCGTCGCCGCCGACCTCCTCGAGGACGCCCAGCGCTGCGGGAAGGAGCTCCTCCTTGCCCGTGCGGAACGGATAGTTCATCTTCTTGGTCTTGGGATAGATGATCGCCCTGCGCTCCTTGAGCTTGAGTGCGGTGTCACGCGGGACCTCGATGTTGGCATACGTCAGGCGACCGTTTGCGAGCGACACCGACGTCACGCCCATGCGCTGGGCGCGGATGCGTATGCGCGCGCGGTCGAAGAGGTTCTTGCCCGCAAGCGGCAGTGCTCCGTACTTCTCTTCCAGCTCGACCTGGAGCGCGTCGACGTCCGACAGCTCCGTCGCGGCGGCCAGTTTGCGATACGCCAAGACGCGCTTGTCTACGTCGGGCAGGTACTCGTCGGCCAGATAGAAGTCGGCCGGCAGGTTAATCGTAACCTCGGGCAGCTCGACCTCGCCGGTCTCACCGCGGGCCTCGCTCACGGCCTGGCCCAGCATCTGCGTGAAGAGGTCAAAGCCGACGCTCGAGAGATTGCCGTGCTGCTCTGCGCCGACCAGCGAGCCGGCGCCGCGAATCTCGAGGTCGCGCATGGCGATGCGCATGCCGCTGCCCAGGTCCTGGTTCTCGTTGATCGCGATCAGGCGGTCGGTCGCCTCTTCGGTCAGGGGAATCTCGCCCGGGAACATGAAGTAGGCGTATGCCTGGGTGCGCCCACGGCCGACGCGGCCTTTGAGCTGATACAGCTGGGCCAGGCCCAGGCGCTGGGCGTCCTCGATGATGAGCGTGTTGGTGTGCGGGTTGTCGATGCCACTCTCGATGATGGTCGTCGCAACCAGGACGTCGATCTCGTGCTCCTGGAACTGGAGCATGACGTCCTCAACCTGCGCCGCGCTCATCTTTCCGTGGGCCACGCCGACGCGCGCCTCTGGCGCGGCCTCCTGCACTCGGTCGACGGCGTCCTGGATGGTAGTCACGCGGTTGCTCACGTAATACACCTGGCCCTCGCGCGACAGCTCGGTACGGATGGCGGTGGACACCACGTCGGGATCCCACTCGCCCACTGTCACCTTGACGGGCAAGCGCCCGGGCGGCGGAGTCAGGATGAGGCTCATGTCGCGCACACCGCTCATGGCCATCTGCATGGTGCGCGGGATGGGCGTGGCGGAGAGCGTCAGCACGTCAACCTGCTCGCGCATGTTCTTGAGCTGCTCCTTGTGCTGGACGCCGAAGCGCTGTTCCTCGTCGATGATGACGAGACCCAAATCATGCGGGTTTACGTCGGCAGACAGCAAGCGATGCGTGCCGATGAGCACGTCGACGTCACCCGAGGCAAAGCCTTCGAGCGCCTTGCGCTGCTGGGCCGGCGTGACGAAGCGTGAGAGCACCTTGACCGTCAGGTCAAAGGGCGTGAAGCGCGAGAAGAACGTCTCGTAATGCTGCTGGGCAAGAATGGTCGTGGGACAGAGCACCATGACCTGCTTGCAGTCCTGGCAGCACTTGAAGGCGGCACGCAGCGCAACCTCGGTCTTGCCAAAGCCGACGTCCCCGCACAGAAGGCGGTCCATGGGCTTGGAGGACTCCATGTCGGCCTTGATGTCTGCGATGGCCCCCTCCTGATCCGGGGTGACGGTGTACGGGAAGCTCGCCTCCATGTCCAGCTGGGCCGGGGTATCGAGGGCAAAGGCATGGCCGCTGACGGCGGAGCGCCTCGTGTAGAGGTCAACGAGGTCGAATGCGAGCTTCTTGGCAGACTTTCTGGCCTTGCCCGTAGCACGCGACCAGTCGGCGGTGTTCAGGCGAGTCAGGCGCGGGCTCGACCCGTCGGGGCCAACATAGCGCGTGATTCGGTCGACCTGCTCGAGCGGCACGAACAGCTTGTCGCCGCCCGCGTACTCAAGCAGGAAGTAGTCCCTCTGACGCCCGCCGACCTCCTGGCGTACGATCTGCGAGAACAGGGCGATGCCATGCGTCGCGTGCACGACGTAGTCACCCGGCTTGAAGGGGAAAGTCACGCTGGTGGGATCGATCTTGCGCACGCGGTGCTTGTGCTTCGCCATTCGCGCAGTCAGGTCCGAGACCGAAAACACCCCAAGGTGCGCCGAGGGAATCACGATGCCTGCGGGCACGGGAGCGTCGAAGAACGTCACCATGCCCCGGTCCAGGGGAACGGGCGTGCGGTTGGCCTCGGCGTCGGTCACGGGCTGTCGGTTCTCGACCGCCGCGGCAAGCGACTCCTTGATGGGAATGTTCTCGTCGGTGAAGGTAAGCTCAAGCGCTTCGCGGGCACCGCGATCGGGAACGGCAAACACCACCGAATCGTTCACGTTCACCAGTTGGCGCATTCTTCCCAGTAGCTTGCTGTCGGAGCCGGCAACGGCAGGCTGGCGAACCTCGATCTGCGCGGTCGTCGAGGACCCCGTGCGCTGGAGTGACGAGAAGGACAGGCGCTGCTGCTTGCCAAAGTCGAGCTCCCGAGGACTGGTAAACAGCCCTTCGGGGCGCACGTGATTGTTGCGCGCCATGGCCTGGATCTCGTCCGTAGCACGCATGCAGTCGTCAAACAGCGAGCGCGGCTCCGAGAGGACCACCAGGGCGTCCTTCGAGATGTGGTCAACGGGACTGGCGGAAGACCCGTAGAGCTCGACCAGGTACTTCTCGAGCGTGGGGTCGTCGGCCTGGGCCTCGATGAGCTCGAGGTCGGCAGCCACCTTCGAGTTATCCTGCGCGCGGTTGTAGAGCGCCTTGCGCGCGTTGGCCACCGTCTCAGAAGTCAGCGCGAGCTCGCGGCAGGGCAGAATGGTGACCGACTGTAGCTCACCGATGGTCTGCCCCGTCGAGGGCAGCATGCGACGAACACGGTCGACCTCGTCGCCAAAGAACTCGATGCGCACAGGCGCCGTCGCCTGGGCGGAAAACACGTCCACGGCGTCGCCGTGCGCGCAGAACGCGCCGGGTTCGTCGACCTCGCCGGCGCCGCCACGGTCGCTATAGCCCATGTTCACCAGGATGCGCGGGAGGTCGTCGGGTTCCATCTGGTCGCCCACGGCCACCGAGCAGGAGTCATAGTAGCCCGAGCCCACGGGTGGGACGCAACGGAGAAGGGCACGCGCACTCGAGACCACCAGGCACTTCTCGCCCGCGGCAAGACGCGACATGGCGTGGACGCGCGCGCCGACGACCGCGTCGTCGGCCTTGGTCGCGGACCAGGGCCAGTCGCGACGCTCGGGGTAGCGACATACGACGTCCATGCCTAGCCATGCCGCAAGGGCGCGGGCCGTGCGGTCAGCCGCCTCTTCTCCGGCGACGATGTAGAGACAGGCCCTGGGATCTTCCGCCCAAAGGGAGGCGAGCATGAGGGGCCGCGCGCTCTGAGCAATGCCCAGGGTCGCATCAGCGCCCGCACTCAGCTCGGCACGAAGCGGCTTGAGCTCCGGGGCGGACAGGAGCTGCTTGGAAACACGATTAATAAACATGGCCCCATTGTACAGGCGTGGCCCCACCCCTCTGAGGCAGACGAGGCCACGCCTCTAATTGACCATGCTCGCGCGAGTGGCGGCCGCTATAGATCGCGATAGGTGATCAGCCTAAGATCGTCCTGCGACTCGAGCCACTCCCCAATCTCAGGGTCGATGAGTGCGTCAACGTCCTTGGTCCTGTTGGCGGCCAGCCTGACCCACGCCACGGGCAAGCGCGACCGCCTGCCGGCCCTTTCCGTCCTCGCGCAGCGCCGCGTTGTTGTTGGTCCCCCTAATCGCCCGCACTTCGCCACCTGCCGCTCTCCCGCGCCAGTTCGTCCAGCATGTTAGTCGAAGCCGCCACGTCGTCATAGTCGGCACGCCAGCTCCAGTTGCCCTCAGCGACGCCGGGCACGTTCATGCGCGCCTCGTCGCCCAGCATGAGAACGTCCTGCAGCGCGAGCATCACGACGTCCGCTTCAGAGGCAAGGCAGCTGCGCGCAATCTTGGTCGCAAGGTCACGGGCTAGAAGGGCGGTCTCTCCATCGTCGGAGAAGAGGCCGAAGCGCTCGCGCGCCCACCCCAGCAGGGTTTGGGTGTCATGCGTAGAGGTGTAGACCAGCTTGTCAGGCTTGGGCTCATAGCCCTCGCGGACGTCGCCGTCGAAGAACTGGACAACGTCCATGCCGGGGAAGCCCGTCGTCGAGACGAGGGCGCGGACCGCCGGCGTAATGGTGCCCAAGTCCTCCGCGATGACCGGAAGAGGGCCGAACTTCTTGTACGCGCGCTGGAACAGATCGAGGCCGGGACCGAAGAACCAGGCCCCCTCCTTTGCGCTCGCGCCACCCGGAATCCTGTAGTACGATGAGAAGCCCAGGAAGTGGTCAAGGCGCACGTAGTCGTACAGCGAGAACGCACGCTCGAGGCGGCGCATCCACCACTGGTAGCCCGTCTCCTTCATGTGGCGCCAGTTGTAGGTGGGATTGCCCCACAGCTGCCCCTCCTGCGCGAAGGAGTCGGGCGGGCATCCCGCCACCTCGGCGGGATAGCCGTTCTGGTCAAGATAGAACAGCTCTGGATGCGCCCAGACGTCCGCCGAATCGGCCGAGACGTACATGGGCATGTCGCCGATGATCTTGACGCCGCGCTCGCGCGCGTACCCGCGCATCTCGTTCCACTGCTGCATGAACATGTACTGGAGCTCGACCTCGCGATTCACGGCATGAGAAAGCTCGGGGTCCCGCGCCAGCGCCGAGTCGTAGGTTCGGTACTCCTCTGGCCATTCCTGCCAGGGCTTTTCACCCAGCTTGCTCTTAATGGAGCGAAACACGGCGTAGGGAATGAGCCAGTCCTCGTTGTCCTCGACGAAGCGTCGGAGCTCTGGCGTTCCCTCGAACTTGGTGGAGAGGGTCGCATTGCCTTGCTCTAGACCCCACATGAGGTCCGTGTTGCCCGCAAAGGCGGAAAGGCCGGCATAGGGCGACCCGTACTCGTCCGTTGGGTTGACGGGCAGCATCTGCCAGTACGTCTGCCCGCCGCGATACAGGTAGTCAATGAACTTTCGCGCCGGCTCGCCCAGGGTACCGGGCTTTCCAGGGTTGTCCAGGTTGGGAATCGAGGTGATGTGCGCCAGCACGCCCATGCCACGCTGCATGGGGGCCTGCAGACGCTCCGGCTCGTGAAAGTAGAGCACCGAGGTGCCGAGCGGCCACAGGAATACTTCGACCTCGCCGTCCGCCACGCGGGGCGGCCTGCCGGAAACGATGTCGTCCACCCGCGTGGTAACCTGGGGTACGCGCACGTTGTACTGGTTCGCGAGGCTTGCGTTCGCGAGCACGCACACCTTGACGTCGCCCTTGCGGCGCCAGAAGCCAAACACATCGTCGTTGATGCTGAAGGGCTCGAAGTCACCGTCAACGAACACGGGTAGTGACTTCCTGACCGCGATGGCGTTACGGTAGGTCGCCAGACAGTCACGGTTCTCGTGGCCCCAGGGGAAGCTCGCGCGGCAATACGGATCGGCATAGCCCTCGAGCCCGGCCTCATCGCCATAGTAGACGCAGGGCACGCCCGGCATGGTCATCTGGATCAGGGCAGCAACCCATAGCCTGCTGATAGCGAGCCCACGGTGGCTGTCGTCCAGACGGTAATGGTAGCACTGCTCGTCGGTCATGTCCCCGGGCAGGGGCGCTCCACCCAGAACCGTGAACAGGCGCATCCGGTCGTGGCTGCCCAAAAGGTTAAGCTCGCTGTAGAAGGCCTCAGGCGGATAGTTCTCGTACAGAGACTCAAGCTCCTCGGCAAGGTCGGCGGCGGTACTCCGGTTGGTCAGGAAGAACTCCAAGGCATGGCGCAGGGGGTAGTTCATCGTGCCGTCAAGCTCACGCCCCAGGAAGTATTCCCTAAGCTTGCCATACGCTCGCTTGTTGCTCGCGTCCTCCCAGACCTCTCCGATTACGACCGCATCGCTTTTCTCGGCCAGTGCCGACGCCTTGATGTCGACGATGAACTCGTCGGTGAGCTCGTCAGCCACATCTAGACGCCAGCCGCGCGCGCCCAAGCGCAGCCACTTGCGCACAACGCCATCGCGCGCACATATGAGGTCTTGGAACCCGGGGCTGTCCTCGTTGGTCTCAGGCAGATCGTCCACGCCCCACCAGCTGGCATAGCTCCCGTCATCGCGGAAGTGGAACCAACTGCGATAGGGCGAGTGCTCGTTGCCCATGGCGCCGATGCCGCCGTAGTTGCCATACTTGTCGAAGTAGAGCGAGTCCGAGCCCACGTGGTTGAAGACGCCGTCGAGGATAATCGATATGCCGTGCCTGGCCGCCTCGTCGCACAGGCGGCTGAAGGCCTTTTCGTCGCCAAGCATAGGGTCGATCCGAAGGTAGTCGGCCGTGTCGTAGCGGTGGTTGGACGCCGCCTCGAAGATGGGGTTCAGGTAGACGGCAGTCACGCCCAGGCTCTCAAGGTATGGGAGCTTCTGGCGCACGCCGTCCAGCGAGCCTCCGTAGAAGTCCCATGCGGCGATGCGGCCCTCGGCCGTGCGCTCGTAGTGTGGATAGGTCGCCCAGTCGTCCACAAGGCGGCGCGCAGGACCCTTGCGCGGCTTCTCGAGCGCAGTCCGTGCACGGCCTTCCCAGTTGTCATCGCGAGCAAACCTGTCGGGAAATACCTGGTAGACAATGCCGTTCTTGTACCACTCCGGAAGGACCTCTCGCGTGCGCTCGTAAACGGTCAGCTGGAACGAAGGCGGCTCCCCAAAGGCAAACTCGCCCTCGCCGCACGAATGGTCCGCAGCGGCACCATAGCGCCAGACCGAACCGTCCGACGCGATGATCTGGAAGCTGTACCACACGATCTCGGGCTTCGAGGGAGAGAAGCTCGCCTCAAAGCGCATGGGCGTATCGGGACCTGCATCTTCCCCCTGCCCGACGAACGCCATGTCGAGCAGTTCCTCGCCCCTATCATCAACCCAAAGACGCAGCTTGACCTGCACGTTCGGGTCATCCCAGACGTCGATGCGAATCAAAACGGCGCCGCCCACCTGGACGGCGCCAAAAGGATCCCTGTACTGACGGTCTGAGGTAACGTGCTTTGCTCTCACGTCGCACCTCTTTGTCCTATCGAGCGAGCTCCGGGTGAAGCCCGTAGTACATGTCCAGGTAGTCGTCGGCCGCACGACTCCAGCTGAAGTCGGTCTCCATGGCCTGCTTCTGAATCCTCTTCCAGGCTTTCTTGTCAGTCCAGAAGACCTCGCAGGCATCCAGGAGGACGTTGGCCATCTCGTCGGCATTCATGTTCGCGAAGCGGAAGCCCGTGCCCTCGCCGGTGTACTGGTTGTACGGGATGACGCTGTCCTGCAGGCCACCCGTCTCACGAACGACCGGAAGGGTGCCGTAGCGCATTGCAATCATCTGCGACAGGCCGCACGGTTCGAACTCGGACGGCATCAGCAGGATGTCGCCGCCCGCATACATGCGATGCGAAAGTGCGTTGTCGAAGGCGATCTTCGCGCACATCTGGTCGCCGTATGCCCAGTCGAAGTACTTGAAGGCGTCCTCCTGGTCCTTGTCGCCCGTGCCCAGAACGGCAATCTGGACGCCACGCTCCATCAGGCGGTTCATTGCGTAGCGAACCAGGCCAAGTCCCTTCTGGTTGGTCAGGCGGCCAATCATGACGACCAGGGGCTTCTCGGCATCAACAGCCAGGCCGAGCTCCCTCTGGAGGGCCTCCTTGCACTTGGCCTTGTTCTTCATCTTCCCCGGCTCGTAGTTAGCTTCGATCATCGAATCGGTCGCAGGATTCCACGCGTCGACATCGATGCCGTTGAGAATGCCGCGCAGGCTCGAGCTCCTACGACGGAAGATACCGTCCATTCCCTCGCCGTAGAAGGGCATCTGCAACTCGCTGGCATAGCTCGGGCTGACGGTCGAGATGGCGTCCGAATAGAGAAGGGCACCCTGCATGTAGTTGACGGACGTCGCGTCACAGTACAGCTGCCCGGCAGCCGTCGGGTTGTCCGCAAGGCCCAAGATGTCGTTGAGGACCTTATCGCCGAACTGTCCCTGGAATTTCACGTTGTGCACGGTAAAGATGGTCTTCACGTTGCGGCATGCCGCGGAGCCCTGGTAGAACTCGCGCAGGAACACCGGAGCCATGGCGCACTGCCAGTCGTTGCATTCCAGCACGTCCACCTGAAGCTCAGGCAGATACTGGATTGCCTCGCAGATTGCCTTCGAAAAGAACGCGTAGCGTTCACCGTCATCGAAGTAGCCGTATACGCCGTCGCGCTTGAAGTATCCCTCGTTGTCGACAAAGTAGAAGTTGACGCCTTGGTAGGTGAGCTTCTCGATTCCACAGTAGACGCTCCTCCAGGCGAGGGGAACGTAGAACTCTGCAACGTGCTTCATCTGCTCCTGGTACTCCTGAGGGATGATGGAGTACTTGGGCATGATCACCGAGACGTCCGCCCCCTCATGGTTGAGCGCACGGGGGAGCGAGCCCGCAACGTCGCCCAAGCCACCCGTCTTCACGAACGGGACGGCCTCGGCCGAAGCGAAAAGTACTTTGATCTTTCTGCCTTGGACTGCCATAGTTCTATCCCTACTCCGTAGGCTTCTCCTTGACGTACGGGGCCTCAGACGTGCCCTTGATCTCGGTGCCGGCAGGCACCTCGTTGTTGCGGTCAACGATGGCGTTCTCGACACGGGCGCCGCTCCTCACGATGCAGGATTGCATCACAATGGAGTTGTTCACGACGGCACCCGGCTCGATCACGACGCCACGACCAAGGATGGAGTTGGTGACGGTGCCGTAGATGCGGCAGCTACCGGAGATGCGGGAGTTGGCGACGTGCGAGCCAAGCTCGAACTTCGCGGGGGCGTTGTCGTGATTCTTGGTCCTGATCGCGCGACCCTCGGGAAAAACCTTGGAAGCGACCGCCGGATCGAGCAGGTCCATGTTGGACTTGAAATAGGTGTCCTTGTTGAAGATGCCCTCGGCGTAGCCGTCGAAGTCGCAGGTCCTGACATCGACGCGATCGTAGTCGGCGGCCATGGCCTCGAACAGGTCGAGGTAGTCGGTCTGCTGGTACCAATCGAGCAGCTGGAGCAGGAACTCGCGGCCCATGACGAAGCAGTCGAGGAAGCCCGTGTCGCCAGGCTCCACACCGTGTTTCACGCCCTTCACGCGGTCGCCCTCGCACGTAAAGCCCGTGATGTCGACGTCCTTGCGCGTAGCCTGCTGCGTGAGGACCGTAATGTCGGCACCGGTTGCACGATGAGCGGCGATCAGGTCGTCGTAGTCCATGTTGTAGACGAAGTTCGCAGACGAAAGCAGCACCAGGTCACAGGTACCGCGCTCAAGGAAGACCCTGTTGTGCTCAAGGTCGCGCAGGAGGAAGCGCGAACCCGTACGCGAGGTTCCGAATGCGGAGCCGGGCAGGATGAACAGGCCGCCCTGCTTGCGGCTCAGGTCCCAGTCACGACCAGAGCCAATGTGGTCGATGAGCGAGCGGTAGTTGTACGGCATGACCATCCCGATGGTATGAATGCCGCAGTTCACCATATTCGAGAGTGCAAGGTCGACAAGGCGATAGCGTCCCATGAACGGCACAGATGCCGCGGGACGTGACTCGGAGAGTGCGCTCGGATACTTAGTGGAATAGTTGGCAGTGATGATCCCCAGGAGCTTATCCATGGCTACTCCCCCTTCCCGACAACGACGTCATTGCCAATGACCGCCGTGTCCTTCGTCTGGTCGATGCTTCCGAGAACGACGTCGTCCTCGACCGTGGAGTTCTCACCCAGGATGGCGCGAACAACGTGCGCGCCCGCCTTGACGGTCGCTCCGGGGAGAAGGACGGAGTCCTCTACGACAGCACCCTCACCGACAAAGGCAGAGGTGGAGATGATGGAGTGAACGGCACGACCGTAGATGCTGCTTCCGTTTCCGACGAGGCAGTCCTCAACCGAACCGTTGGGACCGACGTACGCGGGAGGGTTAGTGTTCGCGTTGCTCATGATAGGAGCGCCAGTGTCGTACAGGTCAAAGTCGGGATTGGCGCCAAGCAGGTCCATGCTGGTCTGGTGGTAGGAGGCAATGGTGCCCACGTCGCGCCAGAAGCCGTTGTACTCGTACGTGTACAGGCGTTTGCCGTCAGCAAGCAGCTTGGGAATGACGTCGTTGCCAAAGTCATGCTCGGAGGTCTGATCGATGGCGTCAGCCTTCAGGGTCTCAACCAGAAGCTTCGCATCAAAGATGTAGATGCCCATGGAGGCAAGGTTAGAGTCGGGCTTGTTGGGCTTCTCGGTGAACTTCACGATGCGTTCGTCGTCATCCTGCGTAATGATGCCGAAGCGCGAAGCCTCCTCCCAAGGCACCGGCATGACGGCGACGGTCAGGTCGGCCTTGTGACGCTTGTGGTTTGCAAGCATCTTCTGGTAGTCCATGTTGTAGAGCTGGTCGCCCGAAAGGATCAGCACGTACTCAGGGTCGAACTGCTCAATGTAGCCAATGTTCTGCGTAACCGCGTCCGCCGTGCCCTCATACCAGACGCCGCCGGTCTGCGTCGCATACGGCGGAAGGATCGAGACGCCTCCGTCGCTCTGGTCCATGTTCCACGCGGCGCCCGTTCCGATGTACGAGTGAAGAAGGTACGGACGATACTGCGTCAGGACGCCAACGGTGTCGATTCCCGAGTTGGCGCAGTTGGACAATGCAAAGTCAACGATGCGGTACTTGCCGCCGAAGGATACGGCAGGCTTCGCGACCTCCTTGGTAAGGACGCCAAGTCTGCTGCCCTGGCCACCGGCAAGAAGCATCGCGATGCACTCCTTCTTGCTCATGTATAACTCCCCCTTATCTCTTCTATCCCCTAGGCATCAATGTGCCAAATATCACGAGCGTATTCGCGGATCGTCCTGTCGCTCGAGAAGTAACCCGAGCGAGCCGTGTTGTGAATCGCGGCCTTGTTCCAAGCACGACGATCGCCATATGCCTGAGCCAGCTCGTCCCAGGCATCGACGTACGAGTAAAAGTCCTTCAGAACGAGGTCGTGGTCGTTGCTGATGGACAGCTCGTCGCGAATGCTCTCGAAATTACCCGAAAGGTGCGCCAACGTTCCGTCGGTCAGTTCATCGATGATGCGACCCAGACGGATGCGGTCGTTGTTGTAAAGGTCCCACGCCCAGTAGTTGCCGGCAGCCCTCAGGGCGTCGACCTCCTCTGTGCGTAGGCCGAAGATTTTAATGTTGTCCTGACCCACGAGATCGCAGATTTCCACGTTAGCACCATCGTAGGTGCCAAGCGTTATCGCGCCGTTCATCATGAGCTTCATGTTGGACGTGCCAGAGGCCTCAGACCCCGCCCAGGAAATCTGCTCCGAAATGTCCGTGGCGGGGTAAATCAGCTGCGCACTCGAGACGGCGAAGTTGGGAACGAAGGCAACGCGAATCTTGTCGTTCACGCGAGGGTCGCCGTTGACGACCTCGGCAACGGAATTGATGAGGCGGATGACCTCCTTGGCAAAGGTATAGCTCTGGGCCGCCTTGCCCGAGAAGATGAAGGCCGTCGGACGGGGGCTGAAGCTCGAGTCGCTCAGAATGCGATTGTACAGGTCCAGAATCTTGAAGACGTTCAGCAACTGGCGCTTGTATGCGTGGAAGCGCTTCACCTGAACGTCGAAGACCATGCTCGTGTCGAGCTGCGTGCCGGTGGCCTCGAAGATGTACTTGGCCAGGCGCTCCTTGCTCCAGCGCCGCGCCTTCTCGAACTCCTCTTGGAACGAGGGGTCGTCCTCGTACTTCTCGAGCTGGCTAAGCTGGTTTGCGTCTGCAAGCCACCCCTCACCGATGGCGTCGCAGATGAGCTTCGCGTACTTGGGGTTCGCGTTGCCCAGGAAGCGACGGTGAGAAATGCCGTTTGTCTTATTGTTGAACAGATCGGGACGAAGCTCGTAGAACTCGTGAAGCGTGCTTGCCTTCAGAATGCCCGTGTGGAGCTCCGACACTCCGTTGACGGAGTGGGCGAAGATGACCGAGAGGTTTGCCATGCGCACCTGGCCGTCCCAGAGGATGGCCGTCTTCGAGAGCACGTTTGCCCAACCCTCGACGTCGTGGGGGAGCGTGTCGCGATAGCGACGGTCAATCTCCTCGATGAACATGTACAGGCGCGGCAGCAGGTGGCGGAAGACCTCGATAGGCCACTTCTCCAGAGCCTCGGGCATTACGGTGTGATTGGTGTACGAAATCGTCTTGCGTGCGACGTTGAACGCGGTGTCGAAGTCGACGCGCTTCTCGTCCACGAGGATGCGCATGAGCTCGGGGCCACACATGGCAGGGTGAGTGTCATTGGTGTGAACGCTCACGTGATCGCCCAGGTGCTCCCAGAGCTTCTCGCCGTAGCGCTTGCCGAACTTCTTCTCGTACGTGCGAAGGATTGTCTGGAGGCCCGCAGAGACAAACAGGTACTCCTGCTTGAGACGCAGAACACGACCGTGCTCGCCCGCGTCGTTGGGATACAGGATCTGCGAGATTGCCTCGACGTCGGAGCGGAACTTCATGGCCTTGGCGTAGTCGCCGGAGTTGAACGCATCGAGGTCGAAGTCCTCCGTCGCAGGCTCGGCACTCCACAGGCGAAGCGTGTTCACTTTCTTGGCACCGTAACCCAAGATGGGCACGTCGTAGGGAACGGCCTTTACCTTCTCGCCGCCCTCCTGGGTGAACCAGAAGCGCTCGCCGTCCTGGTGTCTAACGACCTGGCCGCCAAACTGAACGACTACGGCGCTCTCGTTCTTGCGCGTCTCCCAGGGGAAGCCGTGCTCGAGCCAATTGTCCACCATCTCGACCTGGCGTCCGCCCTCGATCTCCTGCCTGAACAGGCCGTAGCGATAGCGCATGCCGTTGCCGTTGCCGTTGATGCCCAAAGCTGCCATGGAATCCATGAAGCAGGCGGCGAGGCGACCGAGGCCTCCGTTGCCCAGACCGGGGTCGGCCTCGCAGGCGACGAGCTCCTCAAGCGGCGTCCCAAGCTGCTCGCAGCCCGCCTTGACGATGTCCCTGACGCCAAAGTTCAGAAGGTAGTTGTCCAGCAGCGGGCCGATGAGGAACTCAAGCGAGAAGTAGTAGACCTGCTTCTCGTCATTCTCGCCGTCGACCTTGGCGTTTCTTGCTTTTCCCGCAATTAGGCTCGCAAGAGCGTAGTATCGCTCGAAGTCGTTCAGCTCGTCATACGTCTTTGAGAAGATGCTTTCGCACTCCTCGCAAAACTGTGTCTTGAAATCCGTTGCATCCTTGAAGACCTGGGGCTTGTTGTCCGTGTTCATTTCAATCCTCATTCATTCCCCGCGCCTTGCAGCGTGCGGCGTCTGTTCGCCGTGTCCTAGCCCTTCTTGTCCGCCTTTACCGAGGAGCCCTTTCTTCCGGTCGTCTTAGCCTTGGGCGCCGTCTTTCGCGCGTCCTTCTTCGCGGCCTGCTTGGCGACGGTCGGCTTCTTGTTCGTCGTCTTCTTTGCGTCCGGCTTCTCGGGCACCGTCTTTTTGACTGGAGCCTTCTGCGTCGAGGCCTTCTTGGCCGTCGTCTTCTTGGTCGCAGTCGCCTTCGCGGCCGTCGCCTTGGTCGGAGCCTTATTCGCGGGCGCCTTTGCCGCGGCGTGCTTTGCGGGCTTCTTCGGCGGAAGCGAGCCGGCGTACTTCAGGACAACGCCGCCTAGGGGCGGAATGCGTAGTTTGATCGACTGGCTTCGCATGTTCCAAGGCTCGTCTTCGGTCGCGAACTTGACGCCCTTGTTGGTGACGCCGGAGCCGCCGAACATCGTGCTGTCAGAGTTGAACTCCTCGACCCAATATCCCTCGCGCGGCATGCCAACCCTGAAGTCCTCGTGCGGGTTGACCTCGAAGTTGATGATGACCACAAGGTCGTCGTCGGGATTGTCCCCGTGCCGGGCAAAGGAGATGAGGCACTGGTCGCTGTTGTCTGCGTCAATCCACTCGAAGCCCTCGGGGACGTAGCCGCGCTGCCACAGGGCAGGATGCGCCTTGTAGAAACGGTTCAGCGCGCCGACGTAGGCCTGCTGGTGCGCATGGCTCTCGTACTCGTCCGAAAGGAAGTACTGGATACCCTCGTAGTAGCGCCACTCGATAAACTGGGCAATCTCGTTGCCCATGAAGTTCAGCTTGCCGCCCGCATGGGTCATCTGGTACAGCGCAAGCGAGCGCATGCCCGCGAACTGCCTCCAGTAGTCACCCGGCTGGCGTGTGATGAGTGAGCACTTTCCGTGGACGACCTCGTCGTGCGAGAGCGGGAGCACGAAGTTCTCGTTGAACTGGTACATGGTCGAGAAGGTCAGCAGCTTGTGGTTGCCGGGACGATACGGGAAGTCAGTCTGCATGTAGTGCAGGGTGTCGTTCATCCAACCCATGTCCCACTTGAAGTGGAAGCCAAGGCCGCCGTCGGAGATGGGATAGGTAACGAGGGGCCACGCGGTAGACTCCTCGGCAATCATCATGACGTCGGGGTCGTACTTGCCGACGGTCTCGTTGCACCTCTGGATGAACTTGATGGAGACGAAGTCCTCCTCGCCGCCCTTCTCGTTGAACTTCTTGAGGCGCGGGTCGTCGATGCCGAAGTTCAGGTACAGCATCGAGGTGACGCCGTCGACGCGAATGCCGTCGGCGTGGTACTCCTCGATCCAGTACAGGAGGTTCGAAATCAGGAAGGTCTGAACTTCTCCCCTGCCAAGGTCGAACTTGAACGTGCCCCAGTTCGGGTGCTCCTCTTTCTCGTACAGCTTGTCACCGTTGAAGTGAACCAGGCCGTGCTCGTCGCGGCAGAATCCACCGGGAACCCAGTCGAGGATGATTCCGATTCCCGCCTGGTGGCAGGAGTCGACAAAGTGCTTGAACTGCCTGGGGTTGCCATAGCGAGAGGTGGGCGCATAGTAGCCCGTCACCTGGTAGCCCCAAGAGCCGTCGAAGGGATGCTCCATGACCGGCATGAGCTCGATGTGCGAGTAGCCCATCTTCTTGACGTAGTCGACAAGCTCGTCGGAAAGCTCGTCGTAGCTGAGGTACGAACCGCTGTGCTCGTCGGTGTCGGAGCTGCCGTCACCGGCAAGGCCGTCGTCGTGGCGCTTCCAGCTGCCCAGGTGAACCTCGAAGATGTTGAGGGGGCTCTTCATGAAGTCGCTCTTGGCGCGGTTGGCCAGGTAGTCCTTGTCCTGCCACTCGTAGCTCGAGATGTCAACGGTGCGCGACGCAGTTCCCGGTGGGCACTCCGCGTAGAAGGCGTACGGGTCTGCCTTGTACAGCAGGTCGCCGTGCCTGGTCTCGATCAGGTACTTGTACAGCGCGCCCTCTTCGACACCGGCGACGAAGCCGTGCCAGACGCCACCGTCCTTGGTGCACTCGAGGTAGTTCTCATCGGGGTTCCAGTCGTTGAAGTCGCCGAGGACGCGGACGCTCCTAGCATCCGGCACCCAGACTGCAAAGTTGTAGCCTGTGACGCCACCTTGACTGGCAGGGTGAGCTCCCATTTTCTCGTAGCTTCGGTACCAGTTTCCCCCCGCCATCATGTACAGGTCATCGCTGGTAAGAGTCAAATCCGAAATGGGAACGCTCATAATCTCCCCCGACGTTATGGGCTAAGTGTCTGTTTACATTCAACGATAGATGTCAGTTGATGTACGGAACATTCTATTTCATTGTTTCGATATATTTGGAAAATCGGAGTTCCAAAATGGCAACTAATCTTTTATCGGTCTAAAAAATTCCTGCTACGGCACTACAAAATGCAGTCTGCGGGTACCCTTGCAATAGCGGGAAACGTGTTGATGCATCAAGCATTTGGAGGCATTCGGATGGCTCGCGAGACCAAAGCGCTCAAGCGCGAGCGGGGGCGGGAGGTATGCCGCCGACTCGACGGCATCTACCATGCGGCAGAGAGCGCACTGGACTACAGCAACCCGTTCACGCTCGTAATCTGCGTCCTTCTCTCCGCGCAAACGACCGACGCCGCGGTCAATCGCGTCACGCCCGAGCTGTTCCGGCGATGGCCCACACCGGCAGACATGGCCCAGGCAAATCCGCAGGAGCTCGGCGAGGTCATCCGCACCATCGGGTTCTGGCGCGCCAAGGCGGGACACTGCATCGCGACCGCCCAGATGATTGTCGCCGACTACGGCGGAGAGGTTCCTCGCACCATGGAGGAGCTCACCCGCCTACCGGGCGTGGGTCGCAAGACCGCAAACATCGTGCTCAACAAGGCATACGGAGTCGTGGAAGGCATCGCGGTGGACACCCACGTCTTCCGCATCGCCAAACGTCTGAGACTCACCAGTGCCCAGACGCCAGCGGCCGCCGAGAAGGACCTTCTGTCGCTGCTGCCGCACGAGCTCTGGCGCGACGTCAACGAGCAGTGGATACACTTTGGCCGCGAGACCTGCAGCGCGCAGCGGCCCTCGTGCGATGCATGCCCACTTGCGGACATCTGCCCGTCTTTCGGCCAGCCGAACCGCTGGTTCAAGGGTAAGAAGTAGGCCGGCCACATCCAACGACAGTCGAGGGGAGACGTCATGACTGACCCTGGAAGGCACTTCTGCACCTGCAAGGACCTCGCATGCCCCTGTAACCCCAACAACCCAAAGAACCTCGCAAAGGGCGGGCTCGGCTGCGACGCCTGCATACGAAAGAACCTCGCTCGCGGCGAGGTTCCCTCGTGCATGTTCATCAGCCTCGGCGACACCAGCGAATGGGACGACTGGTCTGTCGAGGGCTTCGCGCGCTTCGTGTCGCTGCACCCACGCAGCGAAGAGGGGGGAAGGTCGTCTGCCGAGCACTCGGCCGCCTTCGAGGCCGCACGCAAGAATTAGCGCCCTGGCTTACGCCCTGCTGATTGCCTGGTCCAGATCGGCGATGATGTCGTCGACGTTCTCGATGCCCACCGAGAGGCGAACCAGGTCCTCTGAAAGGTGCGCGGCCTCGAGCTGCTCGGCGGTCAGCTGCGAATGCGTGGTTGACGCGGGATGGATGATGAGGGACTTCGCGTCGCCCACGTTCGCCAGGTGGGTGAAGAGCTTGACACCGCTGACCACGTTCAGACCCGCGTCACGACCGCCTTTGAGGCCAAAGACGACCACACCGCCGAATCCGTTGTGTAGGATGCGCGAGGCGACCTCGTGGCTCGGGTCATCCTCGAGGCCGGAGTAGCGGACCCAGGCGACCTTGGGGTTCTCCTTGAGCCATCGGGCGACCGCTAGCGCATTGTCGCTGTGGCGCTGAACGCGAAGGGAGAGCGTCTCGATGCCGATGCCGATGAGCTGGGCCGCGTAGGGAGAGAGCGTCGGGCCGAAGTCCCTCAGCTTGTTCGCAAGAACGCGCGTCGAGAAGGGTGCGGCGGGCGCGGCGTCGGCAAATACCGCCCCGTGGTAGGATGGGTCGGGCTTGGCGATGGTCGGGAACTTGTCGGCCTGGGCCTTCCAGTCGTACACGCCGGTGTCGACGACGGCACCGCCCAGCGTCGCGCCGTGGCCACCGATCCACTTGGTGAGCGACTCGATGACGACGGCGGCACCGTCCTCGGCGGGACGATACAGGTACGGCGTGGCGAAGGTATTGTCCACGAACACGGGAACGGGAGACGGGAGCGAATTGGCCGCCTGGACCAAGGCGGGGACGTCAGCCACGTCTACAAGCGGGTTGCCGATGGTCTCGACGTACCAGAGCTTTGTGTTCTCCTTGGTCGCCGCGACGAACGCGTCGATGTCGTTATTCTCGACAAACGTGGTCTCGACTCCTAGGTCGCCCAGCGTATGCAAAAGGATGTTCCACGTCCCGCCGTACAGAGAGTCCGAGGCGACGATGTGGTCGCCCGCACCAACCAGGTTGGTGATCGCGAGGACTTCGGCCGCGTGTCCAGAGGCGACGGCCACCGCGCCTGCCGCACCCTCGAGGGTCGCGATGCGTGTCGCGACGGAGTCGGTGGTCGTGTTGGTCAGGCGTCCGTACACGTTGCCAGGCTTGGCGAGCGCGAACTTCGCGGCGCCGTCTGCGGCGTCGTCGAACTGAAAGGCGGCCGACGCGTAGATGGGGAGCGCCGCGGCGCCGGTCGTGGGGTCCGGCGCAAGGCCGGCATGAACCTGGAGCGTGTCGAAGTGGGCGCTGGGATCCTGGGCAAAGGTGGTGTCGAGTTCGAATGCCATGTTTTTCTCCTTCTGTATTATTAGCTTTCGTTATAGCGACTATAGGAGTATTGACTCATCTATTGAATATCTACGCTGAACATCTCTATCAATTACAACGTATTCCCAGCTAGATAGCTATTACCTGCTTCCCATTACGTGTTATCGCAATTATCGATAACCATACAGGATACTATCGACGCAAAAAGGGACCCAGCCAAAGCTGGGTCCCAAGTCGCTGTCACAGGCTCGCGAGGTGCGCGAGGCAGACCTAGTAGTTGATGACCTGCTCCTCGAAGTAGGACTGCGGGTGGTTGCACACAGGGCAAACCTTGGGGGCCTTGGGGCCGACGTGCAGGTGGCCGCAGTTGATGCACTTCCAGACCTTGACGCCCTCGCGCTCGAAGACCTCGCCCTTCTCGACACGCTCGACGAGCTTGAGATAGCGCTCCTCGTGGGCCTTCTCGATGTCGCCCACCATCTTGAACTTGGCCGCGATCTCGTCGAACCCCTCCTCCTTTGCCTTGGCGGCGAAGGTGGGGTACATGTCGGTCCACTCGCCGTTCTCGCCCGCCGCGGCATCCTTGAGGTTGGTCAGGGTGTCGGGGACGTCGCCGTCGTGAAGGTACTTGAACCACAGCTTCGCGTGCTCGCGCTCGTTGCCCGAGGTCTCCGCAAAGATGTTCGAGATCTGGACGTACCCCTCCTTCTTGGCCTTGCTCGCATAGTAGGCGTACTTGTTGGTCGCCTGGCTCTCACCCGCAAAGGCCGCCTCGAGGTTCTTCTTGGTCTCCGAATTCTCAAAATCCACTGCCATGTATGCTCCTCTCACCTTTTGCACTTGGGCGCTCTGAAACGAGCGGCAAGGCCCATGGTAGCGCTACGCGCTCCAAATGTCACCAATGCAATGGCAAAAACCTTCGCCCTCAAGCTCGCCCAATAGTTCCCTGACGTAATCGGGGGACAAGGCATTTCTACCCGCCTTGCGCTCGAGTTCGCTCAACTCTTCGGCGGCCGTGTCGAAATTCACGCCACCGTCAATGCGATGGTCAAGCAGGATGCGCACGAGGGCCGCGCGCTTCTGGCGGTGCGACCCCTCGAAGCGCGACTGGCGTGTGTGCGACGAGGAGCGCCTGCTGGGGTTGGGCATCGTCCTCTTGAGGTAGTTGCCGTAGTCCAAAAGAGCGTAGTACCAGCTTCGCGGGTCATCGGCTGGGTTCGAGTCGTCTGGCGGGCAGCAAGCCTCGACCAGAGGCGTCAGGACCTTATCGCTCACGCTGTCCTCACCCGGAAAGAGCTCGTGGATGAAGACCGAGCGCACGTTGGTCTCAAGGTACACGCCCGGCTGGTTGTAGGCGAACGCTCGTATGCCCGCGGCCGTCGCCGGCCCGATGCCCGGCAGGGCGAGAAGGTCCTCGAACTCGGTCGGCATCTCTCCCCCGGCCTCGGAGACCATGGTCGCAGCCTTCAGGAGCGACAGCGCACGGCGATTGTAGCCCATGCCCTGCCACTCCTCCAATACGTCCGCAGAAGACGCCGCAGCAAGGGCGTCCGGGGTCGGAAAGCGGTTGATCCACCTCTGCCAGCGACCGTCGACGCGAGAGACCTGCGTCTGCTGAAGCATGACCTCGGATATCCAGATGGCATACGGATCGCGCGTGCGGCGCCAGGGCAGGTCGCGATAGAGCTCCGCGCCCCTCGCCAAGACCGTGGAGCGGAGGCTGGCAAGAAGCACGGGGGCGATGGGCGTGGCCTTTTGCTCTGCGTTACTCGACAATGGCTATCCCTTTGTTGTTGCAGCGGGGACTAACGGGCACTGGGGACGTCGGGCTTGGGGTGCTCGGGACCCACGAGAATGAACTGGTTTCCCTGCGAGAGGATGGGGTGCTTCTTGTCGACGACGACATCGTAGAGCGTCGCCATAGAGAAGTACGCGTCGAGCATGCGCTCGGCCTCGCACCAGACGGGATTGAAGTGGCACTCAGGCCTGAAGGGGCAGGGGCCTCCATCCTCGGCGCAGGTAGCGCACGTCGCAACGTAGATGGGCCCCTGGACGGCCTCGATGATCTCCTTGATGGTGGTCGTCTTGGGGTCGACGGCAAGCCTCATGCCGCCGTGGGAGCCGCGCGTGCTCTCGATGATGCCAGCACGAACCAAGTCATGTTGAATGGAGCGCGCAAAGGAGTACGGCACCTCGTTCTGCTCGGCGGCCGCGCGGACGGAGACAACCCCTCCGTCACTCCTGACGAGTTCCGCGAGCATGCGGAGCGAATAATCCGTCTTTCTTGAGATGTCCACGCGACCACCCTTTCTATCCCAAGGCAAATGGCTTGCCGTAATCTCTCGCTTTCAAACTTGCCAAGGCGCCCTGACGCGCCTTACTTCCAATTAAGAATCGCCCAGTCCCTTCGCCGGGCAGTGCGCCTAAGAGTGCGGCCAGGCGTAACCGCAAAGGGCTGGACGGCAGCCCCCAGGAGGTCCCTGTCGCTGTAGTGGTCGCCGTAGGCGTAGGCGACGGTCCAGGCGCCAGCGCCAATGTGCTCGTCAGCCCACCGGACGACGGCGCTCTTCTTCTCGGGTCCGGCGACGACCTCGCCCTCGACCTCTCCGGTGTAGTTGCCCTGGGCGTCGCGCTCCATATCGGTTGCGATGAACCCATCGAATCCAAGGTCATGGGCGCAACGTTCGGCAATCTCCTGGAAGGTAGCCGAGACCAGAAGGGTAATGCAGCCCTCGTCGTGGCGGCGGCGGACCTCATCCACGGCATGCGATCTGTAGCGCGGGGCCAAGACCTTCTCGTAGAAGTCTCCCATGAGCCGAGCAATCTCGTCGGCACCACGTTCGTTCAGGGCCGCGAAGATAATCTCTCGAGACTCGGCCTGACGCTTGGGCAAATGCAGGGCGTAGCGAATGCCCCACCACGAGAGCCTAAAGGTTTTTGCGGGCGAGAAGTAGCCGCGCGAGAAGAGATACCTCGCGAGAAGAGACCCCGACTGGCCAGAAATGATAGTGCCGTCGAAATCAAATACGGCAAGACGTGCAGGGTGCTTGTCGCTATAGCTCTGACTGAAGCTCAAGCCGATTCACCTTCTGGACAGAACAATGTGCCAAGTGCTCTCGAGTGCGCAAATGCGCACCTCATAAATTGTACCTCAGTGGTGACAATTATAGGACCCACGACGCTCGATTAATAAAGCCGTTAACAAGGCGGTGTCTCGAGACATAAAAAAGGGCTTGGATTTCTCCAAGCCCTAGAACCATCAATGGCGGGATATGCGGGACTTGAACCCGCGACCTCCGACGTGACAGGCCGGCGCTCTAACCAGCTGAGCTAATACCCCGTGCATCAGTGCGGGAGTTAATATACACGGAATCGGTGCCTCTTGTCTAGCGATTTTTAAAAAGTACTCTCGTTCACAAGTTGACCACAACCATGCTCGCAACAAAGCCATTCGCCAAGACGCCAGCAGGAGTCCGCTAGACAAGCGCGACGTTGGTCGTCTTGCCTGACGAGTCGGTAACCACAAGGTTGGGATCAGAAAGCTTCACGGAGTCGATCGAGCCCTCTCCGGTTACGGGACTGTCGTCGGGACCCATAACCTGGGTAGGCAGGGCGCCCGCGCCAATGGTGTAGCTCAGGACGTCCCAGCTGCCGTCAAGGTTCTCGGGAATGATAAGGGCCCCGTTGTAGAGTACCAGCTGCACCGGCGTGCCGTCGAACTCGAAGTAAGACGTGCCGTCGTCCGAGCCCTCGGGGTAGCCCATAAGAGCGTACTTCCCGTTGGACTGCTTCTCGACCTTGTACGTGACTCCCCTGTAGGCGATCGACTGGCTCGCTTCAGTCTGCGTCTGCTCCACGACGCCACCGCCGTCAGGCTGCTTGAGCGAGCTCAGGACGCCCCCCATGACGAAGAGCGTGATTGCGACGACCACGATGGCCGCGATGGCGATACCCGCGAACAGACGCGTGTTGGTCTTCACCTTCGGCTCGCGACTGCTCACCCTGGGGCGGTTGCGCCCCTGAAGGCGGCTGTCGGCGATGCGCGATGGCCTCATGCCCACCACTCCGGAGGACGCGAGCCTCGACACGTTATCGCGGGTCTCGACCCTGGCGCCCATGCTGGGATCGATGCGCTTGAAGGAACCCGTCGCCGAGGGGTCAAGGACAGGCCTCGGAGCCTCCTGCTCGCCCATGCCGTCCGAGTCAAACAGAGCAGAGCTCGACCGAGGCTTGTAGGAAGGAGAAGAGGGCGAGAAGTGCGTGCCTCCCGCGCCGCGAGCGCCTACAGGACGGCGAGACGGACGTGCTCCGCCCGCCGCATGCCGCGCGTGACGCGGTGCGTCGTTGTTGCTGTACTGACCCATGTCAGACCTCCTGTCTGGCGTTGGTGCGTTTATGCTACAGGGTCCTGCGGGCCTCGATCGCGCGACCGAGCGTTACCTCGTCAGCATACTCCAGGTCCCCTCCCACGGGCAGGCCGCTCGCCAGGCGCGAGACGTCGATGCCCAGGGGTCGGATGACCCTGGAAAGATACGTTGCCGTCGTCTCTCCCTCGACGTCAGGATTCGTGGCCAGAATGACCTCGCTGACATCGTTGTCGGCAAGACGGGACAACAGTTCCTTCACGTGAAGCTGCTCGGGACCGATCTTGTCCATGGGAGAGATGACGCCCCCGAGCACGTGGTAGAGGCCGTGGTACGAACCCGTGCGCTCGATGGCGCTCACGTCACGCGGCTCGGACACGACGCAGATGACGCTGCGGTCGCGTGACACGTCGTCGCACACGTCGCAGTGCTCGCGCGTGGCATAGTTGAAGCAGATGGGACAGAAGTGCACCTGCTGCTTGACCTCAATGATCGCGTTTGAGAGACGACGTGCGGTCTCGATGTCCGCCTCGAGGAGGAAGTATGCAATTCTCTGCGCGGACTTCGGGCCGATGCCCGGAAGGCGTCCCAGCTCATCGAGCAGGCGCTGCAGCGCGCGGTCGTCCCTATAGTCGCTCACCCTAGAACAGCCCCGGGATGTTCATGCCGCCGGTAATGGCGCCAAGCTGCTGATTCGCGGCATTCTGGGCGCTGGCGAGGCAGTCATTGACCGCGGCGAGGATGGTGTCCTGCAGGATGTCGACATCCTCGGGGTCAAGCGCCTCGGGGTCGATGGTGATGGACGTGATGCTCATGTCGGCGGTGCCGGTGACCTTCACCATGCCACCGCCCGCAGAGGCAGAGACCTCGATGTCTCCCAGCTTGTCCTGTGCATCGGCAAGCTGCTTCTGCATCTTCTGGGCCTGCTTCATCATCTGCTGCATGTTCATGTGCGCTACTCCTATCGGGAGAATCTTATATTCGAGAAGGGCACGGGCGCGCGCTCGTGACACAACCTAGGAATGATACGGCTCTCTTACCGCACGGACGTCGGCGCAAGGCTTGAGCGCGGCGAAATCATAGGCCTTAAAACCTACTTCTTCTCGACGCTCACGGTGACCCCGTCGCCAAAGACATCGGTGAGCATTGCCATGATGTCCTTCGCCTCGGGAGGGACCTCGGCGGGCGCCGCCGGAGCCGCAGGCGCAGCCGGCGCAGCCGTCACGGGCGACGGCTTGGGGGCCGCGGGTATGGCCGGCTTGGACGATGGCGCAGGAGCCGGCTTCCGCGCGGGTGTCGGTTCCGACTCCGGCGCGGGTGCCGGCGCGGCAATGTCGGGAACGCCATTCACCTGTGCGTCCTCGTCGTAGGACATGGCTGCGGCGTCATCATAGGGAACGGGCTCGTAAGCCGGCACGTCGTCCCAGGGCATTGGCTGCGAAGGCGCGGCTGATACGGGCGCCGGGGCGGGCGCAGGAGCCGGTGCCGGCACGGGCCTAGGTGCCGGAGCCGGCGCGGCGGCGCGCTGGTTGCGGGCGATGTTCGCCCCCTGCAGGCTCGCCTCGGCGTAAACGATGGACCTGCGGCCGAAGATCGACTCGACCACGGGATCGACGATGGAGCGCACGTCGGAGCGGTCGAGCATCTTGACTGCGAAGCCCGAGCCCTTGGGAAGGTTGACCAGAAGGCGGTTTCCGTCATCGGAGAGGATGCTGGAGGTGAGCAGAAGCGACCCGCGCGAGGGGTTGGTCCTCACCAACGCGTCAACGGCCTGCTTCCACTTGCGCTGGAGCTCACCGGCGTCGGTGACGGCAGGGGTCACGGGCGCGGACGGCGCCGGGGCGGGCGACGGAGCCTGCTTGGCGGGTGCCGGCGCGGACTTGGGCGCAGGAACGGCCTGGGACACCCTCTGCGGCGCCGGAGCGACTTGCTGGACCGGAGGCTGCGACGCAGGTGCAGGAGAGGGCGCGGGGGCGGAAGCCGGTTTCGATGCAGGTGCGGGCGCGGCGACAGGCGCAGCCGAGTTCGCGGGCTGGACCACCGCATTTGCAGAGAGCTGCGCGACCTGGCGCTCAAGCTGGCTCACGCGGTCGGCAAGGGAGTCGAGCGTCATGTCGCTCTTGGGGCGAGCGAGGCGCGTCAGGGCAATCTCGAGCACCAGGCGCTGGTTGGTCGCGGTGCGCATCTCGTTGCCGGCATCGTTGATGACGGCAAGCGCGCGAGAAATGCGATCGACCGAGCCGAAGGCAAGGGCCTCGTCCTTAAGGTTCTGCAGCTCGTCCTCGGTCGCGTCCACGACTCCGGGCTTCGCGCCCACGGCGGACACGACGTACACG
Source organism: Parafannyhessea umbonata (assembly GCF_900111255.1). Classification (GTDB taxonomy): domain Bacteria; phylum Actinomycetota; class Coriobacteriia; order Coriobacteriales; family Atopobiaceae; genus Olsenella_J; species Olsenella_J umbonata_A. The sequence continues at coordinate 58,318 of NZ_FOGP01000004.1, forward strand.
TCGCGCAGATGCCCCGCGAGCTCACGCGAGAACTGCAGGAGGTCGCGGCCAGACGTCACCAGTCCCGAGACGGCGTCAAACAGGGTGGGCACGTTCCTCTCGGCAATTGCGCAGGCGACACTCACCAGCATAGACCCCGAGACCTCACCCAGGAGGTCCTGCGCGGAGTCAATCGAGATGTTTCCGTCGCCAAATACCGAGAGCTTCTCGAGCGTGGAGAGCGCGTCGCGCATGCCACCACGGGCGTGGCGGACGATCAGGCTCAGGGCGCTCTTGTCAAAGGCAAAGCCCTCCTGCGCGCAGATGTCCTCAAGGTGGGCCTCGATGTCCTCGGAGCCAATCGCCCTGAAGTCGAAGCGCTGCACACGCGAGAGGATGGTGTCGGGGATCTTCTGGGGGTCGGTGGTGCACAGCACGAACACTACGTGCGACGGCGGCTCCTCAAGCGTCTTGAGCAGCGCGTTGAAGGCCGCCGTGGTGAGCATGTGGACCTCGTCGATGATATAAATCTTATAGTTCGCACGAACCGGGGCGTAACCGACGCTGTTGATGATCTCCTCGCGCACGTTGTCCACGCCCGTGCGCGAGGCCGCGTCGAGCTCGTAGACGTCGGGATGCTCGCCGCGCGCGATGAGCTGGCACTGCTCGCAGGTGCCGTCAGGCAGGTTGCCCGGCCCCTTCTCGCACATGAGCGCCTTGGCCAGAAGGCGCGCCATGGTGGTCTTGCCCGTTCCGCGCGGTCCGCAGAAGAGGTAGGCGTGGCTGGTCTTGCCCTCAAGAACGGCGTGCTCGAGCGTCGAGACGACGTGCTGCTGGCCGACGACGTCGGCAAAGGTCTGCGGGCGGTACTTTCTGTAGAGCGATTCCATGGCGCCTCCGATAGGTCCCCGCAAGGGACGGTGTTTGCTAGGTTCCAAGTATACCCGCGGGCACGGCAGGGACAGCTGCAGGCAGGGCAGGCGCTTCTCGGCGAGAAGGGCCTGACGCCTTGGCCGTTACGCCTCCTGGTCCGGATTCCCCTTGGCGAACTTCGCCTTGAGGGCCCCGGCGAGCGCCGGAATGACCGACACCAGGATGATGCCCACGATCACGAGCTCGAAATGAGCCTGAACCGCAGGGATGCCGCCGAAGAAGAAGCCCAGGAGCGTGAAGAGGGTCGACCAGGTGATGCCGCCCAGAACGTTGAAGGCGACGAAGTTGCGCCAGTGCATGCCACCCATGCCCGCGAGGAAGGGGACGAAGGTGCGGATGAAGGGAAAGAACCTGCCCAGGAAGATGGCCAGGTGACCCCACTTGTCCAGAAACGCCTCGGTCTTCTGGACGCGCTCGGGAGTCATGGCCTTGACCCTGCCGGACTCGATGATCTTCCTGCCAAAGAAGTGGCCGATCATGAAGTTGCACTGGTCGCCCAAGATGGCTGCGCACCAGGCAACCCCCAGCAGCATGAAGATGTTGAAGCCGCCACCCTGGGCGAAGAAGCCCGAGGCGAAGAGCAGGGAGTCTCCCGGTAGGAACGGGAAGAAGACGACGCCCGTCTCGACGAAGATGATGACGAAGATGAAGCCGTATGCGGCAATGGGACCGGCTGCGATCATGCTGGCGATGGCCGCGCGGGGGTCCTTAAGAAGCTCGGCAATAAACTGTACGAATCCCATGGATAACCTCGTGAATCGCGGGGGTGCCTCGGCCTCGCGAAGACTGGGTGGGCCACCCCCAAGCTTACAAAAACGCCCCTCGGCCGCGGGTCTCGCAGTCTGGGGGCGCATACAAAGTGAGCTCGATGGGAACGGGCGCCCGTCAGAGGCTCCTTATGGCTGCTGCCTCCCGGCCCTGACCAGGTTCGGAACATGACGTCGCCCGAACCCATCGAGCTCACTCACAACAGTAGACTATACCAGAGAACCCACAGGTAGGTGGTGAACCACAATAAAGTCACCCCGAGGCGCAAGGGGTGTCATGGCGGAAGTTCGCTCCGTCACCCGAGACTCTGTTCCGCAGGACAAATCGGCATCGCCAAGCGCATCCGTTCCACGGCCTTTTGCGCTACGCTAGCGTGAAAATGAACATGCAACCGACGGAGGCGTCCGATGCTCAACAAGTTCTGCAAGAAGCCGCTCTGGGAATGCAACGAAGACCTCGTCCGCGTCGCCCGAGGTGATGAGTTCGCAGACCTCGTGATCAGGCACGCCGATGTCGTCAGCGTGGCAACGCAAGAGATTCTGCCCGACAGCGACATCGCCATCAAGGATGGTCGCATCGCCTACCTCGGCATGGACAGCCACACCGCCGAGCACTGCATCGGACCCGACACGCGAGTCATAGACGCCACGGGCCTCGTGGCCACGCCCGGTCTCATGGACAGCCACATCCACGTCGAGAGCTCGATGACCAGCGTGTCAGAATACGCCCGCGCCGTAGTCCCCCATGGCACGACGGCCATCCTCACCGACCCCCACGAGGTCGGCAACGTCCGCGGCCTCGAGGGTGTCAAGAGCATGTTCGAAGATGCCAAGAACGCGCCGCTCAAGTCCATGATGACGCCACCCTCCTGCGTCCCCGCGGTGCTTGGCGTCGAGGACACCGGCGCCAGTATCACCGACAAGGACATCGCCGAGACCATGACCTGGGACAACGTCGTCGCACTGGGTGAGATGATGAACTTCCCCGGCATTCTTTCTGGCGAGAAGAACGCGCTCGGCGAGGTCCGGGCAACGCTTCGCACTGATCGCGTCGTCACCGGGCACTTCCCCTCGCCCGACGTCGACCGCGACCTCAACGCCTACATTGCCTCCGGTGTCAGCTCCGACCACGAATGCGGCAGCTGGGAGTCGGTTCTCGCCAAGCTGCGCCTAGGCCAGTACGTCCAGCTTCGCTACGGGTCGGCCTGGCTCAACCTTCCCGGCTACCTTCCCCAGCTTATCGAGAGCGGCGTATGCACCGCCCACTGTCTGCTGTGCACCGACGACTGCCACCCCAACACGCTCGTGAGTGACGGTCACATGGACCGCGTGCTGCGCGAGGCGGTGCGCCTGGGGCTCGACCCCATCGTGGGCATCCAAATGTGCACGGTTAACGCAGCACACTACCTCGGCCTGACGGACATGGGCGTCATTGCGCCCGGCAAGTGCGCTGACATCGTCCTCTTTAAGGACCTCAGCGACTTCGATGCCAAGATGGTCTTCATCGACGGCGAACTTGTCGCACAGGACGGCGTCGCAAAGTTCCCCCGCGCCGACCACCAGTGGCCCGACTGGATGACACACACGATGAGCCTGGGCTTCGAGGTGACGCCGCAGACCTTCGAAATCCCCGCGCTGCGAACCAGCAAGCTCGGCGTCGCCGTTCCCAACGGAGCGACTGTCGCCGAGGGCCTCGGCGACGATGCATGCGCGCCCGTGCCCGATGGCACCGTGACGGTGCGTGCCATCGGCATCACGCCCGGAGACACGATCACGCGCGACGAGTTCGTCGAGGTTCCCGTCAAGAACGGCCTGCTGGTAGCAGACCATGGTCATGACGTACTCAAGGCCTGCGTGTTCGATCGTCACCACGGCGCCGATGGCGTCCACAGCTTCGGATTCGTCACGGGTTTCGGCATCCACGGCGCACTCGCTCAGACCGTCAGCCACGATGCTCACAACCTCCTCGTCATGGGCGACAACGACGAGGACATGGCACTTGCGGCGCAGACGCTTGTCGAGTGCGGGGGAGGCGAGACAGCGGTCGTAGACGGCAAGATTCTCGCACTTGTCGAACTCCCCGTCTGCGGCCTGATGAGCGCGGGCAGCGTCGATGACGTGGCCGCGCAGGTAGCCAAGGCCGAGGAGGCGTGGAAACAGATGGGCTGCACCATGCCCTCCCCCTTCATGACCATGGGCGTCATGTCGCTCGCCTGCGTCCCCGTGCTGCGTCTCACCAACCGCGGGTACGTCAACTGCGTCACCTTCCAGATGGAGCCCCTGATGGAAGAGAAGTAGCCCAGTACCGCCCGAATCGCAAGCACTTCAACCATTAGGGGAGCAGGATGTCCAAGAAAACGAAGGGTTCTCGCAGGGCCGGCGCAAGGAAGAGAAGTCAGCCGTCGGACGAGGCCGCGGAGCAGAACGAGACGCACGCAAAGCGCGATGCCGAGAGGTACGGAGACGTGCTCTTCTCGGCGACGTACGACATCACCGAGAAGCTTGCCAAGCAGGCAGCCGTCCTCTACGGGGCGCCCCGCCTTTCCGACGCCGCGATCGTCATGCTCGTCGTCGGCCTGGTTGGCCTCGTGGTCACGCTCGCGACGCCCTATCACGACGTGTTTGTCATGCTCGTCTCGCTGATCTTCGCAGTTACTGGGTCCACGGCCACGCGCAACTGGCCGAACATCCAGGCCTGGGCTCTCATGGGGACCAACATCGGCGAGTCTCAGACCGACGTGCACCGCCATGTCGTGGTCACTTCCGATGAGGTGGTAGTTGAGGGACCGGGTGCTGAGGTCGCCCGGTACCCCCTCTTGCAGCTCAAGCGGGCGCGGCACGACGAGAACGGCTGCCTTGCAAGCTTCGGCAGGGGGCGCGTCGCTTATTTTCCCGCGCGCGTGATGAGCGCCTCTAAGCTGCGCGAACTCGTTCAGATGTTTGAGGGGACATGCTAGCCGCCGGCCATTCCGCAGCAAACGCACGCCATATAACAGAAAAGGTCAGCGCCCTCAGGCGCTGACCTTGAACTTTCTGGTGACCCCGATTGGATTCGAACCAACGACACCAGGTTTAGGAAACCTGTGCTCTATCCCCTGAGCTACGGGGCCGTGCTCATGTATTCTAGCATCACTTTCGTCTTGCGCGAAGCAGATTGTGCAGGCGAGCGACAGAAGCCCTCAGCCGACTACTTGTGCTGCTCGTGCCTGCCGCTCTCAACGGAACGCCTGGCAGCCTTGGCCCTGTCCTTCTGGGACTGCTCCTTGGCCGCCTCGCGTGCGTCTTCCTTGAGCACCTGGCTCATTTTCTTGACCGACATCGACTGGGCGGCAACCTCGGCGGCCTTGCGCATGGGGCGCACGATACGCCAGTCGTAGATGAACGCCGCGATGATCACGGCATACGCAAGCACCATAAGGACAATCATCAGGATCCCCATGGGAGAGCTGGTGCCCTCCATGACGCCGGGCACGAACTGTCCGATTGCCCAGCTGGCAACCGTCGAGGCCAGGCCGATGCCAAGAAGGGTCCACCACACGCGCTGGGAGCGCCTGTAACCCTTGGTATTGGTCAGGAGGACATGAGTCGCGGACATGCGGAGGTCGTCCTTCTCGCGCTGAGCGGCACGCGCGGCCTTCTTCTCTTCCTTGGACATCTCGCTCATGGCCTTGCCAGAGGAGACAACCTTGCCGCCACTCGTCTTTACGACGCGCACGCCGTCAGCGGCCTCGCGAGCAGGCTTGGCCTTGGCAACAGACTTCTTGGAGAAGCCCTGCTTGGCCTCCTTGTTCTCCGTCGCGTTCTTCTCGGAGTCGGCACTCAGGGGGCTGTTTCCCTCGGCCTCCTTCTTGGCAGCGTTGATCGTATCGATGAGCGACATAAGACTAGTTCTCCTTCATGGGCGTGAACTTGGTACCAGTAATGATCTCGAAGGCCTCCTGGTAACGCTTGGAAGTGCCCTCGATGACCTCCTGGGGCAGGTGCGGCGCGTCGCCGGTCATGTCCCAGTTGGCCTTAAGCCAATCGCGGACGTACTGCTTGTCGTAGCTGGGCTGAACCTTGCCGGCCTCGTAGCCATCTGCGGGCCAGAAGCGGCTGGAGTCCGGGGTGAGGCACTCATCGATCAGGGTAAGCTCGCCCTCGATGAAGCCAAACTCGAACTTGGTGTCAGCGATGATGATGCCACGGGTCGCAGCATAGTCTGCAGCAGCATTGTAAATCTTAAGAGCCGCGCTGCGAAGCTGCTGGGCAACGTCGTCGCCGATGAGCTCCTCGCAGCGATCGAACGAGATGTTCTCGTCGTGATCACCGAGCTCGGCCTTGGTGGAGGGCGTAAAGATGGCCTCCGGAATCTTAGAGGCCTCGTGCAGACCCTCGGGCAGGTGGATGCCGCAGACGGTGCCGTCCTGGTCGTAGGTCTTCTTGCCCGAGCCAGTCAGGTAGCCGCGAACGATGGCCTCGACGGGAATGGTGTTGGCCTTCTTGACCAGCATGGAGCGCCCCGTCAGGTAGTCCGCATACTTCTGGAACTCCTCCGGGTAGTCCTTCACGTCCATAGAGATCAGGTGGTTGGGCATGAGGTCGGCGAACTTGTGGAACCAGAACGCCGAGATTCGCGTGAGGATCTCGCCCTTGTACGGGATCTCGTCAGGCAGGATGTAGTCAAACGCACTGATTCGGTCGCTCGCAACCATCAACAGGCTGTCGCCGCAATCATAGATGTCGCGTACCTTGCCGTGAGAATCCGGACGAATCTCCATGGCTCCCATGTTTTTGGCTCCCCTCAAGAGACTAATACAGTGACTACGCCTGGCCAACAGACGCAGCATGTTCGATTGTAGTAGATGCCACAGGAGATTTCGCAGGCACAAGCGCGCTGTCACGCAATGACAACGCTAGCCAATCAGCTCTTCGCCCGAGGGGTTCGGCTTGTAGCTGCGGTCGCGATCGATGGGGATGCGGAGCGTGAACGTCGTTCCCTTGCCAAGCTCCGACTCGACCCCAATGCTCCCGTTGTGCTTGTCGATAATCTCCTTGGTGAGCGCAAGGCCAACGCCCAGGCCACCCGAAACCCTCTCGCGACTGGCGTCAGAGCGCCAGAAGCGCGAGAAAACGCGTGGGATGTCCTCCTTGGCGATGCCGATGCCCGTGTCGCGCACCGAGATGAGCATCTCGTTCTTGAAGCGGTCGCGGTCAATCGCAACGACGACCCAGCCGCCCTCGGGCGTGTACCTCATGGCATTGGACATGATGTTGGTCACGGCCTCGCGAATGAGGTCGGGATTCACGTCGGCATAAAGCTCGTGCGTCGGGATCTTATCGTCAAAGCGCAGGCGGAGGCCGCGGTCGTTAAAGAGCTGCTCCTGCATCGAGACGAGACTTTTGACGACGTAGACCATCTCGGTTCGCTCGGTTTTAAAGTCGGTGTTGTTCTCAACACGGGACAGGTGCAGCATCGCATCGACCAGCCGAGAAAGGCGTCGTACTTCTCCCGCGACAACCTCGAAGTGCTCGTTGTCCGAGGGCAGCACGCCGTCTTGCATTGCCTCGACCGTCGCGAGCATTGCCATGAGGGGCGTGCGCAACTCGTGGGCAACGTCCGAGGTCAGTCGGTGCTCGAACTTGATGTCGCGCTCGAGCTCGGTGGCCATGCTGTCGAAGGTCTCGCCCAGGCGTCCAATCTCATCGTCGCCCTTGAGGTTGGTCCGCGCAGTCAGGTCGCCGTTTCTGATCGCGCGCGCCGTCGAGGTGATCTTCACCACCGGGCGCGTCAGCGTTCGCGAAGAGCAGTAGCCGATGACACCGGCCAGCGCGATTGCGATGACGCCGGCAAGCGCCATACCGTAGTACGAGTTCATTTTGAACGCGGCGTCCGACTTAGTGGTGACGGCCTCGGCGTCAAAGGCCCAGAGCCTGACCGAGCCGAGTTTGATGCCCGACCTGTCCAGAACGTCGGCCGACACGATGGAATCGACGTTGTCCTGATCATTGATGTCATTGGGAGAGGCACCCTCGTTAGATGACGACTTGCGGTTGACCGTGGTATCGTCGTACAGGACATTTCCCGAGGCATCGAGCACCTGCATTCCCAGGTCGGGATAGGCGGCCGTGATCGCGGGGGCATAGCCCACCACGTCGGGGGTCCAGCCGCCCGATTCCTCATACTGGCTGGAGAGCGCATCGGCCGTCTGCTGGGCAAGCCTTTGCATGTTGTCCCGCGCATAGCCCTGGAACTGCTGCTCCCACACTGTTGCCAGAACGACGGTGAAGATGGCGACGCACATGACAGCGGTCATGACGAAGTAGAACGCCATCCTGCCGGTAAAGGTCTTCGCCGGGCGCGTCGGCCTCGCATCACGCTTGAGCGTGCTGAAGTAGGCCTTGGACGACTCCGACATGTCCATGTTCAGGACCTCATCGTAGTAGCGGGCAATGTCCTCGGAGTAGAGGTCTTCTTTCGGCATATCGTCACTTTCACCCATCTGTCGACACCTCACTCAGAAAAAAGGGCGCCAAGCAATCTGCCTGGCGCCCATTGCTAACGTTGCATGCGCAATCCAACCGCGAGGCTACTTTGCCTCGTCCGCCGCACCGTCCTTGTTGGCAGACTCGAAGCGATAGCCAACGCCGTGGACAGTATAAAGCCAGCGGGGATTACGAGGATCGTCGCCCAGCTTGGCACGGAGGTTCTTGACGTGCGAGTCGATGGTGCGCTCGTAGCCCTCGAAGTCGTAGCCCAGGACTTTCTCGACCAGTTCCATGCGCGTGTAGACGCGGCCCGGGTAGCGAGCGAGGGTGGTCAGCAGCTTGAACTCGGACGCGGTAAGATCGACTTCCTTGTTCTCGACCATGACCTTGTGGCCCGAGATGTCGATGACGAGGTCGCCGAAGTCCAGAACCTCAAGCTGGGGCTCGCTCTCGGTGTGGGCACGGCGGAGCAGCGCACGCACGCGGGCGACGAGCTCACGCGGCGAGAAGGGCTTGATCAGGTAGTCGTCGGCGCCAAGCTCCAGGCCAATGATGCGGTCCTCGACCTCGCCCTTTGCGGTCAGCATGATGATGGGCACATTGGAGGTCTCGCGAACGGCGCGGCAGACGCGCTCACCCGAGAGCTTGGGAAGCATGAGGTCGAGAATGATGAGGTCGAAGGAGTGCTTCTCGAACTCTTCGAGGGCGCTCTGCCCGTCACCCACGCCGCGGACGACGTAGCCCTCGCGCTCGAGATAAGCGGCAACCGCATCGCGGATCGTCTTCTCATCCTCAACAAGGAGGATTCTCTTCTCCTCTGAAGCCATCTGGCTGCTCCTTACTTTTCGTACCTGGACGCGCGGGCGGAAAACCGGAGGCGCAACATCGTTTCAAACGGTGCCATTCAAAAATGGCATAGGCTAAGTGACAGATTAATGGTCATAAGCGTTTGCTATTTTAACGCAGCTTACAAATTATCGCTTGTGACTCATTACGAAACGGCCTAAGTGTCACTCTTTACAGGTCAAACGCACGCACCACGACGGTGGACGGATAACCGGTATCCTCCGCCTTAACGGTGCAGAAGGTCACGAAACGCGACGTGGTGCCCACGCTTGAGGGGTACTCGCCGTAGTCGAGCGACCGATTGGTCGCGGCGAGAATCGAATACGAGCGCTTGTCGGTATCGACCACGAAGTACGACGACGAGCTCTTGATGAAGTATCGGCTACCCTTTCCAGCAATCTGGGCGGAGGGCTCACGCGAAAGAGCCACGAAGGGACCATCCGCGCTGCCGATGTAACTGCCCATGTTACCCAGCAGGCCGCCGGAGGCATAGTTGGCCTCGATGGAGAAGGCGAACTTATCGCCCATGCGCACCGCACTGAGAGGCTTGACCGACGCCGGAAGGATGAGCTGGTCAAGCTGCTTGTAACCATCACTCAGGTCATACGCCGTGATGCCATAGTAGGTTCCCTTATCGCCCTTCACGCGCGGGACCAGAGTCAGAACGTCATCCGAGACGGCAAGGGGCGCTCCAAACCTGCCGGCGGACTCGACGATTGCGTCGGCATTGCTTCCGCCCGCCTTCCAGGCGTAGCAGAACGAGTGCTCGGTAGACTTGCCGCCCGTGGCGTTCGGCATGACCAACCAGAACACGCGCGAGTCGGAACAGGCAATCTGGGGCGGGTCGTAGTCGGCGGAAGCCTCCCAGAGCGTGGAGATGTCCCCCGTCAGGGCGCCGTCCGAGAAGCGGGCGGCATACAGGTGCCAGCCGCGGTCAAGCAAGTTGATTTCAACCCAGGCGTAGACGCTGTCGCTGCAGCAAGCCTCGTAGATCACGACGTTGTCGGCATCCTTGGTGTGCGGCTCCGAGACCACTTCCACCAGCTTGCCGGTGGTGATGGCAAGTGCCGACGCCTTGACCGGCGGGTTTGCGGAAGAGCCCGCCGTAGTGACGGGAATCCAGGTGTCCCCACCGCCGGGGCGAAGTACGCTGCCCAAGGCGATGTTCCAAGTGTGCGTCGGCGAGAGGGACGACTCGTCGTACGAGAACTTGTTCTCGTTCGTGTTGGGATCGATCACGTAGTCGGCGGATTCGGAATCCACGACGACCGGGTCGCCGCTGCCGTTGCTCGCGTTCTTGCAGCCGTCGAGCGAAGCCGCGACGACGGCGACGGCCGTAGTGGCACCGATGCCCTTGAACAGGCCGCGGCGCGTGATGGCCCGACGTCCGTCCCCATTGCCAGCGAATGGCGCGCCCTCCCGCGTGTTCCTGAAGAGCGCCAAGCTAGGCCTCCGTCTGGATTCCGGCCGACTTGCGGGCCTCAAGCAGACCAAGGGTGAGCTGGTCGGCACACGAGGTCTTGCGCGGGCCACAGGTGTTGCCGGCAAGGGTCTCGACGACCTCGTCGACCGAGCGACCCTCAATGAGCTTGCCAATGGCCTTCAGATTGCCGTTACAACCACCCTCGAACGCGACGCCCTGAATGGTCTTGCCCTGATCGTCGAGCTCGATGTGGATGACGCGCGAGCAGACGCCCCGGGGCCTGAAGTCGTAGTGGATCATGTCCTCCCCTTCCGTTTTTCCTCCCTCAGTATACCCACCACCTCGCAAAAGCAAGTCGCCCGCACGACCATGCGCACGGGCGACCACAGAACAGGTATGCGGTTGCGAATCAGGGCTGCTTGCTCAGGAGGGCCCGCGTACTTCTCTCCTGGCGCAAGCCGGGCTAGTCGAAGTCGAGCTGCTCGAGGCGGTCGAACACCGTGTCGATGCGACCGAGGAAGCTCCAGGGGTCGAAGATCTTGTCGAGCTGCTCCGCTGTGAGCTTGCAGGCGGGATCGGCCTCGAGCTTGGAGCGGAAGGTGGTGCCGTTCGGATCGCACTGCTGCACCTCATGCCAGGTTGCCATGGCGTTCGACTGGACGATCTTGTAGGCATCCTCGCGCGTGATGCCCGTGTCGACCAGGGCAAGCAAGACCTTGGAGGAGTAGATGAGGCCGCGGGTCTTGTTGAGGTTAGCCAGCATCTGGGCGGGATACAGAATCAGGCCGTCGACGATGCGGTTGAGGCAGGTGAACATGTGGTCCAGGGCGATGAAGCTGTCTGCCTGGGCGACGCGCTCGGCGGAGGAGTGGCTGATATCACGCTCGTGCCAAAGAGCGACGTTGTCAAACGCGACCTGCGCGTTCGCCTTGACGACACGAGAGAGACCGCAGACCTTCTCGAGCGTGATGGGATTGCGCTTGTGCGGCATGGCACTGGAGCCCTTCTGGCCCTTGCGGAACGGCTCCTCGGCCTCGAGGGTGTCAGTACGCTGGAGGTTGCGGATCTCGGTCGCGATGCGCTCGCAGGTCGCGGCGGTCGTGGCAAGAACGCCGGCAAGATAGGCGTGGTGGTCGCGGCTGATGACCTGTGTCGACAGGGGGTCGTGAACCAGGCCCAGGCGCTCGCAGACGTACTCCTCGACGCGCGGGTCGATGCTGGAGTAGGTTCCGACGGCACCCGAGATGGCGCCGAAAGCGACGTTGTTGCGGGCGTCCTGCAGGCGATCGAGGTCGCGCTTGAGCTCCCAGGCCCAGCTGCCGAACTTCATGCCAAAGGTCATCGGCTCGGCGTGGATGCCGTGGGTACGGCCAACGCAGAGGGTCTCGCGCTCCTCGAACGCGCGACGCTTGCAGATCTTGCCGAGCTTGCGGCAATCCTCGATCAGGATGTCGGTCGCCTGGACCAGCTGGTAGCACAGCGCGGTGTCGCCAAGGTCCGAGCTGGTCATGCCATAGTGGACCCAACGGCTGGGCCTGGGCTTGCCCTCGGGGACGTCAGCGTCAATGTAGCTGCCCATGTTGGTCAAAAACGCGATGACGTCGTGGTTGGTGACAGCCTCAATCTCGTCGACCTCTGCCTTGTTGAACTTGGCGTGATCGCGAATCCACTGCGCCTCTTCCTTGGTGATGCCGTTCAGCCCAAGCTCGGCATGGGCCTCGCAAGCCAGGACCTCGATCTCCTGCCAGATGGCGTACTTGTTCTCGAGCGAGAAGATCTTGCCCATCTCGGGACGGGTGTAGCGATCGATCATGTGGCGTCCTTTCATAAGGAGAAGTGCATGCAATCACGCACAGACAAATGAGCCGCACAAGATTCTACCGCGGCGCCGCACGACGAGGAGACTGCGCAACCAGAGCGCAAACTACCCCCATCGACTCAGGACGTGTGCGCTTCTTTCTTGAAAGGTCGGACCAAGGCGGAGGTCGAATCAGATGTCGGCCACGACGTATCGGCCGGGCTAGACGGCCTTGGCGGCAAGCGACTTTGCCGCAAGTTGGTCGCGACCGAGCGTGTCGTGCGCCTCGCTAATCTGGACGCGAACGGCCTCATGGCCTGTCCCGCCATAAGTGTTGCGCGCACCGGCGATGCCAGCGGGATCAAGGTCCCGTGCGATGTCGTCCTCGAAGAGCGAACTCGCCTTCTTGAAGTCCTCGAGCGTGAGGTCCTCGAGCCCCATGTGGTGCTTCTCGCAGTAAAGGACCAGCTCGCCCACGACCTCGTGCGCGCGACGGAACGGCAGGCCGTGCTTGGCCAGGTAGTCGGCGACGTCGGTCGCGGCAGTGAAGCCCTGTCCAGCCTCGTCCAGCATACGCTGCTCGTGGACCTCCCAGGTTCTCACCATGCCCTCGACGCAGGTCATGCAGTCGTGAAGTGTCTCGGCCGCATCGATCGCGCCCTCCTTGCACTCCTGAAGGTCCTTGTTGTACGCCAGCGGCAGTCCCTTCATAGTCGTGAGAAGCGTCATCAGGTCGCCGTAGACGCGGCCCGTCTTGCCGCGCGTGAGCTCAGCGAAGTCTGGGTTCTTTTTCTGCGGCATGATAGAGGATCCGGTGGAGTACGAGTCGCTAAGCGTGATGAAGCCAAACTCGGTGGTGGACCAGGTGATGATCTCCTCGCACAGGCGCGAGAGGTGCATCATGCTCACGCTGCAGGCGTACTCGAGATCGAGCAGGTAGTCGCGGTCGGACACCGCGTCCATCGAGTTGGGAATGGGGTGGTCAAAGCCCAGGAGCTCCGTAGTGTAGTGACGGTCGAGCGGATAGGTAGTTCCCGCAAGGGCGGCCGAGCCAAGAGGGTTGGCGTCAGCCGCATGATAGGCCGAGGCGAGGCGGCCGAAGTCACGCGTGAGCATCCAGAAGTAGGCAAGCAGGTGGTGCGAGAAGAGCACGGGCTGCGCGTGCTGCATGTGCGTATAGCCTGGCATGACCACGCCGAAGTACTTCTCCGCGCCTTCGAGAAGAGCGTCGCGCAAAGAGCAGTTGGCCTGAATCAGCCCAAGCAGGAGGTCCTTCGCGAGCAGCCGGATGTCAGTTGCAACCTGATCGTTTCTGGACCTTCCGGTGTGCAGGCGGGCACCAGCGTCGCCAATGTCTGCAGTCAGCGCACCCTCGACGGCCATGTGGATGTCCTCGTCGTTGACGTCCCACTCGAAGGAGCCCGATTCGATCTTCTCCTTGATCGCGCGAAGGCCGGCCTCAATCTTCCGGACGTCCTCCTCAGAAAGGACGCCCTGCTTCGCGAGCATCTTGGCATGCGCAATGGATCCGGCGATGTCCTGCCGGTACATCTTCTTGTCCACCTCGAGCGAAGCGCCAAAGCGCTGGGTAAACTCATCGACGCCCTGCTCGAACCTGCCGGACCATAGTGCCATGTGCTTCTCCCCCATCTTGCTAAAAACCTATGCGCAAACGACGTGAACCTTGGCCTTCTCGGTAGGAGCCTGCGGAACAGGCGTCGCCGTGTTGCCAATCTGGAACTGCTTGACCTCATGCTCCGACAGCGACTGGACGTGCTTGGGGCCCTGCTGCTTGGACCAGGTCTGCGTGGGCAGCGAGTGGAGGCTGATCCAGCCGGCCGACTTGGAGCGATCGAAGAGGTCGCCGTCGCCGTAGGTGGCCAGGCCCTCCTGATACAGAGAGTAATCGGACTTGCGGCCGGTGACGACGAAGGTGCCCTTGTAGAACTTGGCCCTCACCTCACCGGTCACATACTGCTGGGTGCTCGCGATGAACGCATCGAGGGAGTTCTTGAGCGGCGAGAACCAGAGGCCGTCGTAGATGAGCGTGGCCCACTTCTGATCAACCGACGCCTTGTAGTGAAGCGTGTCGTGGTCGAGGCACATGGACTCGAGGGCCTTGTGGGCGTTGATGAGTGCGAGAGAAGCGGGGCACTCGTAGCACTCGCGGCTCTTGATGCCGATGACGCGGTCCTCGATCATGTCGATGCGGCCATAGGCGTTGGCGCCGGCAATCTTGTTGAGCTTCACGATGAGGTCGAGCATGGACATCTTCTTGCCGTCCAGGGAGACGGGAACTCCGGCCTCGAAGCCAATGACGACCTCGGTCGGCGTGTCGGGAGCCTCCTCAGGACTGACCGTCATCGTCCAGATGTCCGCAGGCGGCTCGTTCCAGGCGTTTTCGAGCACGCCGCACTCGATGGCCCTGCCGAACAGGTTGTCATCGATGGAGTAGGGCTTGGCCGCCGTGGTGGGAACGGGCACGTCGTGTGCGGCGGCCCACTCCATCTCCTGCTCGCGGGTCAGGAGGTCCCACTCGCGAACGGGAGCGATGACGTTGAGCGAGGGATCGATGGCGTGGATGGAGGTCTCGAAGCGCACCTGGTCGTTACCCTTGCCGGTACAGCCATGGGCAATGTAGGTGGCACCGTACTGGTGCGCAGCCTCGACCATGTAGGCCGAGATCATCGGGCGGGAGAGGGCCGAGAGCAGTGGGTAGGTTCCCTCGTATAGGCCGTTTGCGGCCACGGCCTTGGTCAGGACCTGCTCGGCGTACTCGTTGCGCATGTCAACCGACTCAGCGGCAATGGCACCCATGTCGAGAGCCTTCTGCTTGACCCAATTGAGGTCCTGAGACTCCTGGCCCACGTTGCAGCAAATGGCAACGACGTCGAGGTTCTTCTCGACCTGAAGCCACTTGACCATAACGGAGGTGTCAAGGCCACCGGAATACGCGAGGACTACCCTCTCCTTGTTTGCCGTCTCTACCATCTGTATCACTCCCATGTTTGTTGGCGTGCTCGCCACTTGCTTCCGTCAGTTTCCATGACTATTAGCTACGCTGCATAAGAAAAATGGCACCCGGGCGCGATGCCTGGGTGCCATTGGGTCTCTGTATTTCGAGGTGTATCCCTCTTAGAAGACACAAGTCAGCACGCGCTGGCATCGCAGCGTGATTCGTCGGTTCTGGCGTCGGAGGGAGCTCACTGCGGTCATGTTGTGCTGCATATTGGCTTTCCCCCTTCGTAAACCAGCAGCTCGTTGCTGCGCGAGACTTGTTGGGTTGGTACTTTAGCGTGCTAGACGGCGATTGCCAACGATTTCCGCCGTAGGTAATTTTCTTGAAACAAAAGGCTAACATTTCTGCGCGCTCACGTAACAATGCAGCACGTTTGTCGACAAACGCCCCACAAATCCGCAGGTACTCTGCGTATGCGGTCATATGCATATAATATTGCAAGCGTCGTATATGCCACAATGGCCTGACTTTTACGCGCGTTCGTCAAACCCAGATACGAAGACGGGGCCGGAACGTCAGCCCCGACCCCGTTCGCGCAAATTTTCTACCAAAACTTTGCGCAGCTCTACTTGACTCGCACACCCTTCATCATCGCGCCGCCGGCAGTTAGGATGCCGGCGGCGACCAAGATCAGCGGCGCCACGTCAACCGCAAGGTCGCCCGTCTTGGGAAGCCCGGCGTATGCGGCCTTCGAGCGGGCCTGATGCGAAGGCGCGGAGGTTGCGGCGTAGATGGAGGAAGAATCGTCGCTCGCCTCGGATGCGTTTTGGGCCGCCTTGGCAACGGCAAACGCAGTCGAGAGGTCAAACTCACCCTCACCGTAGTCATAGGCGAGCGCCAGAGCGTGCTTGCCCGCGGAGAGCGCGTCGAGGAAGCTCGACGAGAGCGCCAGAACGGTCGAGCCAGGAAGAACCTCGTAGTCTCCCTCGCTCACAGCAACGCCATCAACGAGCACCTTTACCAGTTTGTCATGACGAGCGTTGGTCTCGAAGACGAGGCCTCTCTCGGAGCCCGCGACATACGTCGCATTTCCGCCATTGGTGAACTGGTAGTCATACGAAAGGCCGAAGCCGCGCTTGTACAGCGTCGGCGAGGGGTCAAACGTGTAGGAGCCGTCATCCTTCTTGGTCATACTCGGGATGTTGACCGGAAGCTCTCCCGTAGGGTTCCGCGCGTCGAACATCGCCTCGACGGCCGCGATGATATTCGCGTTGTAGGCACCGGCGTTTCCGGAACCACGGTCGGTGGGGTCCATGTTGGTGCCAGAGGCCATGTATGCGAGCACGATTGCGTCGGCGTTCTGATAGCGAGCGACGTCGTAGGGCAGGTTAGCGCTCAAGAGCACGAACTTTCCACCGGCGGCGTGAGTCTGGTCGATGGCCTTCTGAATGCCCTGGTGGTAAGGAGAGTCATCCTGCAAGCCCGAAACGTTGTACATCTTGCTCAGGGCAATCGTCACGTCAGCGTGCGCGAGGGCGTCGATGAGGTCCTGACTGTAGAGGGCGGTGCCGGTTGATGCATCATAATAGAGGGCGATGACGATCTTCATGGCGGAGGAGTCCGAGCCGCGGGTCGCGCCCGACACCAGGTTGGTAACCTTGGCATCGGCAGCAATGATGCCCTTCTCCTGGAGGTCCTTGATTGCGTGGTCGAGGACGACCTCGTCGCCCTGCTGGCGGCCAAGGACCACAACGGCTCCCTTGTGGCCGGAGACGGGAAGCGTAATGCTGTCGTTCTTGATGACCGTGACCACCTGCTGGGCAACGTCCATCTCGGTCGCATGGTTCTCGTCGCTGCCCACGACCTGCTTCGCGTTGGCAACGGCCTGATCGAGGTTGATCGCGGAAACGTCAAGGTCGAGAATGCCGTACTTCTTCTTTAGCTCGAGGATGCGCCTGACGCTCTCATTGATGCGGTCCACGGGGATGGAGCCGTCGTTCACCTTCGCGATGAGCGCCGCGATGTACTGGTCGTAGAATGCCGCGGCTTCCTCGCTCTTCAAATCAGTGGGAATGAGGAGCATGTCGGCACCGGCATTGATGACCTTCTCGGCAACGTTCGTGCAGTACTCAACGGACCCCTTTCTGCCAGGAACCAGACCGCCGTCATACACGGCGCCCATCTCGAGGGCGTCGGTAACGATGACGCCGTCGTAACCGAGTTCGCGGCGAAGAAGATCGGTCAGAATCTTGTGGGACATCGTTGCGGGATAGTAGCCCGTGGTTCCGTCGGCGAAGATGACAGGATCGTCGAACTGGGGCAGCGTGATGTGTGCCGTCATGATAATATCGGCGCCGCCCTCGACAACGAACTTGAATGGAACGAGCTCGGTCTTGCGGAGCTCGTCACCAGTCTTGTTGACCGACGCTCCGCCCGTGTGCGTGTCGGTCGCCGTGTCGCCATGGCCCGGGAAGTGCTTGAAGGTCGCGGCAACGTTGCTCTTCTTAAGGCCGCGCATGAACGCCATGGCAAGCTTTGCGACGGTCTTGGGGTCATCCGAGAAGGACCTCACGCCAATCACGGGGTTGAGCGGATTGTTGTTGACATCGGCATCAGGCGCAAAGTCCACGTTGAAGCCAAGGGCCGCAAGCTCCTTGCCAATCACTTCTCCGGTCTTCTCCGCATTGGCCTCGGCCTGCTCGCCCGTCGCGCCGGTCGCCATGCTGCCCGTCATGCGGGTGCCCATAGAGAGGCGTGTCACAACGCCACCCTCCTCATCGATCGGCATGAGGTACGGAATCTTGCTTGTCGCGCCAATCTGACCGTTGTTGGCCTGAAGGTCATACACGAGACGGAACGTCTGCTCTACACCCTTTACGTTCTGGCCAAACAGAATGATGCCGCCATACTGGTGCTTGCGCAGCGCAGCAGCCAGCTCGGGCACCGCGGAAAGGTCAACGACCTCTTGGCCATTCCAAGTACGGATGGCAGGAATGATCATCTGGGCGATCTTCTCGTCGATGGTCATGTGAACGATGATCTGATCGACGTCGCTGTCGGACTGCACGGCAATCTTTGGTGCCGCCGTAGTCGGAGTGGCGCTCGCGGGCAGATGACCGGCATCCGCAGGCACAACCCGCGATGCGGCGGATTCCTGCGCAGTCACAGGAAAAGCGGGTGCGCCCGTCGCGGGCTCGGGGGCTGCGGGGGCAGCGGTTGCCTCGGACACCTCGGCAGAAGCCTGATACACCTGGGCTGACTCATCCTTCGCTTCCAGGACCTCACCAGGTCTCTTGGTAGGAGCCACACTCGCTTCCGGCGAAGGTTCCTCAGCCTTTGCGTCGCCCTGGGCAGCGACCGAGTTTGACGTTACGACGTCTTGCGCGTCTTCGTCTGCCCAGGCAACCCGTGAAAGCGCCGTGGCGGCACCAAAGACCAATGCCGTCGAGAGGAACGCTCGCAACAGGATTGCGACAGGGCGTCTGCCACAACACTTTTGAGCCATTTTTGCCTTCTCTCGTAACCGTAGCCTATGCGCCCACTCGAATGTAGCACCTGGATTGTGACAAGACGTTTCATATAGTTGAGCGGTTTCTTATTGAACCTTTGCGTCAATATCAATATGAATAGTGGTTACAACACCGTGGTACCAGACGAGAAGGTCATGGCATCCGGAGTGGGTGCATGCCGGTTGCCCGACGTGCTACATAAGAAAACGGGCCAGAGGCTAAGCCCCTAACCCGTTGCATTCTTTGGTGGGTCGTGTGGGTCTCGAACCCACGACCTTGGGATTAAAAGTCCCCTGCTCTACCAACTGAGCTAACGACCCTTTTGCAGGTGAATCATACCACGATGAGTGACCCTCGAACTAGACGACCCACATGGATGAGATTACTGGTTCTCCCAGGCCCACTGCCCCTCGACGAAGACGGGAACCTGGTCGCCGTCCTGCGTAATGCCCCAGATGTTGATGTCATCCGAGCCAATCATGAAGTCCACGTGGACGGCAGACTGGTTGACCCCGTGGGCGATGAGCTCCTCCTTGTTCATCTCAAGGCCGCCGGCGAGGCACTCGGGGAAGCCCATGCCCAGTGCAAGGTGACAAGAGGCGTTCTCGTCGTAGAGCGTGTCATAGAACAGAATCTCGCTCTGCCGGATAGGGGTGTTCTTGGAGATAAGTGCGCACTCCCCCAGTCGACAGGAGTTCTCGTCCGTCTCGATGATGTGGCGCAGGACCTCCTTGCCGCGCTTGGCGCCAAAGTCAATCACACGGCCGCCCTCAAACCTGAGCCAGAACCCATCGATGATCTGACCCGCATGGACAAGCGGCATGGCGGAGTACACGATGCCGTCGGCACGCATACGATCGGGCGAGGTAAACACCTCTTCGGTCGGGATGTTGGGGAAGTACGAGACTCCACCGACGGTCGTTCCGGCACCACCATCCCACAGTGAGCCCTTGTTAAGGCCGACGGTGAGGTTGGTGCCGTTCTTGGCCTCGTAGCGAAGCGCGTCGAAGGCAGCCTCGTTCAGACGGCGCTTGTTCTTTTCGAACGCCGCATTGTGCGTCTCCCAGTCGCTTTGGGGATCGGCACCGTCCGCTCGGGCGGCCGAAAGGATGGCGAGCCACATCTTATAGATGGGCTCGACCCCGTCAGTCTCAGGAAAGACCTTCTTGGCCCAAGCCTCGACGGGAACGCCGGCGATGCACCAGGCGTTGCGACCGAAATCCATGCCATCACGAAAGGCCATGCACTCGGTGTTGCGCGCAAAACGTGCGGCCGCAGGCTTCTTAGGATCGATTCCGTCGAAAATGGAGGGGTCGGAGCCTTCAAGGAACAGGAAGCATGCACCGTCTTCGGCAAGGCCGTTGAGCTGTTCGCGCTTCCACGCGGGCACATGCTTGAAGTAGTCGATGCCAACGTTCTGATACTCCAGACGACTCATCTGGTCGTCAGCCCAGATTACGGTAACGTGCCCGGCACCAGCCTCATATGCCTTCTTGACAACGACGCGGGCGAAGTCCGCGCGCTCGACCGGAGAGTTAACGACAACCTCCTGCCCTTTCTGAACCGCAATGCCCTTGCGGACAATCAGCTCGGCGTAGGCTTCAATCTGGGGAGCCAGCCCCTCGAGAGCGCGCCTGGCCTCTTGCTCGGTCATGGTCTCGACCATGTAGTATCCCTTCGTTCTCCCAAAAAATGGGATGGGCCCCAAGGACCCCGATTCAATTAAAAGCGCAAGGGGGATTTTAAACCATCCATCCGCATGCAAGGTGTAGGTATCAGAAGTATCCGCATCCAACGTGTGACCCGTTCACGCACGCCCGGCCCCGGAAGCGACACGCGCCGAAATTGACCGCTCGGATAGGCGTCGGTTGCGACAAGTGTGCTACTATTCATCCGTACGCGGGCGTCGCCAAGTGGTAAGGCAATGGCTTCCCAAGCCATCATCCGCGGGTTCGAGTCCCGTCGCCCGCTCCAGTGACTTGACAGGGACCCTTCCGTCGGAAGGGTCCCCTTTTTATGCGCCAACAACGCAATCCCCTGGGCAGAAATCGACAACAGGCAAGCCTACCGCAGCTCAAGTCCGTGGTCAGATTCGTGCTACGCCCAAGGTCTACCCTTCTCTCACAAGCCCGCAAAAGAACAATCGCGGCTCGGAAGGGTTCCACATGAAACGTCCGTCACCAGACATAAGGCCAGTCCTTTGGGAAGCAAACACGCACATTCAGCCCCTTAGCCAGGGGCCCAGCGAGAAGCGCCTGCCTCTCGCTCGCGTGCCCGTTCTGGCTACGGAGTCCCCAGCCCTCTTGACACGCAACGCCTTCGGGTACGGCCATGCCGGGGCGCGACGGCTCAACCTTTTGTAACAAGCGCAGCGAAAAAGCAGGGGTTCCAGCCGTTACGTGGGTAATATCTAATCGTCCGCAAAACGAAGGAGGTACCATGGCTGAAGAAAAGGAACTGGTTCTGTACTACAAGCCCACTTGTCCGTTCTGCGCTAAGGTGCTCGACTTTATGGAAGAGGACGGCATCGAGCTTCCGCTGCGCAACATCCTCACGGATGACGCCGCGCTCAAGACGCTTATCGAGGTCGGTGGCAAGAAGCAGGTCCCCTGCCTCTTTATCGACGGCGAGCCGTTGTACGAATCCAACGACATCATCGATTATCTGCGAGCCAACTGCTCCTAAAGCAAGGCGAGCGCTATTCTTGCCCATATCATAGCGACCGGACACACAAGGAGGCCCACCTCGTCGAGGCGGGCCTCCTGCTCTTCTTGATACGAGACTATGCGCGGCGGATGAGCTCGGCAACGAGTTCAGTGACCGTTGCGACCTGCGCTCGATCGATGTTGGGCGCAACGTCCTCAGCCGTATGCGACAGCGCCGGAACACCGGAAGGCGCCGTTCCCATGATGGTGGTCGCGCGCATGTTCGCCTTCATGGCGGGCGTAGCATCAGTCGTCGCCCAGTTGTACTTCCTGTGACCCAGGGCAACGTGCATGTCCCTTGCGATGTTGAGGAGTAGGCGACCCATCCTCCTGTCCGCGCGACGGATCTCGGCGGAGCCCTCGTGGCTCAGGATGGTAAGGTCGCCGGCACCGACGGAGTCCAGGTTGACGACGAAGGCGCCACGAACGTCGCGGCGATACTCCGCTAGGAAGTTCTTGATGCCAGCATGATCGAGCGAGGAAGCTCCAACGGCGACGAACCAGATGTCGTGTGCGAGAAGCTCGTCGTCGTTCATTCCCAGGATGGCCTCGCGGACGTCTTCGTCGTTCGGCTCCCCACCAGACTCAGCAAGCGGCTCGGAGTAGCCGTCATCGTAGGGCGCAGCAGCATCCTCGGGCGAATGCGTTTGCTTACCATACTCGTACTGGACTTCGCCAGCACCCTCAGGACCCGAAGAGAGCTCGTATCCCACGGCGCCCTCGGGCTCAACGTTCTGCTCGCCCTCAACGACGCGGAACCCAGAGCGGGTGGTGCCGCCACCCTTCCAGTTGCCGCGGCCCTTCTCGGACTCGTCCTTGAAGTTGTCCCAGTTACCAATCTTGCGGCCGTTCTTCTTGGCGTCATAGTCCTGCTCGACGCCAAGCCAGTCGCTCATCGATTCCGGCTCTTCTGCCTTCTTGTGTCCGAACAGTGAGAAGTGCTTCTTCTGACGCTTCTCGGCAGCCTGGACAGACTGGCGCAGGGGCGCGTCAGCACTGCTGACGAATCCGATGGCCTGGCGCTCTCCATGGCGTGTGCCCTCGTCGGTCGCTTCGGCGCGGTGCTCGGGAGCAACGGACTCAATCGGCTTGACCGGAGCGTTATCGAGCGTGCTCGGCGTGGGCGACGTGGAGTCTGGGTCGCTCACGAACGGATCGGACGGGGTGACGGACGGGTCGGGAAGGTCGAACAGGACCGCGCGGCGGGCGATGTTGGGCTGGGGCATCGGGCGAAACGAGCTTGTCCCCCATGACGGATCCTCGATAGGTGCGGGGTTGGGCTTCTCCTCCGAGACACCCTTGATGCCCAGGCCGTCGACGGACAGGGCGTCGAGGCCGCTGACGTCCTTGGTTGCGAGCTCCTCCTCCGGAACGTCCTGCTCGGACGAGAAGGTCATTGCGCTTACGGCGATGGTCGCCTGCGGATCGATGTCCTGCTTGGGCATCGGCGCGGGCTGCATGGTCTGGATGTCCTGGCCGAGCCTTTCCGAACGAGGGGAGGGCTCGTGGGTCGTCTCAGGAAGGGGCTCGAAGCCAACCGTCTGGGTTGCCTCGGACTCGTCAGCACCGGAGGCTGCCTTCGCGGAGGGTGCTGGCTCGAATGCCGTCGTCTCGCCCGAGCCTGCCTCCTCGGCGCTCGGCTCGGCAATCGTCGGAGTCTCCACTGCGAAGTCGCCGCTCTCATCGGCGACGGCCTCGGCGGCGGTGTCGGCGACCTCGGTCACGTCAGAGTCAGCGGGCGCCGCGGCGTCAGCGGCACGCTCGACCTGCTCACGACCCTCAGCCGAAGCAGCGGGGCTCCTGAAACGCTCGACCAGTCGGCCCCAAGCCGTCTTGAGGTTGTCCAGAAGCGCAGGCGCGGCACCGGCCGAAGCCTCGCCCCCATCGGAGACGGTCTCGAACTCCGCATCCTCGTAAAGGGGCTCGACTTGGGCAGCAACTTCCGGATGCACAACCGGTGCGGCCGCGTCATCGGCGGCGCCGACCTCTACGGGAGCATCCTCCGCCGCGTCCGCAACGGGAGCGAAAGAGGTGGTCTCCTGAGCATCAAATCCAGCCGGCGTCTCCTGCTCCGCGCCATCAGCGTCCATCAGGGGAAGTTCGGGCACGATAGGCTCATACTCAGCCGGCACCCCGGCATACAGAGGCTCGTCGGCGGCGGAATCGCCGTCCGCGCTGGCGGCAGCGCCATCGGGCTCGTCGGGCACGGCGGCTTCGTCGGAGGACTGGAACGCATTCGCGACCGCATTTAGCTCGTCGGTCTCGGGGACCTCGGGAACTATCGACGCAATGGGCTCGAAGCTCGGGACGTCTTCGAGCGAGCTCTCGTGCTCGGACTCCGTCCGGGTTCCGAGGTCCTGTGTCGAAGCAACAAAGGACTGCTCCGCATCAGGCAAGAAGGACGTGGTCTCGGAAAGCTCGGTCCTCTCGGTGACTTCGGCAAAGCCGTCCTCTTCCGTACCCTCGATGGGCTCGTCGGCAGCGGCGGCACGAGGGGTGGGCTCGCCTACCGCAGAGTGCTCCTCGAAGGCGCCCGTCGACGCAACCTGGACAGGCTCCGGCTGGACAAGCTCATAGTGGGCAAAGGGGTACTGCTCTTCGTACGTGACGTAGTGGAGAAGGCCGTCCTCGTCGTACTCCGGGTACTCGTAGTACTCGGGAATCTCATGGTCGTACTCGACGAATCCAGACGGCTGGGGTGACGCGGCATTCTGGTCGGCAAGGCCCTCGGCGGCAAGCGCCGCATCCTCCTCGGCGTAGAGGCTCGAGAAGTCCGGAATCTCGGGAATCTCGGGAAGGTCAGAAAGGTCGATCTGCGGAGCGGGCGGCTCCTTATAGATGATCTGGCAATCCTCGGGAAGGATGTTCAGGCTCTGCATGAACTCGGCGCCGCGGCGGACCCTGCCCGCAAGGAGCTCCTTGTAGCTCGGCACGCTCAGCTCGTCCGCCTCGACATCGACGGCGACGGAGTGGTCGTCGGACTCCTCCTTGGCAAGCACTTCTCCACCGAAGGCCTCTGCCTGGGGAGAAGCGATCTCCTGGTAGTCGTCAGCCGGAGCTGGCCCGAAGGTCGACGCGCCATAGACCTCGTCCTGAGGCCGTTCGACGTATGCAGGATAGTCGGCAGGCTCGGGCTCGGCGACAGGCTCGTCATCGTAGCCGCGCGGCACGTAATGATTGACGGCAACGTCGTCATCGCCAGGGTACTCGGGCTCGTCGAAGGCCCCCTCGGGCTCGGGAGCGGGAACCGCCTCGATGTGCGGGTGCAGGGCCATATAGCGTTTAGCCTCGTCGTCGGAGGGGTGCACCTTATCCATCACGCCGAGCATGGCCGCAACGGACGCCTTGTTGTCGTTCGCTCCCTCGGTGCAGGGGGCAAAGCGCCCGTAGATCGCCGCAACGCCGACCAGCAGCGAGGGCAACGAAGCCAGGATGCCCACAATCCAGAGGAGGTGTCGGAACGACTCGGGCAGGAAGCCCATGATTTGAATGAGCGCGCACACGGCAACCACGTTGGTGCAGACGAACGTCGAACGCCGGATGAGCGGCTGAAAGACCGAGAACTGTTCGCGGTACAGAAGGCCCTCGTTGGGAGTGTCGTAGTGAGCGACAATCACGATGGGTCGGTTGCCCTTCACCACGAGGGGACCGGAGGCGCGATGCACGCCGATAACGTTCTGGCTGCGCGCCTTGGGCCCAAGGTTGGCCAGAACGTTCCTCCCACTGTACTCAAGAACAAGGAGCGCAAACGGGACGCCCACCAGAAGCAGGCCCACGAGCGCGACAACCGAACCCAGGAAGCCGACGAGCAACATGCCCAGGAACATGATTACGTACATGACGTTGCGAGGCAGGTCGCCGGCGGCAGGCGTATCGAAATCCTGCATCTGAACCTCGAGCCCGTGTTCCTGCATGAGTGAGCCCAACAGCTCCGCAGCGTCAAGCTCTTCCTGGCTGTTCGCGGGAGAGATGTCTATCTTCTCGTTGAGGTAATCAAGATACGTGCGAGTTTCTGACATGCTTTATCGTCCTTTGCCGGGGCAATGAAATTCAATAGCGATATACAGCTTTCGAGTATACGTCTAATGCTCCGAGAATTCGGATGGAGCAAGCAGCAATTACGGTGACGTACACGATAAATTGCCTTGATGGGTGCCATTTGGAAACCACAGTCGCTCGCTTCAGACGGTCCTTAAGACAGAAGAACGTATAGTCTTGCTAGAGAGACGATAGGGAGAAGAACACATGACCAGTGCCCACGAAGCCCCCACGAACAAGGACGTCAGAATCTCGAAGGACGACGAGCAGGCGATGCGCCTGGTCAACCTACTCGTAGGCTTTTCCAACGCGCATCACCCCCTGACAAGCGCCGAGGTAAAGGCCAATTGGTACGCAGTGGGCGAAAAATGCAAGATATCCGACGACAGTTTCTCAAAAGCTTTCTCTCGTGACCGCAAGCAGCTGGCCCGCCTGGGCGTCATCATCGAGCAGGCAGGCTCGCGAGACAGCCTCAAGCTGTGGCAGCTCAACGGCACCGAGTCCTTCGTCGACCATAGTCAGGAGCTCTCGGAAATCGAAAGCATGCAGCTGGTTGTCGCACTCAGCCCGCTGCGTGACGACCCAGCCTTTCCGTTTCGCTCGGAGCTCAGTCGCGCCCTCAGCAAGATAAACACGTCCTTCTCCATTGCACCGCAAGGCGTGAGTGTGGGTCGAGAGGAAGCACGCAACCCCATAGAGAATCACCTGAGCGACGCGCTGCTGTCGCAGCACTTCGTCAGGGCTGACTATCAGAAGGCTGACGGCAAGCGCGCACGCTACCGCCTGGCGCTGCTCGGAACCTTTGGCAACTGGTACCACAGCTACTACGTCGCGGCGAAGGTCGACGAGAAGGGCGAGTTCGATGTGGATGCGGCGCGCGTCTTTCGGCTGGACCGCTTTGCGCGCGTCTCGGTCGAGGAGCGTTCTCACTACGAAATCCCTCTCGACTTCAACGCCGAGAGCTACCACGTTCTCCCCTTCCAGATTGGAGAGCCTACGGAGAGCTTGACGTTTTTGGTTGCGCCAACACCCAGCGACGAGGTGCAAAACGCCTGCGTACGCTCGGGGTCTGTCCAACGAGACGAGTCCGGATCCATGCGTTGGGCCGTCAGTGCGGCAGACGTTAGCCTCGCAGCGCGTTGGGCCGTCGCCGAGGGCATCACTCCCCTGTCCCCCCGGACGCTGGTCGACGCATACAACACGATTGTGAAAGAGGCGGCCGACACGCATGCCAAGGCTAACGTCGTCAGCCGACTCCAAGGCTCTGGCGGCAAGCAGAGTCAGAGCGTCACGAAGCGATCAAAGGGACGCCCTGGCGGCATCGAACGAGCCAGGGATCTCTTTGCCCTCATCGGCGCGCTGCAGAACGACGCGGACTCGCTTTCCGTCGAGGCCGTGGCGAAGCGACTCAACTGCAGCACCGATCACGCACGAAGGCTCACGGACCTGCTCATCCAATCCACCGCCGAAGGCGAGGGCACACACCTCCCCCTCACCTACGACGAGGCCACCGGCGAGGTCGGGCTCAGCTCATCCACTCCCTCGAGAGCACACGGACGACCGGTTCGACTGCTTCCCAGCGAGGCATACGCCCTGCTCAAGGGTATGGCGGCAACCGGAATCTCTTTGGGTGGCCCCCATGGTCGGAAGCTAGTTCGCGCGCTTGCCGAGCGCGTTGCCGAAGGGACGCGCCTCCGGGCGTTCCCGTCCGTGTCGCCCACGCCTCGGACGGAAACGCCCGCACAGTCAAACAACGATGGAAAGAAGATCCTCACCTGCTCCCAGGCACTCAATGCGCAGAAGAACGTGCGCTTTGACTATCAGTCGGCAGGCTTCAAGTCATCCAGAACGGTGAGGCCGCTTGGCCTTGTCTACCAAGAGGGTCACAGCTACCTGAGCGCCTACGACCTTGGACGACAATCAGAGCGCCTGTTCAGGACCGACAGGATGAGCAACGTAAGCGCCACGGACTCGAGCCAGGCAAGCGATTGGCTGCCGGAGAGTTCTGAGCCCAGGCCGATCGTCTTCGAGGTGCTCGACCGCAAGACCGTCATGTCCTTCAACTGGCCCAACACGCACTTCTTCACCGCAGACGGCAGAACCATGGGACAGACCGACTACTATGGCGGAATGTGGCTCGTCCGCAGGTTCGCCGCCCTTTCGAGAGCCGTCGCACTTGGCGACGAGGGGCTCTGCCTGTCCGTAGGAGACTACGCGCGCGAGCTCCTCCACATGCCGATGTAGCGCCGGACGTTAGCGCGTTCAAGCAGAGTCGCGTCGCTCTTGGGGAGCGAAGCGATGAACTGTCGGCCGTAGCGCTTGGTGACCAGGCGCGAGTCGGCCAACACCAGCACGCCGCTGTCCGTCGCGGTCCTGATGAGGCGACCGGCAGCCTGCTTGACCTCGATGACCGCCTCGGGAAGGGAGTGGTTGAACCAGGCTCGCTCCTCGCGCAAATCGCGCTCGCGAACCAGTGGGTCACGCGGACTTGCAAACGGCAGTTTCGGAATGACCACGCAGCGCAGCGTCTCGCCCGTGGCGTCGAAGCCCTCCCAGAACGACTTGAGCGCGAGTAGCGAGGTAGTCTTGTTCTGAAGGAACTTCTGCCTGAGCGTGCGGGCGGAGGTACCACGATCCTGACTCAGCAGGTCAAGCCCAATCTGCGAGAGCCTGGGCGCAAGCCCCTCGTACACGCGCTCCATATCGCGACGATTCGTGAACAGGGTCAGAACCGAACCACCCATGGCGCTGTGAATATCAAACAGCAGGTCCTCGAGGGCATCCAGGTATTGTGGGTCGTTCGGCTGAGGCATGTCCCGGGTAACGATGACCGACATGTTGTTCTCGTAGTCAAAGCTTGACGAGAGCTGCACGTCCTTGTACATGGAGCGATCGAGCAGGTCAAGTCCGACCGCATGATCGAAGTGGTCGAACTTGTCTGCAACCGTCATCGTCGCCGAGGTGTATACGACGCTCATCATCTCGGGAAGCCAGCGGCTTCCCAGGTCGGCGCCGATGTCGAGCTTTTCCGCCACCAGCTTCTCGCTGCCAATGTCCTTCTTGCGCCGAGACAGGTACGCAGAGTACACGTAGCTCTTGTCTTCGCCCTCGATAATCAGGCGCAGGTTGTCAAGAAGCTCGAACAGGAATCTGCTTGACTCACCCAAGTCACCTGCCATCTCGGGAGAGCTTTGGGCCAGAACTTCCACGGTCTCCCTAGCGCTTTTGGTTGCCTCTTCCAGCCGCTCGATGGCCTGGTGTGCGCACTCCGAAAGCGCAGCCCACTCCGGCGTCGATCGAGCCTCCTCGTCAATCCAGAGGGTCAGGCTGTCATAGCCTCCCCCGCCTCGTACGACGCGGGACAGCTCGTGAAGTCGGAAGAACATATCGCTCGTCGAGATAGACGCCCTCGACGCAGCGGCAGCCACCTTGGTAAGGAGCCTCGTCACAAGCGTTGTCTCTTCGAGATTCGAAGACTGCGTCATGAGGGCGTGGATTGCCCCGCTCTTCGTGCCGCCGAGCATCTCAAATCCCTCTCGGACGGAGTCACCCGAGACTTCACGCGCCCATTGGCGGCGAGCCTCAGCCTCAAAGCCGTGCGCCTCGTCGATAACCCAGTGCCTCACGGGCGGTAGAATCTTGCCGTCCATGTCGATGTCTCGAAGCAGCAACGAATGATTGGTCACCACAACGTCGCTCGAGGCCGCTCTGCGGCGTGCACCGTGGACCAGGCACTCGTTGGGATAGTACGGGCACTTGCTTCGCAGGCACTCCGCGGGCGAGGTGGTAAGCATTTCTCGGGGAACAAAACGCCACCTGATTCCCAGGGCATCAAGGTCTCCCTCGGGCGACTGGCATGAGAACGCATAGACGACCGCAAGCGCCGTCAGGACGTCGGCCTCGACCGAGGCGAGCGACTTTTGCCCCTTGTCCAAGAGGATTCCCGAAAAGTCGTTTATCGCGGCCTTGTCGACGCGATGCAGGCAGGGGTAGTGGTCATACCCCTTCAGGCTGGTAAAGCTCACTCCCCCTTTGATCGCCGCGTTGAGCGCGGGAAGCTCGTGGGAAACAAGCTGGTCAGTAAGGGCGTTGGTCTTGGTGGCAACACCCACTGTGACGTTGTTGAGCTTCGCAAACTCAATCTCAGGCACGAGATACGCAATCGACTTGCCAACGCCCGTGCCTGCCTCGACGGACCGATGGGTCGAGGTTGCGAGAGCGTTCCTCACCTCGACGGCCATCTGAACCTGGTCGGGACGCGACTCAAACGAGTCGTACATCTTCCCCACCAAGCCATCAGGCGAGAAGGACTCGCGCACGGTGTCGCGAGTCTCTACTTCAAACGGCGTGTCTCTTTCGGCTGCGTCGCAACGCGCGTGGTAGTTCTTCTGCGCAATCAGGTCATGGCGCACCTGCTTGAGGGAGAAGGGGGCGTCTGCGTCCCCCCACATGTCAGCAAGGTACGAGAAAATTGGCCTGAACTGCCACTCGACGTCTGGATGCAGCCGCGAGATATATCCCAACAGGCCCGTGGGCATATCGCTCAGGCCTAGCAGCAGAATGCGCCAGATGCCGGCGAGCGCGTCGACGTCGTCCATCGCACGGTGCGTGACGGTATCGCACCCAAAGGCGGAGGCCATGTCGGACAGCCGATGGGTCACAAGGCGCGGAAGGGCTATGCGAGAGAGCGAAAGCGTATCAATCCAGTGGTCGCTCACCTCGCGGCCGCCGGAAACCGATTCGATGAACGTGCGATCGAAGGTCGCGTTATGTGCAAGCACGGGCATGCTGCCTACGAAGTCGGCGAGGGCAGACACGGCCTCTTTTGCGGACGGCGCGTCGCTCACGTCGAGGTCGGTAATGTTGGTTAGGGCGCTGATCTCGGGGGGAATGGGACCGCTCGGGTGCACGAACGTGCGGAAGCGCTCAACCAGCTTGCCACCCGACATGCGCGCGGCGGCTATCTCGATTAGCTCGCAGTTCCTGAAGGATAGGCCCGTAGTCTCCGTATCTAAAAACACTATGTCGTCCTCGAGAACGCCAAAATCCGCCGTCTTGGCACGCTCTTCTAGGGAGGCATACGCCTCGGCCGTCTCCCTTGGAGTTCCTGGAATCAACAGCGAATCGATGGACATATACGTTCCTATCTTCTAACACCCTATAAACGCAAGAAGCCGCACGTTTGTGCGGCCCCTCAGCTACTCTGCGCTTCGCTCGGCGTACGCCTCTAGTGCCCACTCCACAAACATCTTGCAGAGCTGCGGGAACTCGATTCCGTCACGGCGTGCAGAGTCTGGCAGGAGGCTGCTCTCGGTCATACCGGGAATCGTGTTGGTCTCGAGAATGACCGGCGTGCCATCGGCCTTCACGATGAAGTCGCTTCGCGAGGCGCCGCGACAACCCAGGGCCTTGTGAGCCGCAACCGCGAGCCCCTGCGCCCTCTTGTAGGACTCCTCGGGCAGGCGGGCAGGAATGACATGATGAAGCTCAGAGGGTTCATACTTGACAGTGCTGTCGTAGAAGTCCGCACCGGTTACGACCTCGATGATGGGCAGCGCGCGCGGCGCGTCGTTGCCGATGACGGGAACCGATATCTCGGTTCCCTCGATGCAGGACTCGACTAGCACGCGATCACCCTCCGCACCAGCCGTCTTAACGGCATCGGCAATCTGATCCGCGGCGGTAACTCTCGAGACGCCGTAGCTAGAACCATTGGCGGCCGGCTTCACGAAGAGGGGAAGTCCCAGCTTCTGCACGAGCTCATTTGCCTGCTCGTCTGAAACCTCCTGGTCGCCGGGAATGTCAACGCCCTCGGGCACCGGAATGCCAGCGGAGCGATAGATCATTTTGGCGACTTCCTTCTCGGTGCCAGCAGCAGAGGCGAGCACGCCCGAGAACGTATAGGGAATATGCATAATCTCAAGCAGACCCTGAATACTTCCGTCCTCACCATAGCGGCCGTGCATCGCCACGAAACAAACGTCGTAGTCGCCCGCAACGAGCTTGGAGACAAAGTCCTTCTCGGCGACGTCAAGTATGTCAACTCGCGAGAAACCAGCCTCTTGCAGTGCTCGCGAGCACGCAGAGGCAGAGGCGAGCGAAATCTCCCGCTCGTCCGACCAGCCACCGGCCAGCACGGCTACGCTGCATTGTGTAACGTCGGTCTTCTCCATCTTTAAACTCCCTAAAACACCCCGTAGGTGCGATAGACTCTGCTCATAGCGATTACTCGGGTCATTAGGGTAACGCACGTATAAGTTCAGATACGGACGAGGATGCAAATCATGCAAGATGACAACATGGAGCGCAACGCTGCGCCCTCCCCCGTAGCCAAGCGCGACCTCCACTCGCTCACTCACGGCGAGCTTCTCGAACTGCTCGAGAAGCTCAATCAACCTAAATTTCGCGCCAAGCAGATTGAAGAGTGGGTTTGGGAGAAAAACGTTTTATCTTTTGATGAAATGACTAACCTTCCCAAAGTTCTTCGTCAAGCTCTGGCAACTAGCTGCACCCTCGGTGGCGTGCAGGTTGCGGCACGACAGGTCTCCTCGGACGGCAGCCGCAAGTATCTGCTTCGCTACGATGACGGCGTTGCCGTAGAATGCGTTGGCATGCCCAACAGGAACAAGCTTGCGGTATGTGCTTCGACCCAAGCGGGCTGCGCCATGGGCTGCGCCTTCTGCGCTACGGGCGCGGCAGGCCTCACGCGCTCTCTTACCGCCGGAGAGATTTACGAGCAGGTCATGCACGTACGCGACGACTTCAATTCCCGCGTTACCAGCGTCGTCCTCATGGGCCAAGGAGAGCCTTTCATGAACTACGACGCGGTGCTCGAGGCACTACGCCGCCTCAACTCCCCTGACGGAGCCGGCATTGGCGCGCGTCACCTGACCGTTTCCACCTGCGGGGTCATTCCGATGATCAAGCGCTTCGCCAACGAGCCAGAGCAGTTTACGCTGGCGGTTTCCCTTCACTCTGCCGTTCAGCGCACAAGGGACCTACTCATGCCCGGCGTAAAGAAGTACTCGCTCCTCCACCTCTACGACATTATGGGTGAGTACGTCGACAAGACCGGAAGACGCCCCACCTACGAATATGCCCTTATCAAGGGCGTGAACGACTCTGAAGACGAGATTGCGGCCCTGTGCGACTTCTGCCGCGATAACCTCGCTCACGTGAACCTGATCAAGCTCAACGACGTTAAGGGCTCAAAGTTCCAGCCCTCTTCCGACGCCAAGGCCCTCGAGTTTGTTAAGCGACTTGCCGCCGTTGGCGTTGAGGCAACGATTCGTAATTCCCGCGGCTCTGACATAGACGCCGCATGCGGTCAGCTTCGTCAGAACGTCGAGAAGAACTTCTAATTCGCCCTTCTCTTAGCTTACCTTTTCTTAGCTTACCAATACATTAATGGGGTCTCACGTTATGCGAGACCCCATTTTCTTATACATGTTGTTATTGGATTTCTCTAGAAGCCTATATGCTCCCACTCTTCGTTTACCTGCTTTAACCTATCTTCTACACCTTCGTCAACGTACTGCCCAACATCATCATTAGTTTTATCTTTTATTTTCTGAAGATTGTTCGCTACGCCAGAGGTCATATTTCTCAGAGAGACTTGAGCTTCTTTGGTTAGCAGTAGTTTATAGGCTAAATATACGCTCGCGGTTGTGAGGCAAGCCAAAACTGCCAATTTTTTGAGTCGCTTCATTATTCCCCCAGATCAACGCCCGTATCACTTAGCGCGTTGACAAGACGGAGTAATTCTTCCTCACTCTTAAACTCAATCTCAATCTTATTCTTGTTTCTAACTGTCTTCACCTTGACGTTAGTATCCAAGGCAAGTCTTAGTTGTCGCGCTGCGCGCTTGAACGACTGTGGAGCCGGAATACGATGCGGTTTATCTGAAGCATCATTAGTGCCAGAAAATAACGGAGCAAGATTTTCTGTCTGTCTGACTGTAAGATTTTCGTCTACGACCTTCTGGGCAAGCTTCAGTCTCCCCTCCTCGCTATTCACAGCAAGGATTGCCCTAGCATGACCAGCGGTCAGCTTTCCCTCACTCATCATCTCCTGAACTTCTGTTGGAAGATCAAGGAGCCTCAACGTATTTGCGATTGCAGACCTAGACTTCGAAAGTACTTTACCAAGTTCCTCTTGAGTGAAGTCGTTGTCCTCCAGAAGTTTTTGGTATCCTCGTGCTTCCTCGATTGGACTAAGGTCAGATCGTTGAAGATTCTCAATTAGCGCTAGCTTAAACACATCCTCATCAGAGATGTCCTTTATGTTGACAGGAACCTCTTTGAGCCCGGCCATCTTAGCAGCCTGATATCTACGCTCACCAGCAACGATCTCGTAGCCGTTTCCCTTCTTTCGGACAAGGATTGGCTGTAATATGCCGTTTTGTGAAATAGAGTCTGCAAGCTCAGCCAACAGATCAGGATCAAAGCTCTTTCTTGGTTGAGATTTGTTAACCTTAATTTTTGAGAGCGGGACAGTTGATTCGGGAACAATTGCGCTAATTTCCGCATCAGCGCCCCCTATTAGTGATTCTAAACCCTTCCCAAGCCCCGATTTTTTAGCCACGACGCACCACTTCCTTTGCAAGCTTCATATATGCAAGAGACCCCTTGCTCACGCGTGCGTACATAGTAATAGGAAGACCGTGACTCGGTGCTTCAGAGAGTTTTACGCTACGAGGAATGACAGTCTTGAATACTTTATTGCCAAAATAGCTTCTAACTTCGTCTACAACTTGCTTAGAGAGCGTTGTTCTTGCGTCAAACATCGTCATAACGACGCCAAACACATCAAGTTCTGGGTTCAGCCTTCCCTTAACCATCTTCATTGATTCAAGGAGTTTTGTTACCCCCTCAAGAGCGTAGAACTCACACTGAATAGGAATCAACAATGAGTTTGCTGCTACAAGTGCATTAATTGTCAGAAGGCCAAGCGATGGTGGGCAATCGATAAAGACATAGTCGAATTCATCTTTGACTTTAGAAAGAATAGCTTTCAGAATGCTCTCTCGCGCCATTGCGGAAACAAGTTCGATTTCGGCTCCAGCAAGCTGAATAGTTGCAGGAACGACGAATACGTTCTGCTCAATTGTCGGACAAATTATGTCCTCTATTGGAAAATTGTTCATTAGAGCATCATAAATATCATTTTCGAGCTCTTCTTTTTCAATTCCATATCCGCTAGATGTGTTTCCTTGAGGATCCAGGTCAACGATTAGTACTTTTTTCTTATTCTCACCAAGTGCTGCTGAGAGATTTACTGCAGTTGTAGACTTTCCGACGCCACCTTTTTGATTAATAATTGCGATAACCTTTGCTGGTCTACCTGGAAAAGCTCTTTTTATATCTTTAAAACCCAATGTTCCTCCTATATGCTGCATTTCTATTTCAATTCTTCTGCTTTTTG
Source organism: Parafannyhessea umbonata (assembly GCF_900111255.1). Taxonomy (GTDB): domain Bacteria; phylum Actinomycetota; class Coriobacteriia; order Coriobacteriales; family Atopobiaceae; genus Olsenella_J; species Olsenella_J umbonata_A. The sequence goes on from NZ_FOGP01000004.1 coordinate 93,166, forward strand.
TTGGTCTATATGACTGTTTCACGTGAAACAATACACAAGCTGTAAATTGTTTCATATGAAACAGCTACATGAAGTGACACTATGTTTCACGTGAAACATAATAATCACTAGTTAGCGACTCTGCATAACAACCTAAATCAATCATCACCTATAACAAGATAATTCATCTTCGGCTCTTAAGAATTCTTAATATCGTAGAAAATAATTCTATAATGGTCGACGCTTTGCGTCGCCTGGCTTACGTGGAAGTTTAACTGAAGGATACGATGTCTTAGTAAACACCATCAACTCGCGGTGGCCAGAATGTTTGGGCAACTCAAACGTTTCACGTGAAACAAGTTCAAGACCACAAATCTTAGAAACCCTAAGTGCATCGGATACTTCTTCGTCAGATGGATTACCCTTAGAAATGACAAGAGAACCACCCATCTTAAGAAGAGGCGCAGCATACTCAATTAATACATTGGTCTCTGCAACGGCACGCGCAGTACAAACATTAAAGTTCTGAGACCGATGTTTGGCAAGGAGCTCAGCCCTTTCCATGGAGAAGTTTACGTTACTTAAGCCAAGGGCATTAATGAACTCTTGATCGGCCCTAATCTTCTTCTGAACAGAATCGAGAAGGGTAACCCGAGAAGAAAGAGTAATGGCAAGGGGAATACCTGGAAATCCAGCACCTGTACCAATATCAAGAACATCACCATCATCAGGCTTCTCAAGACAATTTCTAACAAAGGGAAGAAATAGGAGAGAGTCAACCAGATGACGAATGATGCCATCCTCAACGTTATCAATACGAGTAAGATTGAGAACCTTATTCTTCTCGATCACCAAATCAAGATGCTTTAAAAGAAGAATAGCCTGACCATCAGTTACATCTATCAGATAGTCAGAGCAATAATTCTGTAAGAGCTCAACAGACTTCGAAAAGTCTTCTGTAGTCATTAGTCCTCCTGACAAAAACTTTCGATACGTGATTTTTTGTCATAAGAAAAGGGGAGAGGCAAATGCCTCTCCCCAAACAATATCAAAATCTATTCCCCTGCAGATTATGAGCAGAAGAAATTAGCTCCTAACGTACGTAATCACAACCCTTCTGTCAGGATCTTCACCCTCAGAATGAGTGCTCACTTCAACGTCATCGACAAGCGCAAGGTGAACAAGACGACGCTCGTAGGCATTCATCGGAGCAAGAGTAACAGTACTCTGTTGACGCTTGGCACGAGAGGCCGCGGAACGAGCAAGGCACATGATTTTCTCCTTGCGACGACTCTTATATCCCTCGATATCGACAACCATGGGGAAGCGGAACTTAAGAAGGTTGCTCATAAAAGATGAAACTATCATCTGGAGAGCATCAAGCGTACGACCATGTCGTCCGATTAAAACTGCAAGATTGCCACCACTGATGTCAAGAATCAGCTCGCCGTCCTCGCCGTCATACTCATCAATGGTGACCTGTTCTTCTCCAAAGTAGGAAAGCAGGTTGCGAATGTAATTGATGGCAACGTCAGCAATCGCATCAATTTCGTCGTCCGTCAGGTCAACACCAGCCTCAAAGTGCTCTCGAATGATGGCAAAACGATCCTCGTGGGCAGCAGGAACCTCTTCGGTATCAACGGCCTCTGCAAGCTCTTCTTCCATTCCAACCTCCTAAAAAAATAGCGCGGCACAATCTGAGTGCCGCGCAAAAATATATCAGACCTGACTTAGCCCTTCTTGTGAGGACGAGGCTTGCGCTCCTTGCGGACAACGTCAACCTTGACCGACTGAGCGGCCTCCTTGGCAGCCACGCCAGCCTTCACCTTGTCCATAACGCGCTGGGTGACAACTTTCTGCTGGATGACCTGCCAAACTGCAGACGTGTCGTAATACAGGAGGACGGCAGCGGGAACGCCCCAGCCGAACCAGAGCATCATAACAGCCATGACGACGCCCATGATAAGCGACTGCTGACGCTGCTCCTCGCTCGTGTTGGCGAAGTTCATGACCATCGGGATAAGGGTCAGAACACCGAAGGCAACATCAAAGAGGATGTAGATCCAAGAACCTGCAATACCAAACTGACCAAAGGCAGAGGCCGCGGAGGTAGAAAGCGAGGGAATAATGTTGAGGAAGTGAGCGTCACTGGGAACGAAGTCCCTGGCTACCGTGAACAGCGCGAAGAAGACCGGCATCTGTATGAGGATGGGGAGGCAACCACCAAGCGGGTTGAACTTGTTCTCGGAGTAGAACTTGCGCATCTCCTCAGCCTGACGCTCGGGGTCATCTGCGTAGCGCTCCTGGATTTCCTTCATCTTGGGCTGCAGCGCCTGCATGCGAGCACTAGAGGCCGTAGACTTCGTCATGAGGGGCATGACGAGGAGTCGCATGATTACCGTCAGGATGATAATCGCGACGCCCCAGTCGCCAGCGAAGTTGGCGAAGTGCTGAAGAACATTGGCTAGAAAGTTAATAAACCAATCCCACATGGTTCCTCCGGGCTATCGGGTTTAGGGAACGGGGTCGTACCCACCTTTATGAAAGGGATTGCAACGAATGATGCGGCGGAAAGCAAGCCAGGAGCCTTTAAGGGCACCGTGTTTCTCGATAGCCTCCAGAGCGTATTGTGAGCATGTGGGCTCGTAAATGCACGAAGGTGGAAACAGGGGAGAGAGGTACTTCTTGTAACCCTTTATCAATAAGAGGAGAAAAGAACGCATTATGGTTCCCATCCCCTCTTACCTAGAGCCCTGCTCGGCTTTTGATCTGTTTAACTGCGTTCGTAAGGTCTTCAACGCTGGCGTCGCGTGTGTTGCGCGTCGCAAAGAGAATGACCTTCGCTCCGTCGAGCGGCAGACCATTGGCGCGTGCTGCTTCCCTCAGAACTCGTTTGCATCTGTTGCGATACACCGCGTTGCCAAGTCTCTTAGGCGCAACGAAGGCGACTTTTCCCAAGCCGCCTTCGTCATCCTTCAAAACTGTAGCGCGGACGAGCCTGTGATTAACCCGCTTTCCGCTGGAGAAGACCTCATCAAACTCCCTTTTGGATTTGATGGTCTTCATAAGTCTCCTAGACGGTAAGACGCTTGCGGCCCTTTGCGCGACGACGAGAAAGAACGGCGCGGCCAGCCTTGGTTGCCATGCGAGCACGGAAGCCGTGGGTCTTCGCGCGCTTCCTCTTGTTGGGCTGATATGTACGCTTCATGTCTAATCCTCCATGAATTTAGGTCGAACGTAATGCTTCAAGCTCCAAGATTGTAGTGGTGTTCTGCAAGAAATGTCAATTAATCCAAAGCTAGAAAGCTCAATTCACTGTTTGTCCGCTTTTCTCCACATGCCGTTCCTTTTTCACCACCCATTCCACCATTAGAATGACTCATGAATGGATTTGAGAATACTTCCGTCTCAACTGCGGGTTTACAGCGTTTCGATGATAATATCTTTCATCTATTAGAGAAATTTATTGGCAGGTTATCAACAATGTTTGTTCATGTGTTGAAAACTTTTATTCGGCATTCATTCGGTCTGAATAGTTTTCGACAGCAGATGAACAAATGTTGAAAAGGCATAATAAAATAGAGTCGAAGGTACCGAGGAAGACGGGGAGGGGGTCAGAATGGCCCACGCGTTTTACCCATTTGTAGAGAACGAGGGCCAGAATTCCTCCATGGAAAGAAACGTTGAAAAGGCCGAGGTGAAACTGGAAGCCAAATATCCAGCACGCATCGCCGTCTATGACGACGCCGCCGCCGCACCGCGCGTGGTGGTAGTTGAGCCGAAAGACGTCCGCGACTACCTGGAAGAAATCACCAATACCGTCGTCAGGCTCGAGAAGGAGCAGGGCGGGTCTATCCCCTTCATGGTCATCAGGGAAGTCGTGGAGAACTTCATCCACGCCTACTTTATCGAGCCTACGATCAGCATTCTCGACGGGGGAGAGACCATTCGCTTCTCGGACCAGGGTCCGGGCATCAAGGAGAAGGACCGCGCACTGGAGTACGGGACCTCCTCCGCAACCGAGCCCATGAAACAGTTCATACGCGGCGTTGGGTCGGGACTTCCTTACGCACAACAATATATGGAGGACCGAGGCGGCACCCTTACCATCGCAGACAACATCTCGGGTGGAACCGTCGTTACCCTTTCGACGCTGGGTGATGAGGAAGACCTCGTAGATGAGCCAGCGTATCCGGGTTCGCCGATACAGGGGCAGCCGAAAGGCTACATACCACGGCAGGGATATTCCCAGGGATACCCGCAGGCCTACCCGCAGCAGACCTATGTGCAAGGGACCTATGGCTATCCACAGTACGGCCAGCAACTGGGAGCCTATCAACCTGCCTACCAGCAGATTCAGCAGGGGTATCCCATGGCGCCCGCGGGAGCGATGCCTCAGGGCACACCCTATAGCATGGGAGGCGCGCAACTGCCTATGCAGGCAACGCCCATGCAGGTTAGTGTCACCAACAGGGGAATGCAGATCCTCTCGTACCTGACCCATCACGAGTCAGTAGGCCCCACCGAGCTCTCAAAGAACTTCGAGGGATCCCAGCCGACCTGGTCGAGGGAGCTGCGTGCTCTTGAGCAGGCGGGTCTCATCCACAAGAGCAACGGCAGCCAGAAACGCGGGCTAACGCCGGCAGGCAAGGCCTTTATCTCCCAATTTCCACAGATGTAGTGCCCTGTAGAAAAGTTTTCATCATATAATGGGTCCACTTTTCAACAATTCTAAGATATACGGGGAAAAATGGACCAGTCACAGCAATCAGATGCGGACTTCCTCTGGCAGGACGCACTCACGCTCCTGGAGTCAGAGGGGCTTCCAGCGGCGAACGTAGCAATGCTCAAGAGCTGCGACCCCGTCTCGTTTGACGGGGAGACTCTGATCATCTCGACTAACCTTGGCTTTGCCCAGAGAAAGATTTCGCAGATCACGCCGACCATCGAGGAATGTCTCGAGAAGGCCGCCTTCCAGCCCGTGACCCTTCAGGTCACGCTGTCTCAGGACAGGACGCCAGTCACTATCGACACTAGGTCATCAATGACGGCAGAGGAGATCGGTCGCGCGAACAAGGAGTCCCACGAGCACGAGCTTAAGGACTTCTCATCCGCAAGTTGTCGACAGACTGCCGCAGAAGCTCCCACTCCGACCCCGAAACAAGAGATCAAGAGTTCCTTTGCCTCCGAAATCGTCGACCCAGCAACGTCTAAACTCACCTTTGACCGCTTCGTCGCCGGTGATGAGAACGAGCTCGCTTACGATGCCGCGAAGCAGGTCGCGAATGGAGAGAACAAGAGTTACAACCCCTTGTTCATATATGGAAAGAGCGGCCTGGGCAAGACACACCTACTTCGCTCCATCCAGAACTACATCATCCAGAACGACCCCTCGCGGCTTTGCGTCTACCGAACCTCTTCTGAGTTTATGGATGACTACATCAAAGCAATGAACGACCCTCAGAAGAGCGCCCGAGATGCCCTGGCGCGCGACTACCAGAACGTCGACGTGCTGATAATCGATGATATCCAGGGCATGAGCAAGGCAGCGGGCACCATCGGGTTCTTCTTCGACACCTTCAACTCCCTGGCATCCAGGGGCAAGCAGGTCGTGCTCGCGGCCGACCGCGCACCTTCTCAGCTGGGCATGGGCGACAGCAAGTTCGACGAGCGAGAGACGAGCCGCATGGACTCCGGCGTCACCGTCAGCGTTCAGGTGCCGGACTACGAGCTCAAGGTAAAGCTCATCAACAACTTCTACGCCCGTATGCGCGAGGACGCCGTCACCGAGCACATACCCCATATGGACGCAAACATCTCAGAGGAACTGCTGAGGCTCATGGCCGAGAGGGCAGGCACCAACATCCGCGTCATCGAGGGCTTCGTCCAAACCTGCCTCATGTCAGCCAGCAACAAGCGTGAGCACGGGCTCGACTTCACGCGAGACGACGTCATTCGCATAGCACAGGCAAAGTGGCCGAGCGGACAGCGCATCATGAGCATAGAGCAAATCCAGAAGGCCGTGGAAGCGTTCTACGACGTAGCCCACAATGATCTGGTAGGCTCCAAGCGCAATAAGGAGCTCATGGAGCCTCGTCACGTTGCCATCTGGATGGCGCGAGAGCTTACTGACAACACGCTGGCTGACATCGGGAAGAAGTTCGGCGGTAGAAGCCACGCAACGGTAAAGCACAGCATCCATTGGGTGGAGGACGCCTCTAAGGAAGACCGCATCTTCCAGAACCGCGTCGAGAGTCTAAAGGAGAGCATTACCGACAACAGCTAGTGTTGAATGGCTTGTCGAAAACCTGTCGAGCCTGTAAGAAAAGTCACCGAGGAATGTAGACAATAGTTTTCGACAAGAATTTGGTAGAAAAGTGGCTCGGAGTTTTAAGACGAAATCGTTTCTCAGATACCTCAATCTACCAGCAGTTTTAGAAAGCTTTGAACATTTCAACACCGGCTATTATTACTACTACTCTTTAATTTAAATATAAGTACTAATAATAGGAGGCCAAGGAGCACCATGAAGTTCACCGTCAGTCAGTCGTCTCTTGCCCAAGCCCTCTCTGTAGTCTCAAAGGGAATGGCATCCAACTCCACGCTTCCCGTCCTCTCGGGCATCTATATCAAGGCGGAAGAGGGGACGCTTGAGTTTCAGACCACGAACCTAACCATCTCCATTCGCCACAAGATCGCGGCAAACGTTGAGGAGCCCGGCACCACCGTCGTCTCTGGCAAGATTCTTGCCAACATCGTCAAGACGCTACCTGACGCCGCGGTCGAGTTCGAGGGAGGAGAGAGAGTCGTTTCCATCAGCTGTGACAAGTCCTCCTTTAGGCTCAACACTCTCGATCCCGTGGACTTCCCCGAGTTCCCCCAGTTCGCCCTCGATCAGACCATCGAGCTTCCCTCGGAGCTTTTGAGCGAAATGGTCGACAAGGTCTATAAGGTCACCTCTAAGGACACCTCGCGCCCCATCCTCTCTGGCATTCTGCTGAACGTCGAGGAGAACACAATTCGCCTCGTCGCGACTGACTCGTACCGTCTTGCGGTGTGCGATTCCAACGTCGAGACTTCGACGCTGGAGAGTGCCTTCCAGACCATCGTTCCGGGCAACACCTTCCACGACGTGCTCACGCTCCCATCGATGACCGAGAAGGTGCTCATTGGCACTACGGCAAGCCAAGTCGTGTTCGTGTTCGGCAATACCACCTACATCTCGCGCAAGATTGACGGGCAGTTCCCCAACTACAGACAGCTCCTTCCACCTAGCTGCAACACCTCGGTGAAGATTAACATCCCGCAGTTCAACGCCGCTCTCAAGCGCGTTTCGGTCATCGCTCTGACCAACCCCTCCGTCAGGTTCGACATCGATCCTGACGGAAAGGTGATGAAGCTCTCCGCGAGCTCGCCTGACCAGGGCGAGTCGACGGAACTTCTGCCCGTCGAGGTCGAGGGTGACGGCATGTCGATCGCACTGAACTACCACTACGTCTTTGACTGCGTCAACGCGGCGTCCGACGAGAAGGAGATTACCCTCGAGTTGCAGAGTACGATGCAGCCGGGCATCTTCAAGTCCTACTCCAAGATCAACTACCTCTACCTTCTCATGCCCGTCAGGATGTAGCGTGGGGCTGCTGGTTCGGAGCCTCGTCCTTCGCAATTGGCGAAACTTCGAGGAGAAGAGCATAGACTTCTCGGACGGAATGACCATCCTCTGTGGGCACAATGCCGTTGGGAAGACAAATACGGTCGAAGCCCTGCAGATTCTTACTGCGGGGTTTTCCTTCCGCAAGCCGAAGCCGTCGCAACTTATCCGCGAGGATGCCGCGTCAGCGAAAATCTCGGCGCGCCTCGAGGGGGACGGACGTGTCATTGACGTTGCATGCGAGGTCGACTCGAAACGCCGCCACTTTATGAGAAATGGGAAGAAATGCACTTCTCAGGATCTTCCCGAATCTCTGATGTCGGTGCTCTTCAATCCTGACGACCTCTCCTTCGTCAAAAGAGGTGCGTCGTATCGCCGCGATGAGCTCGATGGCTTTGGTCGTCAGGCGAATCGCGGCTACGGGAAGGTCTTCTCGGCGTATCAGAGGTCCGTCGAGCAGAGGAATCGCCTGTTGAAAGAGGACTGTCCCGACCTCGCGCTGCTGGACGCTTGGGATGCCTCGGTCGCCTTGGGAGGTGCCGCCCTCCTTGTGGCGCGCTATCGCCTGTTCGAGAGGCTTCGCACTCATCTGCGTGCCATATACCAAGAGATATCCGAGGGCGAGCAGGTCGATTGCACCTATGAGTCGTCGCTTGGGATAGACCTTGCGGGACGCGGCCGCGACGAGGTCTGCGAAGCATTCGCTGCAAAGCTCTGCGAGATGCGCTCGGCCGAGCTGCGAAGGCAGCAGACGCTTGTGGGTCCGCAGCGCGATGACCTCGCGTTTACCATTAATGGGCGCGACGCTCGCGCCTTTGGCTCGCAGGGACAGCAGCGCTCCATTGTTCTTGCGTGGAAGATGGCCGAGGTGGAGCTCTCGCGCGAGCTCTCCGGGGAAACGCCCCTGCTCCTGCTGGATGACGTTATGAGCGAGCTCGACGAGGGCAGGCGCGGCGCCATGACCAGGTTCGTCCAGGGCAGCATCCAGACGGTCGTCACCACGACCAACCTTGGGTACTTCCCGCAGGAGCTTCTTGACGCAGCTAAGACGGTGATCATGGATGAATAGCTATGACAACCTGGGGGAGCTTTTTGACGGCCGCGATGACAACTCCTCGTCGCTCTCCGACGCGCTCTCCAGCATGCTTGGCAAGGACCTACGCACCCATATGAGTGCCAACCAAAAGGCTGCCGCCACCTGGTATGGCGCCAACGGCGATGTGGAGCGCGAGCACACGACGGGTGTCTTCCTGAAGAAGCCCCGCGTCCGCGGGGCGGCGCCCATTTTGGGCGTCTACGTAGACTCTCACTCGCGCATGACTGACTTCACCGTCAATCGAGAGATCTATCTCTCGCGCATGTATGCTGCTGGCCTCGAGCTCTCTGGCATCGAGTTCATCCTCAACAAGCGCAAGCCCGCAGAGGCGAAGTCCTCATTGGGGCGCGAGACCTCGCCGTCTGCAAGGAAGGTGGCACCTCTTCCTGAGCTGAGCGACGAGGAAAAGGAAACGATCGAGGAGGAGTGCTCCGTTCTGGAGGAGCCGCTTCGCTCGAAGGTGGCGAGAGCGATGGAATTCTCTCTTAGAAGAGAAAAGTCCAAAAAGTCGCAAAATGGCGAGAAGGGCGAAATTTAGCGTCCTGAGGCCCTCTGACGAGAATCAGCCACGTTATTTAGACCCTTTTTTTGCAAAGGCCCGCGGTTTTCTACAGAGTATGAAGTAAAATTGCTCCGTCTCTTTGCTATGAGATAGAGAGGAAAATCGCGTGGCAAACCAAGAAAACAACTATGGCGGAAGCGAGATCAAGGTCCTCAAGGGTCTCGAGGCCGTTCGCATGCGTCCTGGCATGTATATCGGCACGACCAGCTCCGCAGGTCTTCACCATCTCGTTTGGGAGATCGTCGACAACTCGGTTGATGAGGCAATGGCTGGCTACTGCCACAACATCGCCGTCACGGTGCACCCCGACAACTCCATTACGGTCGTCGACGATGGCCGCGGCATCCCCGTCGACCTTCACCCGACCGAGAAAAAGCCGACCCTCGAGGTCGTTCTGACGATTCTCCATGCGGGAGGCAAGTTCGACAACAACGCGTACAAGGTGTCCGGCGGCCTTCACGGAGTGGGCATCTCCGTCGTCAATGCGCTCTCCAAGAAGCTCGTCGCGCAGGTAAAACGCGACGGAAAGATCTTCGAGATGGAGTTTGCTCGCGGCAACACCACCCAGAAGATGAAGGAGATTGGCACTTCGGAGGAGACCGGCACCACTGTCACCTTCTGGCCTGACGAGACCATCTTCGAGACGACGGTCTACGACTTTGACACCCTCCACGATCACCTGCAGGAGACGGCGTTCCTGAACAGAAACCTCAAGATCACGCTTACCGACGAGCGCGAGATGGAACCCCGCGTCGTCGAGTTTTGCTATTCCGGCGGTATCAACGACTTCGTCAAGTACCTCAACGAGGGAAAGGCCATCCTCCCGGGCCTCAATCGTCCTATCTACATTGAGGGAAAGACCGACGAAGATACGCCCCTCGAGCGCCGTGGTGAGGTAGAGGTCTCGATCCAGTGGAATGCGGGCTTCTCGGAGCGCGTGATGTCGTTCGCCAATGACATCTACACCGAGGAAGGCGGCATGCACCTCGAGGGCTTCCGCACTGCTCTGACCAAGGTGGTCAACGAGTATGCGAGGTCTCACAAGCTGCTGAAGGAGAAGGAGGCCAACCTGACGGGTGACGACATCCGCGAGGGCCTCACGGCGGTCATTTCCGTTAAGCTCCCCGACCCCCAGTTTGAGGGTCAGACCAAGGCAAAGCTTGGCAGCTCGTACATGCGCACCCTCACCAACAAGATCGTGACCAAGGGGCTCTCCGAGTATCTTGAGGAGCATCCCAACCAGGCCAAGGAAATCTTCAAGAAGGGCTCCCAGGCGGCAAAGGGTCGCCTTGCCGCCCAGAAGGCCCGCCAGGCAACTCGTCGCAAGGGACTCCTCGAGAGTGCTTCTCTTCCCGGCAAGCTTGCGGACTGCTCGGTTAAGGATGCCGAGCTCACCGAGCTCTTCATCGTCGAGGGCGATTCCGCAGGCGGCTCTGCAAAGATGGCGCGTGACCGCTCCATCCAGGCAGTGCTGCCGCTTCGCGGAAAGATTCTGAACGTCGAGCGCGTCCAAGAGCACCGCGCCCTCTCCTCCGAGACCATCACCTCTCTCATCACGGCCATTGGCACCGGCGTCGGCCCCGAGTTCAACATCGAAAAGGCCCGCTACCACAAGATCGTCATCATGACCGATGCTGATGTCGACGGTGCCCACATCCGTATCCTCCTGCTCACGTTCTTCTACCGTTTCATGCGCCCCATGATCGAGGCGGGCTACATCTACGTCGCCCAGCCCCCTCTCTACCAGCTCAAGCCTAAGGGAAAGAAGCGCGGGAAATACCTCTACACGGACGAGGAGCTCGCGCTCGAGGCGAAGAAGTACGAGGACTCCAGCAAGTACACCGTCCAGCGCTACAAGGGTTTGGGCGAGATGGACCCCGATCAGCTGCAGACCACAACGATGGACCCCAAGAACCGCATCATGTTGAGGGTCACCATCGACGATGCGCTGGCTGCGGAGCGCGCGGTTGCCGACCTCATGGGTACGCAGGTGGAGAAGCGCAAGGACTTCATCCAAACGCACGCAAAGGACGTTCGCTTCCTCGACATCTAACGAAAGGCTAGATAGTGGCAGACGATAACAACAGAAACGACGACGATCTCGGAAACGAGACCGACGACCTGAACCAGAACGACGATCTGGATCTCAACGACGCGGACGACGTCGATGAAGAGGACCTCGACGAGTACGAGTCCGACGACGAGGACGATGACTTCGACTCTGATGAAGAGGATGAGGACGAGGACTACGGCTTCGAGGCCGACGACAACGCGAAGCTCGCGGGTGCGGGGCTTGATCACACCATCTCCGACGAGGCCGGCACGCGCCTTGACTTGACCGATATCCATGGCGGCGCACTCAAGCCCACTGACCTTTCCTCCGAGATGAAGGCCTCCTTCTTGGAATACTCCATGTCGGTCATCGTTGCCCGCGCACTCCCCGACGTGCGAGACGGCCTCAAGCCTGTCCACAGACGCATCCTGTACGCTATGAACGAGGCCCACATCGTCCCGACCCGCCCGCACAAGAAGAGTGCGTGGACGGTCGGCGAAGTCATGGGCAAGTATCACCCGCACGGTGATGCGGCCATCTACGACTCTATGGTTCGTATGGCGCAGGATTTCTCCATGCGCCTTCCTCTGGTTGACGGTCACGGCAACTTCGGCTCCATCGACGGCGATCCCCCCGCGGCAATGCGTTACACGGAGTCGCGTCTCACACATGCCGCCATGGCGATGCTCCAGGACCTCGACAAGGAGACCGTCGACCTTCAGCCCAACTACGATGAGTCTCTTCAGGAGCCTGCGGTGCTGCCGTCTCGCTTCCCGAATCTGCTCGTCAACGGCTCGGCCGGCATCGCGGTCGGCATGGCGACCAACGTTCCTCCTCACAACCTGAAGGAGGTCACCGACGCCGTTTGCATGATGATCGACAACCCTGACGTCACCACCGACGAGCTCATGACTGTGCTTCCCGGTCCCGATTTCCCGACCGGTGGTGTCATCATGGGCACTTCGGGAATTAAGGAGGCCTACGAGACGGGCCGTGGCACGATCACCATTCGCTCGAAAGTCCATGTCGAGAACATCGGCAAGGGCGGTCGTCAGCGCCTTGTCGTCACCGAGATTCCCTATGCCGTGAACAAGGGGACCCTGCAGGAGCGTATTGCCCAGCAGGTCAACGAGAAGCATATTGAGGGCATCTCCGACCTTCGTGATGAGTCCAACAGCAAGGGCATGCGAATCGTCATCGACCTCAAGAGTGGTGCGGTCCCGCAGGTTGTCCTGAACAACCTCTATAAGCGCACGCAGCTGCAGTCGAACTTCGGCGTTATCGACATTGCCCTTGTTGACGGCGTCCCCCGCACCCTTTCGCTGAGGGAGATGCTGCGCTACTACATCGACCATCAGGTCGACGTGGTTACTCGTCGTACGAAGTTTGACCTCGACAAGGCTCTCAAGCGTGTTCATATCCTCGAGGGTCTGCTCATCGCTGTCGACAACATCGACGAGATCGTCCACATCATTCGCTCCTCCCGCGATGACGCCGAGGCCAAGGCGCGCATGAACGACCGTTTTGGCATCGACGACATCCAGGGTGAGGCAATCCTTCAGATGCGCCTTCGTCGTCTCACCGGCCTTGCTCGCGATGAGCTCGTTGCGCAGATTAAGGACCTTCACGACAGGATTGACTACTACCGCGACCTCCTCGAGCACCCGAACAAGCTCCTTGGCGTCATCAAGGACGAGCTGCGCCAGATCTCCGATCGCTTCTCTAACAAGCGCCGTACGAGCATCTCGGAGCACTCGGTCGAGAACCTCGACGTCGAGGACCTCATTGCCGAGGAAGATATGGTTGTCACCTTTACACACGCCGGCTACGTCAAGCGCGTTCCCTTGGCGACCTATCGTGCGCAGAAGCGCGGTGGCAAGGGCATTCAGGGGCTCTCACTCAAGGACAACGACTTCGTCGAGGATCTCTTCGTTGCGTCGACGCATGACTATGTCATGTTCTTCACCAACAAGGGCAGGGTCTACCGCGTGAAGGTGCATGAGCTCCCGCTTGGAAGCCGCCATGCCCGTGGCTCCGCGCTCGTGAACGTCGTTCCCCTTTCCGAGCGCGAGCACCCGACGGCCGTCGTGTTTACCCGCGAGTTCCCGGCCGACGAGTACCTGCTCTTTGCAACGAGGAACGGAATGGTGAAGAAGACCGCCATGAGCGACTACGACAAGAGCCGCCGCGATGGCATCATCGCCATCAACCTCAAGCCGGGAGACGAGCTCGTCAACGTCCACCGCGTTAAGCCGGGCCAGAAGGTCATCATGTGCTCCGACGAAGGGAAGGCCATTCTGTTCGACGAGTCTGAGGTCAGGCCGACCGGCCGCGACACCTCCGGAGTCCGTGGCATCACGCTGAAGGATGGCGTGAGAATGCTCGGCATGGAGATTACCAACGGTCAGGGCGACCTTCTGGTCATGACCGAGAAGGGCTATGGAAAGCGTACTCCGGTTGCCGAGTATCCCGAGCACAAGCGTGGTGGCATGGGCGTCGCTACGATTGTCATGACCGAGAAGAAGGGCAACCTCGTGGCCTGCCGCGTCGTCGGGCCCCAGCACGAGCTCATGGTTGTCACCGAGGAGGGCGTCGTCATTCGCGTCAAGGCGACTGACATCTCGCGCCTCGGGCGCGCCACCCAGGGCGTGAAGATCATGAACATCGCCGACAGCGACAAGGTCGGTGCCGTTGCTCGCATGGTCGCCCACAAGAAGAAGGCCGCCAAGGCCGATCCCGCACAAGGGTCGCTTGCGATTCCTGTGACCAACAGCAATGACTTCGATGAGGAAGACAGCATCGACATTGGTAGTGACGATGACTTCGATGAGTCCGCCCTCGACGAGGACGAAGAGTAGCGAGACCAACGAGGTCACATCGCGAAACGAAAAGTCCGGCCACCTTCGGGTGGCCGGACTTCTTGTGTCGCGTCGGACATTTGGGCATGAATCTGAACAAGAGGGCGCGCCCTCTTTGGCGCGCGTTATGATATGTCGCTGTGACGGCGCGTGTTAAGAGAAGTCCTCGGGGGAGAGGGTCTCTACGAACTCGTGGAACTCGCGCATCTCCTGCTGCTTCTCGGCATCCTCTACCGCGGCGAAGTCTGGCATGGAGGCCGCATCGATGACCTTTTCCTCTGCAAAGATGGGGACATGTTGACGCACCGCTATGGCTATGGCGTCCGATGGGCGTGCGTCGACACGGGTAGAGGTTCCGTCCGCGCGTGTCAGGCGCAGCTCTGCGTAGAACGTCGTTCCATGCACGTCAACGATGTCTATGGCTTCGAGAGTGGCCCCGAGGGAGCGTATCGTCGCCGCAAGGAGGTCGTGTGTGAGAGGTCTCGTGGAAGAAGACCCCTCGGCTCCGAGCGAAATGGCGGTTGCCTCGATACTACCGATGCGGATGGGAAGCTGGACCGAAGTGTTTCCCTTGTAAGGCGTGTGGGTGCGGAGAACCACAAGCGACGAGACTGGCCCGCCGCCGACAACGATAGTCTGAATGTCCATGCGAATCATGACGTTCACCTCTTCTCTTTTGTGGTGGTTATGGTACCCGCTTGGGGGAGAACTAGTAGAGAAATTCCTAAATCGGTACATATGTGAATAATTCTTCCATGTAAGTTATCAATGCTTAATTAGTGGTTACAAGCAATTTAACAGTGATATTTTTTGATAGCTATCTGAAGTAAACATTCATTATTGATAATTGTACGAAGAAATTTGGAACGAATTTAATATTTCGGTTGACCTAAGAGGGAACCATGCGTAATATTACTTCTCGCGTTGGGCCCGTAGCTCAGTTGGTTAGAGCGTCCGGCTGATAACCGGGAGGTCACAAGTTCGAACCTTGTCGGGCCCACCATTTATTTGTGAATAGTCGCCCCAGCGTGAGCCGAGTCGCCGCTGGGGCGATTATTAATCACAAGAGGGCGATTCCCAATCGCGCGCAGAATCGGGGACGTAGCTCAGCTGGGAGAGCGCGGGCTTTGCAAGCCTGAGGTCGTGGGTTCGATCCCCATCGTCTCCACCAAATTATCTATAGGCCGAGGCACTTGCCCCGGCCTATTTTTGTGCCGACTGGCCGCCGCCAGCACAAGCATTTCTCTCGCGCTATCATCACAGAAAACGGGTGCGAAGGAGCCATTCATGAAAGAGGAAATCAAGCGCAAGGACGGCGTATCGCCCGAGACCGACGAGCTGTCGAGCACGCTTATGGGTGACGCCTTCGACCTCCTTGCCGAGGGAACGACTTTCAACGTCCTCCTGGTGATTCAGGATGGCGGTGGTGAGGTCGCCTCGTATGAGTTCTCGCACGACGGCGTCGAGGCTTGCCTCGAGGGCGCCCGAGAGAAGGTCAGGAAGGTCGCCTCTGCCCACGGCGATCCCGACGCGCATCTCGCCGACCCGCTTCGTTATGCGCTTTCGTACCTTGGTGCCGTGGAGGACGAATCCGGGGCTTACAGGGATGCGCTTCTCCTCGAGTTTGGCGAGAAGGGTTATATCTCATATTCCGCATACTCGTTCGTCGAGGGCATCGGCTCAGGTGACGAATTCGCCTGGAGCGAGCCGGCGCCGGCGGGGGAGACGGAGCCCCTTCTGTAGCTTCGCGACGTGGCCGCCGACGTCACGTCCATACCACTCGCTGCCCTGTCTTGCAAAGCGGGCATATGGTGGGAAGGTGCCTTCGGCAAGCAATTTACATGGAGTAACGCGACGTACGCGTCACATCGCCTTTGGCTGAGATAAAGTTTTTCAGTCTATGTCGATTAATCTGCGCGCCGCGCAGCATCCTGACGTCAAAGAGGTACACATGCTCCAGGAGCACATTCGCAACATCGCAATCATCGCGCACGTTGACCACGGTAAGACCACTCTGGTTGACCAGATGCTCAAGGCGACTAACGCCTTCCGTGAGAATCAGCAGGTCGAGGACCGTGTTCTTGACTCCAACGATCAGGAGCGCGAGCGCGGCATTACCATTCTGGCCAAGAACATCTCCATCGAGTACAACGGTATCAAGATCAACGTCATCGATACGCCTGGCCACGCTGACTTTGGCGGTGAGGTTGAGCGCGTCCTCAAGATGGCTGACGGTGCCGTTCTGCTGGTTGACGCGGCGGAGGGCCCCATGCCCCAGACGCGTTTCGTCCTGAGTCACGCCATCGCGGCCGGCCTGTCGATCATGATCTGCATCAACAAGATCGACCGTGACGGCGCCAACCCCGAGAAGGCCCTCAATGACTGCCTTGACCTCATGATGGACCTCGGTGCCGACGACGAGCAGCTCGAGTTCACCATGGAGCACGTTGTCTACGCCTCCGCGGTCAACGGCTTCGCCCGCCTTGACCCCGAGGATGGCAACATGGACATGCTGCCCCTTATGGACATGATCGTCGACGCGCTGCCCGCGCCCGATGTGGACGTTGAGGGCCCCCTCGCCATGCAGTGCGTTACCATCGACCACTCCGAGTACGTCGGCCGCATCGGCATCGGCCGCATCTACTCCGGCGTCATCCATGTGAACGACAAGATCCTGGTCGTCAAGAACGACGGCTCTCGTACGATGAGCCAGGTCAAGCAGCTCTTCACCTTCGACTACCTTGGCCGCAAGGAGTGCAGCGAGGCGCAGGCCGGCGACATCGCCGCAGTGGTCGGTGTTGACTCCACGGATATTGGTGACGTCTACACCGACCCCGAGAACCCTGTAGAGCTCGATCCCATTGAGATTGATCCCCCGACCCTGTCGATCATCTTCGAGCCCTCCACCTCGCCGCTCGTCGGCCGCGAGGGCGATATCGTTGGCGGCCGCCAGCTTAAGGAGCGTCTCGAGCAGGAGCGCGAGAACAATGTCACCATGCGCATCGAAGAGCTCCCCGACAAGACCGGCACCGAGGTCTCCGGCCGCGGCATCCTTCACCTTTCCGTCCTGATGGAGCAGATGCGCCGCGAGGGCTTTGAGTTCCAGGTCGGCCGTCCCCGCGTCCTGTTCAAGAAGGACGAGCATGGCAACACACTTGAGCCAATCGAGCAGGCCGTCGTCGAGTGCCCCAACGAGTACTCCGGCAAGGTCATCGAGGTATTCGGTAACGTCGGTGGCACCATGACCAACATGATGGCCGGCGTGCAGCAGACGCACCTCGAGTTCAGCATCCCCACCCGCGGCATCATGGGCCTCAAGACGCGCATCCTCAACGTCACGCACGGTGATGCCGTCTTCTATCACACGTTCCAGGAGTACGGCCCCTATGCGGGCGACATCGCCGGTCGCCAGAACGGTGCCATGATCTCGATGTCGACCGAGAAGGCCGTTGCCTACGCGCTCGGCACCCTGCAGGAGCGCGGCCAGCTCTTTGTTGGCCCTGGCGACGAGTGCTACGAGGGCATGCTGGTTGGCGAGCGTTCCAAGCCTGGTGACATGGTCGTTAACATTGCGCGTACCAAGTCTTTGGGCAACCAGCGTTCCTCGACCGCTGACATTGCGGTGCAGCTGACCCCGCCCAAGTCCTTCACGCTCGAGGAGGCTCTCGAGTACATCATGGACGACGAGCTTGTTGAGATCACACCGCAGAACATTCGTATGCGCAAGCGCATTCTGAATGAGACCGACCGTCGCAAGTGGCGCGTCAAGAACGGCATGGTCAACAAGTAGTCTGCCTTGAGTCTGACGTTGGATGGCTAAGGTCGGCGTCCGTGCGCAAAGACACGTAGTGACGCAAATAGAGCGGCCGAGGAGGAAAGTCCTTCTCGGCCGCTCTCTTCATTTGTCTAGGCACTTGACAGGATGGAATGAGGCTTTGCTGGGTCCTGCTATTTGTTGCTGTCCTTCTTCTCTTCGTGGTCGTGGACCAGAACGAACCTGTGGTCATGGGCCTTTTTGCGCGCGAGCCTTCGGGTGATCTTCTTTGAGCGGTGCATGCCCTCGTCGATGGCCTGGCGGTACATTTCCCTTGCGCTCTCTTTGACCTTTGGCACGAGGTCGACGTCGGTGGGGGAGAGTACGTTGAACCGAAGCGAGTACCTTCTGAGGCCGACCGTTATCGCCACGCATAGAACCACGGCCCAGGTTCGGTTGAAGCAGATGAGAAGCACACCTGCGTAGTAGGCGACGGCGCCGGCGAGGGCACACACCGCGTAGAAGTTGCTCCGTTGGAAGATGCGGGGCGTGTCTCCCAGACAAATGTCGCGCACCATGCCTCCTCCGACGCCCGTAATGGTGCCCATCAGCACCGCCGCCCAGGGGGTGAGGCTGTACACGATCGCCTTGTCTGTGCCGGCCGCGACAAAGAGCCCGACGGAGATGATGTCTACCCATTCGAGTAGGTTGGGGAATTTCTTAAGGATGCTCGGGAACAGGAAGCCGAACAGACCTGCCGTCACCGTAAGGGGAATGGCTGCGGCTGAGTCGAGCATGTAGACCCCACCACGCTGCATTATCACGTCACGAACCAGGCCGCCGCCCAAACCGCATATGACGGCGAGGGCAACATATCCGACGGGGTCAAGCTTGCGCTCCTGCGCGACAAGTATGCCCGACACCGAGCCGATGACGACGGCCGATAGGTCGAGCCAGACGGGAATGCTCATCGCGGACATGTCTGGTCCAGTGGAGGAAATGATCTCGGGTATCACAACGCGCTCCTCGTACACGCATCAAGCTGACAACTATATTTGAGTAAGAATATGATAGTAATACCTTAGAGTCGCTTCGGTATGCCCTGTCGGCAGATGAATTGGTATTGAAGAAATAATGTGCGTCGCAATGTGACTGGAAGTAATGTATACTACCCCTTGCGGTTTTAGGGAGAGTTGTCCGAGTGGCCGAAGGAGCACGATTGGAAATCGTGTATACGCCTAAAGCGTATCCTGGGTTCAAATCCCAGACTCTCCGCCAGAATCTTCCAAGTGGCGCCTCAGGGCGCCACTTTTGAATCACCCTTCGGAGGGGTGGCAGAGTGGTTGAATGCGGCGGTCTCGAAAACCGTTTACCCGCTTCGCGGGTACGAGGGTTCGAATCCCTCCTCCTCCGCCATTGCAAGAACAAGCCAGCCTACGGGCTGGCTTTTTCTTTACCTACAGGTTTCCTGTCATCGTGTGAAAAGCTCCCGGAACGCTGGAAAACGGGTTATGCCCTAGACTATACGTAGGTTAATCGCATGCCTATGATCGCCGGCATCCTTTGGATGCCGAAGACGGAAGGAGTATCACATGGCATCTGAGAGCGCAGGCTACTACGGCCGTGCATGGGCCCTCCTCACGAAGGACAAGGGTTGGATTAAGACCATTCTCGTCGCGGCCATCGCGCTTTGGGTCCCCGTTGCGGGCATCCTGGGCGTAAATGGCTACGTGCTTGAGTGGGCTCGCCTCACTGCCTGGGGCGTCGACTCTGCTCCCAAGCAGAAGAACGTTCAGGTTGGCGAGTGCATCAAGAGTGGTTGGCGCGCCTTCGTCCCCACGTTCGTTTGGGTTTGTGTCTGGGGTGCGGTGAACTACTTCATCAGCGTCCTGTTCAATCACCTGCCCATCGTTGAGCTTGCCGTCAACGTGCTGGGCATCTTCATCGGCGTCGCCTTCATGGTCAACCAAATCCGCGTGACCATCTATCAGAGCATGGGTGCAGGCTTCCAGCCCGTTGTCATTGCGAACATGATTAAGGCTGACGCCAAGGGCTTTGCCAAGGTCGCTGGCATCTTCACGCTCATGCAGCTCATCATCGGCATCGTCTTCGCCTTTATCGTTACGGTTGCGATTGTTCCCACCATCGTCAGCATCGGCGCCAATGCCTATGACGCTTACTTCTATTCCTATAGCGACAGAATGATGATGTCCCACATCATTTCGGCGATCACCGGACTCATTCCGGTCATTCTTGTCGTCATTTACATTTGCTGCATGGGCGAGGTGTTCTCGACCATGATCGCCTACACGATGGCCGGACTCTGGGTCAGGCAGTTCAATGTTCCGGCCTGGGGCGACATGCACGCTCCTCTACCCGCCGTCACTCCGTATCAGCCTGTGACCTCTGCTCCTGCTAATCCGCAGCAGGGATATCAGCCCGTCGCCCAGGACCCTGCATACCCGCAGTCTGCTCAGCCCGCCGCTCAGCCCGCGCCGACTGCCCAGCCGGCTCCCGCAGTCCAGTCTAATTCCGCCCCTGAGGCCTCGGAGAGCGTTGAGACTATTTCCCTGAGCGGCAACGCTTCCCAGCATGGCGAGGAAGGTCCTTCTCAGCAGTAATGTGGCGACTTTGAGATTCTCAGAAGTCGAAAAGGAATAGCCGTAATTTCTTACAAGGGTTTGACCTGCGTCATCACTACCCCCGTGCAGTTACGCGCTGTACGGGGGTAGTTTTGTGTCAGGCGGGGCTATTAGCTTTGGATGTGGGATGTGTGTGGGAGAGGGAATGAGCCGATTGCGTATGAAGAGGCTGATGTCATTTGTGTTAGCATGACAGACTGACCTTTCCTGCTCCGGATGCAACCTTCACTAACCGGAGCCGTTAGCCCAGAGGAGGTGACCACATGAAGGCTTATGAACTGCTGTATTTTGTCGATCCCGCGACCACCGAGGAGGCTCGCGCCGGCGTCTCCAAGCGTATTGACGTCGCTGTCACCGAGAACGGCGGCACGATCGACAACGTCGAGGACTGGGGCAAGCGCAAGCTCGCCTTTGAGATCGACAAGCTCACTGAGGGCGACTATACCCTCGTCAACTTCCACGCAGATCCCGCTCAGATCGCCGAGCTCGACCGCGTTCTCCGCATCAACGATGCCGTGAAGCGCCACATGGTCGTGCGTCGTACCGACAGGGACTAGTTTTGGAAGACCGGACGTAGAGTCCGTGGATGAGAGGCAGTGAGCAACGTGAGCATCAACAGGGTGAACATTTCCGGAAACCTTACTCGTGATCCCGAGCTGCGCGCGACGGGTGGCGGAACCTCGGTTCTTACCTTTGGCGTCGCCGTTAACGACCGCCGCCGCAACCCGCAGACTGGCGAGTGGGAGGACGTTCCCAACTTCGTAGATTGCGTCGTGTTCGGCAATCGCGCCGAGCCGCTCTCTCGTTTCCTCTCTAAGGGCCAGAAGGTTGCCATCGAGGGCAAGCTTCGCTGGAGCTCTTGGGAGCGCGACGGCCAGAAGCGCAGCAAGCTCGAGGTAATTGTTGACGAGGTTGAGTTCCTCTCCTCGAGGAACTCCGGCCAGCAGGGCGATGGTGGCTACCAGACCTACAGCGCTCCCGCTCCCGCGCGCGCCCCCCAGCAGTCTCGTCCCCCCGTCCAGAATCCGCCTGCGGCGGATGTCTACGACGAGGACATCCCGTTCTAGGATCTTAATGACGGCCCGTCAGGGCTGTCGGTAGAAAGGCATTAAAGACATGGCTAAGCAGAGGAAAGTTGAACAGCGCCAGCCGCGTCGCAAGTATTGCCAGTTCTGCAAGGAGGGTGTCGAGTTTATCGACTACAAGGACACCCAGCTCCTCCGCAAGTACATGACCGATCGTGGCAAGATCAAGCCCCGTCGCGTCACTGGCGCCTGCACGCAGCATCAGCACGACATTGCGATCGCCATCAAGCGCGCTCGCGAGATGGCTCTTCTTCCGTACACCGTCACCGTGGTTTCTAGCCGTGGTGGCCGCAACCGCGGGTAGTAGGGCTACTTCAGAAGGATCTAGTTATCGTTGAGTGAAGACTACGACAGCAAACGTCCCGTACCACCCCAGGGATACGAACGTATCCCAGGGGGTGAGGTTCCTGAGGCAAAAGTCTCTGGAGCACAGAAACGGGGAGACGGGCAACGCCTTGCAAGGCCCGGATCCTTTTGGGCTGTGTTTGGCGCCGCTATTGCCTACGCCAGCCCAAACGCGGGGTCGCTCCTGGCTTCGTATGGCATTTGCCGGATGGGGTTGGGGTCCAAGGGCAAGCCGAGGGCAATTCTTTTTTCCAGCCTGCTTGTTCCGGCCCTCCTCGCTGCCGTTCTCTTCGACTGGAGCCAGCTCCCCTATGTGGTGATTACCTGCGCTTGCGTTGGTTTCATCTCGTGGTGGGGCTTGGACCAGGAGGTTTCGGAGCAAAGGGTCATTCTTTTGGGAGTGGCCATAAGCCTTTGCTTCGCGGCCGTCGACGCCTGCGTCGCATGGATGAATGGATACACGCTGCCTGATGTCATCGAGCAAGTGATTGGCGCTTACTCCCAGTATCTCAGCGGATCCAACAACATTGCGGCACAGACGAACCTTTCGGTCGCGTCGGACCTTATCCGGCAGTACTGGCCGATGGCATACGTCATAAACGCCATCGGACTGTTGGTCTGCTCCCTTGTCGGAGCGAGCGCTGCGCTTCGTAAGCGTGCTAAGCGTCCCGTCCTGGGGCGCCTCTGCTCTTACGATGCCCCACGCTGGGTGGCGATTCCCTTTGTGGTGTCCGCCGCGCTTGCCGTGGCGGCACCTCATCTGGGTGACCAGTCCTCCCTAGCCGACTTCGTTGGCAGGAACGGGCTGGCGGCCTCGCGCATCGTCCTCGCTCTTCAGGGTGTGGCCGTTGCCGACTGGTACGCAAGGAAGCTCAATGTTGGATCCTTGTTGCGAGGCATTCTCGCAGCAGCCCTGATTTGGGCTGAAGTGTCGTTTGTTGTACCGAGCGTTTTGGGTCTTGTCGACCTGCTGGCGGCAAACTTTCGCGATTTAGATCGTGGCCGCAGGACAGTTGACAAGGCCGCTAAGTAAGCAAGGAGTCGACCGTAAGGTCGACCAACAAAAGGAGTTCCCATGAAAGTCATCCTTCTGGGTGAGCTCAGGGGCAAGGGCGGCGAGGGCGACATCGTAGAGGTCGCTCAGGGCTACGCGGAGAACTACCTGTTCCCCAGCAAGATTGCTCAGCCCGCCACCCCGGGCAACATCAAGCAGCTTGAGGAGCGCCGTCACGTCATCGCCAAGCGCGAAGAGAAGCGCATCGCTGACGCTACCGCCTCCAAGGAGCAGCTCGACGGCAAGACCGTCAAGATTGACGCCAAGGTTGGCGAGAACGACCAGCTCTTCGGCTCCGTTACCGCCGCTCAGATTGCCGACGCAATCAAGGAGCAGCTTGGAATCGAGATTGATCGCAAGCGCATCGTGCGCGGTGGCACGATCAAGACCGCTGGTACCCACCAGGTCGAGATCAATTTCTATCGTGAGATTGGCGCGGTCATCACCCTCCACGTCGCTGATCCCGACGCCGAGGAGGAGGTTGTCGAGGCAGAGGAGACCGCTGAGGTCGAGGAGACTGCCAAGGCTGCTGAGACCGAGGAGTCCGCTGAGTAACTGTACTTGTCAACAAATGTTCCGTCCCAAATCGCGGATATCAACAATCCTTGAGCTGACGGATGGAACGGCCTGACAATTGACATGAGCTTAGTGTCACAAGAGCCCTGCTGGCATCGTTTTTGCGGTGTTGGCGGGGCTTCTTTTTGTGCGTTCGGGAAAATGCTGTCTACCTGCGGAAATATCATTTCTCATATTCAAATTCTCACTTTTTTTGACGATAGGCGCAGGTTGACGGGTACCTTCTGATGTCAACGCGAGAATGTTGAAAACTACCTCTCGGAAAATTTTTCAAATTTGTTGAAAACGTTGAAAAAGCAAGAATTGCCCGCTAACGCGAAATAGCTATCAACAATGCCCTGTTAATTGGGGATATGGACAAAATCGTCCATTTGGTTTTGCGGTACCATCCCCCTGCACCATCTTTTTTCATCGCTAGGAGTTGCTCCCATGCCGGACACCGTCTTCGAGAGTTATTCGATCCCCAACGTTCCCGAGGGCGGCGGAACAATGCCGCAGAACCTCTCGGCCGAGAAGTCGATTCTCTCGGCCATGATTCTGAGCCAAGAGGTTCTTCAGGAGTGTCTCGTCGTCCTCAAAGAGAAGGACTTCTTCCTCTACTCGCACAAGTGCATCTTCATCGCGATGCGCGAACTGTTCGATAACGGTCAGAATGTCGACCCGATCTCCCTCGCCGACCACCTCAAATCGTCCGGCAAGCTCGATCAGATTGGCGGCATGGCTTACCTCATCGAGCTGAACTCCAATTCCTTCTCGCTCGCTAGCTGGAAGCATCACGTTCAGATCCTTCACCGTGACGCCACGCTCCGTGCCCTGATTGAGGCTTCTTCCAAGATTACCGCCCTCGCCTTCGACGCACCCGAGGACACCAAGGAGGTTGTCGACACCGCAGAGGGGCTCCTGCGCGACGTCACCAACGACGAGATTGGTGACACGTTCCAGAGCCTGTCTGACGTCATGGGCGACCTCTACGAAGAGCTATCTGAGGCCTGCGAGAATCCCGACGGTGCCCTGGGCGTCCAGACCGGATACAGGGGAATCGATGCGAGGCTTCAGGGTCTACGCCCCGGCCAGATGGTCGTCATCGGCGCACGACCTGGTGTCGGTAAGACCTCGTTCGCGCTTAACCTTCTCATCAACGCGGCGGTTAACGGCGCGTCGGTCGCGTTCTTCTCGCTCGAGATGAGTAAGGCCGAGATCGCCCAGCGCCTGCTCTCGGCGCATGCCCACATTCCCCTGGGCGACCTCCGTGGCGCCAAGATTCAGGCAAACCAGTGGCCCACCATTCTGGACGCGACCAGAGAGCTTTCGACCCTCGACGTCATGATCGACGATACCCCTGGCACAACGGTTACCGAGATTCGAGCCAAGGCCCGCCGCATGCTCAAGGATAAGGAGAAGGGCATGGTCGTGGTCGACTACCTCCAGCTCCTTGAGCCGCCTTCGGGCAGCGGCGGTGCGGACAGCCGTGCCACCCAGGTCTCCGCCATGTCACGTGGCATCAAGATCATGGCTAAGGACCTTGGCGTTCCGGTAATCGCGCTTTCGCAGCTTAACCGTAACGTTACCGACCGCAAGGGCAAGCGTCCCGAGCTTTCCGACCTTCGCGAGTCGGGCTCCATCGAGCAGGACGCCGACATCGTAATCCTGCTGGATCGTTCGATGACCGAGGAGGAGGCGGCGAGCGAAGACCGCCCAGACTTCAACGTCACGGACTTTATCATCGCGAAGAACCGTTCCGGCCCGCTCGACATCATCCCGCTCGTATTCCTCCCAGGTACGACGAAGTTCGTCGAAATGGATCGCCACGAGGAATAGGCGAAGTCGTGTGCATGTTGCAAGAACGTTTAGCAGCCCTTGGCGGGGCGTATACTAAAGAATGGTGTGTAGAACAAATCCGAGAGGGGTAGTAATGCCTGCATCAGTGCTCGTTGGTACGCAGTGGGGAGACGAAGGAAAGGGTAAGGTGACAGACCTTATCTCCGGCGACTTCGACGTCGTATGCCGCTACGCGGGCGGCGCTAACGCTGGCCACACGGTCATCGCAAACGGCCACAAGCTCGCACTGCACCAGGTTCCCTCCGGCGTTATGTATAAGGGGACCTATCCCGTCATCGGCAACGGCTGCATCGTCGACCCCGAGGTCCTCCTGGGCGAGATTGACATGCTCGAGGAGCAGGGCATCGACTGCGGCGACCTCAAGATCTCCGGCAACGCCCACATTGTCATGCCGTATCACAAGGATCTCGACGGCGCTCACGAGAAGAAGCTCGGCAAGAACCTTATCGGCACTACCAAGCGTGGCGTCGGCCCGACCTACATGGACAAGATGAACCGCACGGGCCTTCGCGTTCAGGACATGTTGGACGAGAAGATCTTCCGCGAGAAGCTCGAGGCTGCCCTTGCATACACCAACCCCATTCTCGAGAAGGTCTACGAGATGCCGACCTACACGGTCGACCAGATCTGCGAGACCTACCTTCCCTTCGCCGAGCGCATTCGCCCCTACATCGTCGAGAGCTCGCTCTTCCTCAACGAGCAGCTCGAGTCCGGCAAGAACATTCTCTTCGAGGGTGCCCAGGCAACCATGCTCGACATCGACCACGGCACCTATCCGTTCGTGACGTCTTCCAACTGCACCGCCGGCGGCGCAGTTACCGGTTCTGGCGTTGGTCCCACCAACATCAAGCGCGTCCTTGGCATTGCCAAGGCCTATCTGACCCGCGTCGGCTCTGGTCCCTTCCCGACCGAGCTGTTCGACGAGACGGGCGACCTGCTCGGCGAGGTCGGTCACGAGTATGGCGTCACCACGGGTCGCAAGCGTCGCTGTGGCTGGTACGACGGCGTGGTCGTTAACTACGCCGCCCGCGTCAACGGCCTGACCGACCTCGCCATCACAAAGCTCGACGTCTTGGGTTGCCTGGACGAGATTAAGGTCTGCGTTGCCTACGAGTGTGATGGCAAGATCTACAAGACCGTCCCCGAGCACCAGAGCGTCTTCTATCACGCGAAGCCCGTTTACGAGACCCTGCCTGGCTGGAAGTGCGACATCTCGGACGTCCGCAACTTCTACCAGCTCCCGCGCGAGGCGAAGGACTACATCGACTTCCTCGAGCAGCTCGCCGGCGTCCGCGTTTCCATCATCACCGTCGGTCCCGATCGCGAGCAGACGATCGACCGTTATTGGAACTAGGCTCCGTTCGTGATGATCGAGTCTCGCAAAAACTTTGCCATAGTATGTGACAGTGCCTGTGACCTCCCCCTTTCCGTTCTGGAGAGGGCGGGGGTCGCTCTTGTCCCTCTCAAGGTGCGCATTGCTGACGAGACCTACCGTGACTGCATTGACATCGACGCGCCCGACTACTTCGTCTCGTTCTCGTCGCGTACGGGACAGGTCAACACCTACTCGCCGTCCGTCGAGGAGCTCGCTGACGTTTACAAGAGCCTCGTCGCCCAGGGTTACACCCAGATCGTTTCGGTGCACGTGTCATCCGAGATGCGTGATGCCTATCAGAACGCCGTCGCGGCTGCTCATGAGACCAAGGGTGCGCGCATTCAGGTGATGGACACGCGCGGCACCTCGGGCAAGTTCGCCCTCGTCCTCGCCCGCCTTGCGTGTGATCGTGACGCCGGCTTCGGGGTCGACGAATGCGTTGCACGTGCCGTCAGGGTGGCGCAGGAGTCCCGCATGCTGGTCATTCCCTCTGCTGCCGCTCGCCCTGATCACGGAATCGGGCACAGGAGCAGGGGGATTCTGGGCCACGTGACCAGTCTCCAGCGACGCGCGCTGGGCATCAGGGGCGTATTTGAGATCAATGGCGAGGGGCAGGCCAACGAGCTCTTCCGCTCGAGCGAGCTCTCGAGGCTCTCGGGCTTCATGGCGCGAACTATGAGCGCCTATGCCCAGAAGATGGGTCCGGTAATCTATGTCGAGGTCAGTGGTGGCGTTCCCAAGTTCCTCTCGGTTGTCGAGAAGCCCCTTGACACCAATGAGTTTGAGTCGGACTGCGCCGCCGTTCTTGACACCAACCCTACCACCACGAGTCAGCTGGGCGTCGGCGCCGTCGGGCTGGCCTATGTTCCCCAGAGCCTGCTGGATCCCGCCGAGGCGGCGTCCTTCTTTCAGGTAGACGAAGCGCTTGACAGCTAATAACTTTCAAGGCCGAGGAGGCAGAATGAGCAGCTCGAAAGACACGGTAGACATCCTTCTTCTTGGTGCGGGAGGAAGGGAGCATGCACTTCTTGCCAAGCTCGCCCAGTCCCCGCGTGCGGGAAAGCTCTACGTTGCCCCGGGCAACGGCGGCATGCATCAGCTTGCCGAGGCGGTCGACCTTGACCAGGAGTCTCCCGAGGCCGTCGCGGCATTTGCGCGCGACAATAACATCGGCCTCGTCGTGATCGGCCCCGAGGCCCCGCTCGTCGCCGGCGTCGCCGACGCTGTCCGCGCGGCTGGCATTCCCGTGTTCGGTCCGTCTGGAGCCGCCGCGCAGATGGAGGGCTCAAAGGAGTTTGCCAAGAAGGTCATGTCCCGCGCCGGCGTGCCCACCGCGTCTTACCGCTCCTTTACGGACGAGTCCGCCTGTGCTCACTACGTTCGCGAGCTCAACGGCCCCTGCGTGGTGAAGGCCGACGGCCTCGCTGCCGGCAAGGGCGTCGTCGTCGCGTTCACGGTCGAGGAGGCTCTCGAGGGCGTCCACGAGTGTTTCAACGCCTTCGGCGAGGCCGGAAACACTGTGGTCGTCGAGGAAATGCTTGAGGGACCCGAGTGCTCCCTGCTTGCGCTGACCGACGGCGCAACGGTCGTTCCCCTTGCCACCTCTCAGGATCACAAGCGCGCACTGGACGGCGACAAGGGTCCCAACACCGGTGGCATGGGCGTCTACTCTCCCGTCCCTATCCTGCTCGACGGCGAGCTCGAGAAGATGATCCAGATCGAGCAGAAGGTCGTCGACCAGCTTCGTGCCGACGGCATCCTGTATCAGGGTTGCCTCTACGGCGGCTTCATGCTCACCAAGGACGGTCCCAAGGTCCTCGAGTTCAACGCGCGCTTTGGCGACCCCGAGACGCAGGTCGTGCTGCCTCGCATGAAGGCCGACCTCGTCGAGTGCTTCCTCGCCTGTGACAACGGCACGCTCTCCTCCGACATGGTTCAGTGGGATGACGACTGGGCAGTATCGGTCGTCCTCACGTCGGCGGGCTATCCCGGTTCCTACGAGAAGGGCAAGATCATCTCTGGCGTCGACGATGCCAACGCGATGGACGGCGTGACGGTCTACCACGCCGGAACTAAGCTCGACGCCGACGGCAACGTCCTGACCAACGGCGGGCGCGTGCTGAACGTCACGGCGGTCGCGTCGACGTTTGAGGATGCTCGAAACCTTGCCTATCAGGCCTGCGACAAGATTAGCTTTGAGGGCAAGACCTACCGCCACGACATTGGCATCAAGGCCATCAAGGGCCGCTCCAACCTGTAGCGAACTAGTTCGATGAGTTGGGTTGCGGCGTCTGCGGGCGCCGCAATTGCATTGGAGGATTATGGCTGACGAGAATAGCAAGGCAACGGAGTCGATCATCGACGAGCCGACGTCGGGCGACCAGCTGACTGATGCCATTGATAGCATGCGCTCCAGCGTGACCGCCTTCACCTTCGACGGCGATCGCTCTTCTCATGATCACCAGTCCGGCACACCGGAGCGTCGCGAGCTCGTGCTGGGGGACAACGATCCGCGCGACGCCTCTCTCAGCGAGAGGGTGCTCTCCGAAGACGTTGCCTGGACAGGGAAGATATTCAACGTCGACCGTCTTCAGGTGGAGCTCCCCGATGGTCGCAAGGCCACGCGCGATGTCGTGCGCCATCCCGGCGCTGTCGCCGTCGTCGCCCTTACCGACGACGGCCGTATCTGTCTCGTGAGGCAGTATCGCACCGCCCTCGGGCGCGTCACGGTCGAGATTCCCGCCGGCAAGCTTGACCCTGGCGAGGACCCCCTGAGCTGCGCCGCTCGCGAGCTTCTGGAAGAGACGGGCCTCAAGGCCCAGAAGATGGCATTCCTTACCACCATCGCAACCTCCTGCGGCTTTGCCGACGAGCTCATCCACATCTACATGGCGACGGGCCTCGAGCAGGCTGCGTCCGACCCTGACGTCGACGAGTTCATCAACGTCGACCTCGTGGAGCTCCCAGAGTTCATCGATGCGGTGCTCGACGGCAAGATCGAGGATGCCAAGACCGTCGTGGGCGCGCTCATCTGCGACGCGGTCTCGCACCGTCTTGCGCCTCAGGAACAGTAGGCTGCGGCCAGGCTGTAGCCATTAGCTGTAAGGCGACGCTAAGAGGCCCAGGCACCTGTCGCCTTGCCTATACTTAGGGAAACCAACACGAAAAGAAATGCTGGCCGCCATGGGTGGCTTGAGATTGTTAGGAAGAGGCCGCATGGCAAACAGACACGATAGGGCCCGCATCCAGAAGGGCGCGCTCACCGCCGAGCAGGCCGAGAAGCTCTTTGCCACCGTTGACGAGACCGGTCACACCAACGAGGAGACCGCCAAGAAGCAGCGCAAGCGCCGTAAGGAGCTTGGCCACGGCGTCGACGTCGACCCGCTGTCCGATGCAGACCCCTCGGGTTCCAACGTCGAGAAGGTCATCACCAAGACGGCCGTCGGCTTCGTCATCGTATTCCTCGCAATCGTCGTCGTATCTCAGGTCTCCTGTGGTCTCGTGCGTCGCGCCAACACGGCCGACCTTGCCGAGAACGCCGACCTTACCAGCGTTGCCTCCGCACTTCACGGCGGCGTCGAGTGGGGCAATGGCTTCACGCAGTTCCCTGATACCTTCTCGGTCCAGGAGGCGGACGAGAACACGCACCGCATCGAGGTCACGGTCGTCGACACCACCTCGCAGAATGCCCTCGAGGCTTTCTCGGGCGCGCAGATCCAGGCGACGGCCTTCGCGGTCAACTCTCTGCTCAACCCCAACATCAACACGGTCACGTACCACGTGAACGTTCACGTGGACGAGAACGGCAAGTACCAGCAGTCCGCGCTGTTCGGGCTCCTGCAGCCAAAGGGCGAGGTCAAGACCATCATGACGTTCGTCTGGACCAAGACGACGAACGAGAACGGCGTGGTGCGCTTCAACTGCACGATTACCGGTCTCGACCAGAATATGCAGGACCAGCTGCGTGACAACATCACGTCGTCCTTCACGCCCACCTCGGTAATCAGCAACGTTCTGGGCACCTCTGAAAACGAGAAGGACTCCAAGTCGGAGTCCAAAGCTGATTCCGCCACGAGCTCGACCGAGGCCGCCGCGGCGACGTCGGACGAGTCCGCGACGTCTTCCGACGGAGGTTCCTCGGCAACCGTGGAATCGACCAGCTCGAGCGCCCAGTAAGGTTCTCTGCAGGCTATGCAGCAAGAAGGCCAGGTCATACGACCTGGCCTTCTTTTTCAGACAACATGTGCAGTCGAGCGGCTGGCTTTCGGGCGCGTGACTGGCGTGAGGCTAGCGTACGAGGTCGGTAATCTCGCCCAGGACGCTTTCGAAGCTGACTCCGCGCGTCTCGTAGTCCGGCTGCTGGCGGGTTACGATCATGGCATCGTGTACCAGCTTGCCAGCAAAGTTGACGCTGTCGTACAGGCTCTTGCCGCTCATGACCGCAGCCAGAAGGGCGGACGCGAACAGGTCGCCCGTGCCGTGGAGCATGTAGGGAAGCTGCTCTGCGCAGACCTCGCAGGTCTCGAAGTCCTTGCCCGCAACGTAGTTGCGGATGACGCCGTCGCCGTGGGCCACGCCCTTGATGACGACAGTCTTGGCGCCCATGTCCAGTAGGGCCTCCATGTTGCGCTTGATGAACTCAACGTCGACGTCCTGCCCGCGATACTCGATGCCGGTGATGATGGATGCCTCGGTGAGGTTGGGCGTCAGGATGTCAGCACCCTCGACCAGCTCGGCCGTGGCCTTGCACATCTCGTCGGTGTAGGTGGGGTACTTGCTGCCGCCATCGCCCATGACGGGGTCGACCACGCGCAGCGCCTTGGGATGCGCGTGGTAGATGCGGTTGATTGCCCCTACCTGCTCGGCGGAGCCAAGGAAGCCAGAGTAAACGGCGTCAAGCTCTATGCCCTCCTTGTCCCAGGCGTCCAGATACTCTTCGAGCATCGGCGTGGTGTCATGCATGTAGAAGAAGGGGAACTTGGTGTGCGCCGAGAATAGGGAAGTGGGCACGGGGCACACGTCGCAGCCGGCTGCGGACAGCACGGGAATCGCGACTCCCAGCGAGCACTTTCCGTAGCCGCACAGGTCATGGACGGCTGCGATGCGAGGGATGTAGGCTCCCTCTCGCTTGTACAGATACAGATCTTTGGCATTGCTCATGGCTATTCCTTTCGCATGGACTAATGGACCGATGCCTAAGGCACAAGGATAGCCATTTGCCCGCCCGAAGCGCGACTTGTGCTCGATTGGAAACAGCGCGCGGCGGCATGATGATTGCCTGCCGAGAAGGCGCGTAAAGAAGGCGAGAAGGACAAGTCCTTCTCGCCTTAGGCATAATCGTTGTGTCAGCGTCAGCTGACTGAGAGGTGTCCCGGCCGGCGGCTGGCCCACCCGACTCTAGAGGCCGACCGCATTGAACCTGTTCTCGAGCGCCTCTTGGTGAATGGCGTGCTGGAGAGCGACCTCCTTCGAGACGGTGCCCTGCTTCACCAGGTTGAAGAGGCTCTGGTCCATGGTGCGCATGCCCTGCGTGGAGGAGGAGGCGAGCACCGAGTCGATCTGGTAGCTCTTCTCCTCACGGATAAGGTTGCGGATGGCGGGGTTGCAGACCATGATCTCGAATGCGGGGACGATCTTCCCATCCGTCGTGGGGACGAGCTGCTCACTCACGACGGCCTGGAGGACCATGGAGAGCTGAAGCCGAATTTGACGCTGCTGCGAGGAGGGGAAGGTGTTGACGATGCGGTCCACCGTAGCCGACGCGCTCGAGGTGTGCATGGTCGAGAGGATGAGTTGGCTCATCTCTGCTGCGGTGACGGCGGTGGCCATCGTGTCCCTATCGCGCATCTCGCCCAGGAGGATGACGTCCGGGGACTCGCGCAGTGCCGAGCGCAACGCCTCGTCGTAGGTTGCGACGTCGGTGGGAACCTCACGTTGGGTGACGATGCAGGTGCCGTGATGGTGCACGTACTCGATGGGGTCCTCCATGGTCACGATATGGCCGGCGCGCTCGTGGTTCAGGCGGTCGACCATGCAGGCGAGCGTCGTCGATTTGCCCGCTCCGGCGGTACCGGTGACCAGGACGAGACCGCGCTGGAATCTGACCAGGTCGAGCACCTCCTCAGGGATGCCGAACTCGTCAGGGTCGGGCAGGCCGAAGGGGATTACGCGGATGACCATGCCGAAGGACCCGCGCTGGCGGAAGGTGTTGGCGCGGAAGCGTCCGAGGCCCGCGATGGAGAGCGAGAAGTCCTCGTCGTGGTTGTAGTTCGACTCGAAGTGCGAGAAGTCGCGACCCGCAATCTCGTAGATGCGCCTGACCAGAGCCTCCGTGTCGGAAGGCATCAGTCGCTCCGAGTCGGTGCGATAGTGCTGACCACTCACCTTGTAGGACAGGGGGAGGCCGGCGATGACGAAGACGTCAGACGCCTTCTTGTCGATCATTTGCCTGAGCATGCTCTCGAGATCCATGGGGACTCCTAGTCTTTATTGGAGGCGTCGCCGCCCCAAAGTGAATAGTCGCTGGTATCGCTTTCGGTAACGGTGGAGAGCTCCCATTGCTCGATGGTGTAGGAGCGGTCGCCGTTGATGCCAATCTTGATCTTGAGCGTGTGGCCGTGCTTCGTGGTGATGGTTGCGGTCACAGCCGTTCCGTCGATGCTCGCGCTCACCGACGCGTCGTCCGTGGAGCACTCGCCCGCGAGGCTCGTGAGCTGGCTGGACACGGCGTCGATTGCGCTGTTCTGGTCCTTCGAACCTGAGACGATGCCGTCAATCTTGGAGAGCAGCGTCTGTCCCGTGGCCTCTGCCTCGTATCCCTCGGCAGCCATCGTGGCCTGCCTGTTGGCGAGCGAGCTCATCGCGTTCGAGGTCGAGACGGCGAGCACCGCAAGCACGGCCAGAACGATGATGATTACCAGCGTCAAGATGGTCAGGAGGCCAATGCGCATGTTGCCGCCGGCCTTGCTGTAACGACTCATGAGCGCTCACCTCCCACGTAGCGCGCCGTATCCATCGAGAAGAGCTCGCTTCCGTCGACCTCGCGTACGGTGATGCGCGCGTGGTAGAGCGTTCCCCTGGAGGTGGGCTCTGCGGAGACGTCGCTGTCGACTACGAGGCCGCCCTGGGTGTCGCTCGTCTGTCCGACCTTTGGGTCCGCCGAGAAGGACTCGGCCTCGTTGGACGCCGCGAGGACTGCCTCGTTGAGCCGTGCGCTGTGCTTGCCGGCGACCAGCGCGGACGAGAACAGGGTCGAGAACACCGCCAGCGTCGCGATGAGGACCATGAGCAGGACGAGTGCCTCGACGAGGAAGGCCGTGTTGCCGCCGCCGACCAGGCGTGCGCTTAGGCGCTTTGTCATGGCTACTCACCTCCCTGGACGCTGCGGAGCGCGACGTTTGCGGTCCCGCTGTCGGTCGTAATTGAAAGCAGGCCGTCCTTGTACGAGAACGAGAAGGCCGAGCTTGCGCCGAGTACTGTCGCCTTCTGGGGCGTGTACGGGGTACCCGCGATGGCATACTCTTCGACGACGTTACCCTGGTAGAGGTAGATGCGCGTCTCGTACGTGCCACTCTCGAGCTTCTCGATGATGACGAGGGACTCGCCCTCCGGCCCCCTTCCGCGCGCGATGGAGCCTGCGGCATCGTTGGCGCGCACGGTGCTCACGACGGGGCCAAGGGCGAGCATGCCCTGCTGGCTGTCGACCTGCGTCTGGTGCAGCGAACGATAGCTTACGGTTGCCGCGGCGATGGCGACAAGGTCGATGATGATAAAGCTTGCAAGAAGGATTATCAGGAAGATGCGCATGGGGTCGCGTCGACTTCCCGCATCGATGGCGGCGCTCGCGGCGATGGCTTCGAAGCGCTTCTCGCCCGATTGGTCGGAAGGGGCTCTCATCGTGGAATCACCACCACGGTTGGCGCGACGTTTCCCGCGTATGCTTCGTAGGTAATGACGTAGTCGTTGTGGTTGACAACGAGGCCGTAGTTCCGCTCGAGGTAGCCGAGGGAGGTGGGGTAGGACCCCTCGACCGCGCAGCAGTGGTTTGCGGACTCCAGAATCGCCTCGCGTACCGAGGCGGCGCCCTGCTCAAGCGCACTGCGTCGGTACGCGTTGACGGCAAGACCACAGACCACGGCGAGTACGACGGTCACGACGAGCGAGATGATGCGCGCCCGCCGTCTGCTCTTGATGCGCTCCTGCGTAAGCTCGTGGTACATCGACGCCCCCTATCCGATGGACCTCATGATGCCGATGAGAGGAAGCATGACCGAGATCAGGGTCGCACCAACGGCGATGGTGAGGAAGGCCGCAAGCATCGGCTCGACGCGGGCGATCAGCTGGTCGACACGCTCGAGGGCCGCCTCGAAGAACACCTTCGAGAGCTTGTTCAGAACCGAGTCGACGCTTCCCGTTGAGGATCCGACCTGAATCATGCGCGCGTAGACCGGCTCGAAGATCTCGTGCTTCGAGATAACTTGTGCGAGGGAGAGCGGCGCCTCGGCATCGCA
Source organism: Parafannyhessea umbonata (assembly GCF_900111255.1). Classification (GTDB taxonomy): domain Bacteria; phylum Actinomycetota; class Coriobacteriia; order Coriobacteriales; family Atopobiaceae; genus Olsenella_J; species Olsenella_J umbonata_A. The sequence continues at coordinate 128,545 of NZ_FOGP01000004.1, forward strand.
CATGTCCTGGAAGGCGGCATCGAGCTTCTTGCGCAGGATGGGATTGGTAACGAGCTCCTTGGAACGCGCCATGGAGGTCTCGGTGTCGAGGCCGGAGGAAACGTAGGTGGACAGAGCGGAGGTGAAGCGGGCGAGCGCGAGCTCGTACATGGCCTCGCGCGTGAAACTGAGCCTCTCGAAGAAGGCGATCGTGCGGTCGCGGCCCCTTTCGGACCCGCTTGCGATCGTCATCGCCGCAACGACCGCGGCCATGACGATGGTGACCACCAGAGCGATCCAGCCGATGACAATCGAGATGCCCACGGCGTTGAAGGATCCTGTCGTGAGGGAGCCGGAGATTCTCTCGTAGGAGTCGACGAAGACCGGGAGGATGAAGGCGACCGTGAAGGCGAGAATGACGGCCATGATGCACAGGAGGCCCGCAGGGTAGCTGACCGCCGCACGCAACTTTGCGAAGGCCGTGCTCTTCTCGTCAAAATAGGTGTCGAGGCTCCTGAGGACGTCCTCGATGCGGCCGGACTGCTCGCCTGCCTTGACCATCTCGATGGCGTAGAGCTGGAAGGCCCCGGTCTCTTCCATGGCGGTGGAGAGGGGCTTGCCTTCGATCAGGTGACTGTAAAGGTCCGCGCAGACGCTCTTGAATCGCGAGTCACTTTGGTTGTCCGCAAGCATGTGGACCGCCTCGTCCACCTGGATGCCCGCCGAGAGCATGTTTGCCATGCTTCCGCAGAACGCGCTCAGCGCACTGCTGTCCAGCAACGTGTCTGCCATAGGACTGCCCCCTCGCATCGTCAGATTGCTGACGAAAATCAATAGATGTACCTGTCAGTATACGTCTTTCCATCACCCACATATTGGGTTGCGTCGGACGCAGCGGCAAAGGTTAGGTCAACGCGACTCCAGGCGTTTTGCTCGACGGTGAACGAGGCTGTTTGCCAGCTGCCGTCGACGTAGACCATCATCCATGCGTGATAGATGTCGCCGGGCGAGACGTAGCCGGTGACGAGCTGTGCCGGGATGCCTTGACTGCGCAGCATTGCGCAACCAAGCGCGGCGTAGTCAAAGCAGATGCCCCTGCCCGTCGCCAGCGTCTCGTCCGGGTCGGGCACGTAGCCCTTTACGTTCCCGATGGACTGGGCCTTCTGGGTGTCGTATGAGATGTTGTCTACGATGAAGGCGCAGATCTTCTGGGCGGCCTCGCCCTGGTTCTGGGCGTCTGATACGATCTCGCGCGCCTTGGCGACGCAGGCACTGCTCTCGCTGTAGTTGCAGTACACGTTGGGCCTCAGGAAGGGTTCGAAGGGGGAGGCCAGCGTGACCGAGACGTTGGCGCTGGTGGTCTCGACGTAGTTGTTCTCGCTGGTATTACGCATGATTCTGATGACGTAGTCGCCGTCGCCCATGTTGAGGGGGAATACCGTGGGCGTACCGTCTGAGGGAAGGTCGTAGTTGTAGCTCTGCTCGCCGTGGGTGATTTGGACCTTCAGCCGTGCCTCCGAGGTCGCCGACGCGCTGACATATCCGTCCGAGGTGTGCGAGGCGTCGATGTACCCGTCGTTTTGTGCGATGGCGGCCTCGCGAACAAACACGGCGTCGCGAATCGACTGGGCTGGCGCGAACGGCGCGCCCTGGGCGCTGCTTCCGCCGCAGCCAAGCAGGGCGAGACAGCAGAGCAAGACGGCGAGAAGCGCGCGGTGCCATGGGCACGTGGCCGCAGCGAGGCATGCGGACGAACGGCGTGCGATGCGCGACGCTATGTGGCGTGCCGAGCCCATCAGCCTATGCCCTTCTCGCGAGACGACGGCAGCATACAATGACTCGAATGTTGGTGCCGTGGCAGGATATGAAAATAGTAACGCCTTCGCCGCGCTTTTTTGCCACCACCCACGTCCGTCTTTATAAATGCTCTGTTGCAGTTTGCCTGCGGAGTAAAACAGGCGTATGCGCCCTCTATACTTGTGAAAAGACAGGGCGCTTGGCGCGCCAACCGTGAAAGGGCTTTGGAGGAGCAATGGCAGAGGCACCGCTCGTGGGAATCATCATGGGGTCCAAGTCGGACCTTCCGGCAATGGAGGCTTGCACCGAGCAGCTCGACGAGCTCGGCGTTCCCTACGAGCTTGTGATTGCGTCGGCTCACCGCGCGCCGGCGAGGGTTCACGAGTGGGCGTCCACCGCTGCGGACCGTGGCATCAAGGTGATCATCGCCGCTGCCGGCAAGGCCGCGCATCTTGGCGGAGTCGTTGCCGCGTATACCCCGCTCCCCATCGTCGGCGTGCCCATGAAGACGAGCGACCTGGGTGGCATGGATTCCCTTCTGTCCATGGTCCAGATGCCGTCGGGCGTTCCCGTGGCCTGCGTGGCCATCGGCGGCGCCAAGAACGCCGCGATCTATGCGACCCAGATTCTCGGCGCGACCATGCCCGAGTATCGCAGCAAGATCATAGAGTTCAAGAACGCGATGGCCGAGGCCTAGGCAGCCATGAAGACGACTCCCGACAACGAGAAGCGCGCAGCCTCCCGCGAGCAGGGGGTCTCTGGTCACAAGGCCCACCGTGCCCGCAGAATCGTGTCGAACATTCTGATCGCGTGCGGCGTCGCCCTCCTGCTCTACGCGGCCGGAAGCTGGGGCCTTGCCCAGTACAACTATTGGAAGCAGGACCAGGAGAACAAGAAGCTTGCGACGTATGCGAGCGTGCCGACGAAGGAGTCGGAGGCACCCACCGTTGACTGGGAGGGGCTTAAGGCGGTCAACGGTGACGTCGTCGGCTGGCTCGAGGTTCCTGGCACTACGGTCAACTATCCCGTTTACCAGGGGGAAGACAATACCTGGTACCTGAGGCACAGTGCCGAGGGCTACTGGACCATCGGCGGACAGGTGTTCATGGACTACCAGAACACCGCTCCTGGCCTGGTAGACAACCAGACCATCCTGTACGGGCACCACCTCAAGGACGGGTCGATGTTCTACCCGCTCTTCCTCCTGAACGACCAGGCAACCTTCGATGCGACGAATACCGTCTGGTACGTAACCGAGGGCGGCGCCGTCGAGCTCGAGCCGCTTATGGTCTACTACACCGACCCCAACGACCAGAACGTCCGTCGCTTCCAGTTCGCTTCTGATGATGAGTTCCGTTCCTACCTTATGGGTCTGCTGGGCAAGTCGGTCACCCGCCGCGCCGACGCCGAGACCATCATTTCCGGAACGAGCCATGTTCTAACCATGTCTACCTGCAACTACTACGAAGGGTACGGTCGCTCCCTGCTGGTGTGCGTACCCAAGTCCGAGGCTCAGGCGGCAACGGTTGCCGCCTCTGTATAGGGGGATTTGTGCTAGAGAATTTTACCGGGCTTGACGTCCGCGAAGACGCCGACACGCTCCACGAGGAGTGCGGCGTCTTTGGCATTTGGGCACCCGACCGCGACGTTGCCCGACTCACCTGCTTTGCGCTCCGCGCCCTTCAGCATCGCGGACAGGAGTCCGCGGGCATCGCCGTGGGCAATGGCTCTACGGTGCTGGTCCGCAAGGACCTGGGTCTTGTTGCCGAGGTCTTCTCGGATTACGATTTGGGGGCTATGCCGGGCAAGCTTGCCGTCGGACACGTTCGCTATGGCACTTCGGGCGCGCGCAGCTGGGAGGCGGCTCAACCTCACCTGTCCACCATCGACGACGTCATTATCGCGCTTGCGCACAATGGCACCCTGGTGAACTCCGACCATCTCCGCGCGGAGCTCGACCGCGTGGGCGTGCGCTTCAGGTCCAACACCGACTCTGAGGTGGCCGCGAAGCTCATTGGCTTCTTCACGGGTCACGAGCATCGCATCATCAAGGGCATCAGGCACACGATGAACCTCATCGAGGGCGGATATGCCATGGCGCTCGCCCGCGAGAACGCGCTGTATGCCTTCAGGGATCCGCACGGAATCAGGCCGCTGGTTCTGGGGGAGCTTCCCGCTCGCGAGGACGGAACCGGCGCGGGTTGGGTCGTCGCGTCTGAAACCTGCGCCTTTGACATTGTCGGCGCTCGCTTCGTGCGCGAGATCGAACCGGGCGAGATCATTCGCATCTCTGAGGACGGCCTGGTCTCCGAGCCCGGCACCCAGGCACGTGCGACGCACAACTGCATCTTCGAAGAGGTGTACTTCTCGCGCCCCGACTCCATCGTCGACGGCAGCTCCGTGTACTCGATGCGCTACAACATGGGTCGCCAACTTGCCCGTGAGGCACCCGTCGACGCCGACCTCGTCATCGGCGTTCCCGACTCTGGCCTGCCTCCTGCGGAGGGCTTTGCCGCCGAGCTTGGGCTCAAGTTTGGCGAGGGCCTCATCAAGAACCGCTACGTCGCCCGCACCTTTATCCAGCCAACGCAGGAGATGCGCCAGATGGGCGTTCGCCTCAAGCTGAACGCGCTGCGCGACAACGTCGAGGGCAAGCGCATAGTCATGGTCGACGATTCCATCGTGCGCGGCACCACCTCCAAGCAGATCGTTCGCATGCTCAAGGACGCCGGCGCCAAGGAAGTCCACGTGCGCATCAACTGCCCCGAGGTCAAGTGGCCCTGCTTCTACGGCATCGACACGGACGTGCAGGCACAGCTGATCAGCGCCACCAAGAACGTCGAGGAGGTGTGCCAGTTCATCGAGGCCGACTCGCTTGCGTTCCTCTCGCTCGAGGGGCTCGAGAGCTGCGTGCCGAAGGTCGGGTGGTGCAAGGCCTGCTACAACGGCGAGTATCCCGTCGAGGTGCCACCTGCGTTCGCCGCCGGCAAGTTCGTCGAGGGATTCAAGCCCGTGAGCCTGTATCCGCCGACTGACGGCGCCACGCGCAGCATCGACGAGGAGCTTCAGGTCGAGGTTCAGTAGGGCATCCCCGGGGGAGAAGAGCCTGGCATCTTAGGTTGTAAATCGGCGGCGACGCCGCCTGGACTAAGGAGTAATGAATGACGACAGAGCAGACCAAGCACGTCACGTACGCCGACGCGGGTGTCGACGTCGATGAGGGGGCACGTGCGGTCGATGCGATCAAGGACACGGTCAAGGCGACCAGTCGCCCTGAGGTCATCGGCGGCCTGGGGGGCTTTGGCTCGTGCTTCTCCATGAAGCCATTCAAGGACATGGAGGATCCCGTCTTGGTGTCCGGAACCGACGGCGTTGGCACCAAGCTCGCCATCGCGCAGCTGCTCGACCGTCACGAGACCGTGGGTGAGGACCTTGTCGCCATGTGCGTCGACGATGTCGTGCCCATCGGCGCCGAACCCCTGTTCTTCCTGGACTACGTCGCCATCGGCAAGCTCAAGGCCGACCACGTCGCGAAGATCGTCAAGGGTATCGCGAACGGCTGCAAGAAGAGCGGCTGCGCCCTGGTCGGCGGCGAGATGGCGGAGCATCCCGGCGTCATGAAGGCTGACGACTACGACCTGGCCGGCTTTGTCGTCGGCGTCGTCGACCGACCGAAGATGATCGGTCCCGACAAGGTCAAGGCGGGCGACGTCATCATCGGTCTGCCCTCCAGTGGCATCCACTCCAACGGCTACTCCCTCGTGCGCAAGGTCGCCATCGAGGGCAAGACGATTGAGGAGCTCAACCAACCTCTCGACGAGCTGGGCGGAGAGTCCCTGGCAGATGCGGTCCTTCGACCCACGGCCATCTATGCAGGCGGCCTCGTCAAGGCACTCAAGGCTGGTGCGCCGATCCACGCAATGGCTCACATCACGGGTGGTGGCATCACCGAGAACCTCAACCGTGCCCTGCCCTCCAACGTCGACGCCGTCGTTGACCGCGGTGGCGATGATGGTCCCGCATGGGACGTTCCGCCCATCATCACCTACTGCGTCAAGGCCGCCGGCCTCACGCCCGACGAGGCCTACAAGACCTTCAACATGGGTGTCGGCATGAGCATCATCTGCGACCCCAACGACGTGGACGAGGTCTGCGGGGACCTAGTCGAGCAGGGCTTCGCTCCCTTCGTCATGGGCGAGTGCGTCGAGGGCGAGGGCAAGGTGACCTATCGATGAGCATCAAGCTCGGCGTTCTGCTCTCGGGCTCAGGCACCAACCTGCAGGCTATCATCGACCGCATTGACGCGGGCACGCTCGATGCACAGATCGCGATTGTAATCTCTTCTCGCCCGAGCGCCTACGGCCTCAAGCGCGCCGAGGCTGCTGGCATCCAGACGATGACCTTGAGCAAGGAGATCTATGCCGACCCGATGACGGCGGACGAGGTGATCGCGTCCGCGCTGAAGCGCGAGGGCGTCGACTACGTCATCATGGCTGGATACATGCGAATGGTCCACGCTCCCATTCTGCGTGCGTTCGAAAATCGCGTCGTGAACCTGCATCCAGCTCTGCTGCCCAGCTTCAAGGGCGCCCATGCCATTCAGGATGCCTACGACTACGGCGTCAAGGTGACGGGCGTGACCGTGCACTTTGCCGACGACAAGTACGACTGTGGCCCAATCATCGCGCAGCGTGCCCTGGTCGTTGAGGAGGGATGGGACGTCGATACGCTCGAGTCTCGCATCCACGACATCGAGCACGAGCTCTACCCCGACACCATCCAGCTGCTGTCGGAGGGTCGCGTGCGCGTTGAGGGCAACAAGGTTGTTGTCGACCCCGCCTAGGGGAGTCGCGAATCGTGCGTCGCGAAATGCGCCACGTGAAAAGGGAAGGGAGGCCGCCCGATGGACGGCCTCCCTTCTTTCTGTCCATGCCGTGCTGCGCGGACGTGTTTCCCGCGGACGCGCGGCCTAGCGCTCGAGAACCTCGCGGATCTCTTGCGCGATGGTTTCGGGGTTCAGGTGGTAGCGCTTGCGCATGGCCTCGCCGTCCACGCGGTCGAGATACTCTCGACGAGCGCCATAGTTGAGCACGCGCATGTCGTCGGCCGAGTAGAACGCGGTCACGGCAGAGCCGAAGCCTCCGGCGAGCATGCCGTCCTCAAGCGTGACGACCAGACGATGGTCTCCCTTGAGGGCCTGCAGCAGCTCTGCATCGATGTCGTTTGCGAAGACGGGGTCGATGACGGTGGCGTCGATGTCGCACTTCTCAAGCTCGGCCGCGACCTCCTGGGCGAGCGCCTGGAAATTGCCGTAGCCCATCAGCGCGACATCGCGACCCATGCGCACGACGCGGTTGCGCTCGACGTCCTCCGTCGAGAAGCGCTGCGGGCCATGTGTCGCGGATTCGGGAACGTTGATGATGACCGGTCCCTCCTGCTGGTCGATGGCCCAGTCGAGGATGGCATACTCGTCCTCCATTGAAGAGGGCGAGAAGACCCTTACATTTGGCACGATGTTCTCGAGCGAGGAGATATAGGTGCCGTTGTGAGTCGCGTCTCCCGTGCCTATGGAGGCTCCGCGGACCAGAATCACGCCGGCGCTGCGGTTGAGGGCGAGGTCCTGCATGAGCTGATCGTACGTGCGCTGCGCAAAGGAACCGCTTACCAGGTAGACCGGTTTGGCGCCGCCGCGGGCGAGACCCGAGGTGAAGGCAACCGCGTGCTCCTCCGCGATGCCGACGTCGACGAATTGCTTGCCGGCCTTGGCGCGCCACGCGGGTGTGAGCGACAGACCGCCCGGCGTGCCGGCGTTGATGACCACGACGGAGGGGTCCGCTTGGATCTTCTTTAGGAGGAAGTCGGCGTTGAGCTTGGTCGGGCTCTCCTCGTCCGACGGCTCGGCGCCCTTGGGGTCAACCCAGTGGCCCTCCTCCCTGTGCTCCTGCGCCCAGTCGGAGCCGAGGCCCTTCTGGGTGCAGATGTGTACGACGATGGGGTGGTCGATGTCTTTTACGGCACGCAGCTCCTGGATGAGCGCATCAAGGTCGTTGCCGCTCTCGAGGAAGCGGTACTCGAGCCCCATCGCGGTGAAGAAGTTGTTCGAGGCGGTGCCCTTCGTAGCGCGCAGTTCGGCGAAGTTTCGATACATGCCACCCTGGTTGGGCGCAATGGACATGTCATTGTCGTTGAACAGGATGATCATGTTCGAGTCGAGCATCGCCGCGTTGTTGAGGCCCTCGAAAGCCTCGCCGCCACTCATGCTCCCGTCGCCGATGACCGCCACGACGTTGCCCTTCCCGCCCGTCAGGTCGCGGGCCTTGGCCAGGCCGCAGGCAAGCGAGAGTGACGTGGAGGTGTGCCCGACCTTGAACTGGTCGTGCACGCTTTCCTCGGGGGCGCTGAAGCCGCTGTAGTCAAGGTACGTCTCGGGTTCGACCATCCCGCGCCGCCCGGTCAGTACCTTGTGCGTATACGACTGGTGAGAGACATCGAAGACGAACTTGTCGCGCGGGGAGTCGAATACGTAGTGCAGGGCTATCTCGAGCTCGACGGCACCAAGATTGGAGCCGAAGTGCCCTCCGACGGCCTCTAGGCGCCTGATGAGAGCGGAACGGATTTCCTTCGCAAGCTCGGGAAGCTCAGACTGCGGAATGCGTTTGAGGTCAGCGGGGCTATCGATGGAATCCAGGTACTTTGACATGCAAAAACTCCTCGTCTTTCTTGTATTTCAAAGCGCTGTAGCAAGCGCCGTCGGTGGCAAAATGCACCCTCACTTCAGTACCCGCGCGCAAGAGGGTCTATGCCTTTGGCACAAAAGGCACAGGGGAGAAGCGCGCGGCCCTACAGGTCGATCCAGTAGCGCTGCTCGATGGTTCCGTCAGGGAGCGACAGCTCGTTTTCGAGCACGCCGCCATTGTTGATGATGGACTTGGCAGATCCAACGTTGGTCTTGTTGCAGGTCATGAGCACGCGGTCGATGCCCAGGTCTCTGCATTTATCGAGTGCAAGGCCAATCATCTTGGTGGCGTAACCCTTTCGCCTCTCGCTGGGCCTGATTCCGTCACCAATGTGGCCACCGCACTCCAGCAATTCGTCGTTCAGGTGATGGCGGATGTCTACGGCGCCCAAGAGCCGGTCTCGCTCGTCGTCCAGAAGGAAGTATACGGAGTTGGGAACGTGTCCCTCTGGCACGGGGTTTGGCTCAAGTCCGGCAAGGTAGGAATCGAAGTCGTGGTAGTCGTTCCGGAAGATGGCGTAGGGGGAATGGTCGGCGCCGTTGGCCTCCTGATCGGCCTTCCACTCGTCTATCATTCGGCCAAGCTTGGTCTCGTACTTGCGGGATAGCTTGATGAGCCTGAGTCCCATGTACTTCTCCTCCTCTTTAGCTAGTAGTTCCTCGGGATGTCTAATCCAAGAAGAAGCTCCTTCTTGTGAGAGCTTGTCCCAAAGTCTCTCGCATCATACTCGTGAACGTCTGCCAGGGAATCCGCAGCAAAGAGAAGCCGGCTGCCCGTCTAGCCGCGCTTGGTAAGCAACGCGACAGTCTCGATGTGCTTGGTGTGAGGGAACATGTCGACGGGGGTCAGCGTGCGCAGGCGATAGCCGCGCCTCTGCAGGTGCTCGATGTCTCGCAGCTGCGTCTTTGGATTGCACGAGACGTAGACCACGGTCTTGGTCCCCATGTGCGTGACGCCGTCGAGGAACTGTGGCGTCGACCCCGCGCGTGGTGGGTCCATGACGACCACGTCGAAGCTCGCCTTTCCCGACTCTGCGATTGAGTTCATATACTCGGTTGCATCCGCCGCCACGAAGCGCGCACGCTGGTCTAGGCTGTTTGCGCGCGCGTTGCGCTTTGCGCAGTCGACCGCGTCATGAACCTGCTCGACTCCCGTGACGTGTACGGATCCGTCCTGTTTGGCGATGCACATGCCGATGGTTCCGGTTCCGCAGTAGGCGTCGAGCACGTTGAAGTTGCCCTCGCCTGAGACGGCTGCCTGTTGACAGGCGTCAATCGAGAGCTGGTACAGAACCTCGGTCTGGCGCGGGTTTGTCTGATAGAAGCTGGTCGGGCTGATCTCAAAGGTGCATCCCAGTAGCTTGTCGTGCATGATGCCGCTGCCAAAGAGCGTCTTGCACTCGCGGCCCAGCATCGCATTCGTGCGACGCTGGTTGATGTTCTGCGCGATGGAGTTGATCTCGGGGTGCCTCTGGGTGAGCTCAGCGACGAACTCGCGTTCGTGTGGAAGCCACTGCCCGTTGGTGACGAGGGTCAGCAGGATGTCTTCGGTTGCGTAGCCGCAGCGTACAATGGCGTGGCGCAGCGTGCCGCGGCCGCGGTCTTCCTGATACGCGCGAATTCCCAGACGCTCCGCCACGCGGGCGACGTCGTTCAGAATGTCGCGTGCGCGGGGGTCCTCCACCAGGCACGAGTCGCAGCGAACGATGCGATGGGATCCCGCCGCAAAGAAGCCGCTGCGAATGCGCCCGCCCTTACCGGGCGCGAATGGCGTCGCGGCCTTGTTGCGAAAGGCTCTGGGGTCCTCCATCCCACGGATTGGCTCTATCGTTGCGTGGTCCCTTTCGGCCGCGGCGGAGAAGAGCTTCTCCACTTCCTTCTGCTTGCGCCTAAGCTGAATGGGGTAGGGCACCGCGAGCCATTCGCAGCCTCCGCATGCCTTTGCTATGGGGCAGGTGTATGTCTTAAAGCCCATTGAATACCTCGACTGGTGTCCGCCTTATTCTTGCGTATTGCAAGCTTAGGACTAGAAAACTGCGTGCGGCTACCCTTGCCTGGGCGGCTGCGCGATACTCACATGAATTCTGTGGCGCCGCCCGCCATCACTGGCGTTTGTCGCTATGTTTCCGCAATGCTTCCGACTCGTGTGACTGTGGCCTGGCTGGGGGCTTGCGCTTTACGATTTACCAGAATATAAGTTGTTCTGTCCGGAATTATCGAGTGAATGGACGGCATTATGGGTTTGGTCAGCAAGATCGGCATCATCGGCATCAACCATGTGGGCGCTCATGTCGCCAACGCCCTTCTGTATCAGTCTCTCGCGTCCGAGCTATACATCTGCGACACCAATGAGGTTCTGTGTCGCGCACAGGTGAACGATCTGCTGGACGCCATGTCCTTCTATCCCCATTCTGCGCGCGTGTTCGAGTGCGACGACCGCTACGAGGAGCTTGCGCAGTGCGACGTCATTGTCAACGCCGCGGGCCATGTGGCTGCAGCCAAGGAGAATCGCGACGGCGAGCTGTTCGTGACGACGGAGGAAGCCAAGAAGTTCGCGCAGCGCATCGTCGACGCTGGCTTCAAGGGCGTTTGGGTAAGTATTGCCAACCCCAACGACGTCGTCGCGACCGAGATCTGGGGCCTTACGGGCTATGACCCCAAGAAGATCATCGGTTCGGGCACCACGCTCGACTCCTCCCGCTTCAAGCACGCCATCGCCAACGTGTGCGGCTACGACCCCCAGTGCATCAACTCGTGGATGCTGGGCGAGCATGGTCTGTCGGAGTTCGCGCTGTGGTCCCACGTCACGATCGGCTGCCTGACGCCGGAGGAGGTCGAGCGGCAGGCTGGCGTCAGCTTCGATCGACCCGACCTTGAGGAGCAGGCCCGTCACGGCGGCTACATCACCATGGCCGGCAAGATGTGTACCGAGTATTCCATCTCGAACGGCGCGGTCGAGATCATTAAGGCGATCGTCCACGACACCAAGCTGGTCACGCCCGTGTCCACGCTCGTTGAGGGCGCCTACGGCGAATCCGGCCTGTTCTCTTCGCTGCCCTGCGTCATCGGCGCCCAAGGCGTCGAGCGCGTCTTCGTGCCCGAGATGGCCGAGGGCGAAATTGCGAAGTGGCATGCGAGCTGCGCTCACATTCGGGAGAACATCGAAAAGGTGAAGTGCTGGTAAGCCCGACCATCCAACTAACTGGCAAGATGCCCGTCCGCATTCGTGCGGACGGGCTTTTTGTCCCGTGCGGTTGGGGTACGCTTGCGTAAAAGTGCGCATGCTCTTCTCGTCGAATGGGTAAAGAGACTCATAAGGTTTTTGAACGCGAGTCAAAAACCGGGGAAGGGCCCCGGGCTCACGTTTTACGTGGGGAGTGATTGCCATGCAGTCAAAGGTTGCCCATGCCGCCGAGCGCGCAGCTTTCGGACTGGTCGTCGACAAAATACTCAAGGATGCGTCGGTGGAGGGCCGTGAGGAGAACATCGACCATCTCATCACGATGGCCGGAAAGCTTCTGAAGGACACGTCTCCCGGTGCCACCCGGGGTCTGCGAAAGGGAATCTATCCGGGCTCGAAGTGGGAGAGCTTCCTGTTTGATGTAATCGACCATACCGATCACAACGTGCTGAAGACTACCATCCTCAACGGTGGATACGAGGCCGCCTTCCGCGGTCTTCGCAATACCACGGCCAATGCCGAGAAGTACCAGTGCAACGTGCCCTGGATCATCCTCTTCGACCCGACGAGCGCATGCAATAAGCATTGCGTGGGCTGTTGGGCCGCCGACTACGGAAACCGCCTCAACCTGACGTATGACGAGATGGACAGCCTGGTATCGCAGGCGGAGGAGCTTGGCACTCACCTCTTCATGCTAACGGGTGGCGAGCCGCTCGTACGCAAGGCCGATGTCCTACGCCTGGCCGAGAAGCACAACGAGAGCCTCTTCAACATCTTTACCAACGCCTCCCTTGTGGACGAGGAGTTTTGTGCGAAGGTGGCCGAGCTGGGTAACATTGTGTTCTCGGTTTCGCTCGAGTCCTATGAGTCCAGCATCAACGACGGCCGCCGTGGTGACGGCTCCTTCGAGGAGGTCATGCATGCCTTCGACCTCATGCGCGAGCATGGCCTGCTCTTTGGAACCTCGACGGCCTACACGCGCGAAAACACCGAGAAGGTCTCGTCTGACGAGTTCTTTGACCTTCTGATTGGCAAGGGCTGCAGGTGGGCGTGGTTCTTCCACTACATGCCCGTGGGGGAAGGAGCGAACGCCGACCTTATGCCCACCGTCGAGCAGCGCCGCTACATGTTCCGCCGCATCCGCGAGCTTCGCGCACCGGAAGGCGGCAAGCCCATCTTCGCGATGGACTTCCAGAACGACGGCGAGTTCGTCGGCGGCTGCATCGCGGGCGGCCGCGTGTACTGCCACGTCAACGCGCGCGGCGATGTGGAGCCGTGCGTCTTCATCCACTACTCCAACGCGAACTTCAAGAAGAGCGGCAACTGGCTCGAATGCCTGCGCCAGCCCATCTTCCAGGCGTATCGCAAGCACTGGCTCTTCAATAAGAACCTGCTGATGCCCTGTCCGATGCTCGAGAACCCCCAGGAGCTTCCCAAGATGGTCGAGGAGTCTGCGGCGCGGCCTTCTGAGTACGTGGCCCCCGAAAGCGCGAAGGACCTCTGCGCTCGCGTCACCCCGTACGCAGAGGCATGGGCCAAGGTCGCCGACGAGCTGTGGCTCGAGATGTATCCCACGGGCCAGAAGACCTATGCGGATAAGATGTCGCAGACCGACGTGGACGAGAAGGCCAAGATCATCGCCGAGGAGGACAAGAAGGCGGAGGCCATCGTGGCATAGGATCCTTCGCAGGGTGTGACATGCGCACGTTCTGGTGGGGCGGGCAGCAACGCTGACAGAAATGTTTCACCTAATCGCCGTCAGTGACGTCGCGATTGATGGAGGTGGGTTGCACTCGGGTAGAATGCAGATAATCTGCCCGGTTGCGACTCACCTTTTCGCGCTGTGGCGCTGTCGGACGCTGTCTAGGAGGTTGCGCGAGCGCGCATGGACATAGCCCTTTCAATCTTCGTTACCGTATTGCTCACGCTGGTGAACGGATACTTCTCGATGTCCGAGATGGCCCTCTCCACCGCGAAGAAGGTCATGCTTGACCACGACGCCGAGCAGGGCGACAAGGCTGCCGCGCGGGCTGCCCGCGTCATCGAGAACCCCACTGGGTTCCTCGCGGCCATACAGGTTGCGATCACGCTTGTCGGGTTCTTCTCGTCTGCCTTTGCCGCGACGAGCCTGTCCGCTCCGCTGGGTGCCTGGCTGGCGTCCTTGGGTGCGGACCCCGCGTTTGCCGGGGGCTTGGCTACCGTGCTCATCACCCTGGTGGTCTCGTACTTCTCCATCGTCGTGGGCGAGCTCGTGCCCAAGCGCATCGCGATGGCGGAAGCCGAGAAGGTCTCGAAGTCCGTCGCTGGACCCTTGAGCGCCTTCGCGCGCTTTGTCCGGCCGCTTGTCGCGCTCACCTCGGCCAGCGCCAACGGCCTGGCTTGCGCGTTGGGAATCAAGAGTGCCGATGACCGCCAGGACGTCTCGGAGGACGAGATTCGCTACATGGTGACCGACTCCGACGAGCTGAGCGACGAAGAGAAGACGATGATCCACGAGATCTTCGACCTGGGCGACGCCAAGGCGCGCGAGGTCATGATTCCGCGCGTCGACCTGACGGCGCTCGAGGATACCTCCACCTTGTCCGAGGTCCTGGACGTCATGAGGAACACGGGCTTCTCACGCATTCCCATCTTTCACGACGACGTGGACCGCATCGTGGGAATAGCCCACATCAAGGACCTCATCGGACCCATGGTCGATCTGGGCGAGGGCGACAAGCCCATCAGTAGGTACATGCGCAGCGCCGACTTCGTCCCCGACACCAAGGACATCATCCCGCTGCTGTCCGAGATGCAGAACAGCCGCGACCAGATGGTCATCGTGGTCGACGAGTACGGCGGAACCGCCGGCGTCATCACGATTGAGGACATTGTCGAGGAGGTCGTGGGCGAGATTGCCGACGAGTTCGATCCCGACAACAAGTACCTGACGCAGCTTTCGGATCGTGAGTGGCTGGTTGACGGGCGCTTCTCGATCGACGACGCCATCGAGCTGGGATGGCCCATCGAGGATAGCGAGGAGTACGAGACCGTTGCCGGCTTCGTGCTCGAGATTGCAGACGGGCTGCCCAAGCCCGGCGAGGTCTTCGAGGTCGAGGGGTATCGCTTCAGGGTACAGTCGATGCGCGGGCGACGTCTGGCTCTCCTGCGCGTGACGGCTCCCGAGCCTCCAGCGGACGCCGCGGATGAGGAGGAAACGGCGGAATAAGGCCGCTAGCAGCAGCGAACGAGGACAAGTAGCCAAGTTTTACTACAATGGCACTTAAGTATGCATTTCTAGGCGGAAGGCTTCACCAATGGCAAAGCTCATCGAAATCCAGAGGGTCGAGATTGGACTCGAGAATCTCACCGCGCGCGTGCGCATTGCCCCCGAAGCCCCGCTGTTCACAAGCGAGGACCTGCAGGGCACCACGCGCATCTACAACCTGATGCCGCACATCATCGACCACGTGTGCCTGGGCGACGCCGGCGAGACGTTCAAGGACTGCATGGGAAACACCGAGCTCGCTCACCTGCTTGAGCACGTGACGGTCGAGCTGCTCGCGCAGACCAACGTAGCAGGCGACGTCACGACGGGCAGGACCTATCCCGTCGAGGGCGAGGAGCGCGGGTTCGACATCGAGCTGTCCTGTCAGGATGACGTCCTCACGGTGGGCGCGCTCTCGAGTGCCGCATGGATCATCGACTGGGCCTTCACGGGCGGCGAAGATGCCAGCCCCGACGTGGACGCGATCGTCAGCGGCCTGTGCGGGATGATCGACTCCATGGGCGACGATCCGGCCGACGCCTACGAGCGCTCGGTGATGGAGGAGCTCGACGCCGAGGCGGCTGACCAGCACCAGCGTGCCCTCGAGGAGCGCCAGCGCGAGATCGCCCAGCGCGAGCAGGAGATCGAGGCCGCGCGCCAGGAGGCCGAGCGTCTGGCGGAAGAGAAGCGATTTCGCCTAGAGCAGGAGCGCCTGCGCAAGGAGGAGGCAGCCCGTTTGGCCCGCGAGGCTGCCGAGAGGGCCGAGGCCGAGGAGGCTGCCCGCGTTGCCCGCGAGCAGGCAGAGCGCGAGGCTGCCGAGAGGGAGCGCGAGCGCCGGGCCGAGGAGGAGCGCCTTGTGGCCGAGGCCCATCGCGCCGCAGCCGCACTCGCCGCCTCCGAGGCAGCCGCTGCCGAGCGTGCCGCCGCCGGCCTGAACGGAGCCTCCTCGTCTGACCCCACCATCTCTCCGGAGGCCTACCAGTCGGCCCATGACGACCCGCTCAAGGCCTTCCCCACGGACCTCGTACGTGCCTCGGCGCCGGCCGATCATACCGCGAGCATTCCGGTTGACGCCACTGCCGCCCTCGGCGCATCCGAGACGACGGCCCTTGAGGTCGTCGACGCGGGCGAGACCTCTGTCATGGCGCCCGTAGGCGTAGACGTTGAGGCGTCCACGGAGGCTGCGCCTGAGGAGGCCCCCGAGGAGCCCACGGACGAGCCTGTTACCGTCGAGGCCGCCCCGGAGGAGGATGTCACCGCAGGCGTCGGGCCTGATTCGGCTGCGGAGCCCGAGCCGGTTGCGGAAGACGGGGCGGACGAAGCCGAGAAGGGCGAGCCCTTCTCGGCTGAAGAGACCACGGTCATGGATACGACGCTCATCGTTGCCGGAACCCAAGAGGCGGATGCCGACGGCCCCGACGAGGATGCTGCCGAGGACGTGCCTGCCGAGGACGAGGACATCGTGGACGATCCCGTCGCAGATGAGGCTGTCGTGGGCGCGGACGCTATCGCCGAGGATGGCTCGGACGAGGGTGCAGGCGCCTCGACCGATGGGTTCGAGGATGACCTCTCGGAGGAGGGTGACCAGGAGGATGTCCCGTCTGACGACTATGGCCAGAGCTCTCTGTTTGACGTGCCAGTTGAGGAAGAAGAGCATATTCCCGGTCCCCGAAGGGTACGATAGAGAGCAATGTGGATGGAATGCGGCTGTGCCGCGTGAGATAGAAATGAGGCTGGCGCTTTCGCCAGGCATGAGGAGGATTTCATGGGCACGAAGGGCGTACTTGGATTCGTGGCGGGCACCATCCTGGGGGCCGCTGCTGGCGTTACGGCTGGCGTGCTGATGGCCCCGCGCTCCGGTGCGGAGAGCCGTGCCATGGCTGCCGATGCCATGAACGATGCCTGGGACACGGCCGTCGACTCCTACGAGCGCGGTTCTCGCATCGTAAACGACAGGATCAGCTCCGTTCGTCCGAGCGTGGACGCCACGACCGACGAGCTTCGCGCCAAGGTCGACCTTGCCCGCGAGCGCATGGACCAGCTTCGTGACTCGCTCTCCGATGCCGTCACGAGCACTACGGGCCAGGTTCAGGAGGCGGTCACTACGGTTACCGACACGGTCGTCTCTGCTGCTGGCGATGCCGCTGACCTTGGGTCTACTCCGGCCGAGGGCGTGCACGTCGAGGTTGTTGAAGACGGGAATGCCGAGTAGCCATCGTTTGTTGAAACTATGGGGAGCGTGGTGCGCTGGCACCGCGCTCCCTTTTTGATTTGGAGCGGTTATGCAGAGGGTTTCCAACCTGATTGGCGCGAAGGTATTCAAGAAGAAGGTCGACCGGAAAGGCAAGACGAAGGACGTTCGCCTGGGCAGGATGCACATGGCCGTCTTCTCGCCTGACGGCCGCCGCGTCGTGGGCTTCCAGGTCATGCAGCCCGACATGGTTGGCGTCGTCAAGAGGCCCGACCTGTTCATGGCGTTCGACTCGTATCGCATCGAGAACGACTACGTATACCTGAACGAAGGGGAGGCTACCCTGGAGCAGGCCGCCCGAGACCGCCTTGGTCTCGACTGGGACCGCTGCATCATGTGGACCGGCATGGACTGCCAGACGGAGTCGGGCAAGCAGCTTGGCTACGTCGGCGACTGCATCTTCGACGAGCGGACGGGGGCTGTTCGCAAGCTGTGCGTCGGCGACGGTAGCGTGGCGAAGTCCCTCGTCGGCCAGCTCGAGATTCCCGTCGACATGCTCAAGGGCTATCGCGATGGCTGGATGATCGTCGACGACGCGGCGCCGAGCCTGCAGCTCTCTGGTGGCGTTGCGGCGGCGGCGGGCGAGGGCTACGCTCGCGTTAAGCAGGGTGGCCAGAAGGTTGTCGCCAAGGCGTCCGCCGCCTCGGCCAAGGCCGTAGACAAGGGCTCCTTCGCACTGGGAAAGGCCCTCGGCAAGGCGAAGCGTGCCCTCAGCGATGCCACAGCTGAGCCTGAGGAGCAGATGCCCTCCGCAAAGGCGGGAAATGTGCAGGTCTCTCCAGCCGCCGAGCCCGTCAAGCTCAAGGGAGGATCCTCCAAGGTGACCACCTATGCCCCCACAGGCAAGCCCGCGGCGAAGAGGCCGACTGCCAAGAAGGGTGTCAGTCCCAAGAAGAAGACCAGCAGCACATCCGACAAGGCCGCAAGATCAGTCGGACGACAGCTGGGCAAGATGGGCGGAATGTTCGGCTCGTTTATGGACGAGTACAAGAAGGCGAGCAAGTAGGCGAGAAGAGCCTTCGCTACGCTCCGAAGCCCATGGCCTGAAGCACGAACATGATGACGGTGAGGATGGTCACCGCGATGATGGTGAACCAGGTCAGCGCGGTCCAGGCTCGACCGTTGGCGTTCTGTCCCATGATGTGGCGGTCAGCCGCGATGATTACCATGCAAAGCAGAAGAACGGGCAGAAGCACGCCGTTGATCACCTGGGCGGCCATCATGATGCCGAACAGGTTGATATTGGGGACGAGCACCACGGCCGCCGATATCACCAGGATGATGGTGATCAGGCTGCGGTAGACGGGCGCGTCCTGCCAGCTGCGGTCGGCGCCGCGCTCCCAGCCGAATGCCTCGCAGACGGCGCTTGCGGTGATTCCCGGCAGTACGCAGGCTGCGAGGAACGACGCGCCGATGAGGCCCGTGCCGAAGAGCGCCTCCGCGTGCGGGCCGGCAAGCGGAGCCAGTGCCGCGGCGGCGTCCTCGGCGCCGTTCACTGCGACGCCCGCGGGATGAAGGACCGCTCCGGTCGCGAGGATGATGAACCAGGAGATCGCACTTGCCACGACCGCTCCGGTCACGGTGTCGATGCGCTGGTAGGGAAGGTCCTCCTCGTCGGCGTTCTTGTCGACGACGTTTGACTGGGCCAGGAAGATCATCCATGGCGCGATGGTGGTGCCGACGTTTGCGACAAGCAGGGAGATATAGCTGGGGTCACCCGAGATCATCGGGATGACCGTCGCGCGTGCGGCTTCGCCCCAATCCGGCTTGACCATGAAGCCGGCAACGACGTAGGTCACGAACGCGCACGAGATGGCAAGCAGGATTTTCTCGATGCGGCGATAGGAACCGCTCATGGTGAGCAGCCAGATAGCCAGCGCCGAGATTGGGACGGAGACATATACGGGAATGCCAAAGAGCGCCATGCCCGACGCGATGCCAGCGAACTCGGAGAGCGTGACGGTGGTGTTCGAGATGAGAAGCGCAAGCATGGCCAGGGCCGAGACCCTGATGCCAAAGCGCTCGCGAATGAGCGATGCGAAGCCCTTGCCTGTGACGCAGCCCATGCGTGCCGCGGTCTCCTGCACGACGATGAGCAGGAAGCACATTACCGGTACGGTCCAGAGCTGGCCGAAGCCAAAGAGAGCGCCTGCGTTCGAGTAGGTGGCCACGCCGCCGGCATCGGCTCCCGCCAGCGCGGCGACCATGCCCGGGCCCATTGCGCCCAGGACGAGCTTGGGGTCAAGTTTGGTGTGCGGCCGCTTTTCGACCTGCTTGCGCTTGCTTCCCATGGCTACACCAGCAGGATTCCCGGGCCCATGCCGAATGCCGCGACAAGGACGAACACGACGACCGCGACGAGCATGGCGACGCACGAGAGCGTGAAGCCCGAGGTCTCCTCGTTACGCTCGTCACGCGTGCGAAGAATCCAGAGGTACACGGGCGAAAGCGCAAACGACACGACGGTCGAGACGCCTGCGGCGATGAAGCCCGAAAGGATGGCCCTCGACAGCTCGAGATCGCCTGCTCCAGCAAACACGATCTTGTCGAACACGGTCACCAGCAGAGCGACGACCGCGCCAAACACGATGCCCAGCCCGATGCTCTTGAGCGAGAACCCTAGGAACGAGGGGGATGAGTCGTCGTCGGGGTCGTTCTCGAGGAAGAAGTTGGTGACATAGTTAATGGAGTCGTCAGCCAGCACGACGGCGACGGGCAGCGCCATGCAGCTCAGCAGGACGTTGAGAAGGGCAACCCTCGGAGCCGAGGCCACAGACAGGATGCAGACGGCGACGATCCAGATGAAGAACCACAGGTTGCGGCGGATGAGCCAGGCGATGTCGTGGGAGCTTCCGTCGCGCTCGCCGTCGCTGTTGCTCGCACCGGCAATCTGAAGGTCCTCGGCGTGCTCCTCCTCGAGGACGTCGAGTGCGTCGTCGACGGTGACGATACCCAGCAGGCGCCTGTTGTCGTCGACGACAGGCATTGCCATCAGGTTGTACTTGGCGATGTCCTCGGCAACGTCCTCCTGGTCGTCGTCGGGGCTTGCGGTAATCAGGTCGTCGTCGATCGCGATGTTGCGAAGCTGCTCGTTGCTCTCGGCGACGGCCAGCCTGTGAAGGGTGACGAGTCCGGTCAGGCGCTTCTCGTCATCCTCAAGATATATGTAGTGGACGGTCTCGAAGTCCTCGTCGAGGTTGCGCAGACGCTCGATGGCCTCGGCTACCGTCGCGTCCTCCGGAATGGAGACGACCTCGGACGTCATGATTCGTCCGGCGGTGTCCTCCTTGTAGCCCAGCAGCTGGCGGATGGCCTTCTGCTCCTTGACGCCCATGAGGCGCAGGAGCTTCTCGGCCTTCTCGTAGTCAAGCTCGCTGACCAGCTCTGCTGCGTCATCGGGGTCCATCTCGGAGAGCATGCGGGACGCGTCGAGCTCCTCCATGTCGCCCATGATCTCCGCGGCCATCGCGTCGTCGTCAAACTCGGCCATGGCCTCGGCGGCCTGCTCGTCATCGAGCTGCGCAAAGACCTGCCCGCGCAGGCGCGGGTCCAGGCGCTCGAGGATGTCCGCGATGTCGGCGGGGTGGAGCTCGTCGAGCGTCTTGTGCGAGACGGAGAGCTTTACGTTGGAAAGGTCTCGGTCCAGCAGGTCCATGTAGTTCCATGCGATGATCTTCTCGGGCATCGGCTTGCCCAGGGCCCTTGCGGCCTTGAGGGCCGCGGCCTCAAGGTGCGGCGACAGCGTGCGTAGCAGTCCACGCGCGCCGACTTCCGCCCCCAGCAGGCGAAGCTGAGAAGAGCTGGTATCCGAAAGCTTGAGGTCGTTTACGCGAACGACGCGCATGCCTCGGGTGTCGACGATCTGCTTGTTGAGAAGGTCTCGCGCAATGAGGACCTCATCAGGCTGTAGGTACGAGAAGCGGATGTCGGTTGCGACCACCTTGAGGGTGATCTCGTCCTCGTCGAATTCATCCACGTACTTGCGCCACGAGATCATAAGTGGAGTGTTTGCGGGACCCTGCACGGCAAGCGCCGTCACGCGGGGGAATACCTCGCCCGTTGCTATGCCGAGGTCGCTCACGCGACCGATGCGCTCGCCATTGAGGTCATAAACGGGGTTGCCCAGCAGCTGGGACAGATAGATCATGCGAACTCCTTAGTTGGTATATGCGAACTGTGCCGCGCGTGGCGCGACGGCCTGGGTTACCCCGCGGCGCAACCAACTAGGACACACCGGGGGTCATCGACTGTGAGGTCGAGGTTTCATCAATGCCCCTTCTCTTCGGTATCGAAAGGCCTTGTGCGGTGTGTGCGCAAGGCAAACCGTATTGTACACGCCCTTGCCCGCGATTGTCTCCGAAGCTTCCAAGGCGCACATATTCGCATGCAATACCGTCGCCGATTGGTCCTGCCGGACGCCTTGCTGCCGCGATTACAATGGGGCCGTTCTGTGGGCGGCTTGGCCGTCGGGCTGTTTTGAGAAGGGCGTGCAATGGATTCGTTTGAGCTTATCATCGACACTGCGGACCTCGACGGGATTAAGGAGTGCGATGACATCCTGAACGTTCAGGGTGTAACCACAAACCCAACCATCCTCACCAAGACCGGAAAGCCTGCGGAGCAGGCGATTCAGGACATCATCGACTACCTTCGCCCCGACCAGAAGCTCTTCGTGCAGGTCGTCGCGACGGACTATGAGTCGATCATGGACGAGGCGCGCTACATCGCCCAGCTGCGACCCGAGAACATCTACACGAAGATCCCCGTCACCCATCCGGGTCTCAAGGCCATCAAGCAGTGCGCGAGGGAGGGCATCCCCACGCTCGCCACGGCAATCTACAGCTCTGATGCCGCGTTCATGGCGGCGCATAACGGAGCAAACTACCTGGCCCCTTACGTCAATCGCATGTGCAACTATGGCAACGGCGTCCAAGACGTCATCGATCTCATCGACATGCTCGCCATACAGGACTCCGACACCAAGGTGCTTGCGGCCTCGTTCAAGAACGTCGACCAGGCGCACCAGCTCATCGCCGCTGGCGCGCAGGCGCTGACGCTCCCGCCCGATGTCGCCCTGAACCTCGTTGCCCACCTGGGCACCCAGTTTGCGGTCGACGAGTTCTCGGCCAACTGGGAGCGCGCCTACGGGCGCACGACGCTTCGTGCCTAGCGCTCGTGCTTCTGACACTTAGCAACGTGAGGGCTTCGATGACCGAAGTCGTCGGGCCCGTTTCTTACTGAAGGGGAGGAAGGGCGCGGAGGGTCGGAATGGCAAGCATCTGGAGCTTGCGAAGGACTTCAGGGTCCTGGGCGTCGGTGATGACCGCGGAGAAGTCCGAAAGCGACGCAAAGCGATATGCTCCGCGCAACTTGAACTTGGCCTCGTCTGCCAGCAGAAACTTGTACGAGGCGTTGTGGATGACGCGCTCCTTGACCGAGCCGCTGTCGATGTTGTTCGAAGTCACTGCGGCACGGTCGAGGTCCACTCCGCTGGCGCCTATGAACGCCTTGGCAAACAGGAGCGGCTCAAGCAAACTGACGGTCGCGGACCCCACGAACCCGTTGAGCTGAACGTTGAGGTAGCCGCCGGTTCCGAGTGCGGTGACATGGGGAAGGTTGGAGAGCGTCCGCAGAATGTCGATCATGTTGGTTGTGACGATGACCTTCTTGTCGCCCTCGGCGATCAAGCGGGCAAGAATCGCATTGGTTCTCGAGACGTCGAGGAAGACCGAGTCCCCAGGGTTTATCTCTAGGTAGGCGCGCCTTGCCACTGCAAGTCGGGCGAGGTAGTTGGCCTGGCTGCCCTGGCCGAGCCGCTGGGCGTCGATGTCTGGGGAGACGTCGCCCTGCGCATCCGTTGCATGTGCCGCGTTCGTAGAGGCATGCGGTGCGTGCTTGGCGTGCGAGCTGGAGCGCGCGTCCTTCTCGTCATCGAGGCGTGTCGCTCCGCCATAGACGCGGATGAGCTTGCCGGCCTTTGCGAGGTCCTGCAGGTCCTTGCGGATGCTGTCGACGCCCACGCCAAAGAGCCTTGCGAGGTTCTCGACCTCGACATGGCCTTCTCGACGGACAATGTCGAGAATCTTTTGGCGTCTCTCACGGCGAAACACGGCGGACCTCTTTCGCGGGCTTATTGCTGCGGGTCGTCCTTGGGCTTAGCTTGCTCAAAATACACTTCCCTAATCCAATTCTGGAACAATCTGGAAGATTTGTCACAAATCGTTCTTGCAAAACTGGAAAAAACTGGAATAGAATGTGACTGTTATTTGAAGTGTACGGTTTGAGCTATGTGTCAATCCACAAATCGTCCCCAAACACTAAGTTGCTCAAGAAAGACGGAGGCTCGAATGAGCGCAATGGAAGAGATGCTCAAGCGCGAGAACGTGCAGATCGTTCAGTCCTGCATCGATTGGGAGGATGCCGTACACGTGGCCGTGCAACCCCTTGTCGATGGGGGATTTGTTACGCCAGCCTACATTGACGGCATCATTCAGAACGCCCACGAGATGGGCCCGTACTTCGTTCTCGTGCCCGACCTTGCACTCCTTCACGCTCGTCCCGAACAGGGGGTCCTCAAGAAGCAGCTGGCCGTCACGGTCCTGCGCGAGGGCGCCGAGTTCAAGCCGGGCGAGCCCTGCCGCGTTCTCGTGACGCTGGCCGCCGAGGACTCTGACTCGCACATTGACGTCATGAGGACCCTCGCGATGATGTTCGCCGATCCGGGCAACATCGAGAAGGTCGCAACTGCCCAGACGGCAGACGACGTCTATCACCTATTCACGGACTTCCCCACGGCGTAAACGGGGATGCCGTAGGAAGTCATGAAAATAGGAATGTAGCAAGAACGCAAAGTAAAGGGGGAACCATGGCAGTACTCGACTTTATAGTCAACATTCTGTCTACGCCGGCTATTCTCGTCGGCCTTCTTGCCCTTCTCGGCCTCTGCCTCCAGGGCAAGCCCGTGGAGGACGTCATCAAGGGGACCATTAAGACCATCGTTGGCTTCCTGGTTCTGTCTGCCGGCGCATCTTTCCTGCAGACCGGCTCTCTGCTCGCTTTCGGTGAGCTCTTCAACTACGCCTTCAACATGCAGGGCGTCGTTCCCAACAACGAGGCAGTCGTTGCGGACGCGCTTCAGAACTTCGGCACCAGCTCGGCCATCATCATGGCCCTCGGCATGGTCCTGAACATCGTTCTGGCTCGTTTCTCTCGCATGCCGTACATCTTCCTGACCGGCCATCACACGCTGTACATGGCGTGCATGCTTGCCGTCATCCTCGGCGGCGCCGGCCACCTCGAGGGCATCCAGCTCTACATCGCTGGCGGCTGCCTGCTCGGCCTCATTATGGTGCTTTCGCCTGCGTACTGCCAGGTTACCTTCCGCAAGGTCACTGGCTCTGACGGCGTCGCGCTCGGCCACTTTGGCGGCATCGGCTACGCGTTCTCCGGCCTGGTCGGCAAGCTGTTCGCGAACGACCCCAACCGCAAGAGCACCGAGGAGATCAACTTCTCCAAGCGCCTTGTGTTCCTGCGTGACACCACCGTCTCCATCTCCATCACGATGATGGTCTTCTTCCTCATCGTCGTGGGCGTTGCTGTCAGTAAGGGCCTGCTCGGCCTCGTTCCCGCTGGCACCGATGCCGCTGCAGCCGCCGAGATTCTCGAGCCCTACGGCATCACCGTTGCCAATTGCGGTGAGCTTTTGAACGTTGGCACCGAGACCACGACCAACTGGGTCGTCTGGGCGCTCACTGCTGGCATGAGCTTCGCGGGTGGCGTCTACATCATCCTCTCGGGCGTCCGCCTGATCATCGGCGAGATCGTTCCTGCCTTCAAGGGTATTGCCGACAAGCTCGTCCCCGGCGCCAAGCCCGCACTGGACTGCCCCGTTGCTTTCACCTATGCACCTAACGCCGTCATCATCGGCTTCCTGTGCTCCTTCCTCGGCGGCATCGTTGGCCTGCTGATCCTCAACGGCATCAACGCCGCCATCCCCGTGGCACTCATCCTCCCCGGCGTCGTGCCCCACTTCTTCTGCGGCGCGACCGCTGGCGTCTTCGGCAACGCCGAGGGCGGCCTGAAGGGCTGCGTTGCGGGCTCCTTCGCCCACGGCCTGCTCATCACCTTCCTGCCCATGATCTGCATGCCTGTCTTCAGCGCTCTGGGCTACGTCGGCACGACCTTCTCGGATGCTGACTTCTCGTGGATGGGCATCGTTTGGGGTAACGCGGTCAACTTCGCTCAGGGTGGCGTCCTTGTTGCCATCTGCGTGGTTGTCTATCTGCTCCCCATCATCTACAACTTCGTCGCTCCCAAGAGGGAGGCCAAGGAGGCCTAGTCTCCTGAGCTAAGGGCAACAAGCGAGCTGTTCACCGGGGTCGGGCCGTTTGGGCTCGGCTCCGGTTCGTATGCCGGGCCAAGTTGTGCGTCTATCGCATTTACGACCGCGCTCAGAGCAAAGTGGGTAGACTATTCAATGTTCTTACATGCTGCCAACGGGGTGGCAATCGTGCCAAAGAAGGAGAACAACATGGCAATTCGCAAGATCATCTGCGCCTGCGGCTCTGGCCTCGGCTCTTCGCTCATCGTTCACATGAACACGGAGGAAGCGGTCAAGAAGCTCGGCCACCCCGAGATCGAGGTCGATCACACCACCATTTCCGACATCAACCCCACCGCCGCGGACCTCTTCGTCGTCGGTGCCGACCTTGGTGACTTCATCTCTAACATCCCCGACGAGCAGAAGGTCGTTCTGAGCAATATTCTTGATAAGGCGGAGCTGGAGGCTAAGCTCGCCGAGCACCTGGGCTAAGATTTGGTCGTCACTTTTGGCCGGACGCCTTGGTGTCCGGCTTATTTTTTTGAGTATCGATATGCGAAGGAGTGAAAAGTGGAAGAGAAGGAACTCAAGAACGTCAAGCTCCTTGCTGCCAAGGTGCGTCGCGACGTTCTCTCGATGCTCCAGCATCGTGGCTATGGTCACGTCGGCGGCTCCCTGTCCCTCGTCGAGGCCTATGCGGTTCTCTACGGCAAGCAGCTGAGGTATGACGCCTCGAATCCCCACTGGGACGAGCGCGATCGCGTCGTCCTTTCCAAAGGTCATGCTGGTCCCGTCATGTACTCGACGCTTGCCGAGTGCGGCTTCTTCCCTAAGGAGTGGCTCAACACCCTCAACGATGGTGGCACCAGGCTTCCGTCTCACACCGATCGCCTGAAGACCCCCGGCGTCGACGCCACGACGGGCTCTCTGGGCCAGGGAACCTCCGAGGCCGTGGGCATAGCCCAGGCCCTTGCCGTGAAGGGTTCCAAGAACTACACCTACCTGTTCGTGGGCGACGGCGAGCTCAACGAGGGCCAGTGCTGGGAGGCTTTCCAGTACCTCGCCGCCAAGAAGCTCAGCCGCTGCATCGTCCTTATTGACGACAACAAGAAACAGCTCGACGGCACCACTGATGAGGTCATGTACAACTTCGACCTTGCCAAGAAGATGGAGTCCTTCGGCTTCAAGACGCAGGTTGTCAACGGTCAGGACGTCGAGGCCATTGACGCCGCCATCGACGTCGCCAAGCAGAATGCTGAGACTGCCAACTGCATCGTCCTCGACACCATCAAGGGCGCGGGCGTTCCCTACTTCGAGCAGGCCGTCTCCAACCACTCTATGAAGTGGAACAACGACGAGATCAACAAGGCCACTGATGAGGCTATCGCCAAGCTTGACGAGGAGATCGAAAGGGGTGAGGCGTAATGTTTAAGCTCGCTGAGGATTGGGGCACCGCTGGAAGGCCCTACCGTGACGCCATCGTCGACACCCTGATCGACATGATGAAGGACAACAAGTCCATCGTTATGCTCGAGGCTGATCTCGGCGGCGCCTCTGGCACCCTCAAGATCCAGAGGGAGCTGCCCGAGCAGTTCTTCGAGTGTGGTATCTCTGAGGCCAATATGATGGGCATGGCTGCGGGCATGAGCTCCGAGGGCCTCATCCCCTTCACGCACACCTTTGGCCCCTTCGCCTCTCGTCGCTGCTTCGACCAGGTCTACCTGTCTGGTGCCTACGCCCACAACACGATTAACATCTGGGGTTCCGATCCTGGCTTCACCGTCGGCGCCAATGGCGGCACGCACACCACGTGGGAGGACGTCGCCCTGATGCGCACCATCCCCGGCTCCGTCGTCGTCGACGGCGCGGACCCCGTCCAGACCGAGTGGGTCGTTCGCGAGTTCGCCAAGACCGAAGGCGTCCACTATCTCCGTACCGGCCGCAAGTCTTCTTACAAGATCTACGAGGAGGGCTCCACCTTCGAGCTTGGCAAGGGCAACGTTGTGAGGCAGGGCTCTGACGTCTTGATCGTGACTGCCGGCCAGCTGCTCAAGGATGCGCTCGAGGCTGCAGAGAGCCTCGAGAAGCAGGGCATTTCCACCGAGGTTATCGACATGTTCTGCATCAAGCCGCTCGACGCCAAACTGCTCCTGTCCGAGTCTGCGGGCAAGAAGGCCGTCGTCACCTTCGAGAACCACGGCGTCATCGGCGGCCTCGGCGACGCATGCGCGTCCTGTCTGATGGAGGCTGGCGTGTCCGTGCCGTTCAAGCGCCATGGCGTGACCGAGTCCTTCGGTCAGGTCGGCACCGCCGACTGGCTGCAGGCTGAGTTCAAGCTTACCGCCGCAGACCTCGAGGAGACCGTCAAGGCTCTTCTTGCCTAAGCCTCGACAAGACCCGCGCAAAGCAGCCTTCGGCTAGACCAAGCAAGATGCCCGTCTGTATTTCAGGCGGGCTTTTTGTTTACGCGGTCTCGCTCACTTGCGATGCGAGACCGCTGCGAGGCTGTTCACGGGACGAGAAGTGCTTCCGCATTGGTTGCAAGGGGTGCCGCCGTCCTAGAATGGTGGCGATGCAGTTTCGGCAAGTTTGGGGCATGGCGTGCAGAATAAGGCAGAAAAGGGTCGTGTGCGGAGGGTCGTGGTGAGGGCCATGGGCGGTCTGCTGCTGGTCGCGGTCGTTGCGGCGAACGTCGTCGCCGTCATGTATGGCGAGACGATCGACTCGTACCTGGGGTCAGATCGCGTCGACGTGTCCAGGGAGGAGCTGAACGCCCAACAGGCGCGAGACGCCCAACTTGCCGAGGACGTCGAGTCCGAGGGGCTCGTTCTTCTCCAGAACAGGAACCAGACGCTGCCGCTCTCCAAGGACGACACTAAGGTCAACGTCTTTGGCTGGGCCTCCACGCAGTGGGTCTCGGGAGGCTCCGGCTCGGGCGGCGTCGCGGGCGAGTCTGCCGGCCTCCTCGACGCGCTCACGGCCTACGGCGTCTCGTACAACGAGGAGCTCGCGAATGCCTACCGTAGCTTCCAGGGCGAGCGGGCCAACCTGAGCGCCGGGTCGCTCAACAGCCATGACCGCGACTTCTGCCAGCTCTGCGAACCGCGTATGGACGACAAGACCGTCTATAGCGACCAGGTCCTGAATGACGCGAAGAAGTACTCCGACACGGCCATCGTCGTGCTGTCGCGCGTGGCGGGGGAGAGCATCGACTGCCCGCGTGCCCAGTACTGTGTGAACGAGCGTGGCGGCTCGCCTCGGGAGGTCGCGGGCAGGCAGTACCTCGAGCCGTCCCCCGAGGAGGAAGCGCTCATAAGGTACGTCGCGGCCAACTACGACAAGGTGATTGTGCTGGTGAACTCCACCAACCCCATGGAGCTTGGGCTGGTCGAGAGCATCGACGGAGTCGACAGCTGCATGCTCGTGGGAACGACGGGCACCAGTGCGGCGAGCGCCGTGGTAAAGGCGCTCTACGGCGACGTGAACCCGTCCGGGCGCACGACCGACACCTACCCGTACAGCTTCGAGACCAACGCGAGCTGGGTCAACTCTGGCGCGGACGGCGAGGGCTCCTACCTCAACGCGCGGGGATTCTATCCTGCGGACGGAACGACGAACTCGAATGTGGGAACCAGTGAGCCGTACGACGCGGTGCGCTACGTCGACTACGCGGAGGGCATATACGTCGGCTATCGGTGGTACGAGACGGCTGACGCCGAGGGCTATTGGAGCGACGTGAACGACGCCTATGGCACGGGGTACGACGGCGTCGTCCAGTATCCGTTTGGCTACGGGCTCTCGTACACCTCGTTCGACTGGAAGGTCGTCGACCGCTCCTTCGCCCGCGGCGCGCGCGTGGGCGCCGACGACACGCTGAGCATCACCGTCCGCGTCACCAACACGGGCTCTGTGGCGGGAAAAGATGTGGTGCAGCTCTACTACACCAGCCCCTACACGCCCGGCGGAATCGAGAAGTCCTCGACGGAGCTGTGCGACTACAAGAAGACCAACCTGCTCCAGCCGGGTGCGTCTGAGGACGTGACGCTTTCGGTCAGGGTGAGCGACATGGCGTCGTACGACTGCTATGACGCAAACCACAACGGGTTTTGTGGCTATGAGCTCGAGCCGGGCGAGTATTGCCTCGAGCTCAAGCGCGACGCGCACACGCTCGCCCCGTGCAAGGGGGCGCGCAGCAGCGTGAGGGTGGCCAAGGGAATCAAGCTGCAGGGCGACCCCGCGTCGGGCGCCGAGGTCACTAACCGCTTTACCGGGGACGCCTCCGAGGCGGGTATCTCGGTTGACGGAAGGACCACGGGCGCGAACATCACGTACCTCTCTCGCGCGGACTTCAAGGGGACGTTCCCCCGCATGCGTGTGGACGACCGAGAAATGCCCGATTCCCTCAAGCTGTTCAATCGCTATGACTCTGGACAGGCGTATGCGCAGGACCGCTCCGGAGAGGGCGCGGATGCCGTTGACGTGGCATCCCAGGGTACGAACTCGCTGGGTGCCGGGGCCTGCAACCTGTGCGAGAACGGCAAGCTCACCGACCTTGGTCGCGCGTTGGGTCGCGACTACAACGACGAGCGTTGGGACCTCGTGCTCGACCAGCTCTCGCAGAGGGACATGCTGAACCTGGTGCTCCACGGCTACTCGAACTCCGCGAAGCTCGACGCGGTGGGCAAGCCGCGCACCAAGGAGCTGGACGGCTCTTCTCAGGCGTCGTCGTTCAACCAGCTGACGTATGGCGTCGGCTTCCCCAACCCGACCACCCTGGCCCAGACGTGGAACCAGGACCTTGCGCACGACTTCGGCCGAGCCGTCGGAATGGAGTGCGCGATGCTGGGGATCGATGGCTGGTATGCGCCGGCCTGCAACATCCACCGCAGCCCGCTTGGAGGGCGAAACTACGAGTACTACTCGGAGGACCCGCTGCTGTCCGGGCGCATGGCCGCCGCGACCATCCAGGGCTCCGACGAGACCGGAACGTTTTGCTACCTCAAGCACCTGGTGCTGAACGAGCAGGACTCATACAGGGACTCGCTCTACACCTGGCTGACCGAGCAGTCGCTGCGCGAGCTGTACCTCGAACCCTTCCGCATTGCCGTGGAGGAGGGACATGCGACCGGTATCATGAGCTCGTACAACCGCATCGGTGGAATCTGGGCGGGTGGAAGCCACGCCCTGCTGACCGACGTGCTCAGGGGGGAGTGGGGCTTCAGGGGCTCGGTCATTACGGACTACAGCGACCACCATGCATACATGAACGCTGACCAGATGCTGCGCGCGGGTGGCAGCCTCTACATGGACGGCGTGTTTGCCGACGGCTCGTTCGCCCTGCCCACGAACACCGCGAACTTCCAGAGCAACCTGCGGCGCGCCACCAAGGACGTAATCTACGTCTGGCTCAACGCGCGCGCGTGCAACCTTGACTACAACGACGCGGCTGAGCAGGCGGGCGTGGCGACGATAGACAGGCCCATCAAGACGAGGGGAACCTCGCCGGTGATGGCAGCCATTGCGGTCCTGGACGCGGCTGCGGCGATCGCGCTCTGCTTGAAGCTGCGTCGGGTTCTGAGGCGCAGGCGCGAGGCGAGGTGACGATGGCGGCGCTTGGGGAGAAGGGCCTCCAATCCTGAGGGGCGAGGCACTTCTCCCTGGGTGCCCTCCGGTCACCTGGCTCGCATCGCCAGGGACACCTGGTGCTTGGCACTTGGTGCATGACTGCAACCGCCACCAATAAGGGGGGCACCGACCTGGTCGATGCCCCCCCCCTGTCGGTCGCGCCCCACGAAGCGCGCGGCGACGCGTGTGCCTGCGTCGCGGCTAGAACTTCACCTGCGGAGCCTGGCGCGCCGCGGCGTCTGCCACCTCGAAGCCCGCACGGGTCTTGAACTTGCCGCCGCCAAAGAGGCTGGCGACAAGGCTTCCCGGGAAGGTCTCGATCGCGTTGTTGTACTCGAGCACGCAGTCGTTGAAGCTCATGCGCGCGTAGCTGATCTTGTCCTCGGTCTGGCCGAGCTCCTCCTGCAGCTGCTGGAAGTTCGTGTTCGCCTTGAGGTCGGGATAGGCCTCGGCGACGGCGAAGAGCGTCTTCAGCGTTCCGGAGAGCTGGTTGGAGGCCTCCATCTTCTCTTCAGGGGTACCCGCGTTGGCGACGGCCGCGCGCGCCTCGGTGACCGCCTGGAGCGTGCCAGACTCGTGTGCCGCGTAGCCCTTGACGGTTTCGACCAGGTTGGGGATGAGGTCGTTTCGACGCTGAAGCTGCGCGTCAATCGTCTGCCACGCGTTGTCGCAGCGGTTGTCCTTGGTGACAATGCCGTTGTACAGCGAGACGAGCAGGGCGGCGAGTACGACCAGAACGATGACTACGATGATGAGTGCCATTTGTGCCCCTTTCTACCTACGCGTCCGCCGCGCGGGTTTCGCTCTCGGAGTCATAGCGACAGTATACCCGGCGGATATGTCACCCAATACAACAAAAAAGCGGGTCGCCCTAGGCGGCCCGCGAGCAATTATGGCGGAGGGAGAGAGATTCGAACTCTCGGAACGTTATTCGCGCTCGACGGTTTTCAAGACCGCTGCAATCAACCACTCTGCCATCCCTCCAAGGACGTGAGTGGATATATCCTACCTCATAAGGATGCAAACGGAAACGGAGAAGACGCTTATGGTCGATTCTGACGCCTTCCGCCGGGACGCCCAATCTGAGGCTCAGACCGCGCTGGACGAGAAGTACATGCGCCTCGCGCTCGAGGAGGCTCGTGCCGCAGCTAGCGAGGGCGAGGTGCCCATCGGTGCGGTGGTGGCGTGCGGTGGCGAGGTGGTTGCCCGGGCGCACAACCGCCGGGAGACCGACCGAGACCCCTCAGCGCACGCGGAGTTCCTGGCGATGCTGGGCGCCTCTCGCAAGTTGGACCGCTGGCGCCTGACGGGGTGCACCGTATACGTGACCCTCGAGCCCTGCCTGATGTGCGCGGGGCTCATGGTCAACGCGCGTGTCGACCGTTGCGTGTATGGCGCCGGCGACCCTAAGGGCGGGGCCCTGGGCACGCTCTTCGACCTGAGTCACGACGAGCGTCTGAACCATGCCTTTGAGGTCACGCCACACGTGCTTGAGGATGAATGTGCTGACGTTCTTCGCTCATTCTTTCGTGAGTGCCGCCGCAGGCGGAAACGTAGTGCCGCCGAAGCGATCGCAGAGCAGGAGAGCAAGCGTTCTCGCAGGGACGGCGACGATTGCTGACGATTGAGTCTCTTTCGTCAAGATGTGCTACCGCAAGTTGATTATCTGAACGCTATTGGTTATCTTTTGCATTTTTATGCGCTAGATTAGTGGTTGTACATTTTTCGGGCTACGAAGGAGCGGCGCATGAAGGAGTGGTTTACCGCGCAGGGCGTGCGTGATGCCCGCGAGCGCATTCGCAACTACATTCGCGAAACCCCTCTTGAGGAATCCATCTACCTCGACGACGAGGACCGCCGCTACTTCTTCAAGCTTGAGAGCCAGCAGCTGGGCAGGAGCTTCAAGATTCGCGGAGCCCTGAACACCATCTCCCAGCTCAGCGAGTGCGAAAAGGCAAGTGGAGTCGGTACGGTTTCGACTGGAAACCATGGCGTGGCCGTCGCCATGGCGGCCAAGGCTCTGGGCATACGGGACTGCGCCGTGGTCGTGCCGCTTGGCACACCTCACGCGAAGACCGATCGCATTCGCTACTATGGCGCTCGCAGCATGATGCTTGGCGCCGACTACGACGAGGCCCTGACGCTCGGAATCAACTACATCGACCGCGCCGAGATGTTCTACGTCGACCCCTTCGAGCACGATCCTCGAGTGTATGAGGGGCAGGGGACCATAGGGTTCGAGATCATGGAGCAGAATCCCCGGATCGACACCATCGTCGCGCCCATTGGCGGCGGCGGCCTCATCACGGGCATTGCCGTTGCCGCGAAGTCCGTAAACCCTGACGTCCGCATTATTGGCGTTCAGACGAAGGCCTGTCCCGCCATGTCTGATGCGCTTCGCGACGGCGTCTGTTACAGCCGCTACCCAACCAAGGGCGAGACGGTCTGCGAGGCGATCGTGGGCGGCATTGGTGAGATCTCGTTCGAAATGCTGCCCGACCTGGTCGACGACATTATCCTCGTTTCGGAGGAGAGCATCGTCGACGCCTTCAAGTTCATGATCGAGAAGGAACAGCTTGCGGTTGAGGCTGGCAGTGCCATGGTGGTCGCTGCGGCCTGCGAGTACCCCGACCGCATAGGCGGACGAAACATCGCGCTTGTCATCAGTGGCGGCAATATTGATGTCAACATACTCACCAGCGTGTTCCAAGGTCCGCTCGCGTCCTAGGATTCCCTCCCAAATCGCTCGCGAGCCGTGCGGGACCTTCCATCGCAACCTGGTCGATACCGTTCTGCTTACGTTATTGTCACATGGCGGAATACGTGAACACTGGCTCTTTAAGCCAGTGTTCAGGCGTGCTATTTTTTTATATGTATGTGATTGGGTGTCGTTTCGCATTGTCTCGTGTGAGGAGGTTCCCATGAAGAAATTGCACGCATGGCTCGCGTTAACGCTGTCGTTTGTTCTGGCTGCTGCCTTGGTGCCATCGGCGGCGTTCGCAGATGACGGGGCTATTGGAGACGCCTCTGGCCAGGGCCAGGAGGAGCCGACGACGATCGTGGAGGCCGCGTCCGCGGATGAGTCCGCGTCGGCGTCTGCGTCCGCTGTCAATGCAACGGCGGGTGCGACAGACAGTACGCCAGACGGCCAGGCTTCTACTCCCACTCTTGGCGTTGCGGAGGCTTCGGCTCCCACGCTTGGGCCGGCAGTGGCCGGCGCGAACTTTACCGTTACGAGCGAGGGCGATGACAAGGGCATTGCCATCGTCACGACCGAGCGCGATGGGGAGACAACGCACTGGTATGACGACGCCGAGATGGGTGGAGCCACTGATCGCGTCGAGGGTACGGCCGTTCCCTCTAGCACCCTGAATGTTACGGTGGCGTTTGGCTTGATTGCCGATTCCGTAACCATCAACAATGAACCATTTGACTTCGATGACCCTACTCACTTTAGCCTTCCGCTCGCAAGCGCGGGTGACTACAACATCCATCTCGTCGCGAAGGTCGACCCTCTCCAGACCACGCTGATATGGTCTACCGCAAAGAAGCCCGTGCCGGATAAGGATCACTTCGTCGTCAATGGTGACGTGGATGTCCTTAGCGTGACCTACGAGGGGGTGACGTACTCGCGCGAGGATCTGTACAAGAACGGAGAGGAGGATGGTCCAGATGGATTTACCTCTGGTCGCCCCAGCGGCTCCAAGGGCTCGGATCCAGATGACCCCGACTCCATCTCGTTCTATTACTTCCGCATTCCCGCCGGCGCAACGGTAACCATCAAGCTCAAGCCCGAGTACGGCTACCAGTATCTCAAGGGCGCCCTCAACGGGCAGGCGGAAATCACGCCGCAGCAGGAGATGGGCACCTTCACGTTTGTGATGCCCCGCTGCAACCTTCACCTTGCGGCCCTGTTCACTCAGGTGGATGATAGCGTCGTAAACAATGACGCGAACATTGCTTCTGGCACCGTCAAGGGCAACGGGAACATCATCGATTCCGGTAACCTCCGCCTCGAGATTCAAGAGATGGGTGCGGCGGACAGGGCGACGATGGACCAGAGCAGCGCCGCCAATGGCGGCACGGGCGTTCTCTACCTCGACCTCTCCCTTGACCAGCTGGTCGCAAAGGGCAATGCGAACTCCGCATGGACCAGCTCACTGAGCGAGCTCAACGACTCCGCGCAGATGAGCTTCGTGCTGTCCGACGAGGCCGCGGCGAAGATTCCCGACGGCGCTACGGTGTTCGTCGTCCGCAACCACAATGGTGTGACCGAACGTATTCCGGCAACGTATGACGCCGCCACCAAGACACTTACGTTCAGCTCCGACAGGTTCTCCGACTATGCCGTCTACTTCGAGGAGGGCAAGGCCACGCCTCCCGCCCCTTCCTTTAAGATGGCGGCCGCGACGGCCCCGACGACCTCTGCGCCGGGCTCCGAGCGCAGTCCCCAGACGGGTGATCTGTCCACGAACGTGGCACCGATCGTCCTTCTTGCCGTCGGTCTTCTGGCGGTCGGCCTGTTCGGAAAGGCTAGGGCTCGCGTGTAGGGTGGGCATCGTTTGACCGTTAGTTAGCGTGACGATGGAAGAAAGGGTCCACGGCCAGGCCGTGGACCCTTTTCACGTCTTCAGGCTGGGGTGCGTGCCCTAGATGACCTGGAAGATGAAGAAGTCCAGGTAGTGCGTCTCGGGCACTCCCCACAGAATGGGGTGATCGGGAGCCTGCTGCAGCTCCTGCACCTGTTTGAGCTGCACGTTGGCGTTGTGCGCGGCCTCGGCGATGGCCTTGGCCAGAAGGTCACGCGTCATGAAGTGGCTGCAACTGCAGGTCGCAAGGTAGCCGCCGCGCGGCAGCAGGCGCATGGCGGCCTGGTTGATTTCGCGATATCCCTTCGAGGCGTGGTTGACCGTGCCGCGACTCTTGGTGAAGGCGGGCGGGTCGAGAACGATGAGGTCAAAGGGTCCGCCCTCCTCGCGCAGACGCGCCCTGTCCTTTGCGAGCTCGGGAAGGTACTCGAGCACGTTTGCACAGGTGAATCCCATGGTTGAGTCGAGCTTGTTGAGTCGCGCGTTCTCGCCCGCAAGGTCGATGGCCGCCTGGCTCACGTCAACGCAGCGCACGAACTCGGCGCCGCCCGCGGCGGCGTTCAGGCCAAAGGGGCCCACGTGGCAAAAGCAGTCGAGCACGTGGCGCCCGCCAGCGATGTCGCGAACGGCGCGACGGTTGTACTTCTGGTCCAGGAAGAAGCCGGTCTTCTGGCTGTTCTCGATGTCGAGATCAAACGCGATGCCGTTCTCGCGCACCGTGACGCGTGCGCTGTCAGGCGTGTCCAGCGCAAGGTCGCTCGACGAAAAGTCATACCAACCCTTGTCCAGGCCAAGTCCGTCCTTTGCGCGCGCGGGCGAGTCGTTGCGTTCGTAGATGCCGCGGATTTCCTGGCCGTCAGCACGCAGCGTCTGGATGATGAGCGGATAGATGGCCCCCTTGAGTCGCTCCATGCCCACGGTTCCCACCTGGGAGACGAGCACATCCTCGTAGCGGTCGACAATCAGGCCGGGAAGCCCGTCTGCCTCGCTGAAGATGATGCGGCAGCAGTTGGTGTCGGGCCCACAGCCGGGTAAGGCGCGCCCTCCCATCGCGACCTTGCGATGGTCCCAGGCCCACTGGACCCTGCGACTCCAGAACGCGCTGTCAAAGCGGTCGTTCGCATTGCGGCTGACAATGCGAACGCGAATCTTTGACTCCAGCGAGATGAGTCCTGCGCCCTGCCAGGTTCCGTTTTCCTCGAACACGTCGACTATGCAGCCGTTCTTGACCACGTCGTCGTTGGCGGGGGAGGGCTCCGTCCTGATTACCTCGCCCTCGAACACCCAAGGGTGTCCGCTCTTGAGCGACCGTGCAGCCTTCTTCGTGACGATGACTCGGGGGTAGGGACGAACCTGCTTCATGCGTGGCTCCTTGCTGACAGGAATGCGCGTACTTCTCACTGTCATTTTGAGACACCGGAGCCTTCGCAAGGACGAGGTTGCGGGCATCTGACGGAGGCTACACGACCTCGTTTGTAACAAGAGGGTTCAATTGGCGTTTCTCAATGGTTTCGTTCGGACGAACGGCATAAAACTGCAGCGTAAACGGCTTTAGCATGGCTGCACTTCGCGTCAGGGCAAGAAAGGCTTGCCAGCGCTCGATCCCCAAGGGGAGGTATGACACATGAATGGTTTGGCTGTTATTGTCGTTGCTGCGGTGGTCCTGGTTATTGGATACGTCGTATACGGTCGCTGGCTAGCGAAGTCCTGGGGCGTTGACGCTGACGCCCTGACCCCCGCGGTTCGCATGGAGGACGACAAGAGCTTCGCCCCTGCGTCACGCTTTACGGTCTTCTCTCACCAGTTCTCCTCTATCTGTGGCGCAGGCCCCGTGACGGGCACCATCGTCGCCATGATGTTTGGCTGGCTGCCCGTACTGCTGTGGGTTCTCGTGGGTGGCATCTTCTTCGGTGCCGTTCATGACTTCGGCGCGCTCTACGCGTCCGTCAAGAACAACGGCAAGTCGCTGGCACAGCTCATCGAGAAGTACATCGGCAGGACCGGCCGTCGCCTGTTCCTCCTGTTCAGCTGGCTCTTCTGCGGCATCGTCATCGCTGCCTTCACCTCTATGGTCGCAGGCACCTTCAAGATGACCGTCGGCGATGCGGGCATCGACTTCGCCAAGTCCTACGCCGCCGGTACCGCAGGCACGATTTCGATCCTCTTCACCTTCGTGGCCATGTTCTTCGGCTGGGTCTGCCGCAAGTTCGACCTCAAGGGCGCCAAGGAGTTCGCCCTCGCGGTTCTGCTCATCGCCGTCATGTTCTTCGCCGGCATGCACTTCCCGATCTACCTCGACATCAACGGCTGGATCGCCGTGGTCATGGTGTACCTGGTGCTTGCTTCCGCCATGCCCATCCAGGTTCTGAAGCAGCCGCGTGACTACCTCACGACCATCATGATGGTCGCAATGATTCTCGGCGCCATCGCCGGCATCTTTGTCCTCGCAATCCACGGTCAGGCAACCATGACCGCCCCGATGATCGCCTCCACCGAGGCCATGGACAAGCTTGCCGCCAGCGGCAACTTCATGTTCCCCGTTCTGTTCGTGTCCGTCGCCTGCGGCGCCCTCTCCGGATTCCATAGCCTCGTCTCGTCCGGCACCTCCTCTAAGCAGGTCGCGAATGAGAAGGACATGCTTTCCGTCGGCTACGGTGCCATGGTCCTCGAGAGCCTCGTCGCCGTCATCGCTATCGTTACCGCCGGAATCATGTACGGCGACATGAACACCGCCGGCACCGGCGCCCTGAACGGCGGCGTCGCAAGCACCCCGTTCCAGATCTTCGCGGCCGGTCTCGCCAAGGGCATGACCACCATCGGCCTGGACTCCACGTTCACGACCGTCTTCATGACCATGAACGTCTCTGCTCTTGCCCTTACCTCCCTTGATGCGGTTGCCCGCATCGGCCGCTCTTCGTTCCAGGAGTTCTTCTTCAAGACCAACGATGCCCTCCAGTCCGACCAGAAGCAGTCTGGCGCCATGGGGGTCATCACGAACGTCTGGTTCGCGACCATCGTCACCCTGCTGCTGGGCCTCTCGCTCACCTTTGGTGGCTACCTCAACATCTGGCCGCTCTTCGGCGCGTCCAACCAGCTGCTCGGCGGCATGACCATGATCACGCTTGCCGTCTTCTGCAAGGCGACCGGCCGTAAGGGTTGGATTCTCTACGCCCCCGTCGCCTTCCTGCTTGTCTGCACCTTTACCTCGCTTGCCATGAGCGTGTACGGCTGCGCCACCGCCCTTGCCGCGGGCGTCACCGCCGACGTCCTTGCCACCAAGGGCCTCCAGCTCATCTTCGCGGTTCTGCTGATGGTGCTCGGCCTCATCGTCGCCGTCAACTGCCTCAAGGAGTTCTTCGGTGCCGAGGCTGGCTCGATGCCCGACGAGGAGCCCGAGTGGACCGAGCTCGGTCGCCAGCGCGTTGCGGACGCCGCAAAGGATGCGCTGCACGACTCCGTGTCTGGTACGGCTGCGCCCGCCGAGGCGTAACGCTACCTCTCGGACGGCGGCTGCAACGCTTCCCGCCAGCTAGTGAATGGGGCGGCCCGGATGATCCGGGCCGCCCTGGCTTTTAGCGAGGCCTTGTTGTCCGCTGTCCCTCTTTGCGTGGGCGAGGGGTGGCTCTAGTAGTGCCTGCCGTAGCGTCCGCCACTCATTCCGCGCCCACGGCTGCGCGAGCCGCTGAAGAGGCTGCGGGTTGGCTTGTTGGTGGAGCGTCTGGCGTTGGGGACGATGCGCGACGAGTCGTACTCGAAGCCCTCGAGGTCCCACACCGGCACGAGCTTCTTGGTGAAGTACTCTATCTCGCGCAGCGGGCTGATCTCGTCAGGTGCGACGAAGGTGTAGGCGTGTCCCGTGGCGCCGGCTCGGCCGGTGCGTCCGATGCGGTGTACGTAGTCCTCGGGGTCCATGGGAACGTCGAAGTTCACGACGGCGTCGATGCCGCTGACGTCGATTCCACGGCTCATGACGTCGGTTGCCACCAACACCTGGATCTTGCCTGCGCGGAAGCGCTCCAGCGCTCGCTCGCGGGCCCTCTGCGGGCGGTCGGCATGCATGACGTCGACCTTCACCCCCGCGTTCTTTAGGTACTTCTCGAGATCGTCGACACGATGCTTCGTGCGGCAGAACACCAGCACGCGCTCTGGTCGCTCGCCGGATGCCGCGCCGGCCAGGAGCTGCTCGAGCAGTTGCGTCTTCTGCCCCTGGGTGACGGGGCACAGGTGCTCCTCGACGGTGTCGGCGGTCTCGCCCACGCGAGCGATCTCGACGACTACGGGCTCGTGGAGCATCGCGTTGACCGTTCCCTTGATGGAGGGAGGCAGCGTTGCCGAGAAGAGCAGGGTCTGGCGCTTCTGGGGGAGTGCTGCGATGATGCGTCGGACGCTGGGCCAGAAACCCATATCCAGCATGCGGTCGGCCTCGTCGAGCACGAAGACCTGGACGTCTTTCAGGTTCACGTGGTCGTGCTCCATCAGGTCGATCAGACGGCCTGGCGTGGCTACCAGGAGGTCGCAGCCCTCCTCGAGCTCGCGAATCTGGCGTTCGAACTTGGTACCGCCCATGACGACGACGGACTTCTGGTTCGTGTGCTCGCATACGGTGGTGACGACCTTCTCGATCTGGGAGGCGAGCTCACGCGTGGGCGTAACGACCAGCGCGAAGGGTCCGAATGGCTTGGCGTTGGGGTCGGCCGCGCGCGTCTCGGCAGCGCTGCTCCTTGAGGATGCCTTCCTCTTGCGACGGCGCTTCGGCTTGGGGGCTTGGCCCTTCTCGCCTGTCTTTGCAGAGCGATCGGATGGCTTGCGGGTGCGCGTGCGCCTCTTGTCGGAGCTCTCGGACGCCTCGTCGGATGCGTTGGCGGATGCGCCCGGTGCCTTCCTGTGGTGACGCCTGCGCCTGCGCTTGGGGCGCTCGATCCTGCCGTCGGAGTCGACGCCGGCGGAAACCGATGCGCCCGCGCCTCCCGCCTCGTCGGCGATGACGTCGGGCGTGTCGCTATCGCCCTCGTTTGGGGGCAGGTCTTCCTGCGGCGCGTCGCCCTCGACGTCGCGCGCCTGTTCCTCTCGCGCGGCGCTGGAGAAGGGCTCGATCACCTGGAGGAGGGGCAGCGCGAACGCTGCGGTTTTTCCCGTACCCGTCTGGGCGGATGCTATGACGTCTCTGCCGGCGAGGACGGCGGGGATTGCTTGCGCCTGAACGGGGGTGGGCGTGGTAAAGCCGAGGGCTGCGACGCCCTCGAGTATGTGCTCGTTTAGCCCGAGCTCGGCAAATGTGGTGTTCATGGCTCCTAGTATCCAACAACTGGTCGTTTTCTGCATCCCGTGAGGTGGGCGTCGCGCGCATCTCCACATGTGTATGGAGGTCGTTTTCGCTGATGCCGCATGCGTTGCCGCGCCGAGCATAGGAGAAAAGCTGATAATCTAAGTGCACGAACCAAGAAGGAGCTAGCATGCCCATCAACATCCCCGACGGTCTGCCCGCAAAGCGCATCCTGAGCCAGGAGCGCATCTTTGCCATTGAGGAAGAGGTTGCGACTAGGCAGCAGATTCGACCGCTGCACGTTTTGATCCTCAACCTGATGCCGACCAAGATAGAGACCGAGACGCAGATACTCCGTCTCATCTCTAAGTCGCCGCTCCAGGTGAGCTGCGACTTCATGCGCGTCTCGAGCCATGAGTCGACGCATGTCTCGGCGGACCATCTGGTCAAGTTCTACGAGACCTTCGACACGCTTGAGGGCAACAACTACGATGCGCTCATCGTCACGGGCGCACCGGTCGAGAAGCTGCCGTTCGAGCAGGTGGACTACTGGGACGAGCTCTGTCGGATTCTGGATTGGAGCCAGGAGCACGTCTTCAGCACGATGTTCCTGTGTTGGGGTGCCCTTGCCGGTCTGTACCACCTCTACGGCATCCCCAAGAAGCAGCTGGGGCAGAAGCTGTTCGGCGTCTTCCCGCAGCGCCTTTGCGATGAGTACAGCTTCCTGACCAACGGCTTCGATGAGGTCCACAACATGCCGCACTCGCGTCACGCCGCGATTGACACCCTTGAGCTTGCCAACCACCCGGAGCTGCACGTGCTCTCCGAGGGCTTCAAGACCGGCCCCGCCCTCATCGCCACGCGCGACTTTCACGAGATCTACGTCACCGGTCACTTCGAGTATGGGCGCGACACCCTTGCCGGTGAGTACTGGCGAGACTTCAAGAAGGGGCTGCCCATCCGCGTGCCCGAGAACTACTTCCCGGACGACGACCCCGAGCGCCAGCCCATCTTTACTTGGCGTGCCCATGCGAACCTTCTGTATCGCAACTGGCTGAACTGGGTCTACCAGATGACTCCCTACGACCTCGCCGCCATCCCTCGCACCATCGCTGCTCTCAGGGCGGACTCCGATGGTATGGTTGACAAGTTCGAGGCCTAGTCCCATCTCAAATTGCTCGTCTTGGGGCGCCTTCCCCTTGGCGGTGGCCTGACGTGTCGCCGCCGACGGCGATGGCGCCGTATGCGGGTTTTAACGTTTAGGCAACAGCTCACGGGATATCTTCTCCTTACTTCCGCGCGACAGGCGTCGCGGGTCTTCTGCGAGAGGATGTGCCGTGGCAGTCACCATCGATACCGACCTTACCGTCGTCGACTACCTTCGACGCAACGCCCGCGAGCACGGTGACGACGTCGCTCTGGTCGAAATCAATCCGCAGCGCCCCGAGAACCGTCACATTACCTGGCGCGACTACGACCTGATCGAAACCACCAACGACGAGCCCCTCCGCCGCGAGATTACCTGGTCCGTTTTCGACGAGAAGGCCAACAGGTTTGCCAACCTGCTCCTGAGCCGAGGGGTGCGTAGGGGCGACAAGGTTGCCATCCTCCTGTACAACTGCATCGAGTGGCTGCCCATCTACTTTGGCGTCCTCAAGACCGGCGCGATTGCCGTGCCCCTCAACTTTCGCTATGCGGCTGACGAGATCAGCTACTGCATCGACAAGGCCGACGTGAACGTCTTGGTCTTCGGCCCCGAGTTCATCGGTCGCCTCGAGAGCGTCGTGGACAAGGTGCAGCCGGGCCGGCTCCTGCTCTACGTTGGCGATGACTGCCCCACGTGGGCCGAGCCCTACCAGGAGCTGGCAAGCCTCTGCTCGAGCGTCGACCCCGACGTGCCGATTTCCAACGAGGACGACGCCGCCATCTACTACAGCTCGGGAACGACGGGCTTCCCCAAGGCCATCCTGCACCAGCACCAGAGCCTGACCCAGGCCGCCCAGATGGAACAGGTGCACCACGGCCAGACGAGGGGCGACGTGTTTTTGTGCATACCGCCCCTCTACCACACCGGCGCAAAGTTCCACTGGATGGGGTCGCTCGTGAGCGGAGGCAAGGCAGTCCTGTTGCGCGGCGTCTCGCCGCAATTCATATTCGACACCGTCAGCAAGGAGCGCTGCACCATCGTCTGGCTGCTCGTGCCTTGGGTCCAGGACATTCTCACGGCCATCGAGCGCGGAGAGCTGCGGCTGGAAGACTATCACCTCGACCAGTGGCGGCTGATGCACGTCGGCGCCCAGCCGGTGCCCAAGAGCCTCATCCAGCGCTGGCGCGAGGTCTTTCCCCGGCACGATTACGACACCAACTACGGCCTGTCCGAATCGACTGGCCCCGGCTGCGTGCACCTGGGCGTCCAGAACGTCGATCACGTGGGCGCCATTGGCGTGCCGGGATATCGCTGGGAGTGCAAGATTGTGGACGAGAAGGGCATTCCCGTTGCCCCAGGGGAGGTTGGCGAGCTCTGCGTTCGTGGCCCCGGACTCATGAA
Source organism: Parafannyhessea umbonata (assembly GCF_900111255.1). Classification (GTDB taxonomy): domain Bacteria; phylum Actinomycetota; class Coriobacteriia; order Coriobacteriales; family Atopobiaceae; genus Olsenella_J; species Olsenella_J umbonata_A. Next base: position 172,081 of record NZ_FOGP01000004.1, read on the forward strand.
GTGCTACTACGGGGACCCTGTCGCCACGGCCGAAGCCCTTGTCGACGGATGGCTGCTTACGGGTGACATGGCCCGACGCGACGACGATGGCTTCTACTGGCTGGTCGACCGCAAGAAGGACGTGATCATCACGGGCGGAGAGAACCTCTATCCCGTCCAGATAGAGGACTTCATGAGCTCGTACGACGCCATACAGGATGTGGCCGTCATCGGTCTGCCCGACGAGCGCCTGGGCGAGGTCGCCGCGGCCATCGTCGAACTCAAGCCAGACTACGTCGGCAGGGTGGGTGAGGAGGAGGTGCTCGACTTCTGCCAGGCCCTGCCGCGCTACAAGCGCCCGCGAAAGATCATCTTTGCCGATGTTCCGCGCAACGCGACCGGAAAGATCGAGAAGCCGCTTCTGCGCAGACGCTACGGGGCCTCCGGGCTCGTGGACAAAGAGAACCGGTCCTGATGGCGCAAGGGGCCGTTGCCTTCATTCTGTCCATTACATAGTTGCGGCAAAGGATGCGGACGTACTTCTCACCGTCGCCCGATGATTGCGTATTGACATGTGAAGGTTGGCTATCAATACGTGTACAAGATGGTGCAAAAAATGAACATTCTGGAATGGTCAATGCGTTTCATCGCATGAAAATAGGTAATTCTTGTGTCATTGAGACGTTTCTTCTGTGTAAATCACGCATACAATTGTCCCTGTCGAACGCAAGCATGACATCACTGCGGACCCCGCTAGTGATGCAAGGCAAGACAAAGGAGGAACAATGTCCGAAGAGGCCAAGGTCACTCAGGCCGAGACCGTCAGCGACGCACCCGCAATCGTCGTTCACAGCGACGAGGAGCTCTCTGACAAGCTCGCGCTCATGCGCGAGGCCCAGAAGAAGTTTGCAACGTTCTCCCAAGAGCAGGTCGACAAGATTTTCAAGGCTGCAGCTCTTGCCGCTAACGCGCAGCGTATTCCCCTCGCCCAGCTTGCCGTCGAGGAGACGGGCTACGGCGTCATGGAGGACAAGGTCATCAAGAACCACTACGCTGCCGAGTTTGTGTACAACAAGTACAAGGACACCAAGACCTGCGGCGTCCTCGAGGAGGACAAGGCCGGTGGCATGACCAAGGTCGCCGAGCCCGTTGGCATTGTCGCGGCGGTCATCCCGACCACCAACCCCACCTCCACCGCCATCTTCAAGGCACTGCTCTGCCTCAAGACGCGCAACGCCATGATGATCAGCCCGCACCCGCGCGCGAAGAAGTCCACCACGGCCGCGGCGCGCATCGTGCTCGAGGCTGCGGTCGAGGCCGGCGCTCCCGAGGGAATCATCGGCTGGATCGAGAACCCCTCACTGGTCGCCACAAACACGCTCATGTCCGAGGCCGACATCATCCTGGCGACCGGTGGCCCCGGCATGGTCAACGCCGCCTACAGCTCCGGCACTCCGGCCCTCGGCGTCGGTCCGGGCAACAACCCCGCCATCATCGACGACTCCGCCGACATTCTCATGGCCGTCAACTCCATCATGCAGTCGAAGACCTTCGACAACGGCATGATCTGCGCGACCGAGCAGAACGTGATTGTTCTCGACGGGGTCTACGACGCCGTCAAGGAGGAGTTCGCCAAGCGCGGCGCCTACTTCCTGAGGGGCGATGAGATCGACAAGGTCGGCAACACCGTCATCGTCAACGGTGGCGTTAACGCCAAGATGGTCGGCCAGCCTGCTCCCACCATCGCCAAGACCGCCGGCGTCGAGGTTCCTGCCTGGACCAAGGTGCTCATCGGCGAGACCGAGTCCGTCGAGCCCTCCAACCCCTGGGCTCACGAGAAGCTGACCACCATCCTGGGCATGTATCGCGCCTCTGACTTCGAGGACGCACTCGCCAAGGCCTCCCGCCTCGTCGCTGACGGCGGCTACGGCCACACCTCCTCGCTGTTCATCGACACGCGTGAGACCGAGAAGATGGAGGCTCACCGCAGTGCGATGAAGACCTGCCGCATTCTCATTAACTGCCCGGCTGCGCAGGGTGGCATCGGTGACATCTACAACTTCCAGCTGACGCCCTCGCTCACGCTCGGCTGCGGCTCATGGGGTGGCAACTCGTTCTCGGGCAACCTCGATGTCCATCAGCTGCTTAACGTCAAGTCGGTCGCAGAGAGGCGAGAGAATATGCTGTGGTTCCGCACTCCCGAGAAGGTCTACTTCAAGAAGGGCTGCATGCCCGTCGCCCTGCGCGAGCTCGGCGAGGTCTACGGCTGCAAGCGCGCCTTCATCGTCACGGACAGCTTCCTGTACAAGAACGGCAACACCCAGCCGATCGAGCGTGCCCTCGACGAGATGGGCATCGTCCACAGCTCCTTCTGGAACGTCCAGCCCGACCCCACGATCCAGTCTGCCCGCGAGGGCCTGAAGCAGATCGTCGCCTTCGAGCCTGACGTGATCATCGCCATGGGCGGCGGCTCCGCAATGGATGCCGGCAAGATCATGTGGACCATGTACGAGCACCCGGAGGAGAAGTTCGACGACATGGCCGTCGACTTCATGGACATTCGCAAGCGCGTCTATCGCTTCAAGAAGATGGGCGAGAAGGCCAAGTTCGTCGCGATCCCGACCTCCTCGGGCACGGGCTCCGAGTGCACGCCGTTTGCCATCATCACGGATGCGGAGACCGGCATCAAGTGGCCCATCACCGACTACGAGCTCATGCCGACCATGGCCATCGTCGACACCGACAACATGATGACTCAGCCGCGCGGCCTGACCTCCGCGTCCGGCATCGACGTCCTCACGCACGCCATCGAGGCATACGTCTCGATCATGGCCTCCGACTACACCGACGGTCTCGCTCTGCGTGCGGCCAAGCTGGTCTTCGACTACCTGCCAACCGCCTACAACGAGCCAACCAACGTCGAGGCTCGCGACAGGATGGCAAACGCGTCCTGCCTCGCCGGCATTGCCTTTGCCAACGCGTTCCTGGGCGTCAACCACTCCATGGCACACAAGCTCGGTGCCTACCATCACATTCCCCACGGCTGGGCCAACGCGGTCATCCTCACGCGCGTCTGCCGCTACAACGCAGCCGAGCGTCCGACCCGCATGGGCACCTTCTCGCAGTACCAGTACCCTCACGCCAAGGCGCGCTACGCCGAGATGGGCCGCTACTGCGGCTTCGCCGGCAGGGACGACGACGAGGTGTTCGAGAACTTCATGGCGGGCATCGAGGACCTCAAGAAGACCATCGGCGTGAAGGAGACCATTGCCGACTACGGCGTGGACGAGCAGTACTTCCTCGACACCCTCGACGAGATGTCGCTTAATGCCTTCAACGACCAGTGCACGGGTGCCAACCCGCGCTACCCGCTCGTGGAGGAGATCAAGTCCATGTACATGGATGCCTACTACGGACGCCCGGCCACCTCTTACGAGGACAAGGGCCTGAGCATTCGCGATTCTGAGTAGGCTTGTCTCAACGACGTACGATTGAGGAGATGACTGCATCATGGAACTGCCCCAAGACAAGAAGGTCATCAAGGTCCGCGCGAACAAGGTCGTCTATGACTGCGGAGACTTCGTTGCCAAGGTCTACAACGCGACCAAGCCGCCGGCGGGCGTCTTTAACGAGGCTCTCAATCTGACTCGCGCCGAGCAGTCTGGCCTGGACGTGACCCCGATTGTCGAGGTCAGCAAGGTCGATGGGTCGTGGTCTCTCATCACGAAGAAGGTTGAGGGAAAGACCATGCGCGAGCTTGGTGACGAGGACCACGAGCGCCGCCCCGAGCTCACGCGCCAGTTCGTCGAGCTGCAGCTGGACGTCCACAAGTACACCAACGACCTCATGCCGCGCCAGCAGGACAAGTACACGCGCATGATTAACTCGGTCACCGAGGTCCTCGACGAGTCGACGCGCTACGACCTGCTGATGAGGCTGGATGGCATGTCCAACCACCAGAACATCTGCCACGGCGACTTCGTTCCCTCGAACGTCATCGTCCGCGAGGATGGCAGCTACTGCATCTGCGATTGGGCCCATGCCAGCCAGGGTGACGGCGCGGCCGACTGCGCGGTCTCGTACCTGCGCTTCAAGCTGCGCGGTGCGGACGAGTTCGCCGAGAACTACATCCGCACCTACTGCGAGCTCTCCGGCACCAGCATGGAGACGGTCGAGAACTGGTTCCCCATCGTTGCGGGCGCCGAGCTTGCGCGCGGTCGCGTGATCGAGAAGGACTTCCTTCTGAGCTGGATTGACATCGCCTCCGTCGACTAGCTTCCTCTCGCAAGAGCCAGGAGCGGACGCGCGGGACGGCTTCGGCCGACCGCGCGTCCTTTTTCTGTGCGTGCGTCAGCGCGGTGTGACTGACCTGGCGCATTCGCCTCGAATTGGTGGGGCGGTCCTTCTCCGATGCGCCATTCCCACCGTTCGCCGTTCGCCGGAACCCTGTTGTTCCGTTCGAAACACGGCTGACCGAAAATGTGTGGACGCTTGTTTCGGCCGCACGGCGGGACTGCGGTGAGAGAGGGGATTCGAATGGGAAAACAGCTGCTCTCGGGTAACGAGGCCATCGCTCAGGGCGCATGGGAGGCGGGTGTCGCGGTCGGCACCGGATATCCCGGCACCCCGTCGACCGAGACGTTGGAGAACCTGGTCGAGAAGGACGGCGTCTACTGCGAGTGGGCTCCCAACGAGAAGGTTGCCCTCGAGGTCGCCATCGGCTCCATGATGGGGGGCGCCCGCTCGATGGCTACCATGAAGCACGTGGGGCTGAACGTCGCCGCAGACCCGTTCATGTCGGTCGCCAACACGGGCGTGAACGCCGGCCTGGTCATTCTGGCCGCAGACGACCCCTCGTGCTACAGCTCCCAGAACGAGCAGGACTCCCGCAACTACGCGGCGTTCGCGCGCGTGCCGTGCCTTGACCCCAGCGACTCGCAGGAGGCTTACGAGTTCTCCCGGAAGGCCTTCGAACTGTCCGAGCGCTTTGACACCCCTGTCATGCTGCACGAGACGATGCGCGTGGCCCACACCAAGACCATGGTCGACGTTGCGGGAGGGCGTGCCGCCGTCGCGCCCCGCGACTACAAGACGCAGATTTCCAAGTACGTGATGATGCCGGCGATGGCCGTCGCGCGCACGGCGGCCACGAACGCACGCGAGGACGCGCTTTGCGAATACGCGGAGAAGTGCGAGTTCAACCGTGTCGAGATGCGCGACCGCGGCGTGGGCGTCGTCGCCGCCGGGGCGCTCTACAACCATGTGCGCGAGGCGCTGCCTGATGCCTCGACGTTCAAGCTTGGCCTTACCTGGCCGCTTCCCGCCCGCGCCCTGGCGGACTTCGCCGCCTCGGTCGACAAGCTCTACGTTGTGGAAGAGGCCTGCACATACTTCGAGACGCGGGTTCGTGCGCTGGGCATCGAGGTCTCCGAGCCGCCGGCTGGCCGCCTGCCGCGCTCGGGGGAGGTCCTTCCGGCCCACATCCGCGCGTCTTTCTCGCAAGGCGAGCCTCCCCACCTGCCAAACGCCGAGGGCCTGCCGCCCCGTCCCCCCGCGTTCTGCGCGGGCTGCCCGCATCGCCTTGTCTACGTCGAGCTGCGGCGCATGAAGGCGATCGTCACGGGCGACATCGGCTGCTACACCCTTGGCGCGGTCGCGCCGTATCGCGCCGTCGACTCTGTGATTGACATGGGAGCCTCGCTCTCGATGGCGCATGGCATGGAGCTGGCGGGCGCACCCGAGCGCACGGGGCGCCCCGTTGTGGGCGTCATCGGCGACTCGACTTTCGCCCATTCGGGAATCACGAGCCTCCTGGGCACGGTCTACAACGGCGGCAAGGGGACCATCTGCATTCTGGACAACCGGACCACTGCCATGACCGGAACGCAGGGCAACCCCGTAAATGGCGTCACGCTCTCGGAGCAGATGGCCGGCAAGTCGCCACTCGACGAGCCCAGTGGCAAGCCGCTCGACCTTGAACGACTTTGCCGCGCCATAGGCGTCGACGAGGTCGCAACCATCGACTCGCGGGACGCCAAGTCCATTCGCGCAGCGCTCAAGGATGCGATCGGTCACGAGGACAAGCTGTCCGTCCTCATCTTCCGGTCTCCTTGCCGCTTGATTGACCGCTCGCGCAGGCCCATGCCCGTCATACGAGACTGCCGCCGCTGTGGTACCTGCGTCCAGATAGGCTGCCCCGCGCTCGGAAAGGACAAGACCGGGCACGCAGTCATCGATCCCGACCAGTGCATCGGCTGCGGCCAGTGCGTGCAGTCCTGTCCCTTCGGCTGCATCGAGGAGGAGTAGAAATGGCACATGCAATCGCGTCGGACGCCGCGTCGACGGTGACGCTGGGCGCACGGGTGGAGGTCGAGAAGACCAAGACCGTCCTTCTGGTTGGCGTGGGCGGACAGGGCACGATTCTCGCTGGCAACATACTCGCGATGTGCGCCGCCGAGGCCGGCCTGGACGTGAAGGTCTCCGAGATCCATGGCATGTCCCAGCGTGGTGGCTCGGTGTCGACCGTCATTCGCATGGGCAACAAGGTTGACTCCATGGTCTGCGACCCGGGCTGCGCTGACGTGGTCGTCGCGTTCGAGGAGCTCGAGGCGCTCAGGGCCCAGCAGTACCTGCGCGAGGGCGGCAAGCTGTTCGTGAACGACGAGACCATTGTGCCTGTTCCCGTGAACATCGGGAACGCGCGCATGCCCGAGCGCATCTCGAAGCGGCTTGACGAGATGGGGGCTATCCGCATCGATGCCGGCTTCATTGCACGTCAGACGGGGAACCCGCGCTCGGCAAACGTCGTTCTGGTGGGTGCGCTCTCCACCGCGTTGCCGTTCGACGAGACCGCCTGGCATGATGCAATCTGCAAGCGCGTGCCGCCCAAGACCAGAGGGACGAACCTCGAGGCCTTCGCGCGCGGTCGCGACGCCGCCCTTCAATAGCAAGGCCGCCGGACGGGCCGTCGCCATGGCGTCGGCCTCTTAACGAAAGGTGGATGTCGTGGGACAATGGCCCGTAAGAACGCGAAAGGGCCGAACCATGTCTTCAATCTCAAACCATAGCCAGTCCTCGTCCCTGGAGGACGAGCCCCTGACTGAGGAGCTGCTGAAGCGCCTGCTTGCCAGCACTTCTCCCGAGGCATATCTCGATCGCGAGCAGATTGTCGCATGCGACTTTTCGCAGGCGATTACCGCTTTGGCAAAGGAGAAGGGCCTTTCGCGCGCGACGGTGCTCAGGCGAGCCCACGTGGCCGCGTCCTATGGCTATCAGGTCTTCGGCGGGGAGCGCCACCCCCATCGAAACGTCGTGATTGCGCTGTCGTTCGGCCTGCAGTGCAGCCTCGTAGAGACCCAGCGTCTGCTCAAGCGGGCCGGGTACTCCGAGCTCTACTGCAAGGACCGCCGCGACGCGATCATCATCTCGTGCGTGAATCGTCGTCTCGAAATCGATCGCTGCGACGACGAGCTCTATCGGTTGGGAGAAGACACGCTGCTGGATGAAAACGGTTACGTCAGACGTAGTTCCGCTCGATAGGGGGTTCCTCTGTCGTGACTGATGAAGAGCTGCTTGCGACCCTCGACGCTGACGACTCCTATACGGTCCTGAACGTGCTTGCGCACGGTGAGGCCGGCGAGACCCAGCTGGTCTGCCTTCCGGACTCCACGCTGCGATGCCTTGGGTCGGGACTTCCGGTCGTGGTGGCCGACAAGCTGCTGGTCCGCAAGTACATTCGCTCCGAGTTGGAGAACAGGGGCGTATGGGAGGCCGTGGCGGCGCTCGATGACCCACGCCTCCCTCGCGTGCGACAGATCTACGAGCTTCCCGACAGGCTGGCCGTGGTGTATGACTACGTTCCGGGCGAGACGCTTCGCGAGCGAATCAAGCGCGCCGGTGCCATGGGCCCGCGCGAGGTGGCCGACGTGCTTGCCGAGCTTTGCCAGGTCCTCTCTCGCCTGCATGGGATTGGTCTGGTGCACCGTGACGTGACCCCAGGCAACGTTGTACTCGCCTCGGACGGCGTGCACCTTATAGACATGGGCATCGCCCGCAAGAAGGTTTCCGGAGCGACGCGCGACACGATGCAGCTTGGCACCTGGGGCTTTGCGTCCCCGGAGCAGTATGGCTTCGGCCAGACCGACGCGCGCTCGGACGTCTATTCGCTTGGTCGCCTGCTTGGCTATCTTCTGAGCGCCACCGAACCCTCCGACCCCAGCTTCGACCAGCGTGTCCGTGAGGCAACGGGGGGAGCGTCTGCCCTGCTAAAGGTGTTTGAGACCGCATGTGCCCTTGCGCCGGACGATCGTTTCCAGAGTGCCGAAAAGTTCTCCCGCGCCCTTCGAAAGGCCCTGCCGCCACAGCCGAAGAGGGGCGCCTCGAGGGGAGGCACGGAGCACTTCTCTGCTGCGGGGAAACGCGCTCACGACAGGAACCACGCTGATGCCAGGCGTGGCCTGGCGAGAAGTGCGCGCGACTACCTTGTCGAGACTCCGCGCGCGTTCGCTGCCGCAGCGGCGTCGACGCACGGTTGGCGACGCCTGGTCTTGGTCATGGTCCTTCTGGTTGCCGTCTTTGAATGCCTCTTATTCGTGGGCTCCGGGGTGATGTTGATCGTCAGTCCGAAGGAAGCCACGGACCCCGCCTCTGGAATCCTGTCCTTTCTTGCCGCGGCCTATTTTGTGTACGCCGTGGTGATGGAGCCTACGCTGTGCGCCCTTGGCTGGGGGCCATATGACGGGGGCGGGCGTGCGCGCGTGCTCGGTAGGCGCGAGGCGTATCTGCTGGGTCTGCTAGTCGTCGCGGAGCTTGCCCTCGTCTTTCTGTCGTTGTTCGCCGGTGCGGTGACGAGGTGACGGCTTCTGTTGTCGGATGGCTGCGTTTTTTAAAAATGATTTGAATTCAATCGTTTCTTATTTGTAAACTAGTTCAGTCTGTTATGTGCTAAAGGCTAGGACTAGGGATTCAGATGACAACGGATTGGCACTTTCTTCAGGAGGCCTCGAGCGCCGAGGACGCCGTGGCCGCGGCGAACATAAGCAACGTCACGCTCAAGGCCTGGATCAACGCAAAGCTCGAGGAGCTTGGCGTCCGCAAGAATGTCGTCGTGGCGCGCTCGGGCCTCAACCAGACGTACGGCTACCAGATCATGGCCGGCCTGCGCACCGCATCGCGCGACAAGCTGATCCAGCTGGCCTTTGGACTCGGCCTGGATGTCGGCGACTGCTCGACCATGATGTCGCTGGGCGGCGTGTCGCCTCTGAGTGACTCCTGCCGACGTGACGTAATTATTGCCTGGGCCATCCAGAAGGGGCTCGACGTCACCGACTGCAACTCGACCTTGAAGCATCTTCGCGAGAAGCCCCTGGTGGAGCATCGCTAGGGATTACAGCGATAACTGAGGCAAATGAAGGGGCGGTCGCCACGGCGTGTCGCCCCTGTTCATATCAATAATCAAATTACGCTCCCAGCGGAAGACTTTCTCTCCTCTTCTCCCTATCATCGTGCAAACGCACGCAAGCGTTGCTTCGAGTCGCATTGGATCAAGTCGCATAAAAGAAGAATCGAGAGGAAGCACCATGAGAGTCGCATCAATCGCAGCGCCAACGATCCTCGCCGCTACCTTGGCCCTTTCGCTGGGCGCATGTGGGGCGTCTTCGGGAAGCTCGAACCAGGACCAGGGGCAGTCGTCTGAGCCCGAGGCCGCCCAGAAGGCCCCCGAGTCATCCGTCGCCGTCACGATCGACGGTGTGACTACCACCACGGACTATGAGGGAAAGCCCTGCGCGGTGGTGAGCTATACCTTCACCAACGTTTCGAGTGACGAGGCACAGGCCTTCTCCACCTCGACGTACCAGGAGGTCTATCAGGGCGGCGTGCAGTGCGACGTCACCATGGCGACGGACGGCAGTGCGGACGGGCAGTCGTCGCTTACCAAGGTCAAGGCGGGCAACTCCGTTTCGGTCAAAATCGCCTACGAGCTTAAGGACAACTCCGACCTCGAGGTGAACGTCTACCCGATGGACTTCAGCGGAAACCCGCTCGCGAGCAAGACGTTCACGCTCTCATAAGCGTTGCCGTGTCTTACCGCAGCTGAAACGTTCGACGATTTTCGAAGGTGATATGTATGAAGAAAAGCAAGCTGCTGCTCGTCGCCCTCATCCTGGGCGCATTGTACGTTTTCTATAGCGCATGGTATTGGCTGGGCGGGGGAGTGGATTCCTCCAACGCGGGCGCTGCGATTGCAACGGTCTTGGTCGCTCCGCACCTTTTCTGCACGGCAATGGCCGTGCTTTTCAACGCGCTAGGCTACTTCATGGCTCGTCGAGCCTTCGCGCTCACCGCCGGCATCCTCTATGCCGTGGCCATGGTGCTCTTTCCGGTCTACTTCTTCTTCGTTCTGATCCAGATGATCCTGTGCTTCGTGGCGTTTGCGAAGATGTCGAAAGCTAGCTCCGTCACGGCGTAGCCCAAGGCCCATTGGCCCAAGCAGAACAAGTCGCATCGGCAAAAGCGAGGCGGCCGACCCGGAAGGGTCGGCCGCCTTGGCTGTCTCTACGAGATGGCCTTGCGAGGACTAGTCCTCGGTGACCTCGATGGCACCCACGGGGCAGGTGTCCTGGCAGGCGCCGCAGCCGACGCAATCGTCGGAGTTGGCGGCGGTGGCGACGTCCTCGACCTCGATGACGCCAGCGGGGCAGGCGTCTGCACACGCGCCGCAGGCGATGCAGGCGTCGGTATCGATAACCGGCTTAGACATGATGGTTCCTCTCCTAGTAATTGCTTACGCGCGAGACCGGCAAGCCCTTCCGCTGCAGGTCCACTTTTTTATGAGGTTACTAAAGTGCCGCCCGCGCGCAAGCATCATTTTCCGAATAGGTCCCCGAACGTCCCTTAACGGTAATGGCGCTTGCGCCGCACCGGTCTCTACTGCAGCAGGATGTGCTCGAACCTCCCGTCTTGGTAGAGGCCATAGCTGTGCGTCCCGTCCTTGGGGATCCCGACGCTGCCGGGGTTGAAGCACCAGACGGCGGGGTTGGCCGCGCTCTTCTCGCTGACCTTCTTATGCGTGTGCCCGTACGCGATCGCCGCCCCGGCGGGCAGCGTCGGCATGCGGTCCACGGAGTTGTGGATTCCCGGGCCCCAGATGTGGCCGTGGGTCAGGAAGAGCTCTCGACCCGTGCTTCCGGTATGGGGGTTTGTGGCGTCGGGATCCCACAGGGTGTTGTAGTCGGCCATGCAGGGGAAGTCGAGCACCATCTGGTCGACCTCGGCCTCGCAGTTTCCCCTGACCGCGACGATGGAATCCGCGATGCCATTGAGCATCGCGATGACCTCCTTGGGGGCGTAGTCGGCAGGCAGATCGTTTCGGGGGCCGTGGTACAGCAGGTCGCCAAGAAGAACAACTCTGTCGGGCTGGCGCTCGTCGATGGCCTGCATGAGCTTGCCGCACCACGACGCGGCTCCGTGAATGTCAGAGGCGATGAGCAGCTTCATGTCATCCTCCCATGAGATTGGTTCGCCTCTTGGGATTATCCGTCTATCTGCTCTTTCCGCCAGCGAGACGCGCGGGTTTTGGCGTCATCGGAAATCTTTCGGGACAATGTGAGGCGCGGATCAAGCTCTGGGCATGCGGTGGGCGGGGCTATGCCTATGACCTGCATATTCCTTGCGTTGTGAAAGATTAAAAAATCTAATGTGTCTAGACTTAGATAATGTATAGAATCAAAACGCATGGGAACAATGCTAGACGTACAACAAGGAAACAAGCCTCGCGCAGCCCTGGCAGGAAGTCACGGCGCCCAAGGCAGAAGAAAGGAACAGCACCATGGGCAAGATTCTTGGTATCGACCTTGGCACCACGAACTCCGCTATGGCGGTCCTCGAGGGTGGCGAGCCTACGATCATCGTTAACGCCGAGGGCGACCGCACCACGCCGTCCGTCGTCGGCTTCCGCGCCGACGGCGACCGCATCGTCGGCAAGGCCGCAAAGAACCAGGCGGTCACCAACCCGCAGAACACGGTCTTCTCCATCAAGCGCTTCATGGGCCGTCGCTACGACGAGGTCGGCTCCGAGCTCAAGACCGTTCCGTACAGCGTCAAGAGCGGCACCGGCAACCGTGCCGTCGTCGAGATCGACGGCGAGGAGTACACGCCAGAGCAGGTCTCCGCAATGACGCTCGCCAAGATGAAGGCTGACGCCGAGAAGTATCTGGGGGAGCCGGTCACCGACGCCGTCATCACCGTCCCCGCCTACTTCAACGATGCCCAGCGTCAGGCAACCAAGGACGCCGGCAAGATCGCCGGTCTCAACGTCCAGCGCATCGTCAACGAGCCGACTGCGGCCGCACTGGCCTATGGCCTGGACAAGAAGGACATCGACCAGAAGGTTCTCGTCTTCGACCTTGGTGGCGGCACCTTCGACGTCTCCCTGCTTGACCTTGCCGACGGCGTGGTCGAGGTTCTGGCAACCAGCGGCGACAACCACCTGGGCGGCGACGACTGGGATCAGAAGGTCATCGACTGGATGGCTGACAAGTTCCAGCAGGAGAACAACATCGACCTGCGTAAGGACCCCATGGCACTCCAGCGTCTCAAGGAGGCCGCCGAGAACGCCAAGAAGGAGCTCTCCTCTGCCCAGCAGGCCGACATCAACCTCCCGTTCATCACCGCTGACGCGACCGGCCCCAAGCACCTCAACTACACGCTGACCCGTGCGGAGTTCGAGCGCATCACCCGCGACCTCCTCGACCGTTGTAAGGAGCCCGTCACCAAGGCCCTGCGTGACGCGAACCTCCAGATCTCCGATGTCAACGAGGTCATTCTCGTCGGCGGCTCCTCTCGTATGCCCGCCGTCCAGGAGCTCGTCAAGACCATGACCGGCAAGCAGCCGAACATGTCCGTCAACCCTGACGAGGTCGTTGCCGACGGCGCGGCTGTCCAGGGCGGCGTCCTTACCGGTGACGTCTCTGGCATCCTGCTGCTCGACGTCACGCCGCTCTCCCTGGGCGTCGAGACCATGGGCGGCGTCATGACCAAGATGATCGACCGCAACACCACCATCCCGACCTCCAAGACCGAGGTCTACTCCACCGCTGCGGACAACCAGACCTCCGTTGAGATCAACGTCCTCCAGGGCGAGCGTGAGATGGCCGCCGACAACAAGAGCCTTGGCAAGTTCAACCTGACCGGCATCCCTGCCGCACGTCGCGGCGTCCCTCAGATCGAGGTTACCTTCGACATCGATGCCAACGGCATCGTCAAGGTTACCGCTAAGGACAAGGGCACCGGCAAGCAGCAGCAGATCACCATCTCCGGCTCCACGGCCCTGTCCGACGACGAGGTCGACCGCATGGTGAAGGACGCTGAGTCCCATGCCGAGGAGGACAAGAAGCACAAGGACGAGATTGAGGTCCGCAACCAGACCGACTCGCTGTGCTACTCCACCGAGCAGACCCTGAAGGACCTCGGCGACAAGGTTCCCGCAGACATGAAGTCCGAGGTCGAGGCGGCCGTTGCCGACGCCAAGAAGGCCCTCGACGGCTCTGACATCGACGCCATCAAGACCGCTGGCGAGAAGCTCCAGGAGGTTGGTCACAAGCTCGCCGAGATCGTCTACTCTGACGCGCAGGCGCAGACCTCTCAGGACGGCCCCGCCGCAACGAGCAACCCCGATGACGTTGTCGATGCCGACTACGAGGTCGTTGACGACGACAAGTAATTCCGGCTATTGCAGTAGCAAGACATTGCGGGGCGGCCTTTCGGGGCCGCCCCGTCGACACCACGAAGGAGTGTGACGTGAAAGTGCCCGTCGAAGACGAGGAGAACAAGAACGTCTCGCCCGAAGCCGAGACCGAGGCACCCACGGCTGACGTGGAGCTTGACGATGAGTCCGCGCAGGTCGAGGCCGCCAAGCGCGCCGGCGAGGCTGCGGCGGAGGCTGACTTCAAGGCCGAGGCCGAGAAGGCCGCAGGCGAGCGTGATGACCTTCAGCAGCAGCTCGACGATGCCATGGGACAGGTTGAGGTTGCCAAGAAGGAGGCCGCTGACGCGGTCGACCGCCTCGCGCGCCTCCAGGCTGACTGGGACAACTACCGCCGCCGTACCGCGCAGGAGCGCCTCGACGAGAAGCAGCGCGCCGCAGAGAAGCTCGTGCTGAACCTGCTTCCCGTGCTTGATGACATGGAGCGCGCGTCGGAGCATGCCGCCAAGACCGCTTCTGACGACGAGAACCTGATGCAGTTCGTCGACGGCGTCAATGCGGTCCACGACAAGATGCTCTCGATCCTGAACAAGGAGGGCGTAGAAGTCATCGATCCCGCAGGCGAGGCGTTTGATCCCATGAACCACCAGGCGGTGGGTCGCGAGGAGAACGCTGACGTTTACGACGAGACCGTCGCGCAGGTCTACCAGAAGGGCTATTCGATGGGTGGCAAGACCATTCGCAGCGCGATGGTCACGGTTACCTTTGGAGGCCCTAAGCGCCCGGCTTCGTCTGACGGGGACGAGAAGGGCGACGCAGAGTCTGCTTCGGACTCTGACGCAGAGTAAAGCGTAAGACGAGCGCCCGGACCGACAGGTTCGGGCGCAGCCATTGAAAGGGGGCGTTAGCTTCGCATGGCAGACAAGAGAAATTACTACGACGTGCTGGGCGTCAAGCGCGATGCCAACGCCGATGAGATAAAAAGGGCCTTTCGCAAGCTTGCGGCGAAGTACCATCCTGACGCGGGTGGCGACGAGCGTAAGTTCAAGGAGGTCAGCGAGGCATACACCACGCTGTCTGACCCGCAGAAGCGGCGCGAGTACGACCAGATGCTGATGTTTGGCGGCATTCCCGGTGCGGACTTTGGCGGATCCGGTGGCCGCAACCGTACGTATACCTACACGGGCGGTGCGGGTGCCGACTGGTCGGAGATCTTCGACAACATCCGCGCCGGCGACGGTGCCTTTGGCGGCTTCGACTTTTCGAGCATCTTTGGCGGACAACCGGGCGGGCGTCAGTCCACGAGGCCCGTCAAGGGCGGCGATCTCACCATGGTCATCGAGGTCGATGCGGACGAGGCCTTTTCCGGCGCACAGCGCAAGGTGAGTTACACCATCCCCTCGACCGGCGAGAAGCAGTCCCTTACCGTTAAGGTGCCTGCGGGCGCTGTTGACGGTGGCAAGCTTCGCTATCGCGGCCGCGGCGAGTACGGTATGAACGGAGGGGCCCGTGGCGACCTTGTCGTCACGACGCGCGTTGCGGAGCACCACCTGTTCAAGCGTGATGGTGCCGACGTTCGCATGGAGCTTCCCATCAGCGTGTTCGAGGCGGCCCTAGGTGCCACGGTCGACGTGCCGACGCCCGATGGGACGGAGGTCAGGCTCAAGGTTCCGGCCGGAACCCAGGACGGGAAGACCTTCCGCTTCCGTGACCTTGGTGCACCTGACGTCAAGCACAAGGGCGTTCGCGGTGCCCTGTACGTGAAGGTCCGGGTCCAGGTTCCCACGCGACTGAGCACGAAGGAGCGCGAGGCTCTCGAGGCGCTTCGCTCTGCGGATGCGCGCAACTACAGGAAGGATGTTGAGCGCTATGGCACAAAGTGAGGCAGAGGGCAAGAACAAGCCCCTCTACATGATCAGCGTGGCCGCCGAGCTGACCGGCATGCATCCCCAGACCCTGCGCGTCTACGAGCAGAAAGGCCTTGTAACACCTGGTAGGTCGCGGGGCAACACGCGCCTTTACTCCCAGGGCGACATCGAGCGCCTGAACCTGATCAGCAAGCTTACGGACGAGGGCATCAACCTTGCCGGCGTGGTCAGGATTCTTGACATGCGAGAGCGCGCGGTCGAGCGCGACAAGCAGATCGATCGCCTGCGTGAGCGCGTACGCGAGCTCGAGGACGAGGTGCACGAGTTCAAGATGCGCGAGAAGATCACGGCTCTCGCGCGCTATGACGGTGCGGGACCCGAGCAGGTCATGCGCGGGCTCCTCTCAAACGGCGGGGGTCGCGAGGCCTAAGGCCGTCTTGCCGCTTCGTGGCAGGCGCTTCTTGTGCGCGTCGGTGACAACAAGCGCAAAACGTAGTACGGGACACCCCTCGCGTTCGCCGGGGGGTGCTTTTTTGGCTGTGACCGTCTCGCGCGTAGGGAGGGCGGGACACGGAGGCCGTATCTCGGTTTCCTCTACCACGCGCAGAAAATCTATCAAATAAGGACTTAGATTTTTGTTTAGACCCCTGTCCGCGGGGAACAATGAACCTTGATAAAGACTTTCCCAGAAGGGAGAAAAGCATGAGGTTCGACAAGTGGGCGGTTACCGCCCAGGAAGCCCTGCAGGCATCAGTCTCCATTGCCGCAGACGCCGAGGCGGGGCAGGTTAAGCCCATCCATCTGCTCAAGGCGCTGCTGTCGTCGGGAGAGCGCAACCTGAGCGCTGTCATCGAGCGCGTCGGTGCCGATCCCGCCCAGGTCGAGGCGCAGGTCGACGACGAGATTGCGAAGTCCCCGCGCGTGACGGGCGATATGAGCCAGATGGGTATCTCGAGCGAGCTTACGCGCGTGGGTGACGCGGCCGAGAAGCTCGCCTCGAAGATGGGCGACAGCTATGTGACCAGCGAACATCTCCTGTGTGCCCTGGCCGACGACAAGACCGAGGCGGGTGGCACCCTCAAGGCCGCGGGCGTAACGAGCAGGCGCGTGCAGGAGGCCTATGAGGACCTGCGCGGCAACGAGCGCGTGACCTCCCAGGACCAGAAGACGCAGTTCGAGGCGCTCGAGCAGTATGGTCGCAACGTGACCGACCTTGCCCGTCAGGGCAAGCTCGACCCCGTCATCGGCCGCGTCGAGGAGATTCGTCGCACCATCCAGGTGCTGAGCCGCCGCACCAAGAACAACCCCGTACTTATCGGTGAGCCAGGTGTCGGCAAGACCGCCATCGTCGAGGGACTTGCTGAGCGCATCGTCGCCGGCGACGTCCCCTCCACCATCCGCGACAAGGACATCGTCGAGCTTGACATGAGCGCGCTCGTCGCCGGCGCAAAGTACCGCGGCGAGTTCGAGGACCGCCTCAAGAGCGTGCTGAAGGAAGTCGAGAAGTCCGCAGGCAGGATCATCCTGTTCATCGACGAGCTCCACACCATCGTGGGCGCCGGCGCCACCGAGGGGTCGATGGACGCGGGCAACATCCTCAAGCCCGCGTTGGCCCGCGGCGAGCTCCACGCCATTGGCGCCACGACGCTGGACGAGTATCGCAAGTACATCGAGAAGGACCAGGCCCTTGCTCGCCGCTTCCAGACCGTCTTGGTGAGCGAGCCCAGCGTCGAGGACAGCGTCAGCATTCTCCGCGGCCTCAAGGAGAAGTACGAGCAGCACCATCGCGTTCGCATCACCGATGCGGCGCTGGTCTCTGCGGCCGACCTCTCGAACCGATACATCAGCGGGCGCTTTCTGCCCGACAAGGCCATCGACCTGGTAGACGAGGCCGCATCGCGCCTGCGCATGGAGCTGGACTCCATGCCGGCCGAGATCGACGCCGTTGATCGCCAGCTCACGCAGATGCAAATCGAGGAGCAGGCCCTCCTGAAGGAGGAGGATGCCGCGAGTCGCGAGAGGCTGGAGGCGCTTCGCAAGGAGATCGCCGTCACGCGCGAGAAGCTTGATGGAATGAAGGCCAATTGGCAGAACGAGAAGGGTGCAATCGACCGGGTCCAGGATCTCAAGGGCAAGATCGAGGAGGCCAAGGGTCAGGTTGAGCTCGCCACGCGCGCGGGAGACCTCGCAAAGGCATCCGAGCTGCGCTATGGCACGCTTCCGGAGCTGCAGCGCCAGTACGACGAGGCCGAGCGGGCACTTTCTGCCAAGCAGGAAGCCGGCGGCATCCTGAAGGAGGAGGTCACGAGTGAGGAGATTGCGGAAGTGGTCTCCTCGTGGACCGGCATCCCCGTCTCCAAGATGATGCAGGGCGAGATGGACAAGCTCAAGGGGCTCGAGGATGAGCTGCACAAGCGCGTCATCGGGCAGGATGAGGCTGTCTCGGCCGTAGCTGCCGCCGTTCGCCGCAGCCGCGCGGGCCTGTCTGACCCCAATCGTCCGCTGGGAAGCTTCTTCTTCCTAGGCCCCACTGGCGTCGGCAAGACCGAGCTCGCGAAGACGCTCGCCGAGCGTCTGTTCGACGATGAGAAGGCCTTGGTGCGCATCGACATGTCCGAGTACATGGAGAAGTTCAGCGTCCAGCGCCTTATCGGCGCCCCTCCCGGATACGTGGGCTACGACGAGGGTGGCCAGCTGACAGAGGCCGTTCGGCGCCGTCCCTATTCCGTCATCCTTCTGGACGAGATGGAGAAGGCGCATCCGGACGTGTTCAACGTCCTGCTCCAGGTGCTCGACGACGGCCGCCTGACTGACGGCCAGGGCCGCGTGGTGAGCTTCAAGAACACGATCATCATCATGACCAGCAACGTCGGCAGTCAGTTTATCGCCGGCGCGACTGCCTCGAGCGATCCCGATGCCGTTCAGAAGCGGGTGAACGATGCGTTGCGTGCGACGTTCAAGCCGGAGTTCCTCAACCGCATCGATGACGTCGTGGTCTTCCACGCGCTTGGCCTTGGCGACATCGAGAAGATCGTGGACATCCAACTCGCAGACGTTCGCCGGCGCCTTGCCCGCGAGCGCATCACGCTCGAGCTGACTCCGGCTGCCATCCAGTCGCTCTCTCTTGACGGCCTCGACCCCGTCTATGGAGCGCGTCCGCTCAAGCGCCTGATCCAGCGCCAGGTGGTCGACAACGTCGCAGGCCTCGTCATTGACGGCAAGCTGCACGAGGGCGACACGGTGCGCGTTGACGTTGGGGCGGATGACCGCCTGTTCGCCGAGCGCGTCGAGACGCCTTCCGTCTATGCTCACGCGGCGAGCTCCGAGGCACCAGGGGCTCATTCAGATGTCGACCCGATCGAGGCCGATGGGGTGGAGTAGCAGAAGCGGCCCGCGGGCTGTCCTGGGGGTTGCGGTGCGCATCGATGCGAAGGTCGACCTGGTTCTTGTGCTAGAAGAACGACATGGTGTGGTCCAAGGGGCTGCCGGGCAGACGTCCGGCAGCCCCTCTCGGTTGCGCCTGCGCCACGTGTGGCGCTCAGGCGAGCAGAGATGCGCGATAATGATGCAAAAGCTGGTGAGAGGGGGGCATAAATGGGACTCGAAGAGGATGCGGGGCAGGTCGAGGAGCCGGCAGCCGAGGCCAAGCCGATGCAGGGTCGCCTGAGCGATCCCTCTGCCGAGCCGACGACGCCTCTCTCGCAGAACTCGGAGGACGTCGTCGAGGACGCCTCGGGGTCTGCGGTGAACAGCCTCGACAGCTTCGGGCAGGTTTCGCCCGAGAAGACCGTGCTTCGCTCCGTGAGGCCGCCGAGCACGAGCGTCCCGCAGGAGCCCCAGCTGGAAAGGAAACGTCGCAAGCGCGCCGTTGTGGTCGCCGCGGCTTTGGTTGCGGCAGGACTTGCCGCCGTCGCCGCGTTCGTGACCTATGGCATGGAGCTTTGGGGTGGTCGAAGCATTCCCGAGGTCACGGGCTACACGCGGCGTGCAGCTACCGAGAAGCTCGAGGCTCGTGGCTTCCAGGTCGTGGTGGAGGATCAGCCGAGCGACAAGACGGCGGGCATCGTGCTCGAGACGCGCCCCCCGGTGGGGGCGCGCGTGGCAGAGGGTTCCCAGGTCATCCTGGTGGTCGCCGCGCCCCACGTCGTGCCCGACGTGGTGGGCAAGCCGCTCGAGGAGGGTCGCAAGGCAATCGAGGACGCTGGTGCCGAGAACGTAGCCATCGAGTTCGTCTCTTCTGACGACCCCGAGGGGAGCATTGTCTCGGTGTGTCCCGAGGCCGGCCAGACCTTTTCCTCTCAAGACACCATCACGATTACCGTTGCCCAGGCCTACACCGTGCCCTACGTGCTCGGCATGCAGGAGGCCGAGGCGAGTAAGAAGGTCACTGCGGCGGGGCTGAGCCCCAAGGTGGCCTACGTCCGCTCCAAGAAGCCGGCCGGCACCGTCGTGGCGGTCAATCCCGACCAAGGCACCAAGATATCTGCCGGCGGCGCTGTGGAGCTCAGCGTCTCCGCCTACGTTCCCGAGGACTACCGTCACCTGCTTGAGTACTTCTCCTGTCCCACAGACAAGCTCGAACAGTTCCTGGGCGAGCAGGGCTTTGCACTCTCGAGCTCGCAAAGCGAAGGCGAGGGCTACGAGATCGTCTATAACGCTGCCCACGCCACCGTCGTGTTCGATGACCAGCCCTTCTCGCACCATTACGGCATTCCGTCGGGCGAGTCGCTTGGACATGGCGTGGACGGCACGTTCTTCAACGGGATACGTCTCGACATGGACGCATCGGAGCTTTCCGGCGTGACGACCGACGACCGCTCGGCTGTGGAGTCGGTTGCCAACGCCTGTGGGTTTGGCAACATCCAGGACCTGTGTACGCAAGACGACATCAAGGCTCCCGGAGGCATGGTGCCCTCTGGTGCCGGTGGCATGACCTTCGCCTGCGGCAGTGGGGTTGAGGGAGACTACACCTGGACCGTGCTCGTCTGGAGCTACGACGGCACGCGCCACGCCTGCGCCACGTGTGCGCTCTCGACGATATACGACGGAAGGATCCAGGGGTTCGGCGGCGTTTGCGATTATGTCGCGACGATCGACCTCTTTACGGAATAGGAGTGATTCGCATGGCCGGCGAAAGCGAGCCGCGAGAGGACGTTCTACAGGATTCGGGCAAGGCGGCCGACTCGCGTTCCGTTGCAAAGAAGCCAAGGGGAGAAGTGCGCGGCCCAAGATCCACGGGAGACTCCCAGCCGGCGAACGACCCCTTCATCCGTGCGGAAAACGAGGACGACGATGGCTACGATCCCTATTCCGATAGGCGGCCTGCGGCGGAGCCCCTGTTCGAGCGAGACCCCTGGGACTAGTTGCCCAGCATCTTTGCGATGAGGAGCACGACCAGTGTCAGGGCAAGAATGATGACCAGGAGTCCGATGGTCGCACGGCGCTTCTTTGCGCGCTCGCGTGACTCGAAGATGGTCCTGCGGCCCTTGGGTACCTCGAGGTACTGACCATACTGGCCACCCGTGAAGCCGCTTCGGTCGTTTCGGGCACGGCGATAGGTCCTGCTGCCCGAAAGCGCGCCCCCCCTTACGGTGATGTTGGAGTCATGTGCGTAGCCGCTCGTGCTGATGTTGCCGTCTTCGCTCAGGTCGTTGATGGCCTCCTGGGTCTTGTGGGGAGCCCTCTGGCGCACGTAGGGCGGGATGTTGCTGGGGTGGTTCTTCCCGAATAGAGGGTCGGTCGAGGACTGGCCTGCCGGTCGCTTTGCCCAGGGCAGGTCCTCCTGCTGCGGCTGCTGCGCACGTGGTTGGGAATTCTGCCAAGCGTCCTGCTCCGACGTGGCTGAACGCGGCTGCTCGGGCCCCGGGGCGGACGCTCCCTGCGTCTGGCTTGGGCTCTGATCGAAGTCGTCAACGTCTGACATAGATTCCCCCTATGGCCTCCTACACTCTCGCATCTCATGATACGGCAGTGTCGTGACCGTCCTTCCGAAAATAGCGTTCTTGGCACTAACGTGGGGGAAGGGTCATAAAACCTAATGTAACCTTACTTAGATTTGCTTAGTATTTGTAACTTAGAAAACCTTTTGAACTGAGTATAAATCTTGCGGCAGTGGGAACATATAACAGCGAACCCAGGGGCGTCCAAAAGAGGCGCCAAATCGCAAGGAGTGATTCGCTATGGCAAGCATGGTTCCGTATGGCAACTTTGACAGGGCCCTCCGCAGGGCTTGGCCGCTCGACGCATTTGACGAGTTCTTCTCGCCGCTGAGCACCCTAAGCACCGACGCGGGCTTCAAGATGAACGTCGAGGACGCGGACGACAGGTACGTCATCACCGCGGAGCTTGCGGGTGTCAAGCGCGACGAGATCGACGTTGAGCTCAATGAAGGCCGCCTGTCCATCTCGGTCGACAAGAAGGAGTCCGACGAGGAGAAGGGCAAGAATTACCTGCACAAGGAATCCACGGAGTGGAAGGCGTCCCGTGGCGTCTACCTCAAGGACGCCTCGACCTCTGGCCTGAGCGCAAAGCTCGAGGGTGGCATCCTCACCGTCAACGTTCCGAAGCAGGAGGAGAAGGCCAACGTCACCAAGGTCTCGATTGACTAATTCCCTGCGCCTCGCCGCGAGCGAGTTGCGACAGGAGAACTGACTTGGACGGGAGGCGATGCGTTGCATCGCCTCCCGTTTCTTGTTTGGTGCGCGACACGGCTTGCTGGGGGGCTAGTTGCTGGGGGGGCTAGCTCGAGGCGCCCGCCGACGCAGAAAAAGGGCACCCACGTCGCACTGTGTGCTGAGCGTAGGTGCCCTATGGGTTGCTTTGGCGTTGTGCGGATAGGCTAGTTCGCGGCGCCCGTGCCGCTGTGGCCGCCCGTGGAGGGTTCGGGCCCTGTGGAAACCTTGATGGTGACCGTTGTCCCAGGGTCAGCCGTGCCCGTAATGTCTTGGCTAATTACCTGGCCCGAGGAAACGTCGCTCGTTGTGGTGACGACGTTGTACTTAAAGCCGGCATTTGCGAGAGCGGCCTCTGCGGCGTCCTGCTGCATACCGACGACCGACGGCACCTTGACCTTCGAATTTCCGGTGGAAACCGTGATCGTGATCGTTGCGCCCTTCTCGGCGGTGCCGGTCTTGGACTGCTTAATGACCAAACCCTTGTCCACGGAGCTGCTCTCGGCCGTGGTGACCTGCACTTCGAAGCCGGCATCCTTCAACTGTGCGGTCGCATCGCTTTCGGTCTGTCCCGTGACGTCGGGAACGTCCACGGTCTCGGGGCCCTTGGAGAGCTGGTAGGTTACGGTATCGCCGGCCTTTGCGGTGGCGCCTCCGTTGGGGCTCTGCTGGGCGACGGTGCCCACCGGCGTGTCGCTGTCGTAGACGGAGTCGCCCGCCTGGCCGACTAGACCGACCTTGGTGAGCGCGGCCTCGGCCTCGCTGGGGGTCATACCGGTAAGGTCGGGCACGGTTACCGTCTCTGCGGGCTCTTCTCCCTTGGAGATGACGAGATTGATCTGCGTGCCTTTGGAGACCTGCCGTCCGGGATCCGGGTCCTGGTCGATGACGAGGCCCTTGGCGACGGACGAGGAGTACTCCTCCTTTACGGTTCCGCGCTGGAAGAACCCAGATTCGTCAATCTGGCTCAGGGCCTGCTCCTGCGTGAGGTTGAGCAGGTTCGGGACGGGCTGCGTCGCGTTGTTTCCGAACATCGAGAACACGCCGACGATGATCGCTACGACTGCGATGGCGCCCACGATGGCGGCGGAGATGAGTCGGCGCTTGTGCTTGCGCTCCTTCTCCTCTGCCTCTTGCTGGGCCTTCTCGGTTGCGGTCTGGGGCTTGATTCGGCCCGTCTCGCTGATTCGGGACATGCTCTGCGTGCTGCTGACGGGAGAGAGGGGCGTCGTTACGGGCACCGCTCCGACGGGGTTCATCATGGCCGTGGCGTTGCTGACGGCGGCAAGTCGTCCCGAGAGGTAGTCGCGCAGTACGTGGTAGAGCTCGTCGGCAGTCTGGAAGCGGTCGTCGGGGTTCTTCTGCATGCACTTGAGGATGATCGACTCAAGAGACGCGTCGACGGCGGGGTTGACCTGGCTGGGCGGAACGGGAAGCTCGTTCACCTGCTTGAGCGCGACCGAAATCGCGTCGTCGCCGTCGAAGGGAACCTTGCCCGTGGCGGCCTCGTACATGACGATACCGAGCGAGTAGATGTCCGTGGTGGGGCCAAGTGCCTTGCCCTGGGTTTGCTCGGGAGAGACGTAGTGAGCGGTGCCCAGGACAGAGTTGTCCTGCGTGAGGTGGCTGTTCTTGGCACGTGCTATGCCAAAGTCCATCACCTTGATGTTGCCGTCGGGCTGGACCATGATGTTCTGCGGCTTGATGTCGCGGTGGATGATGTCATGCCTGTGTGCGACGGAAAGCGCCTGGGCAATCTGGGAGCCAATTTGTGCGACCTTCTTGCCGTCCAGGGCACCGTGCTTGCGGATGCCGCTCTTGAGGTCGGTTCCGCGCAGGTACTCCATGACGATGTAGTACGTGTCGCCGTCCTTGCCCCAGTCGTATACGGCGACGATGTAGGGGCTTTGCAGTGCGGCTGCAGCCTGGGCCTCCTGCTTGAAGCGAGCTGCGAAGGAGGGGTCTGCCGCATACTGCGGAAGCATCGTCTTGATTGCCACGGTCCTGCCAAGGACCTCGTCGAGGCCACGGTAGACAATGGCCATGCCACCGGTGCCGATTTTGTCCTGCACCGTGTAGCGTCCGCCTAGAACTCTCTCTGACATCGTCTCTCCCATCGTAAACACGGTCTCCCGTGAAGTAACTCATCTTACAAACGCGAGGTTCGTGCGGCTTGGCCGCTGCGCTCGGGCGCTCCCCTTCCTTAGGAGGACGCCCCCATTGCCTGCACGTTCAGGCAGGCCGCGATCACGCTTCCCGCGACAGCCGATGCCGTGCCCGTGTCCTCGTTCTCAAGGCAGATTGAAACGGCAATGGTTGGCTGGTCGTAGGGAGCGAAGCCCACGAACAGGGAATTGACTTGGGATGCGCTGGCCTCTGCGGTGCCGGTCTTTCCGGCGACCTTGACGCCCGAGACGCGCGCGGCGACGCCGGTGCCACTCTCGACAACGTCAAGCATGGCCTCCTTAACCTGGCCCGCGGTCTGGGACGATACCGCCTGGCCAAGGGCGCGTGGCTGGGTCTTCGACGTCGTGGCGCCCTCGGGGGAGAGGATGTGGTCCACGACGTAGGGGTTCATGGCGATGCCGTTGTTGGCAATCGCGGCGACCATGACGGCGTTCTGCATGACCGTCGTCTGGGGGCCCGCCGGACTCGCGTGGTTGCCGACGGGCTGGCCGCAGGCTGCCCAGGCGGTCTCCCACTCGGTCATCTCCTTGGGGTCGGGCATGAGCGACGGCGTGGTCGAGAAGTCCTGGCCAAGCGCGCTGCCATAGCCGAACGCACGCGCATAGCTCACCAGCCTGTCGGCGCCGATCTTGGTTCCGACCTGGCCGAACACGGTGTTTGCAGACTCGGCCATGGCCTCTTTGAGGGAGAGCGCGCTCCACTCCTCGCCCCTGAAGTTGGTGACGGGGGCGCCGCCGATTTCGAGGGTTGCGGGGGCCTTGTAGCTGCTGTCGAGCGTGGCCAGGTTGGAATCGAGGGCGGCCGAGAGCGTAATGGTCTTGAAGGTGGAGCCTGGCGTGTACAGCGTATTGGTTGACCTGTCCACCAGTGCGCCGGTGTCGGAGGTCATCGACGCCCCGATGTCGGTGTAGCTGAAGGAGGGGCTGGACGCCTTTGCCAGAACCGCGCCCGTGGTGGGGTCAAGCACCACGATGGCTCCGCGGTGCCCGGCAAGCGCCGACTCCACGGCCTTCTGCATCTGCGCGTTGAGGGTCAGCACGACGCTCGAGCCCGGCGTCTCGATGCCGGCCATCGCGTTGAGCGCGCTCAGCCAGCTGGAGTAGTCGGCGTGACCGGTGAGGGTCTCGTTGAGCGAGGCCTCGATGCCCGTGGCGCCGTACTGCGTGGAGAGGTAGCCGACGGTGTGCGTCGCGACGTTGCCCAGCGGGTACTGGCGGACGTACGTGCCGTCCTCCTGGCGGACGCTCTCCGCTAGCGTGGCGCCGTCAGCGGTGATGATCGCACCGCGCTGGACCTTGGAGCTCTTCGCAATGGTGTGGTTGTTGTTCGGGAGGTTCTGATAGTAGTCGGCCCTCACCACCTGTATGTACGTAAGGTTGGCGATGAGCAGAGCAAACATGAAGGTGAAGAGGGTGACCAGCGCTACCAGTCGCTTTCCGAGCGCAACGCGACCCAGGACCCCGGACTCGGCCGTGGTCAGCGAGAAGTGGCCGCGTGCATGGGCGCCGTGAACCACGGCGTTGCCCCTGCCGCCGCCCTCGGCGGGCGAGAAGGTCGGGCCATCTGGGTTGGCGGCAGACTCGATCTGCGCCTCGTGGCCGGTTCCCTCGTCCCCGGTCTTGAGTAGGAGGCCAACGATGACGAAGCTGGCAAGCAGGGAGCTGCCGCCCTGGCTCATGAAGGGGAGCGTTACGCCCGTGAGGGGTAGGAACTTGGTTGTGCCGCCGACGATCAGGAATGCCTGGAACGCAATGGCAACCGTGAGACCGACCGCGGTAAACGCGGCGATGTCAGACTTTGCCCGCGCGGCCGTGACGAATCCGCGGATCGCGAGGAGCATGTAGCAGATGAGGACCGCGGAGCCGCCCAGGAGGCCCATCTCTTCTCCGATGGCAGAGAAGATGAAGTCGGACTCGACGACGGGGATGAGGGTGGGGAGGCCCTTGCCGATGCCGGTGCCCACGAGGCCGCCGTCGGCAAGCGAGTAGAGCGACTGGACGATCTGCAGGCCCTTGTTGGAAGGATCCGAGAACGGATCGAGCCAAATCTGGATTCGAACCTGCACGTGCGAGAAGAGCGAGTAGCAGACCACGCCGCCAATGGCCAGAAGCACGATGGAGGCGATCACGTAGCTCACGCGACCGGTGCAGACGTAGATCATGACTACGAAGAACGTGAAGAACAGAAGGGCGCTGCCCAGATCGCGCTCGAAGACGACCAGCAGGAGCGAGATTCCCCACATGACCAGAAGGGGCGCGAGCATGCGCGGCTTCGGAAGGGCCAGCGGACCGAACTTGCGCGTGGAGGCCGAGAGCAGCTCACGGTTCTCGGCGAGGTAGGCCGCCAGGAACAAGACGATCAGGATCTTTGCAATCTCGCCCGGCTGGAACGAGAAGGGTCCGAACACCAGCCACAGCTTGGAGCCACCGCGCTCGGTGCCGATGAGCATTGGCAGGAGCAGAAGGATGACGCCGGCTATGCCCATGGTGAACTTGTACTCTGCAAGCTTCTCGATGGAGGGTACGAAGACCAGCACTGCGATCATCGCGGCAACCGAAATGAAGAGCCATGCGACCTGGCTCACGGCAAGGTCGGGGGCGAGCCTCGTCACGAAGGCTATGCCGATGCCCGAAAGCACGAACACCACGGGGAGGATTGCCGGGTCTGCGCCGGGGGCGAACTTGCGCGTCGAAATGTGCGCCGCGACAAATGCCGCGAGCAGGCCTATGGGGACCGCGAGCGAGCTGAAGCTGATCGTGACCGACATGTTTATGACGTACATCGCATACAGCAGAACCACCGGCACGGCTGCAGTCATCAGCAGCGCGAGCTCGGTGTTCCTGCGGGTGTTTCCCTGGCGCCTGGCCATCATGTTACTCACCTGCGCCTTCGCTTGGTGTTGCGGGCACTGTGGCGGGTGCGTCCGTGCCCGTGGTCGAACGGTCCGCCGCTACGGCCGCGGCGGTCTTGTCGGCATCGATCTGGTCGCGGTAGCTCTCGACCGTGGCGCGCGCCTCCGCCTCGCTGGAGGCGGGGAGGCCGTGTTTCAGGCTTTCCTGCGTCGCCGCGGGAAGGTCCGAGGTCGAGACCGAGGTGGTCTCCTCGAGATGCGAGAGCTCGATGCCCAGGAAATTGTCATTTATGCCCTGGTAGATACCAACGGTCCCATTGTTGTCTCCCAAGTACCAGGAGCTGTTGACGTAGAGCGCCATGAGGACCGTGATGATGGCCCCAAGGACAAGAAGGAGCACGAACGCCGAGAAGATCCTGCGCCTGCGCAGCTTGCGGTGTGCCTCCAGGATGCCGTCGTCCAGCACGTCGACGATTACGACGCTCACGTTGTCGTGACCGCCGCCCTCAAGCGCGGCTGCCACGAGGTTGTCCGCTGCGGCTTGTGGGGTCGCCGAGCTTACCGCGGTCGCCTCGATCTCGGAGTCCTCGACCATGGAGGAAAGTCCGTCCGAGCAGATGATGATACGGTCTCCCGACGAGACGTCCAGGGTGAAGTGATCTGCGTACATGTCGGGGTCGGAGCCGAGCGCACGCGTGATGATGGAGCGCGACGGATGCACGCGCGCCTCGTCCGCGGTGATCTCGCCGGCGTCGACAAGCTCCTCTACGTACGAGTGGTCTCGCGTCAGACGAACCAGCATACCCTCGTGAAGAAGGTAGATGCGCGAGTCGCCGACGTGCGCGATGGCCATGCGGTTGTTCTCGATAAGGACGCAGGAGGCGGTGCAGCCCATGCCCGGTTTGCCCTTGCCGGTCTTGGCGCCATCGATAACCTCGGCGTTGGCCGCCTCGACGGCGGCGCCCAACAGAACGTCGTCCGCGTGGAGCGGAGCGTGGCTGCCGATGGTCGATACTGCGATGGAGCTAGCCACCTCGCCGGCGGCATGGCCACCCATTCCGTCGCACACGGCGAACACCGGCGGCTGCACGAGGAAGGAGTCCTCGTTGTGGGACCTGACGAGGCCTATGTCGGTGCGTGCTCCCCATGCGAGCGTCGCGTTCGCGCCGCTCTTCGAGTCAGTGCCCTCGCGCGTCTCCACCTGGACGGTGTCATGGCCCGGGCTGTTGACGGGCTCGGTCTTGGAGCTTGCGTGCCTATGGAGCGGAAATGATCTCATCGACGACTCACTCGCATCACTGCGTCACCAATTTGCACTTCGTCGCCATCGCGCAGCGTGACGGGCTGGCCGATGCCATGGCCGTTGACCAGCGTGCCGTTGGTCGAGTTGAGGTCCTCCAGGACCAGTGCGGGGCCCTGCAGGGTGAAGCGCGCGTGAGCCGCAGACACGAACGGCTCGTCGATGACGATGTCGGAAGAGGGTGCCCTGCCAATGACGACGGGGCCCAGAATGTCCACGTGCAGGCCGCGGAGCTCCTTGGTTCCCTTCTCCACGTCGACTGACCAGATGGCTGCGTCTCGACGCTGCCCGCGCACTAGGCCGACGCCGGTGCGCATGACGGCAAACAGGAAGGCGTACAGGAGCACGACAAACGCGATGCGACCTGCAAAGAGGACGAGATCGATCATGCTAGTTCTCCCTGAACTCGAGGTTCATCAGGCCAACGGTGATGAGATCACCGTTGCGCAGCATGTAGCTGTCGACGTCGCGGTCGTTCACCATGGTTCCATTGGTCGAGTTGAGGTCCGTGATGCTCCAGTTGCGGCCGTCGAAGGCGAGCTCTGCGTGGTGACGGCTGACGTTGGGGTCACGAAGGACAATGCCGTGGGGCGTGCGCTCGCGGCCGATGATGGTGGTGGGGGCGACGCCCGTATAGGTGCGGCCGGTCTGGTGGTCGATGAGCAGGCAAGTCGGCGCGTCTGCCTCGGCAGGCGCCGTGGCGCTGCGCTGGGGGTTGACCAGGGGGACGTTCCTGCGCTGGGTGACGGGGACCTCGCGCTGGCCTGCGCCGTGCGTCGAGACGGGCGCAGGAGTGGGCTCGGGGGTCGGTGCCATCATTATGGAGTCCTCGTAGCCCGTCGGCGCCTGGTAACGCGGCGCGGGCTGGGGGTATGCGCCAAAGTCAGCCTCGTCCTGCGAGAGGACGTCGTCCACGACGCTCGTCGGAATCACGCCAAGGCCGGCGGATGCGTCGAGCTCGACGGGCTCGACGAGGGGCGCGAACTCGCCTTCGACGGTCGCGCCTGCGGCGGCACTGGCCTGCGGCTGGTTCGCGGCGGGGGCTGCGGCCTGGTGCTCTGCGGAGTGGCGTGCGGGTGCGGGGGCCGCCTGGGGCTCCTGCTGGGGGAGCGGCTGCATGACCGGCTCGCCCTGCTGCCTGGGCCTGCGCGTCTGGCCAACGCCGGCTGCCGCGCCGCCTACTCCCGCGGAGCCGGAGAGGAAGGCGTTCTCCTCTACGCGAAGACGCTCGAGCGTGCGCGCGTCGACGTTCTCGGCGAACACGGCGAACTTGCCGCTCTTGAGAGACGGGTCGACCATGAAGCGAGCAAGCGGCTTCCCAACGAACACATAGCGCTTCTCCTGCGCCTTCGCCTCAACGAAGGAGACGACCTCACTCGTGAGCTGGCCATAGAGGGGGCGCATCGTGGCGTCGTCGGCCGAGGCCACGAGGATGGTGATCAGGGCCGGCGCGGTGTCGACGCCGTCGATCTCATATGTCTCAGCCTCCATCTCGCGCGCCGCGCGCTTCGCGAGCTTCTTGAACGAGATGGGCGCGGCGTACCCCTGCGGCGCCGCGCCGAAGGCGTCGCTCACACGGCTTTCGAAGGTCTTAAGCAAGTTCATGTATGTCCTCAACTTCCTCTTCTGCTGGTTGCGGACCCCGAATGGCGGTCGTAATGCACAGAAGCACACATAAGACTACCGCAACGCCCACCGAGTCCCAGCTAGGAGCTTCCCATATACCGCCATTTTTCACTCGATGCACGACGGCCTGAGAAAATAAAAAAATCAAGGTTGCTGAAATCTGCCCAAATACTCCCATGCCTGTTGTAGGGCGAAAACGCGTGATAGCTGAGCCGATTGCTGCGGAAAACGTGCATCCAAGAAGTGCTGCCCACGTCTCTGCGGAGCCAGCCAGCGACAGAAGTGCCGTCGCCGTTGCCGGCGCAGAAAAGCCTGCCGAGCGCGCAGAAACATATATAGTTGCGAAAAACCACCCACCCATCGCGGTCGCGGCGGCCCCGAGGGGTGCGAACGCGTATGCGCTGGGCGCGATGCCGCCACAGGGAGTCGAGAGGGCGGCTGACAGGAGGACGGCGGGGGTCGAGAGCTTCTCGCGCGTCCCGAACTTGATCCACCAGCACAGGAACAGCGCCACGATGGCGGCGGGCAGCATGACTGATGCGGCACCACCCTCTCCGCCAAGTCCGATGGCGAGGGCGAGTCCCACGGCGACGAGCGCCGCCCCTGCGGGCTGCCACAGTGCGGCGACGGCCGTCGCGATGGCGCACAGGATCGCGCAGCTGACCGCGCCGTCGCCCGTCCACGTGCCTCCCGCACCCGAAAGAATGTGTGGTGCCAGGGGGACCGACAATACCGCCGTCGCCAGCGCCGCGCCACCACGCTCGAAGAGGCCCCCGAGCCAGGGATAGCGATAGCTGAGGGGGAGGTCGGAGGGGTTCCAGTCTCCCTCCGACGCCTGGCTGGCCTCGTCCTGCCCCATCAGCAGGCGAATTGAGTCCGCGCCCTGAGCGCTGTCGCCCAGACCGAACGAAACCTCGCTCGAGAACGCCTCGATGGAGGGGATGCGAGAGCTTGGGTTTGGGTCGAGGGCCTGCATGAGGGCCTCCTCGGCCATGCCCTCGTACTCCGGGTTCGTCTTCGAGAGGGCCGGCTTTGGTCCCCGGTCGATCTTCCTGCGGGACTCCTCGGCAGAGTTCGAGGCGAAGGGGTTGCTTCCCGTGAGCGACTGCCAGACGACCACGGCGAGCGAGAACACGTCGCAGCGCTCGTCGACCAGGTCGCCGTCAATCTGCTCGGGAGGCATGTAGCCCACGGTGCCGCCGCGCGCGCCGCCGTAGCCGGCCGCGGAGGCCAGGGTGGCCATGCCGAAATCGCAGAGCTTAACGACCCCGCTGTGATCGATCATTATGTTGGACGGTTTGATGTCCAGGTGGAGTACGCCGTTGTCGTGTGCGAACTGCAGCGCTTTGGCGACCGATTCGACCAGGTACGCGCATTCGTCTCCCGTGAGAGTGCCGCCCTCGACGCGCGAGAGGAGCTCGGCGAGCGTAAGCCCGTCGACGTACTCCATCACGAGGTAGGCGTAGGCCGGGTCGATCTCGAAGTCGAAGACCGTGACGATGTTGGGATGGGCAAGCATGCTGGACGTGCGCGCTTCGGCCAGGGCCTCTTCGATTGTCGAGGTCTCCCGAGCGTAGCCGGCTTGCGCCACCAAGGGCATACGCTTGATTGCGACGCGCCGTTGGAGGCGTGTGTCCCAACAGGTGAGGACCGTGCCGAAGCCTCCCGACTCGTTCGACCCCATGATGCGGTACCGATTGAGCAGAAGGGCGTAATTCGGCCTGGGAGAGAGGTGGGACGGCGTGACGTCCGTCGCCCCACCGGCGGGATATGAGCGTCCTGGTCGCAATTGTGACTGAGGGTAGTTGTCCACGGCTCGTCCTCTGGTGTGTCTGATTAAGCTGCATTGTGCTGAGCCGGCGCCAAATGTATGGCGCATGGCATCATTCTAGCGCGTTTGCGCTGGTAGGTCACGTTCTGAATGAATCTGCAGCTCAAATTGCCCACTTTTTTCTGGACGAGAAAAATTGTGCATTGCACTTTTTGGCAAAGTAGTAGTAGAATCCTGTCTCACGCGGGCGTGGCGGAATTGGCAGACGCGTACGGTTCAGGTCCGTATGAGAGCAATCTCATGAAGGTTCAAGTCCTTTCGCCCGCACCATCTAATGCAAGGAGCTCCTGTCGTGAGTCAGGAGCTCTTTTTTGTTGCTTGGGCCATTTTGTTGCGCAGGAGAACGAGGGGCATAGCTTGGGCGCCCTCGCCACGTAAAGAAAAAGCCGCGGACCAAGGTTCCGCGGCACGTTGTGCGGCTTTGGGTGAGAGGAGCAGGGCCCTCTCTACTTGTTGTCCTCCTCGAACTCCGACCAACCGCTCTCGTCGTCGCTGTCGAAGAGGTCCCAGTCGCCTTCCTTCTTTTCGTGGTTCTTGAAGCGCTTCCTCGTCTTCACCTCGAGGCAGACGGAGATGATCAGAAACAGGACGATTCCGCCCGCAACGAGAGCGATGACGCCAGGCCTGGTGCCGAAGAGCCATCCGAAAAACTGACTAACTGCATCCATGAGATGCCCTTTCTGTTTGAGGCGAGCGATTCACCTGCACAAGTATATACTTGATGACATTGTGCGGCCGAAGCCAGAGGCCGCGTTTTTTCGATACAAGAGGGGTAGCAAGATGCTCGACATCAAGTTCGTACGCGAGAATCCCGACGTCGTCGACAAGTCGTGCGAGTCGCGTCAGAACGCTCACTGGGACCGCGAGAGGTTTTTCGAGCTCGACGAGGAGCGTCGATCCGTCATCGCCGAGGTAGAGAAGCTGCAGGCGGACCGCAACGCCATCTCCAAGCAGATTGGCGTCCTCATGCGAGAGGGCAAGAAGGACGAGGCCGAGGCTGCAAAGGCTCAGGTCAGCGCCAACAAGGGTCGCATCTCGGAGCTGGACGAGAAGCGCGGTGCGGTCGAGAAGGAGCTTTTCGACCTCGTCGCGGCAATTCCGAACATCCCCCACGAGTCCGTTCCCTATGGCAAGGATGATTCCGACAACCCCGAGGTTCGCGCCTGGGGCGAGCCCACGAAGTTCGACTTCGAGCCCAAGGCCCACTGGGACCTTGGCCCGTCGACCGGCATGATCGACTTCGACCGCGGCGTCAAGCTTGCGGGCACGCGCTTCTACCTCCTGGGTGGCAACGGCGCCCTGATGGAGCGCGCCCTCATCAACTTCTTCATCGACCAGCACGTCAAGGTCGGCTTCAAGGAATGGTGGCCGCCCGTCATCACCAACTATGACTCGCTGTTCGGCACCGGGCAGCTGCCGAAGTTCGACGAGGACCTCTTCCACGTCTCTGGTGGGATGTATCTGATCCCGACCGCCGAGGTCATGCTGACCAACATCCACCGTGATGAGACCCTGGACGCGTCGCAGCTGCCCCTGCTCTACACCGCCTTCACGCCGTGCTTCCGCGAGGAGGCTGGCTCCGCCGGCCGCGACACGCGTGGCATCATTCGCGTTCATGAGTTCGACAAGGTCGAGATGGTAAAGTTCGCCAAGCCCGAGGACTCGATGAACCAGCTCGAGTCGATGGTCGCCGAAGCCGAGCGCTGCCTCCAGCTCCTCGGTCTTCCGTACCACGTCGTTACCCTCTGTACCGGCGACATCGGATTCTCGGCTACCAAGTGCTACGACATCGAGGTCTGGCTCCCGAGCTACAACGCCTACAAGGAGATCTCCTCCTGCTCGAACTGCTGGGACTTCCAGGCTCGCCGCGCGAACATCAAGTACAAGGATCCCTCCGAGTTCAAGGGATCGCGCTACGTGCACACACTAAACGGCTCTGGTCTCGCCGTGGGCCGTACCATGGCAGCCATCATCGAGAACTACCAGAACGCCGATGGCTCCATCACCGTCCCCGAGGTGCTTCGTCCGTACATGCGCGGCCTTGAGGTCATCAAGCCCGAGGCATAGGCCTAGGCCCTCACTAGAGCACCGATGCCCACCCTCCTCTTCAAGCGGGTGGGCATTTTTCTTACCGATATACAGAACACATGTTCTATTTCTTGTGCATGGCGGGTACAAAAGAGGTAGACGTCGGGGAGGGGAGCAGCAATGGATGAGAAGAACAATATGACAGCGTGCAAGGTGCTCAGGAGCTCCTGCGAAGGCGGTGAGCAGCGCAAGATAGTAATGGGGAGGGAGCGTGACTCGCTGGTGGTTCGCGAGTGCACGGAAGGCGAGCTGACGAAAGCGATCTTTGGTGACTATCGGCATGACCACTCGCTCCGCCTTGCGCGGAAGCAGGAAGAGGAGGTCGCGCGGCTTGCGAACGTTGGGGCTGCGGCGCAGGCGCTGCAGGCGTTCTTTGGCGGAACGGGTCGAGTCCTCTTGGACCTGGAAGATTGGCTTGATGCCAACGGAGTGGCGTTTGAGTATCGCTCTAAGACCGGAGAGGACGTTGTCTTTCGCCCCGCTCGGGGGTGACGGCCACGTCGCACCTTCGGGCCGGTGAGCGTGGATATGAAAAGAGCCCCTTTCGGGGCTCTGAACGTTCGCTGGTGCGGCGTACAGGATTCGAACCTGTGACGTTCTGATTCGTAGTCAGACCCTCTATCCAGCTGAGGTAACGCCGCTTGCGCAGTAACTAAAATGACACTCTTATTCGGGTGCGTCAAGCAAAAGTTCAAATCAGTTTGTCCGTTCGCCCATACTTCACATTGACTGGAAGAGCGACAAAAAAAGAGCCCCTTTCGGGGCTCTGAACGTTCGCTGGTGCGGCGTACAGGATTCGAACCTGTGACGTTCTGATTCGTAGTCAGACCCTCTATCCAGCTGAGGTAACGCCGCTTGCGCAGTAACTAAAATGACACTCTTATTCGGGTGCGTCAAGCGACAAAAACAATTATTTGAATGCATCACACTATTCTTCGCAATGAGCTGGTGAAATGCGGCAAAAAACTCAGCGATCGACTTGTGGGAACAATGATGGCGCGTCCTACGGGGGGGTCGAAGGAGGCCAAGAAAAACCCGCCCCGCCTTGTCAGGCGGGGCGGGCAGGCTTCTCTGGCGGAGAGCTGGGGATTCGAACCCCAGATAGGATTTGGTCCTATACTCGCTTAGCAGGCGAGCACCTTCGGCCTCTCGGTCAGCTCTCCAAAATGTGATGCTTACGCATCATACCCTACATTTGGCGGAAGTCACAACACTATCTTCCCAAAATAAAAGAATCATCAACCGCAACGTCAGCGACGTGCATCCTGATTGCCTCCCACGAGAAGCGCTCTACGAACTGCGTCGCTGTCAGCTCTTCTCCGGCTTCCGCAAGGTCGATGGCGTGGGCGAGGGAGCCTATCACCTGCTCGGGACGTATCCCGCGGGCCCTCAGGGCACCCAGGTCTAGGTCCCCGTCGCGCTTCGAGAGACGCCTGCCGTCTGGCGCAACCAGCAGGGGGACGTGCCCGTAGCGAGGGGGCTCGAAGCCGAGGAGCCTTGCTATGTATGACTGCCGCGCCGATGATGCGAGCAGGTCGTGCCCGCGTACCACCTCGTTAACCCCCATAAGGCTGTCATCCACTACTACGGCGAGCTGGTAGGCGATGACTCCGTCGCTGCGGCGAATCAGGAAGTCGCCGCAGTCGTCCGCCAGGATTTCATGCTGATGGCCGTAGCCAAGGTCGTCGTAGTCGAAGGTTCCGTTGGGGTCCGATCTCTCTGGCACCACGAGTCGCTTTGCGGGAGGGCGCTGGAGGCTCTTCTCGGCAATCTCTTGGGCATTGAGGTGCCGGCAGGTTCCTTGGTAGATATAGGTTCCGTCGGAGGCGTGTGGGGCTGATGCTGCGTGCAGTTCCGAACGCGTGCAGAAGCAGGGGTATGTTAGTCCCTTGTCGTCGAGTCGCGCGATGGCGTCCAGGTAGTAATTCTGGCGTTCGCTCTGGTAGTAGGGCCCCTCGTCCCAGTCGAGGCCAAGCCACCGAAGGTCGTCCAGAACCAGGCGGGCCTTCTGGGGATCCTGGGTGCGCGGATCTAGGTCTTCGATGCGCATGACCATGCGGCCGCCTTGGGACCTGGCCGAAGACCACGCAATAAGCGCCGAGAAGGCGTTGCCCAGGTGCATCCTGCCCGAAGGGGAGGGAGCAAAGCGCCCGACGATCTGTGAAGTCGACTTGTTCATGCAAGTAATCCTAGCGCGTGACACGCGCGGTTTAGCAAGGTTGAGTCAAAAAAGCTGCAGGGGAGTTCTTGCGGGGCGTCGGCGTCTAAAAAATATGATATGTACAACTGAATACAATATATTGGATAAACATAAAATGCCATGCAAGACAATGTGTAAGAACTATCTATCTACCTTTGAAAACGAAAAAACTACCGTTTATAGAATCGGCAATTATGCCAACATTATCTTCAAATGAGCGGTATAGTTTTAGGCCCGATAGGAGAGGCGGCTTAGGCCGCCTTCATATTTTCGAACTCTTGCGAAGGAGAGAAACATGTCCAAGGCATTCGGCAAGCCTAACCGCGTTGTCATCGCCCTCGGCGGCAATGCACTCGGCAACACCCCCGAGGAGCAGATCGAGAAGGTTCGTGCTGCTGCCCCCACCTTGCTTAAGGTTATCGAGCAGGGCAACGAGATCATCATCACCCACGGCA
Organism: Parafannyhessea umbonata; assembly: GCF_900111255.1. Taxonomy (GTDB): domain Bacteria; phylum Actinomycetota; class Coriobacteriia; order Coriobacteriales; family Atopobiaceae; genus Olsenella_J; species Olsenella_J umbonata_A. The sequence continues at coordinate 208,839 of NZ_FOGP01000004.1, forward strand.
ATGGCCCGCAGGTCGGCATGATCCAGAACGCTTTCGCGTCTGCCCACAAGGACAACCCCGAGAAGATCCCCGCGATGGATCTTCCCGAGTGCGGTGCCATGTCTCAGGGCTACATTGGCTACCACCTGCAGCAGGCAATTGGTGCGGCAATGCACAAGGAGTACAAGCGTTGGCACGTTGCTTCCGTTGTGACTCAGATCGAGGTTGACCCCGATGACGACGCGTTCAAGAACCCCACCAAGCCCATCGGCGCCTTCATGACCAAAGAGGAGGCCGATGCCGAGCTCGTCAAGCACCCTGACTGGAACATCGTCGAGGACTCCGGCCGTGGCTACCGTCGCGTCGTCGCTTCCCCGCAGCCCAAGAAGATCGTCGAGTACGAGAGCATCCTGAACCTCCTCGACAACGAGTTCATCGTCATCGCCTGTGGCGGCGGCGGAATCCCCGTCGTCCGCGACTACTCCGACAAGGGCACCTACAAGGGTGTTGCCGCTGTCATCGACAAGGACATGGGCGGCGAGCTCCTTGCTGAGGACTGCTCTGCTGACATGCTCGTCCTCCTTACCGCTGTCGACCATGTTGCCATCAACTTCGGCAAGCCCGATCAGCAGGACCTCGAGGACATTACCGTCGAGCAGGCCCGCGAGTACGTCGAGGCCGGCCAGTTCGGCAAGGGCTCCATGGAGCCCAAGGTCAAGGCTGGCATCAAGTTCGCCGAGTCTCGTCCGGGCCGCGTCTGCATCATCGGCTCCCTCGACAAGGCGGCAGAGGCCATGGCTGGCCTTTCCGGCACCCGCATCCACGCCTAATCGCGCGGGCAACCGAAATGCCGAAGGAGGTCGCAACTCAGGTTGCGACCTCCTTTTTCGTTGCGATTCCTGCAAGAGGGCAAGGCTCTTCTTGCCTGAGCTAGCTTGCCCAGAAGTCCTTGCGGAGCTCCTCGCGGTTTGGCGTCTCGCACTTCTTCATAATGTTGTGCAGGTGCGTCTTGACGGTACCCTCGGCCAGGAAGAGCTCCGTGGCAATTTCGCGATTGGTTTTGCCCTCCATTGCGAACGCAAGAATCTCCCGCTCCCTTTTTGAGAGGGAATGCTCCGCTGCGTACCTCGGCAGGCGGTTCTCGATGTGGTTGAGCAGGTTCGAGTCGCGCTCCGCGTCATTGACGATCTCGGGAGGCTCGTTGAAGCGCAGTGCCAGGTCCTTAACCGTCTGGTGAATGACGGTGGCCGCAATGCAGCACATCATGAGGTTCTCCGAGACGCTTCGGCTCGAGAGGAAAACGCCCGCGAAATCGTTGTCTCCCGAGGGAATCGGAGCCACCAGGATGACGACGGTGTCCTCCACGACGATGAGCACGATAAGGACAATGAGAAGAAGGATCTGACGCTTCCGCTTGAGCATCCTCTTGTGGAACACATCGTCCTCAGAGCACTTGCACTTTACGAGGCCGTAGACTAGGCAGCCAATGAGAGAGACTTGTCTCATGCCGTAGAAGAGCCACTGGCGAAGGGGGCCGTAGGGCATGAGGATGAGAATAAGGGCCTGAGATATGACCAGCACCGTGGCGGGGACGGCGACCGCCCAGGGGCTCTTCTCGTCGATTATGTCAAAGACGATGAGCCAGAAGCAGACGAGCACGATCGCGCCGATGATGATTCTGAACGCGGGATTGTCAATCGCGTAGTAGTTGTCGTAGTTGATCTTGCCGATGTTCTGTACAGCCCACTCTCCCGCGAAGATGCTCGCTAGTTCGATGAAGTAGGCGATGAAGAACGTCGTCTGGGGCAGGTACTTTATGCGGTGGGAGACGACGAAGGCCGAGAGCGAAATCGATGCGGTGCTAAGACAAACGCACAGGATGGCAATGGTGTAGATGAAGAAGAACATGCTCATAAGGCTGCCCAATCACCCCTAATGTCGGCTTATCCTGAACCGGATTGAGTCGGCCGGCCAATCCAGAAGTATACCGTGAAACAAGAAGACGCCCCGATCGGCAAGATGTCGCGGTTTGAGATTGAGGGCACGGCCGCTCGGGGAATTGGGTAATTACTGCAACAAATATATGTTGCTGAGGGCCTCTGCTGCAGCGAGGCATCGAGGACAGGAGACGCGAGTGACAGACGAGCACAACAGCTTTGACCCCGACTTTACCCTGGGAACCCCCTCGATCGTGTGCCGATGGAGGCTGTCGGGCGCATCGCTTCCCATGGAGAACCGGCACCTTCGCGCGCTGGGCAAGCGCGTGGGGCCTTCCGGGAAGCCCGTGTCCTGCGACCTGATAGCGTGGGCGAAGCAACACATCGAATGGACGCTGAAGGAGGGCGCTTCTCGCCATCCTGAAGGAACCCTCATGGTGGTCATCGACGAGGAGGGTAGGGCGGCCATGTCCGTCGGCCCCTACGAGCCTCTTGAGGACCTGAGGTTTGCCTCGCTTCTGGGAAGGATTGACCTCTCGTACCGTGAGGGCGAGAAGACTGGCGTTCCTCCCGAGACCATCTGGGCCGTCGTGGAGGGCGTCCTCTGCTGGGGCCTTGACGAGCAGGAGAGCCCCTCGGGCGCCGCGACGCTTGTCGAGGACCTCGCCAAGACGCTTGGCATCCGCGTTGAGAGGAGGCCGGGGCTCCTCAATTTGGTGCGCTCGCGACAAGTGATTCCGAGCGAGGTGTTCTTCGTTTCGGACGAGCACGGCATCGTCCTTCCGGACGAACTCTCGGGAGAAATGGGCGAGAAATTTGCGAGTGGTTATAGACGGCTACTTGAACGGTCGAAATAACCAAAAAGTGACCTACTACCAAGCACCGAATAGGTAGTTTAACCTTGGATTTTCTCACTCTGTCGCATCGCATTTGCGCGATAATTCACCTATGTGCGTCCGCTTTGCATCGCAGTGTTTGCGTTTGTTCCAGGCGTGAACGAGGACGCCTGGAGAAGATATGTAAGGAGAGGATATGGCAAGGAAATTCAAGTCGATGGACGGCAACGAGGCCGCTGCTTGGGTCTCGTACGCCTTCACCGAGGTGGCGGGTATTTATCCTATTACCCCGTCCAGCCCCATGGCCGACCACGTCGACCAGTGGGCGGCAAAGGGGCTGAAGAACGTCTTCGGCACCCCTGTCCGCGTGGTCGAGATGGAGTCTGAGGCTGGCGCGTCCGGCACGGTTCACGGCTCTCTCGGCGCGGGCGCCCTCACGACGACCTATACGGCGTCACAGGGTCTACTCCTCATGATTCCGAACATGTACAAGATTGCTGGCGAGGGACTCCCGGGCGTCTTCCACGTCTCTGCGCGTACGGTTGCCTCTCACGCTCTGAACATCTTCGGCGACCACTCGGACGTCATGGCCTGTCGCCAGACTGGCTTTGCCATGCTCGCCGAGGGCAATGTCCAGGAGGTTATGGACCTCGCTCCCGTCGCCCACCTCGCCGCTATCGAAGGCAAGGTTCCGTTCCTGAACTTCTTCGACGGCTTCCGCACTTCTCACGAGATCCAGAAGGTCGCAACCTGGGACTTCGACGACCTCGCCGACATGCTCGATATGGATGCGGTCCAGGAGTTCCGCGATCACGCCCTCAACCCTGAGCACCCGCACGCGCGCGGCGCCCACGAGAACGGCGACATCTTCTTCCAGCACCGTGAGGCCTGCAACTCCTATTACGACGCGCTTCCCGCCGTCGTCCAGGGTTACATGGACAAGATCAACGAGAAGCTGGGCACCGACTATCACCTGTTTGACTACTATGGTGCCGAGGACGCGGACCGCGTTGTCGTCTGCATGGGCTCCTTCTGCGACACGCTCGAGGAGGTCATCGATTACCTCAACGCCCACGGCGAAAAGGTCGGCCTGGTCAAGGTTCGCCTCTACCGCCCCTGGTCCGTCAAGGACTTCGTTGCCGCCCTGCCCAAGAGCGTTAAGAAGGTCGCTGTTCTCGACCGCACCAAGGAGCCGGGTTCCATCGGCGAGCCCCTCTATCAGGACGTCGTTTCCGCGCTCTATGAGTCTGGCATGACCGATCTTGTGACCGTCGGCGGCCGCTATGGCCTCGGTTCCAAGGACGAGCCCCCCGCGGCTGCGTTTGCGATCTACGAGGAGCTCAAGAAGGACGAGCCCAAGCGCGAGTTCACCGTCGGCATCGTCGACGATGTCACGAACCTCTCGCTGCCGATGGACGAGGACGCGCCCAACACGTCCGCGCCTGGCACCATCGAGTGCAAGTTCTGGGGCCTTGGTGGCGACGGTACCGTCGGCGCCAACAAGAACTCTATCAAGATCATCGGCGACCACACCGACAAGTACGTTCAGGCGTACTTCCAGTACGACTCCAAGAAGACTGGTGGCGTCACGATTTCCCACTTGCGTTTTGGTGACTCTCCCATTCGTTCGCCCTACTACGTGACTAAGGCCGATTTCGTCGCCTGCCACAACCCCAGTTACATTATCAAGGGCTTTAAGATGGTCCGCGACGTGAAGCCGGGTGGCGCCTTCCTTGTCAACTGCCAGTGGAGCGACGAGGAGTTTGCGAAGCATATGCCCGCGAACGCCAAGCGCTACATCGCGAAGAACGACATCAACGTCTACCTGATCGACGCAATTGACCTTGCGGCCAAGGTCGGCATGGGCAAGCGCACCAACACGGTTCTCCAGTCCGCCTTCTTCGCGCTGGCCAAGGTGCTTCCCGCGGAGGACGCGCTCCAGTACATGAAGGACGCGGCGACCAAGTCTTACTCCAAGAAGGGCGAGGCCATCGTCGCCGCAAACCACAAGGCGATCGATGCCGGCGCGACCGCGTTCCGCAAGTTCGAGGTTCCCGCCGACTGGGCTACTGCCGAGGACAAGCCTGAGGTCTTGTCCCTCGAGGGCCGCGAGGCAATCGTCAAGCAGGTCAAGGACCTCCTTACCCCCATCAACAAGATGGACGGCGACTCCCTGCCCGTCTCCGCGTTCAAGTGCAACCCTGACGGCCAGTGGGAGCTTGGTGCCTCCGCCTACGAGAAGCGTGGAACCGCCGTTATGGTTCCCCGCTGGGACGAGACGAAGTGCATCCAGTGCAACCAGTGCGCCTATGTGTGCCCGCACGCCACGATCCGTCCGGTTGCCATGACCGCAGACGAGGCTGCTGCCGCGCCCGAGGCCATGAAGATGTCCGACCTCAAGATTCCGAAGGACACCGGCTACAAGTTCGCAATCGCCGTCTCGCCGCTTGACTGCATGGGCTGCTGGAACTGTCTTGCCGTCTGCCCCAAGAGCGACCTCAAGGAGGGTGGTGCCCTCACGATGGTCCCGCAGGAGGAAGAGGCTGCGCAGGCAGAGGTCTGGGACTACGCCGTCAAGAAGGTGAGCGAGAAGACCGAGCTCGCTAACGACAAAAACGTCAAGGGCTCTCAGTTCCACAAGCCGCTGCTCGAGTTCTCCGGCTCCTGCGCCGGCTGCGCCGAGACCTCGTACGCACGCCTGGTGACCCAGCTCTTCGGCGACCGCATGTTCATCTCCAATGCCACCGGCTGCTCCTCCATTTGGGGCAACCCCGCGGCGACCGCGCCGTACACCGTCAACGCCGAGGGCCACGGCCCCGCGTGGAACAACTCGCTGTTCGAGGACAACGCGGAGCACGGCCTTGGCTTCAACGTCGGCTACGAGGCGGAGCAGGATCGTCTGGTCGCGGCGACCGAGGCACTTCTCGACACTGACGTCTCCGATGAGTTCAAGGCGGCCGCCCAGGCCTGGCTTGAGTCCAGGAACGACAGCGCCCTCTCCAGGTCGGTCTCCGATGCCTACATCGAGGCTCTGGAGAAGAACGGCTCCGATACCGCCAGGGCAATCCTGGCCGACAAGTCCTACCTCTCCAAGAAGTCCTTCTGGATTTTCGGCGGCGACGGCTGGGCCTACGACATCGGCTTCGGTGGCCTTGACCACGTGCTTGCCTCTGGCCGCAACGTCAACGTCTTCGTCTTCGACACCGAGGTCTACTCAAACACCGGTGGCCAGGCTTCCAAGGCGTCCAACATCGGTCAGGTCGCACAGTTTGCCGCTGCCGGCAAGGAGACCAAGAAGAAGTCTCTCGCCGAGATCGAGATGAGCTATGGCTACGTCTACGTCGCTCAGGTCGCTATGGGCGCCAACCAGGCGCAGACCCTCAAGGCCATCGCCGAGGCCGAGGCTTACGATGGTCCGTCACTGATCATCGGCTACAGCCCCTGCGAGATGCACTCCATCGCCAAGGGCGGCATGATGCACTGCCAGGAAGAGATGAAGAAGGCTGTCGACTGCGGTTACTGGAACCTCTTCCGCTTCAACCCCGCGGCTGAGCCCGGCAAGAAGTTCTCCCTCGACTCCAAGGAGCCGAAGGGCGGCTATCAGGAGTTCCTCAAGAATGAGGCGCGCTATAGCCGTCTGACCCGCGAGTTCCCCGAGCGTGCGGAGCAGCTCTTCGAGCAGAACGAGAAGAACGCCATGGAGCGCTACGAGCACCTGCTTAAGCTCAAGGCGATGTACGCCGAGGCCTAGTGCCTTCGTGGCATGGTCGTCTTTCGGGCCCACGCGAAAGCGTGGGCCCTTTTTTGTGCCGCGAAGGCGTGAGCGACGGGAGGGCTGTGTCCTAAACCTCTCTAGTCCGCATCGCCGAGGCGTCGCGGACGGTAGCTATCGGGCTGCGGGCGATTGAGAAGGCCAGTCCGCCACCTTGCTCCGCCCGGCCGCCCTTGTCCTTCTCCTGCTTGAGGCCGTTTCGATCCTACGTTCTCTACCAGCTGATTTACCGAAGGTTTAGGGAGGGGTTAGGCCTCCTGTCACCCAAAGAATCCGCTATAAACTGGCGGACGAAAATGGTCGAGCCGAATATGGGGTCGTGCATTTTCGAGCGCTCTCCAATCGTGCCGGAGAGCCGCTCGGTGTGAATGGGGGCTCCGGTCCAGAAGGGGGCGGAGCGAGTCGACGGGCGTCACTTCGGCGCAATCGTAAGAAAGGAAGCACGACATGACCATGCCCAAGGATTACATCGACACCAATGCCTATACCAAGGAGGAACTCCTTGCCCTCGAGGACCTCGGTCTTGCAATGAAGAAGGCCATCAAGGTCGACGGTTTCTATCCCCACCTGAAGCGCAACAAGTCTCTCGGCATGATCTTCCAGCAGGTGTCCACGCGTACCCGCCTGTCTTTCGAGACTGCAATGACCGACCTTGGCGGCCACGCGCAGTTCTATGGCCCCGGCACCATCCAGCTCGGCGGCCACGAGTCCCTCGGCGACACCGCTCGCGTCATGGGCTCCCTGCTCGACATCATGATGGCTCGCGTCAACCGTCACAAGGACGTCGTCGGCCTTGCCGAGGGGTCTGCGGTTCCCGTGATCAACGGCATGTCTGAGTACAACCACCCCACCCAAGAGCTGGGTGACCTCATGACCATGCTCGAAAACCTCCCCGAGGGCAAGAAGATTGAGGACTGTACCCTCGCCTTCATCGGCGACGCGACCCAGGTCTGTGTCTCTCTCATGTTCATATGCTCGAAGATCGGCATGAAGTTCGTGCAATACGGCCCCAAGGGTCACCAGATCACTGACGGCGGCCTTCAGGTCGAGAACAAGGTCGACTTGCTTGCCATTGGCGAGGAGAACTGCAAGAAGTCTGGCGGCTCCATCGTGATTTCCGACGACATCGAGTGCATCAAGGGTGCTGACTTCATCTACACCGACGTTTGGTACGGCCTGTACGACGACGAGGAGGGCGGCGAGTCTTACATGGACGTCTTCTACCCCAAGTACCAGGTCACCATGGACATGATGAACTACGCCTCCCCCAACTCCAAGTTCATGCACTGCCTGCCCGCCACCCGCGGCGAGGAGGTTACCGACGAGGTTATGGATAACCCCGAGCGCTCCCTCTGCTGGGTCGAGGCTGAGAACCGCAAGCATTCCATCCGCGCTCTCCTCGCCGCCCTCGGCGAGCGTACCCCGCTCAACGACGAGGACCTCGAGTACTCCGCCAAGGCTGAGCTCCACGCTGCTCTGGACAAGATCGCCGAGCTCCAGAAGTAAGCGCTCCCTGCGCCTGCGTTACGGGGTAGGGCACGCCCCGGTATCAAGCTGCCCCTCCCGCCCGCGGAGTCGGGCGGGAGGATTCTATTGTGTCGCGGCGCGTCGGCGCCGCGACGATCGTCACGAAAGAGGAGAAGCGCAATGGGTGAGAAGAAGGGCCTTTCGTTCCTCACCGTCATTTCGACGGTCATCTGCGTCGTCTTCGTGTGCGAGGCTGCGGCTCCTGCGGCGGCCATTGGTAATCAGCAGTTCTTCTGGTGGATCTTCCTGATCCTCACCTTCCTGATTCCCTATGGCCTTGCGGTTGCCGAGCTTGGCACCACGTACGACAGCGAGGGCGGCATCATCGACTGGATTCGAGACGGACTCGGCGACAAGTGGGCGGCCCGCGCGTCCTACTACTACTGGGTCAACTACCCGTTCTGGATCGCGTCGCTGTCCACGCTGTTTCCAGCGGTCATCAACATGGCCTTTGGCATCGAGTTCACCACGGTCACTGGTCTTCTTGTCGAGCTGGCCTTTACCTGGATCGTCACCTTCATGTCGTTCTCGAAGGTCTCCGACTCCGAGATCATCCTGAACGGTGGCGCAATCATCAAGGTCATCGTCGCGGTGCTCGTCGGCTGCCTGGGCATCTGGTTCGCCTCCCAGAACGGCTTCGCCAACGACATGAGCTTCCAGACCTTCCTGCCTTCCGGCGACCTCAACGCTCTGAGCTACATCTCGATCATCATCTTCAACTTCATGGGCTTCGAGGTCATCTGCACCATGACGGGTGACATGAAGGATCCCAACAAGGACATCCCCAAGGCCATCATCCTTGGCGGCGTCGCAATCGCGGCCATCTACCTCTTTGCCGGCTTTGGTATCGGTGCCGCAATTCCTTCCGATCAGATCGACCCTGACTACGGCATGATCGTCGCCGTTCAGGCCATGGTTGGTGACTCCATCCTGTTCAAGGCCGTCTGCGTCGCCTTCCTCGTCACGCTCTTCGCAAACATGGCCTCGTGGTCCTTCGGCGTCAACTCCGCGGCGGCATACGCTGCTAAGACGGGCAACATGCCCAAGGCGTTTGGCAAGATGAACCCCAAGACCGGCATGCCCGACCAGGCCGCCATCATCAACGGCGTCGTCGCCTCGCTGGTCCTCTGCATCCAGCTCATCCCCATTGAGGCAATCTCAAACGGCATCTTCTGGATGCTCTTCGGACTCTCGGTCGTGTTCCTGCTCCTGACCTACGTACCCATGTTCCCGGCGTTCATGAACCTGCGCAAGAACGACCCGAATCGCGAGCGCGTGTACAAGCTTCCCTTTAAGGGTGCCCTGCTGAAGATCGCCATGGTTGTTCCCATGGTCGAGCTCATCGCGGTGACCATCACCACGGTCGTCCCCCTCAGCGCCGCCGAGGTTGACGGAAAGCTTCCGAAGCTCATCGGCTTCATCGTCCTTCTGGCCATCGGCGAGGTCGTGCGCATCGTCTCCGCCAAGGATCGCGACGAGGAGTACATGGGTCTGACGCCCGAGCTCGCCCAGAAGCGCCTGGCCGAGGAGGCCGCGGCCGAGTAGGAGAAGGTCTTCTCCGCTTGCGTCGGAACGTGTTCCGACTCGCTCTAACCACCTTGTTCGTATTGTTCTCGAAGCGCGGCCGCCGCATGGGCGGCGGCCGCCTCAAGAGGAGGAAATGCAATGCGTACCATATTTGAGTCTGACTCAACCCCCAAGGCCGACGGCTTCCGCATGCCCGCCGAGTTCGACCCGCAGGATCGCGTCTGGATGGGCTGGCCCACCCGCACCGACACCTGGTCGTTCGGCGCCAAGCCTGCACAGGAGCAGTATGCAAACATCGCTCGCGCCATCGCCGAGTTCACGCCGGTTACCATGTGCGCCAACGAGCGCGACTACGCCAACTGCAAGGCCGTCTTCGAGGAGGACGAGAACGTCCGCGTCATCGAGATGACCACCGACGACGCCTGGTTCCGCGATACCGGAGCGACCTTCGTCGTGAACGACACGGGCGAGAAGCGCGCGGTCAACTGGCACTTCAACGCCTACGGCGGACTGGTGGACGGCCTCTACTTCCCCTGGCGCGCTGACGACGAGATCGCCCAGAAGATTGCCGAGATTGCTGGCGTGAAGGCCTATCGTCCCGACTACGTCATCCTCGAGGGCGGCTCCATTACCGTCGACGGCGAGGGCACCCTTGTCGTGACCGACCAGTGTCTGCTCTCTCCCGGCCGCACCTGCTCTGCCCTCGTGGCCGATGAGGAGAGAGGGGACACCATCTGGCCCAAGTGCGTTCGCAAGTTCGAGCCTTGGTCCGAGGAGCTTCGCGAGTACATGAACGAGGAACTCAAGAAGTACCTGGGCGTCGAGAAGGTCATCTGGGTCAAGGAGGGCATCGATCCCGAGGAGACCAACGGCCACATCGACGACGTCGCGACCTTCATCGCGCCGGGCGTCATGGCCTGCATCTGGACCGACGATCCCGAGTACCCGTTCTACCGCCAGTGCCACGAGGCATACGAGACCCTCAGCAACGCGACCGACGCGCAGGGCCGGAAGCTCAAGGTCTACAAGCTCCCGATGCCCGTGAAGCCGCTGTACATGACGCAGGAGGCCTGCGACTCCATCGACGTCGACGAGGCCGCGGAGCCGCGCGTTCCCGACGAGCCCCTGATCGCCTCCTACATGAATTACCTCGTCACCAACCACGGCGTCATCACCCCGCAGTACGGCGACGAGAACGACCAGCTTGCCGTCGACACGCTCCAGAAGATCTATGACGAGACCTGGGGCGAGGGCGTCTATAAGGTTGTGGGTGTCAAGTCCGAGCAGGTCGTCTACGGCGGCGGCAATATCCACTGCATCACCCAGCAGGAGCCTTCCGCTCAGGCCAAGTAGGTCCTCCCACCTCCTTGGGGCGTACGGATAGGCGGACGGCACCAAGCGAAACGTCATGGGGACGTCCCCGGCTTGCCGGGGACGTCCCCATGACTGTAAAAGGACGTTCGGTTGCGCGTGCCTGAGACGTGGGGCGCCGATTGTGCATGCCTGTGGCATGGTGCTGTCACTGGTGCTGTCACTGGAGCTCGGTCGGCGTCGTCGCCCTACCTGCGTCCGGCGAGGGGCGATGGGCTAGACGCCGCGGAAGCCCCTGCCGATGATTTCCGAGCTGCTGACGATGGTGATGAACGCGTCTGGGTCGTTGTCGCGCAGGAAGACGCGCAGCTGCTTGGCTTCGCTGCGAGAAAGGACGGAGACCAGAACCGTCTCGCGCTTTCCGGTGAAGCCGCCACGCTCTTCTCGAATGGTTGCGGTGCGATGGAGGTTCCTGACCAGGTAGGTCAGCACGGTGTCGGGGTCTCGGCTGATGACGGTGCAGACCTTGCGCTGGTTGACGCTCTCGATGACGGTATCGACCACGAAGGCCTTGCCAAACAGGCCGAGCACGCAGTAGAGGCCGGTGCGTGGCCCATACAGGGTTGCGGCACCGGCGACGATGGCGGCGTCGACCACCATGAGGGCCTTTCCGATTTCGAGCGAGCTGTACTTCTTCAGGATCATCGCCAGGATGTCGGTGCCACCCGTCGACGCGCCGATGTTGAAGATGATGCCGCTGCCCACGGCCGGAAGCAGCACGGCGAAGATGAGCTCGAGCAAGGTGTCGTCCGTCATGGGGCCGCTCAGGTGAATGGCGATCTCGAGCAACGAGGTGAACGCCGAGAGTGCCAGCGACGAGTATACGGTCCAGCCGATGGTCTTCCTGTCCAGGAAGATTAGGCCGAGCACGACCAGGATGATGTTGATGACCCACATGAACGCGCTGACCGGCAGGGTGGGGAAGAGCGTCGAGAGGATGATCGACATGCCCGATGTGCCGCCCATGGCGAAGTGGTTGGGCGACTTGAAGGCGACGATGCCCAATGCCGTGATGAAGAGGCCCACATTGAGGGTGATGAAGAAACGCGCGGGAGAGGGCTTCTCGCGCCTGCGCGATATCTTCCCGCCTTCCTCTATCTCGCTGTCGGACAATTGCTCTTGTATTGGCTGCATATTACATTCTTTCTTACTCACGCAAGCGCTGGCGCGCCTTTCATTTCCAACCGTTGCATTCGTTATATTTGAACGGCACTTCGAAAGACTGATTCGGCTGGGGTGGCAAGTCAACCAGTTCTCGCGGACCTGCACATAATAGTCCATAAACGGAGCGAACGGGGTAGAATGGTCCCAACACGGCCAACGGTCGCTGGCACGGCCCCTGCGCACTTGGAGGAACAACGTGAAACGCGGTACTAAGTCCGGTGCACTTATTCAGCGTCGGGCGCTTATGCCCGCCGCGCGCGGGGTCATGGTTGCCGTCGGCGTCTCCCTGACGGTCGGGAGGTGTGCGCTCAGGTGAATCCCGCCATCGTCATCCCCTCCTATTGGGCCGAAACCGACCAGCCTACCGAAATCGGAGAGGCTGGCGTCTACGACCACGTCACTCCCATCACGAAGCCGGTTCCCGAGCTCGAGACCTGTCTCAGGTCCCTGGAGGCGGTCCGTGGCGTGCTGAGGGTTATCGTCTTGCTCGTTGCGCCCGCGGAGTGCGAGGAGTCTGCCCGCGCACGCGTCGACGCGATCTGCCGGCAGCACCTCTCGCTGAGCCCCATCGTCATCGGCAGCCGCGAGGGTTCCATCGTGAGCGGGGCGGTCGAGAAGGTGGTTCCGCGCATGGACGCCGACTACGTCTCCCTGCGCGGCTATGGCGCCATTCGCAATATGGGTCTTGCGATTGCGGCCATGCTCAACCATGACGTGGTCGTCTTCCTGAACGATGACGAGGTCGTTCTGGACGAGAACTTCCTTATTGACGCGGTCTACGGAATCGGCTCGATCACGCGGCAGGGCATCCCCATCCGCTGCAAGAGCGGCCTGTTTCTTGACTGGCAGAACTCGCCCTACGCAAACGTTGGCCGTCCGCGCTGGTCCGAGCGCCTTTGGTCGAAGCGTATAGAGTTCAACCAGTGGATGCACCGCGCCCTGACGGGAACGCGCATATCGCGTGCCAACTCCCTGTGCGGCGGGTGTTTCGTCGTGAGTGCGGAGGCCTATACCAAGGTTCCATTTGATCCCATCATCAGCAGGGGAGAAGACCTTGACTACCTCTTCAACCTCCGCATGAACGGCATAGATGTCTGGATTGACAACGCCTGGCGCGTGCGCCACCTCCCCCCGGACCTCCCCCAGACGGCCGAGCATTTCGTGCAGGGGGTCTACCGGTGGAGCTACGAGACCGAGAAGATTGCCGCGGCCAATGCTACGCCTGGCATCAGGCAGATTCGCGCGGAGTCGCTCAGGCCGTATCCCTCGGGCTGGATTTCGCCTGACGTGCATCGCCGTATCCGTGGGACGGCGTTCCGTCGGGCGCTTGTGGGGCCCCAGCGGCTTGCATATCTTAAGATACTGTTGTCGGGTCACCGCCGCGCTCGAGCGTGGGCAAAGGAGCACTCGACTGAGTACTTCTCGTTTCAAACGTACTGGCCCCGCATCATGTCGGATCTTTGGGACAGTAAACTGCTTGCCAAGAGACTGCTCAACATGGCGTCTCCAAAACCCGTCGAGGGGGGTTCTCGCTCGTGAATCGTTGGCTTTCTGCGCACTACGGCTCGCTGATGCACATTGGACTCGTCCTGGTCACCATCGTTCTTCTCGCCCTGCTCTCCTGGGGCCTCATCGCCAGCAACCTCTTTGCGGCGATGATTGCTGGCGCGGGTTTGGCCATCGACATCGTTCTTGGCGGCACCAACCTGTTGGTTCCCGATGATTTGCGATCTCAGGCGACCGAGCGCACGCTGCGCGTTGCTTCGGGCACGCTTGCCCACATGGCGGGCGGCCTCACTCCCGAGGGCTGCGTCGCGGTATGCCAGCTGCTGCTCCCCGAGACCTCGGCTGCGGCCATTGCGATGACCGACGTGATCCAGACGATGGCCTACGTGGGCGGCGAAACGCTGGGCACCCATGCCGGCGTGCCCAACACCGCCCCGACGCGCGAGGTCATTTCCAGCGGGCGCATGCAGACCTTCAGCTCGCTCGACCGCGACGAGCGCAACCTGCTCGCGGCATCCGCAAGGCCGGTTGACGGCGATGCGCAGGGGGACGACCTCTATCCCATCGGCATCATCGCGCCACTGACCGTTGCCGACCGCACCGTGGGAACGCTGAAGCTCTACTACCGTCACGCCCGTGAGGTAGACAGGACCCAGCTGACCATCGCGCGTGGCTTTGCCGAGCTCCTCTCCACGCAGCTCTCTACGTACGAGCTGGACCGCCAGGCCGAGCTTACGGCGCGCGCGGAGGTCAAGGCCCTGCAGGCGCAGATCAACCCGCATTTCCTCTTCAACACGCTCAACACCATCGCTGCGCTGACCCGCACCGACCCCACGAAGGCGCGCAACGTGCTGCGCGAGTTCTCGTCCTTCTACCGACGCACGCTCGAAAGCAGCTCAAAGAGCCTCATTCCCCTGTTCGAGGAGCTCGAGCAGACGCGTCGCTACCTGACCATCGAGAAAGCCCGCTTCGGCGAGGACCGCATCGTGGAGACCGAGGCCGTCGAGGAAGGCTGCGGCGAGGTCATGGTTCCGGGCTTCATTGTGCAGCCCATTGTCGAGAACGCCGTGCGCCACGCCATGCGCGACGAGGGGCCGCTCCGTATTGACATCCAAGTGGTCCGCGACGGCGACGACGTCATGCTTGCCGTCGTCGACGACGGAAACGGCATGGACGAGTCCGTTGCCGAGAGACTTCTCGAGGGATCGTCGCAGAACTCCTCGAGCGAGTCCAAGGGCACGGGCATCGCCCTGCGCAACGTCGCCGAGCGCATCGAGCGCTTCTACGGTAAGGGCTCGGGAGTCGAGATCATGAGCAAGGTGGGCGAGGGGACGAGCGTCACGCTGCGCCTAAAGGGGGCCGCTCCCGCGCACGAGTAGCGTCTTGGCCCTGGGCACTAATACAATTGCTTGACGCATTGTCAAATAGACGCAGTTGTCAGCTAAAGGTAAGATTGAGGATGTTGTTGTTGTGTGCCCGCGCCCGCGGGCAAGGAAAGTTGGGTGATTCACGTGCTTAATGCTCTCATTGTCGACGACGAAGCCCCCGCCCGCTCTGAGCTTAGGTTCCTCCTGGAGGAAACCGGGCGCATTGGCAACATCGAAGAGGCTTCCAACGCCCGCGAGGCCGTCGAGGCTCTGGTCAGGAGTCGTGAGGGAACCGACGCCCGCACCGATGTGCTGTTCCTGGACATCTCGATGCCCAAGACCTCTGGCATGCAGCTTGCCGAGGCGCTCCACAAGCTCAAGAACCCGCCTGCGGTCGTCTTCGTCACCGCGTACAGCGAGTATGCGGTCGAGGCCTTCAGCGTCGACGCCGTCGACTACCTCATGAAGCCCGTTGAGACCGACCGTCTGAACCACGCCCTCGACAAGGTCGAGACGCGCGTCAAGCCCTCCGGTGGCAATCATGGTGCGGTCGAGCGCATCCCGGTCGAAAAGGGCGGCCGCAAGGTCCTCGTCCCCATCGACCAGATTCGCTACATCGAGGCCAAGGACGACTACTCCTGCATCTACACCGACTCCGATCGTTACCTCTCGACCATCTCACTCGCCAAGCTCGAGCAGAAGCTGGTTCCCCACGGCTTCTTCCGCGTGCATCGTGGCTACATCGTCAACCTCGAGCACGTCGAGGACGTTGAGGTCATCTCCAGCGGAATCCTCCAGCTCGGCCTCAAGGGCATCGAGGACAAGAAGATTCCCGTGTCGCGTCGTCGCGTCGTCGCCCTCAAACGCGCTCTCGGCCTCTAGCGAGCGTCATGCGCTACGACATCGTTTCCGACACGCACGGGCACATCTCGGAGGAGCTTGAGTCGGCGCTCCAGGGTGCGGACGTCATCGTTCACGCGGGAGACATCTGCTCGGACATCGACCTTCTGCACCTCGAGACCATCGCCCCTGTCCATGCGTGCTACGGCAACAACGACTGGGGCTACGACTACGGTCCGTTCGTGATGCACAACATCACGCGTTTCTTCTCGGAGGGGCTTCGCTGGGAGATTTGCCACTATCGCGAGCGGCTTGACCTCGAGACTTGCGAGGTTGCCGTCTGCGGGCACACCCATCGTCCCTTTGTCGAGAAGGACCCGCGTACCGGGGCGCTGGTCATGAATCCTGGCAGCCCGACCTATCCCCGTGCGGGGTATCCCTCGATGGGGAGAATCATCGTGGAGAAAGGCACCATTCTGAGTGCCGAGATCATCCGTCTTTAGGGAGCTGTCAAGACATGCAAGAAAGTCGGCCCCTCGCGCCTTCGAACGCGAGGGGCCGATTGTCGTTTTGGGAGGCATGGTTCGGGCGGACGAGACAGCAACGCCCCCAGCTAGGTTTGCGCGCTCTCGCCGTGCTCGCCTAGGAAGAGGGGTGCCACCAGCTTCGTGTAGACGCACAGCCAGGCCAGCGACACGCAGAAGCCTGCGATGACGTCGGAGGCGTAGTGAACGCCTAAGTACACGCGGCTCAGACCGACCAACAGGACGACGGTTCCGAACCCCGCGACGCCGAGCCACTTGACGAAGCGGTCCTTCTCGTAGTGCCAGACCATCCAGGCGAGCAGCCCGTAGAAGCCCATTGACACCATCGAGTGGCCCGAGGGGAAGCTGTAGCCGGTCTCGGCGATCAGACGGAAGCCATCCGGGCGAGGGCGCTGCACGACCTCCTTCAGGATGAGGTTCAGGAGGGTGATGCCAACCAGGTTGACCGTCGCGCACATGCCCGGCTTGCGCCCCGGTGCGAAGACCTCGACGGCCAGAAGCATCACCAGCAGGACTACCGGCAGTGCGAGCTCAGAGATTGACTGCATGATCGGCGTGAGCCAGGGGCGGCGCAGGAACAGGACGAAGAACTTGTAGGCCGAGACGTCAAAGCTGAACATGCCGACCTGGTTGACCTCGCCCATCAGCCAGACAAACAGAACGAGCGCCACCGAAAAGACGATGGCGCGCGGGTTGTTGCTTACGAGATTTGCGAATCCCTGCGTGGCCTGGCGTATGCGCGCGGTCAGGTTGTGCACTAGAGGCATGCCCTGATCTCTGCTTCCAGGTCGGCGCGGGGCATGTTGCCCACAAGCGTGCGGACGCACTCTCCACCCTTGAAGACCATGATGGTCGGGATGGAGACGATCTGGAAGCGCTGCGCCAGCTCGGCTTCGTCGTCTACGTTGCACTTGTAGAGGACTGCCTGGTCGGACATGCCGCCGACGACGGCCTCAATAACGGGGCCCAGCGCGCGGCAGGGACCGCACCAGGAAGCCCAGAAGTCAACGACGACGGCCCTGTCGCTGTTCGCGATGACGGAGTCGAACGACGCTGCGGAAATAGCCTCTGCCATGAATAAACTCCTAACGGTTTGTGCGGAAGTCTGATTCCGCGCTCTTTACTGTTGCCCTTATACCCACGCGTGTGGGATTGCAGCGTTAGAATTGGCGAGAAACACAACTGGCGGGGTCGCGCCCCACCTCCAAGGAGGGCATTCATGCAAGAAAGCGCCGCACGAAAGCAGGAGTACGTCGAGAAGGCCAGGGCGGAGCTTGCCACTCTGGCCGCTGAGGGGCTCAGGAGCTCTGGCAATGCGTTCTCGTCGGTGCTGTTTCTGAAGGGCGACCTGTCGGAAGACGAGAAGGGCGGCCAGCCCCTGCTCTCGGGCGAGGACGGCAAAGCCTTGCGCGCCTCGCTTGTGGCGCTGGGCTATGCGCCTGAGGACTGGGTCTGCGTCGCCGCAGCGGGAAATGACGGCGAGCCGATTGACCCGGCACTTCTCCGCAAGGCCATAATGACCCTCGATCCCGCCACGGTCATCGCCTGCGACGACGCGGCGACGGCAGACCTGCGCGAGGCCTTCTCGGACGAGCTCAGTGACCTCGAGAGCTTTGAGCAGGCCATGATGCTTCCGGGCGAGCTAGCGACCATCATGGGAATGCGCATGATGAACCTGGGCGGTTTTGCCGCTGCCCTGGCCGACAAGGAGCAGAAGCAGCTCATGTGGTCGCGTCTCAAGAGGCTGCCCCCTCTGGGCGCGCCTTACTAGCTCGGTTGATTCTGCTGGACAAACGACTTCGAATCAGCGTCCACCTGGCTTCCGATGGCAAGAAAAAATGGCAAACGGCTTGATGTTCTCGGTATCCGCGCTCCTGCGCCGCTAAAATAAACACGCATGGCTATGCGTCCACGTGGCGCGCGACATCATCGAGCCCGCCGCATGGTGCGGCGGCTTAAGCAGAGGAGCTAGCATGGCAGACGTTCCTGCACCTATCGATGTTACCCAGACTTCCGAGTGGCATGCCCTCCAGCAGCACTTCGAGAAGATTCAGTCTTCGGGCGCCAACCTCAAGTCGTGGTTTGCCAACGACCCGCAGCGCGTGAAGAAGCTCTCCTACGATCTCTCCGACCTTCACTTCGACCTCTCGAAGAACCTCGTGAGCGACGAGACGATCAAGCTTCTCGTCGCCCTGGGCAAGGCCGTCGACCTTGAGGGCCGTCGTGACGCGATGTTCTCGGGCGTCCACATCAACACTACCGAGGACCGCGCCGTTCTGCACACCGCCCTTCGCCGTCCGGCGAGCGAGGCCGGCAGCCTGATTGTCGACGGGCAGGACGCCGTCGCTGACGTGCACGAGGTGCTCGACCGCATGTACGCCTTCGCCAACAAGGTTCGCTCCGGCGAGTGGAAGGGCGTCACGGGCAAGAAGATCGAGAACGTCGTCTCCATCGGCATTGGTGGCTCCGACCTCGGTCCGGTCATGGTGTACGAGGCGCTCAAGCCCTACGCTGACGCCGGAATCAACGTCCGCTACGTCTCTAACATCGACCCCAACGACATGGCCGAGAAGGTCAAGGGACTCGACCCCGAGACCACGCTGGTGATCATCGTCTCCAAGACCTTCACCACGCTCGAGACCATGACCAACGCGCGCGAGGCGAAGGCCTGGCTGCTTGAGGGCCTCAAGTCCCAGGGCGCCATCGACGGCGGCGACGCATCCGTCGAGAGGGCCATAAAGAGCCACTTCGTGGCCGTCTCCACCAACCTCGAGCTCGTCGAGCAGTTCGGCATCGACCCCCAGAACGCCTTCGGCTTCTGGAGCTGGGTTGGCGGCCGCTACTCCGTCGATGCCGCGGTCGGCCTGTCCCTCATTATCGCCTTTGGCCCCGAGGTCTTTAAGGACTTCCTCGCTGGCTTCCACGACCTGGACACCTACTTCTGCGAGACTCCGCTCGAGCAGAACGTCGTTGCCCTGATGGGCCTGCTCAACGTCTGGTATGTGAACTTCTACAAGGCCGAGAGCCATGCGGTCCTTCCGTATGACCAGTACCTGCACCGCTTCCCGGCGTACCTGCAGCAGCTCACCATGGAGTCCAACGGCAAGTCCACGCGCTGGGACGGCACGCCTGTGACCTGCGAGACCGGCGAGATCTTCTGGGGTGAGGCGGGCACTAACGGCCAGCATGCGTTCTACCAGCTGATTCACCAGGGCACCCGCATGATTCCCGCTGACTTTATCGCGTTCGCCAACACCCCCAACCCCACCAAGGACGGCGAGCAGGACGTTCACGAGCTCTTCCTGGGTAACTTCCTGGCTCAGACCAAGGCCCTTGCCTTCGGCAAGACGGCAGACGAGGTTCGTGCTGAGGGCACGGCGGAGTGGATGGTTCCCGCCCGCGTGTTCACGGGCAACCGTCCGACCACGTCCGTCTTCGGCGAGGCTCTGACCCCGCACGCCCTGGGCGAGCTCATCGCGCTCTACGAGCACATCACCTTCGTTGAGGGCACGGTCTGGGGCCTTGACTCCTACGACCAGTGGGGTGTCGAGCTCGGCAAGCAGCTTGCCAAGCAGATTACTCCCGCCCTTCACGATGACGAGGCCCTTGCTTTGCAGGACGAGTCTACTAAGGCGCTCATCGCGTACTACCGCGCTCACCGCAAGTAGCCAGAAGCGCATGTTGCGACCATAGAGTGGCGCAAAGCCGCCTGTTCCCCATGCTGGTGGGCAGGCGGCTTTTTCATCGACCTATGGCGCGTCGAGCGTGGGGCGTTGCGTGGACGTCTAGTTGTTTAGGAGAGATGCCGAGGGCATTGAGGGGTCGACGCGTAGGATTTTTTTGACGCCCGCTTCCGAAAGGCGGGTCACCTGATCGTCCGTGATGCCCGTGTCGGTAATCAAAAGGTCGACCTCGTCAGCTAATCCGAGCTGAAAGCTTGAGGTGACCCCGATTTTTGAGGAGTCGGCAAGGACGACGTGGTATTTAGAGCGCTCGAGCATCATGGCGTTGACCGCGGGCTCCGGAGCGGTTGCTGACGTGAGGCCGTATTCTGCCGAGATGCCGGTGCAGCCAAGGAAGCACTTCGCTGCCGTAACCTTGGCAATGCTGTTGATAGCGGCGGCTCCGGTAAGGGGGCTGCGCGGCGGGTGGACTTCTCCGCCGGTAAGCAGCAGTGACACATTGGGACGGATTCCATCAAGCAGGACTGCCTTTCCCATGTTCGTCATGCATGTGACGTCTTCGGCTTCGATGTGGTCGAGGACCCCAATGGCTGTGGCGCTGGTGTTGATGAGAATCAGGTCGCCGTCCTCCACGTAGCCTGCGGCGAGGCGTGAGATTGCCGTTATCGCTCGGATTTGGCGCGACCCAGACGGTCTTCCCATGGGGTTCAGCAGCTTGGCGGTTCCGTACTCTCGCGTGAGCACTCTGCGCGCCTCGAGGTTATCTCTGGAATCAAGGAGAGGTTCGGCGATGACATGATTGTCGGCGCCGGTACCGTCATGGAGGCGGCTACCGCGCGCATGGCGGTCATGTCTGGGGCACAGTTTGTCGTCGCGAACATGATGAGCGACGAGGTCGCGACAATCTGCAATCTCTATCAGATTCCCTATGCACCGGGCTGCACAACGATGACTGAGGCGAACCATGCCCTCTCGATCGGGGCGTCTTTCGTCAAGTGCTTCCCCATCTCGAATACCTGTGGCCCACAGCTCGTCGGGCTCTTTAAGACGCCGACTCCCTGGATGCCCCTCATGATTTCTGGCGGTATCAACCTGGATAACCTTGCCGACTGGGTGAGGTCGGGCGCCGAATGCTATGGCATGGGGAGCCTCCTCGCGAAGGGAACTGCTGGCGAAATCGCGTCCAACGCAGCGCAGGTTCGCAAGATCATCGACGAGACTCGCGCGAGCATGTAGCTCGCTGTGGCCAAGCTCTCGAAGGGGCTTCTCGGCCGCATTGCACAACCGCCTATGTGCGGGCGATTCATTTTCGTCCCGCGACGATGCCTTCAAAAGAAAGGGAAAACATGAAGTTCTTTATCGACACTGCTGACATTGACGAGATCAAGGAGGCCATGAGCTGGGGGTGTCTGGCGGGAGTGACGACAAACCCCTCGCTGTATGCGTGAACTGGCGGCAAGCTTGCCGATTTCGAGGGTCACATGGTGAAGATTGCCGAGATCTGCAAGGGGCTGCCCGTCTCCGCTGAGTCCCAGTCCAAAACCGTCGAGGGAATGATTGAGGACGGTCGTCGCCTTTCTGCCCTTGCTCCAAACATCGTCGTCAAGCTCCCCATCTGCGCTGAGTCGCTTGCTGCCACGCACATACTTGCCTCTGAGGGCGTTCGCATCAACATGACGCTTATCTTCAGCGCTCCGCAGGCACTTCTCGCCGCGAATGCCGGCGCGCGCTACGTAAGCCCCTTTGTAGGCCGCTTCGATGACATCGGAGAGGATGGCATCTCCGAGCTCAATAATGTCGTTTCGGCAATCGGCAACTATGACTGGGGCGGAAAGAACGTCGACAACCAGGTCGAGATTATTACCGCTTCCGTCAGAACTCCGAATCATGTAACCCAGGCCGCCCTCATGGGGGCCGACATTGCCACCGTTCCGCTCTCCGCCCTCAAGAAGTGCCTCAAGCATCCCCTGACCGACCAGGGCATGGCGTCCTTTGATGCGGATTGGGCCAAGGTCGTCGCCGCCCAGTAGTCGTCTGCCGCACGACTGAACGGCGCGACGTATCAACATCAATAAGGAAAGGGGCATTATGACAGACCAAGAGCTGGCGCGCATTGCCAATGAGGTCCGTCGCGGCATCGTCACCGCGGTTCATGCCGCCAAATCCGGCCACCCAGGCGGGTCGCTGTCGATAGCCGACATTCTTACCTATCTGTACTTTGAGGACATGAGCGTCGATCCGACCGACCCTGGTTGCACGAACCGCGACCGTCTCGTTCTCTCCAAGGGACACGCCGCTCCAGCGCTCTATTCGGTCCTTGCGGCTCGGGGATTCTTCCACGCGGAAGAGCTTGAGACGCTCCGGCGCATCGGAAGCCGTCTCCAGGGGCATCCGAACATGAACGATACGCCGGGCGTCGACATGTCGACCGGCTCGCTCGGGCAGGGTGTCAGCGCAGCCGTCGGCATGGCTCTTGCCGCCAAGCATTGGCATGAGAGCTGGCGCACGTATGCCATTTTGGGCGACGGTGAACTTGAAGAAGGGCAGGTCTGGGAGGCCGCAATGCTTGCCGGCAACATGCAACTGGACAACCTGTGCATCGTTGTCGACCACAACGGGCTTCAGATCGACGGGACCATCGAGGAGGTCAACTCGGCCATGCCCGTTGCGGACAAGTTCCACGCATTCAGGTTCAACGTGATCGAGCTGACGGACGGCAACGACATGGCCAAGATCCGAGATGCCTTCCAGAAGGCTCGCACACACAAGGGGGAGCCGACCTGCATCGTGGCCGAGACGGTCAAGGGCAAGGGCGTCTCCTTCATGGAGAACCAGGTCGGATGGCACGGCAAGGCGCCAAACGACGAACAGTTCGCGCGGGCGATGGCCGAGCTCGTGGCCGCCGGGAAGGAGCTCTAATGGCTGAGGAGAAGAGAATCGCCACTCGCGTCAGCTACGGTGAGGAGCTTGTGGCGTTGGGCGCCGAGCGCGACGACTTTGTGGTCCTGGATGCCGACCTCGCGGCAGCAACCCAAACGAGCAGGTTCAAAGCTGCGTATCCGGATCGCTTCTTCGACTGCGGAATTGCCGAGGGCAACATGGTTGGCGTCGCCGCAGGCATTGCGGCTGCGGGTAAGAAAGTATTCTGCTCGACCTTTGCGATGTTCGCCGCCGGGCGCGCGTTCGAGCAGGTCAGGAATTCCATCGGCTATCCCCATCTCAACGTTAACATCTGTGCGACCCATGCGGGGATTTCGGTTGGCGAGGACGGTGCTACCCATCAGTGCTGCGAGGACATCGCCCTCATGCGCTCCATCCCCGGCATGACCGTTATCGTTCCCTCTGACGACACGGAGGCTCGTGCGGCGGTTCGCGCGGCTCTCGACTGCGCTGGGCCCGTCTACATTCGCCTTGGCCGTCTAGCGGCCCCTGTCATCAACGACCCTGTGGCATACGACTTCAAGATGGGAAGGGGTGTCACTCTTCGTGAGGGGGGCGACGTGACCATCGTCGCAACGGGACTCATGGTCGCGGCAGCCATACAGGCCGCCGAAGCGCTTTCTGCAAAGGGCGTGGCCGCCGAGGTAATCAATATCCACACCGTGAAGCCTCTCGACGAAGAGCTTGTGCGCGCCTCGGCCAAGAAGACGGGCCGAGTTGTGACATGCGAGGAGCACTCAATCATTGGTGGCCTCGGGGATGCCGTTTTGGCTGCTCTGGCCTCTGACCCGGTTCCCGTGCGCAAGGTCGGGATTAATGACGTCTTCGGTGAGTCTGGACCCGCTCTTGAGCTGCTGAAAAAGTATGGTCTCGACGCCACTGGCATTGAGCGCGAGGTCTTGGACTTCTTGAAGGATTAGTATGACGCCCGCCTTGAGCGTTTGGTGGTCGCTGAGCGTCCCGCTGCGAAAAGGCGCAGCGGGACGCTTTTCGTTTGGGTGGCTCGTCACCTGTCGAGCAACCCAAACGCGTCTGTCGAAAGAATTGCGACTGCGCGGTGGGGGACAACCCGGCCAACAAGAACATCCTCGAGACGGCTGATGCCTGGTCGAGCACCGTCAGGCCACCAAAGACGGCATGGTGGACTGCGTCTATCCGTTGCGCGACCACACGAGCGACATGGCCACAGCGAACGAGCTCCTGGCCGACAGCCAGGATCCCTACGGCTTCCTTTGCGGCAAGACGCGCGAGGTCATAGGGGACGAGTTCCGATCGACATGTGACGGCGGCCGGGGGACGGGCCTAGCAGTTGCCGACCACGACGCTGGCAAGCTCTTCTCGCGCGACGTCTGCCAGGCGATAGACGTCTTCCACGGGCGTCGCCGGGCGGTCGCGGAGCCGCCAGCGGGGGAAGAACCTCGTGACGTGCAGCACGATGTTGGGGTCGACGGAGGCGAGCCACCGGGCGATCTGGCGCATCTCGTCTGCGGAGTCGTTTATGCCCGTCACGACGAGGGTCGTGATCTCCAGGTGGCACGAGGGCTCGGCGGCCAGGATCTCTATCGTCCTTCGCGTTGCGTCGAGGTCGCCGGCGCAGCTCTGGTAGAACGCGGGCGAGAAGGACTTCAGGTCGATGTTTGCGGCGTCCGTCAGGGGCGCGAGCGCGCGGACGACCGACTCGCTCGCGCATCCGTTCGAGACGAGCACGCAGGCGAGGTCGGAGTCGCGTGCGAGCTTGGCGCAGTCCCGCACGTATTCCCAGCCAATAAGCGGCTCGTTGTAGGTGAAGGCGAGGCCGACCATGCGCGGGTCTCGCCTGCGTTCGCGCGCGGCCAGGTCGACGAGCTCATGGGGCGAGACGTAGCGCCAGGCGACGTCGCCTGATTCCGCCTGGGATATCTGCCAGTTCTGGCAAAAGGGGCAGCGCAAGTTGCAGCCATAGCTGCCGACCGAGAGCACGGTGCCCCCGGACCTCCAGCGTGCGATGGGCTTCTTTTCGATTGGGTCGAGCGCAAGCGAGGTCGCGCGTCCGTAATTCTGGGCGACGATGTGCCCGTCCACGTTCCGCCGCGCACGGCAGAATCCCATGGCGCCTTCTTTCAGGCTACAGTGCCTGGGGCAGACGTCGCAGAACGCGCTCTTGCCTTCGCCTGCGCTCACCGGTGTCTCACGACCTCAAAGCGCTCCAGCCGCCAGTCGTCGTCCGTCAGGCTGATGCCTCCCTTGCGGGCGGCGATGGAGATCTGGCTCTGCGTGCCGTCGACGCCGTCGAGGTCGGGAAGGAGCAGGCCGTGCCTGCCGTCGGACGTGCTGACGATGACGCCGTAGCGACGGGGGTCGAGTTGGCTGGCGTCCGAGATGGACTCGGGCTTGCCCATGACGTCCACGTCGTAGACCAGCTGCGACAGCTCGTCCTTGCGCACGGGGCTGAAGCGCGGGTCATGGCAGGCGGCCGAAAGGGCGTTGGCGACGATCTCCTCGGCCAGATTGCGCCGGACGGGAAGGATGGTGCCGATGCAGCCCCTCAGCTCGCCGTTTAGCGTGAGCGAGACAAAGCACCCGGAGG
Source organism: Parafannyhessea umbonata (assembly GCF_900111255.1). Classification (GTDB taxonomy): domain Bacteria; phylum Actinomycetota; class Coriobacteriia; order Coriobacteriales; family Atopobiaceae; genus Olsenella_J; species Olsenella_J umbonata_A. The sequence goes on from NZ_FOGP01000004.1 coordinate 234,399, forward strand.
GGGAGGAGAGCTCTTCGACCTCGGGTGCCAGCGGGTTGTCCAGCAACCCCTCGGCATCGGGGCGGACTCCCTCGCGGACGAAGGTCTCCACCGCACGCCGCGCGAGCCTGACCAGGGAGTCCTCGTGCGAGCGCAGCTCCCGCATCTTCCGGTCCCGGGCCTCCTCGTACTGGGGCAGGAACGCGCGGGAGAAGGACGCGCGCTCTTCTCCGCAGGGCGTGAACGCGGCGACGCCGTATCCCACTCCAAAGGGACCCTCGTAGGAGAGGAGCTCGGCCTTGACCTCCGTCTGGTCCAGTGCGCCGGCCATGATCTGGAAGCTGCGCAGCCCGCACTCTGCGGCCCGCTTGGCCAGGCTATGGTCGGTGGTAAGAAGGTCGAGGAACGATCCGGACCTGAAGGCTTGGCAGACGTGGTCGTCGAAGCGCGGTGCCTCGGGAGCGAAGCCGTAGGGACCTTCTTCCAAAAGCTTGTGCGACAGGTCTCCCGAGGCGACGTACACCACCCGGCGCCCCAGGACGTCGGCGCAGCGCTGCACGAGCATTCCCATGCGATAGTGGTCTGCGGGAGACAGTCCGGATATCCCCATGCGCACCAGCTTGAAGTCGACCGCGTGGCCTGCCCGCGTGTAGGCCTCGCGGACGAAGTGGAGGGGGATGAGGGTGCCATGGTCGAGCTCGGGCGAGCGCTCGCCCTGGCTTCCGGCGCTCAGGGCGTCGGCCTGGGCGGCCGCGTCCAGGGCGCTTACGAAGGCGCTGTCGTAGTCCGCTTCGTATGCCGCGTCCGGAGCTCCGAACTGCAAGAAGTCGCCGCGCGCGCCGGTTCCGGGCGAAACGTGGACGTAGTCGCGGTAGCACGTGGCGTGGGGCGACGACAGGACTATCGTCTGCGGGGCGAGCCGCTCTATGCGCTGGGCGACCTCCTGGTACGCCTCGACGGTCGCGCGAATACCCTCCTCGCGCCCATGGCCGACCGCCGGAATGATGAGGGGCGGGTGCGGTACCGCAAACGCTGCGACGATGGACATGCTCTTCTCCCTTGGCCTCGCTCTGTGCTACAGGCAACATAGCGCGCTTGTGCGACGGGCGCGTCGGGAAATCGGGCAATCGGGAGCGTGTGGGGCCGCCGGGTCAGGGGCTACCAGATCGTCAGGGGCTCGGTCTGGGAGGCACAACAGAGGCTCAGGAGCCCGTCGGGAGTCCGTGCCTCGTTTGGACGCCCGGCGTCTACCGTCGCGCCCATGGCCGCGGCCAGCGTTCGCATGCAGACGCTGGGGCGGTTGTTCTTTTGTGAGAGGTGCAAGGCGACCACGGTTTCGGTGTCCTCCCCCACAAGAAGCGGCAGCGCGTCGGCGCACTGGTCGTTCGAGAGGTGTCCGCGCTCGCCACCCACGCGCTGTCGCAGGAAGTACGGGTAGGGGCCGTTTTTTAGCATGTCGCTGTCGTGGTTGCTCTCGATGCCCAGGATGCGGGCGTCGCGCAGCAGGCCGAGGGCCTCCGCCGTCAGGACGCCCGTATCAGTGCACCAGCCCACGGCGTCGGCCGGCTCACCGTCCGCGCCCGAAACCTCGAAGCGAATGCCAAAGGGGTCGGCGACGTCGTGCGAGGTGGGGAACAGGCGCAGCGTCATCCCGGCAAGCTCGAGGACGTCGTCGTGACCGACGAGTTCGAAGGGGGTGCCCGCAATGCTCTTTCGCGCGCTTGCGGTTCCGGCGGTCGAGAAGACCGGGCCGCCGTAGTTGTTGCAGAAGGCGGGCAGACCGCTCACGTGGTCCGAGTGCTCGTGCGTCACGATGACGGCGTCTACGGCTTCCACGTCCACCCCCAGCGCGCCGCCGCGCCTGAGCAGCTCGCGGCGAGAGATGCCGCAGTCGACGAGCACACTTCCCGTGGGCCCCTCGACGACGGCGGCGTTGCCTTTGGAGCCGCTGGCCAGTATGTGCAGGTGCAGTTGGGGTGTCATGGGCGTCGCTCTCGAATGTCGTCGTTGTCTGCCGGTATGGCAGAACTCTAGCGCACGGCGGAACGCGTGGGTGCGGGGGCGCGTGCCGTGGCATACTCTAGTCGAGAAAAAACATCGGTGCGGCCGCGGCCGCAAGGGAGGTACCGTGCCCAGCGTCAATCGAAGGTATGCGCCAACGGAGCTGCGCTTCAAGCGTCCGCCGGCGGCGCGGGGCGACGAGTCGCGCGCCCCGGTCGTGCTCATGGTCTCGGGCGGCGCGGACTCCACGGCGCTGGTCGTGCTTGCGGCCACGAGCCCCCTGGACATCGACGACGGTCGCGGGGCGCAGCGCATCATGCGCGAGCGCCTTCACATCCTGCACGTGAACCATCAGCTTAGGGGCATCGACGCGGAGGAAGACGAGGAGTTCGTTCGTCAGCTCGCGTCGCGCTTTGGCATGCCCTGCACCGTCCATAGAGCGGACGTCAGGGCCCTGGCGGAGGAGGCCGCCCGTCGCACGGGCTCAAGCGATGACGCCAACGTGGAGAACGTGGGTCGCGAGGTTCGCTACGAGGCCGCGCGAAAGCTGGCGAACGACCTTTGCGACCAGCTGGGGGCCCCGCGTTCCGCGGCGCGTATCGTCACGGCCCACACGGCCGATGACCGCGCGGAGACGTTCTTCATGAACGCCATCCGAGGCACGGGGCCTGCGGGCCTCTCGTCCATCCCTCGCAGGCGCAACCGCATCGTCCGCCCTCTGCTCGACTACACGCACGAGGAGCTATGCGATCTGCTTCGCATGCGCGGCATCATCTGGCGCGAGGACGTGACTAACAAGGACACCCACTACCTGCGCGCCTACGTTCGCCACGAGGTCATGCCCGTGGTGCGCAAGCGAAATGCCCGCGTGGCCGGCAGCATTGCCACGACCTGCGACATTCTCTCTGATGAGGACGCCTACATGAACCAGGTCGCCTCGAAGACCTATCGCGAGCTGATTCGCAGGAGCTCCGACAGCATGGTCGCCCTCGACGCCCGCCGGCTTGCCGCCTGCGAGGTAGCCATCGCCCGTCGCGTCGTGCGCAAGGCGATCGTTGACATCTGCCCCGACGCGCGCCTCGAGGCGCGTCACATTGCGAGGGCGCTCGAGCTCGTTGCCGCGGATCACGGTTCCGCGAGCATTCCGTTGGGGGCCGACGTGCGTGTCGAGTATGGCCTGCTGTTCATTCGCGCTCATGGGTCCTCGCGTCGCGAGCTTGCCCTCTGGCTTGAGGTTCCGGGGCGTGTTGCCCTTCCCGACGGCCGCGCCCTCTCCGCACGCCTGGTCAGCCTGCCTGCGGGCGCCAGCGCGCCCGACGTGGCACGGGCCCACGCGTTGGAGTTCAAAGGAAGCTCCGTGCTGCTCGACGCGGAGGCCTGCGGGCTGTCGCGCTCCCAGGGCGGAAGGCTTTGGGTGGACGCTGCGGCCCCGGGCGACGTCATGTGCCCCCTGGGCATGCATGGCCAGTCGAAGAAGCTCTCGGACGTCCTCAATGAGGCTAAGGTTCCTGCGGCTGACCGTCCCGGCGTGCCCATTGTCCGACTGGACGCGACGGGCCCCGTTGCGTGGGTGGCAGGAATTCGCCCCGACGAGCGAGTTCGCTGCGCGTCAGATACCAAGCTGCTGCTAGAATTGGGCATTATCGACGGGTAACCCCGTTCGCTTGACACAGTACGTCTCAAAAGGAGAGCAACCAGAATGGCTGAGCTGCACAAGGATATAGAGAGGGTCGTTCTCACCGAGGACGAGATTAAGGAGATCATCGCCCGCCTGGGAGACCAGATCAACCACGACTACGCGGACAAGAACCCCCTGATCGTCGCGGTTCTCCGCGGCGCCTTCGTGTTCACCGCGGACCTCATGCGTGCCATCAAGGTTCCCTGCGCCGTGGACTTCATGGCCGTCTCGAGCTACGGCGACGGCGTCAAGAGCTCTGGCGTGGTCCGCATCGTGAAGGACCTCGACACCAAGATCGAAGGCCGCGACGTCCTGATCGCCGAGGACATTCTGGATTCCGGTCTGACCCTGAGCTACCTGGTCGACCTCTTCAAGGGCCGTAGGCCGCGCTCCATCAGGATCTGCGCCTTCGCTGTGAAGGACATTCCCAACCACACCGCGGCGGTCGTGCCCGACTACGTGGGCACCCACGTTCCCGACGAGTTCATCGTCGGCTACGGTCTCGACTACGCTGAGCGCTATCGCAACCTGCCCTACGTCGGCGTGCTTAAGTCCGAGGTTTACAGCTAATGGCCGACGCGTGCCCCCGATTAGGTCGGGGGCACGCTCATACTGGGCGATGAGAGTCCCGCGCACCAAACGCAGCAAGGAGCACCTTCGTGGCAGACCAAAACAACAACGAGGATTTCGATCCCAACGACATTCTGGGCTCCGGCCCCAACAAGAACAGGCAAGCCGTCATCGCGACGCTCATCGTGCTCGCGGCCATAGCCTTTGTCGCCTACAACTTTGCCAAGTCCTTCATGTCGGCTCCCGAGGTCGACGCGCTCAGCACGAGCGAGTACGTGACCGCCGTGAAGGAGGGCCGTGTGGACGAGGTCACCTACAAGACCTCTGACGGATCGCTCAAGGGTAGCTACTGGAAGGACACCGAGTCCAAGGGCGACGAGGACAAGGCCGTTGCGTTCACGAGTTCCTACGTAGGCTCGGACAGCCTGCAGGAGCTGATGGCGAAGCACAGCGACACCAAGTTCTCCATTGACACGTCGTCCGACGAGCTGTGGACCACCCTGGCCGTGTCCTTCGTGCCGACGATCATCATCGTGGCCGCCCTCGTCTACTTCATGAACCAGATGAACGGCGCCAACGGCAAGCAGATGAGCTTTGGCCGCGCAAGCCACGCGCGAACCTCGGAGGAGACGAGGCCCAAGGTCAAGTTCTCGGACGTGGCGGGCATCGACGAGGTGGTCGAGGAGCTCAAGGAGGTTCGTGACTTCCTGAAGGAGCCCGAGCGCTACAGCAAGATGGGTGCCAAGATACCCCATGGCGTGCTGCTGGTCGGCCCTCCGGGAACCGGCAAGACCCTGATCGCCAAGGCCGTTGCCGGTGAGGCGGGGGTCCCGTTCTTCTCGATCTCGGGCTCTGACTTCGTCGAGATGTTCGTAGGCGTCGGCGCCAGTCGCGTGCGTGACCTCTTCAAGCAGGCAAAGGAGTCCTCGCCCTCGATCATTTTCATCGACGAGATCGACGCGGTCGGTCGTCAGCGCGGCGCCGGCCTGGGCGGCGGTCACGACGAGCGCGAGCAGACGCTCAACCAGCTGCTGGTCGAGATGGACGGCTTCGAAGACACTTCCGCCGTCATCCTCATCGCGGCGACCAATCGCCCGGACATCCTCGACCCCGCGCTGCTGAGGCCGGGGCGCTTCGACCGCCAGGTTACGGTCGACAGGCCTGACGTCAAGGGGCGCGAGAAGATTCTCGCAGTCCACTCGAAGAACAAGCCGCTGGAAGACGAGGTCAAGCTCGACAAGATCGCAAAGCTGACTCCGGGCTTCACCGGTGCGGACCTGGCCAACCTCATGAACGAGTCCGCGCTGCTCGCCGCGCGCAGGCGCGAGGACACGATCTCGATGGCCGACGTGGAGGAGGCAATGGAGCGCGTCATCGCCGGACCCGAGAAGAAGGGCCGCGTGATGACCGAGAGCGAGCGCACCACCATTGCCTACCACGAGAGCGGCCACGCGCTCGTGGGGCACGTTCTCGAGAACTCCGACCCGGTGCACAAGATTTCGATCATCAGCCGCGGACGCGCGCTTGGCTACACGCTCCAGCTTCCTGAGGAGGATCGCTTCCTCGAGACGCGTGATGGCATGCTCGACCAGATCGCCACGCTGCTGGGCGGCCGCACCGCAGAGGAGCTCTTCTGCGAAGACATCACGACCGGCGCCTCGAACGACCTCGACCGTGCGACCAAGATCGCCCGCGAAATGGTCACGCGCTACGGCATGAGCGAGGAGCTGGGCGCTCAGGTCTTTGGCGAGGCGAGCCACGAGGTCTTCCTCGGCCGCGACTACGCCAGCCACTCCGACCTCTCGGCGGAGACTTCCAAACGCATCGATGACGAGGTCGAGCGCATCATGCGCGAGGCCCACGACCGCGCCCGCAGGGTTCTCGACGAGCGTCGCACGCAGATGAAGACCATGGTCGATGTTCTGCTTGCGTGCGAGACCGTCGAGGGTAAGCTCGTCGACGCGCTTCTCGACGACAAATGGGACGAGTGGGTTGCCGCCCATCCCGAGGACGCGCCAACATTGCCAAATGAGTAACAGCACGGGCATCTGATTGCCATGCGCTTACAATGAAGCCAACCGACGGCGTGCGGCTTGTCGCGCGTCGTCTTCTTTTTTCGACGAGCAAGAGGGGAAGAGCGCATGTCAATTAACGAGAAGAGCTACGCATTCGGCGCCGCAAAGTCCTCGATCCGCGAGATCGCCGCCTATGGCGCGGCGCGCAAGGCCGAGATTGGCGCGGAGAATGTCTTCGACTTCTCGATTGGCAACCCCTCGGTGCCCGCGCCCGAGTCGGTGCGCGCCGCTATCGAACGCTGCGCACAGCTGCCGCCGACGGAGCTTCACGGCTATACTCCCGCGGCGGGCCTTCCCCAGGCGCGCAAGGCGGTCGCCGACTCGCTCAACCGTAGGTTCTCCACTAGCTATGGCCTCGAGGACCTCTACCTGACCTGCGGTGCAGCTGCCTCCATCTCGATTACCCTCCATGCGCTGGTCAACCCGGGTGACGAGGTCATCGTCATCGCTCCCTACTTCCCGGAGTACCGCGTCTGGATCGAGACTGCTGGCGCCACCTGCGTCGAGGTCATGGCGGACCCCGAGACCTTCCAGATCGACACCGCGGCCGTCGCCGCGGCAATCACGCCGGCTACCAAGGCCATCATCGTCGACTCGCCCAACAATCCTGTTGGCTCCGTCTACTCTGCGCAGAACCTCGCCGACTTGGCGCAGGTCCTCACCACGCGCGGCGAGGAGATCGGCCACCCCATCTACCTCGTGTCCGACGAACCGTATCGCGAGATAACCTATGGCGTCGAGGTTCCCTGGGTGCCTGCTGCGTACGAGCGGACTATCGTCTGCTACTCCTACTCGAAGTCGCTTTCGCTCCCTGGCGAGCGCATTGGTTGGGTCCTGGTCCCCAACACCAACCCTGATCACGATGAGCTCATGTTTGCCGTTGCGGGTGCGGGCCGCAAGCTGGGATTCGTCTGCGCCCCTGCGCTGTTCCAGCGCGTCCTGGCAGAGTGCGTCGACGAGCCCACGGATATCGATGCCTATGCCCGCAATCGCGAGGCCCTCACGCGTGGCCTCTCCGAGCTCGGCTATGAGTACATCGAGCCGCAGGGCGCCTTCTACCTGTGGGTCAAGGCGCTCGAACCCGATGCCGAGGCCTTCTTCCGGAAGGCGAAGGCCTTCGAGATTCTTCCCGTTCCCTCCGACAGCTTCGGCTGTGGCGGTTGGGTGCGCCTTGGCTACTGCGTCAGCTACGATACAATCGTTAACTCCATGCCCGCATGGAAGAAGCTGATGGAGCAGTACCGGTAGCGTCGCCTGGGCGCCGCTGCGTTTTCGGGGGAGAGACATGACTGGTGACCTTAGGTGCAGGGACTGCATTTTCCTGAGCGAGAAGACCGGCCTCTTGCGCTCCCACGCCGTCTGCATCCAGGGCTCTCGCCGCGGACGCCAGCGCGTGAGCGAGGACAATCGCGCCTGCGGGCACTTCAAGCCCCAAATGGTGAAGCCAGGCCTCAGCTTAGTTCGAACGCTCGAGAAGGGCGTGCGCCACTCATATGACGTCCTGTCTTCTCAGGCAGGGGAGGTCGAGGCCCCGAAGGTCGACGGCGGACAGCAGGTTGATGCCACCGACCTCGACCTTGCGGCACTCGAGGCGCGTGCCGCTGCGGCTGAGGCCCGCGCGCAGGCACTTGAGGCAAAGGCCGCCCTCGCCGAGGCCCGCGCCCGCGCGCGCCGTTACAACGAAAGGTAAGTTGATGCTCCGTATCGCCTGCGACGTGCATACGCACACGCTGTACTCTCGCCATGCCTATTCCACGATAGAGGAGAACGTTCGCGCGGCTCGTGAGGCCTCTCTCGAGCTCTTGGGGTCCACCGATCACTTCTCGCGCATGGTGCACGCCCCGCGAGGCATCGCGGGCGACGAGCGGTTCGACGTGCGCGACTATCAGTTCTTCCTCAACTACCTTTGCTGGCCGCGCACGTGGCGTGAAGTGAGCCTGGTCCGCGGCTGCGAGGCCGACATCGTCGATCTTGACGGTCACCTGTTCGGCTGGGACGTCTCGGTTCCCGAGGCCATCAACGGCTACGTGTACGACAAGCCCCAGAACCTGAAGGAGCGCGTGTTCAGGGAGAGCGACTACGTCATCGCGAGCGTTCACGACGAGAGCATCTGCGACGGCGCGTCGGTCGAGCACGCGACGCAGATGTACCTCAATGCCTTGAAGGACCCCAAGGTGCTCATCCTGGGGCATGTCATTCGCTCGGGCGTGAACTTCGAGCTCGATCCCGTTCTCGACGCCGTCCGCGAGTCGGGCAAGCTGGTCGAGATCAACGAGTCGACGCTGGCTGACTACCCGGAGCTCGTGCCCGCGGTGAAGGACCTCGCGCGGCGCTGCGCCCAGAAGGGCGTCATGGTCTCCACGGGAAGCGACTCTCACATCTCCGCGACCATCGGCCGCTTCGAGCGGACGCGCGCCCTGCTGGAAGAGGTCGACTTCCCCCAGGAGCTTGTCGCCACCTCCAGCGCAGAGACCTTCCTCAAGGCCATGAGAAGGGCCATCGCCTAGAGCTTAGATGCGAATGCGCAGTTCGATGGGACAGTGGTCAGATCCGATTATCTCGTCGTGGATGGATGCGTCGACGATGGAGCCCGCGATGCGGTCGCTCGTTAGAAAGTAGTCGATGCGCCAGCCCACGTTGCGCTCGCGAGCGCGCATGCGATAGCTCCACCAGCTGTAGGCGCCCTCAAGGGTGGGGTGGAGCGTCCTGAAGCTGTCGGTCAGGCCCGCACCCAGAAGCTTGCCGAAGCTCTCTCGCTCCTGGTCCGAGAAGCCCGGGCTCTCGTGATTCGTGGCAGGGTTCTTCAGGTCGATCTCCTCGTGGGCAACGTTGAAGTCCCCACAGGCGATGATCGGCTTGCTCTGGTCCAGCTCGCAGAGGAACTCTCGGAAGCGGCTGTCCCAGACCAGGCGCTCGTCCAAGCGGGCCAGCCCCTGCTTCGAGTTGGGCGTATAGACGTTGACGAGCCAGTAGCCGGGAAACTCCAGCGCGCAGACGCGGCCCTCGTCGTCTGCCACGTCGCAGCCGATTTGGCGGACGACGTGGGTGGGCTTCTCTCGCGAGAACACGGCAGTGCCCGAGTAGCCCTTGCGCTCTGCGTGGCTCCAGGTTTGGTGGTAGCCGGGCAGCTCAAGGTCGATCTGCCCTTCCTGGAGCTTGGTTTCCTGAATCGCGAACACGTCGGCGTCGAGCGTCGCAAAAATGCTCTTGAAGTCGGGGTCCTTCCGGAGGGTCGCCCTCAGCCCGTTGACGTTCCACGAGACGAGCTTCACTTCGCGCGCGCCCAAGGCATCAGCCATGATTCCTCCTAGGTGACGTTGCCGGTTGTTGCGGTCGAGCTGCCGTACAGGAACTCTCGCCAGCGTGGGAGCTCGCGCAGGGCCTGGGCGTGGCCCATCTTGTATGCCTGCTGCAGTTCCACGGTGTCGAGGTTGGTGCTCGAGACCGGCATGAAGTCCGGGCGGACCCACAGGAGGTCGCCGGCGCGCTCCATGCGCTCAAGGCGATCGAGCTCGGCGTTGTATCGCTCCCAACGGGTGAGAAGTGCGTTGCGAAGGTACGGATGGCTTTTGCCCAGACGGGCGATGACCTTGCGCTCGCGATCGGTGGGAGGCTGCTTGCGGTATCCCGCGGGCCTCGTCGCGACGAAGAAGAACTTCTTGTAGTCGGCTTCCTCAGCCATGTGAAGCGGGATGCCGGCGCCCTTGCCCAGGCCGCCGTCGAGGAAGGTTTGCCCATCGATGGGCTCGGGCTTCATCATGATGGGAAGCGTCGAGCTCGCGCGAACGCAGCGGATGAGCGACCACACGTCGGGCATGTCGTCTTTGGTGAAGGTCACGGTCCGGCCCGTGTCCCGCTCGAACGCCTGGATGGCGATCTTTGCGGGGTTGTCCGAGAACGCTCGGAAGTTGAACGGTAGGTAGCCGTCTTCGATACAGCCCTCGTAGAGGTAGTCTGCGTTGAAGTAGCCCTTTCCGCGCAGGAAGAAGCCGAGGCCTCCGACCCCCTCGTTTCCGGGCGTTGCGAGGAAGGCCTGCTCGACGCGGCGTCGGTCGCGGCTCACGTAGTTGACGGTGTGACTGGCGCCTGCGGAGAGGCCGCACACGAAGTCGAAGTAGATGTGGTTCTCCAGCAAAGCGTTGGCAATGCCGGCCGTGTAGGCACCGCGGTAGCCGCCGCCCTCAAACACCAGGGCGCAGTCGTGAATCATGCCCTCTGTGGAAACGTCGAATACGGAGCCGTCGCGAGGCTCGCTGACGAGACCTTTGGCTTCGTCGCTCATGCGTGTGACCTTCCTTCCTCTGCCTCCCTAGAAGGTACCCGTTTGGCGCTTCGCTAAGCAAGCGGGCGCGTCGCCTTCCGAAGTGTTAACGTTGGCCCAAGACACTCGATTGAGGGGGGCACATGGCACAGGTCATTCGCGATTGCGCGCAGGCTGCCGAGGAGCTGAGGGGCATCGTCGAGCAAGCACGGGACGTCGTCTTCTTTGGTGGTGCGGGCGTGTCGACGGCAAGCGGAATCCCCGACTTCCGAAGCGAGAACGGACTGTACAACCAGCACTTCTCCAGCAAGTACTCTCCGGAGGCGCTCCTGAGCCACCAGATCTGGCGCGATGATCCCGAGGCGTTCTACGACTTCTACCGCAAGATGATGTGCGCGCCTGAGGCGCGCCCCAACCAGGCCCATCTGAAGCTCGCGGAGCTCGAGGAGCAGGGCAAGGTGTCGGCGGTCATCACCCAGAACATCGATGGGCTCCATCAGATTGCCGGCTCGCGCAACGTCATCGAGCTCCATGGATCGACCCACCGCAACTACTGCGTATCCTGCGGCGCTGGCTACGACGAGGAGTGGATGCTCCAGACCGACGGCATCCCTCGCTGCGAGAAGTGCGGATCTATCGTCAAGCCCGACGTCGTCCTGTATGGCGAGTCGCTCGACGAGTCGAACATCACCCGCGCCGTCAGGGCGATTAGCTCCTGTGACGTGCTGATCGTAGGAGGGACCTCGCTCGTGGTCTATCCCGCGGCGGGCCTCGTCCAGTACTTCCAGGGCAAGAAGCTCGTCATCTGCAACCTCGAGCCCACGCCGCAGGACGCCCAGGCCGATCTGCTGTGCGCCTGTGACATCGCTGGAGCCTTCGACTGGTAGCGCGCTCATCCGGCCGTTCGCGTTACGGATAATGCGCAGCTTTTGGTGAGGGGGCGCAGACCCGCTACAATCAGGAAGACGAAAGGGGACCGTGGGTTGTGGTGACCTGGCCCCACGCTACTCTTGGAGGATCCGATCCCATGCTTCGTGAAGACTATTCCGTCTGGCGCTGCGGCCGCCACGAGCTTTCGCTCGCCCGCCCGCGCGTCATGGGCATCCTCAACGTCACCCCGGACTCGTTCTCGGATGGTGGCAAGAACCTTGATCCCCAGAAGGCCGTCACCCGCGCCCTCCAGATGCTGGACGAGGGTGCCGACATCATCGACGTTGGAGGCGAGTCCACGAGGCCGGGCTTTACGCCCGTCTCTCCCGACGAGGAGGCCGGGCGCATCGTCCCGGTCATCCGTGGCATCCTCGAGGCGGCTCCCACTGCGATCATCTCGGTAGACACGCGCCACGCGCCCGTCGCCAAGGTGTGCGCGCGACTGGGCGTCTCGATCATCAACGACGTCAACGGGTTCTCCGACCCGGCGATGGTCCAGGTTGCGGCCGAGACCGGCCTGGGATGCATTGTCATGCACTGGAACAAGCTGGGCGCCGGCAGCAGCCGTCGCTCCGTCACGCTCGACTCCGTCCGTCCCGCGCGCTCGGTTCCCACCAGCACGCGCCGATTCACCCTGCCCGAAGAGGCACCCATCATGCGCGAGATCATGGGCTTCTTGGGCGACCAGGCTCGCATCCTCATGCGTGCGGGCGTCAAGCGCGAGTGCATCTGCGTCGACCCGGGCCCTGGCTTCGACAAGACGGCTGACGAGGACGTCGTCATCCAGCGCGCCACGCGCAAGCTCACCTCGATGGGCTACCCCGTCTGCTGCGCGCCTTCCCGCAAGCGCTTCGTCGGCGCAATCTCGGGAGTAACCGAGGCTCCGCAGAGGGACTTCGCCACGGCCGGCGTCGTGCTCTCGGCGGTCGAGGGCGGCGCGCGTGTCCTGCGCGTCCACGACGTCGCGGGTACGGCCCAGGCGGTCAACTCCTATTGGGCGGTCGCCAAGAACGACGCGCGCCAGGGCTTCATCTCGCTCGGCTCGAACGTGGGCGACCGCATCGGCCACCTCACCCAGGCCGTCAGGCTCATCAACGAGATCCCCCTCACCTGTGTGGTCCAGGTCTCCCACGCCTACGAGACGGAGCCGGCCTACGGAATCGCGACTCCGGTCGTCAACGCCGTCGCGGAGATCAGGACCGAGTTGCACCCGACCGTCCTGGTCGAGGCACTCATGGACGTCGAGGCCAAGCTCAAGCGCGTTCGCGACCCGCGCATGGCGGGTCACGGCCCTCGCACCATCGACTGCGACCTGTGCTGGGTCGAGGACGAGGAGCACGCCGGCGCCAAGCTCACGCTCCCGCACCCCCACCTGGGCGAGAGAGACTACGTCCTGGTCCCGATGGAGGACCTCATGCACGATCCCGCGCGCTTCCTCATTCATGCGGGCGTGCCCGTCTACGCTCCGGGCGACCGCGTCGGTCACGTTACCGCCGAGATTGGCGAGCTCGACTGGCAGTAGCCGCATCACATGTACGATGACCTGGCGGCGCCCCTCGTGGGCGCCGCTTCCCCTGAGTTTCCAAGCAAAGGAGAAGAACGTGGCCGATTCGCTCGATAGTCTCACGGCGACCGTCCGTCCCGACGTCCCCATGCAGATGTACACCTGCGTCCAGCACGTCATGGCGCTCGGCTGCGTCCGCGCGCTGCGCGACGCTGGCCTCGAGGCGCACATTGTCTGGCCGGCAGGGGTTGCGGTCGATGGCGAGGAGGCGCTTCACGTGAGGGCCCGTGCCGGCTACGAGGAGGGCCTCTTTGCCGAGGTGACCCTAGCTGCGACGGAGCGGGGCACGTCTCTTCTGGCACAGAGGAGGCGGCTTCTTTCCGAGGCCCTTGAGGCCAGCGCGCGCGAGTGGGAGGCCTCCCTGCGCAGGGCGGGCACCGTTGCTGGCCCCCTGGCCCCCGTTTTGGACGAGTACTTCTCGCTCCTGCTTCTTGCCCAGAAGGAAGTGGACGTCGTCTACCCCAACGGAAACCTGTGCGCCCGCGGCGTGCTCGCCGGCATGGACGTGTGGGGGAGGGCCGCGGTTCGCACCGCGTCCGGTCGCGTCGTGGACATCTCGCCCGAGCAGGCGAGCCTCAGGGGCGCGACCGCCTAGCTGACGGGGACGCTCGAAGTCCGCTCGCGCTCGGCCGCGTTGCGATGCCTGGCTTCTGGGCGCGTCTACTTGCGCGCCGCGCGCTTCGCGGCGCGGTGGCGCCAGATGCTGTAGATGCCTCGTACGGTGAGGTCCGGGTCGATGGTGTCAAACATGTCGGTCGCACGGGTGATCTCCTCGGCGAGTCCGCCCGTGCCGACGACCGTCGCGTCTGGCTCCCCGAGCTCAGACTTGATGCGGGCCACCAGCCCCTCGGCGGCACAGGCCGCGCCAATCACGATGCCCGATTGGACGGCGCACTCGGTGGAGACTCCCAAGGCGTGCTCTGGCGCCACAAGGGGAACGCTCGAGAGCTTTGCCGCGCGCTCGAAGAGCGAGTTGGCCGACAGCAGGAGGCCCGGCATGATCACGCCACCTCGGAAGGTGCCCGTCTTGTCGACGACGTCGATGTTCGTGGCGGTGCCGAAGTCGACCACGATGGTCGAGGGGCCATAGCTGTCTCGGGCGGCCACCGCGTTCGCGATGCGGTCGGCGCCAACCTGGCGCGGATCGGGAATGCCGACGGCGATGCCGCAGTCGCGGGTCGCGTCGACCATCAGGACGTCCTCCGCCTTGAGGACGTTGGTCATCATGTAGCTCCACTGCTGCGAGAGGATGGGGACGACGCTCGAGATCGCGACGTCGGTCACGCTCTCCATCTTCATTCCCAGCATCAGGAAGTAGCCAAACAGGCGCTCGTGCAGCTCGTCTGCCGTGTCGGTACGGTCGGTCGCCATGCGCCACTGGACGACGAGCTCGCCTCCCTCGTCGAAGAGGCCAAGGGTGGTCTGCGTGTTTCCTACGTCTACGGTCAGGAGCATGGAGTCCTCCGGTGAGCGCGGTGGTTTTATTCGGGCGCCGTGCCGCCGGCAGGGCGTCCCTCTTGGAGTGTAGCAACTGCGGGATGGGAGCCGTGGCACAAACTGCAGGTTCTTCTCCACCGGCTCGCCACATAATCGGGGGCATTGCATTTAGTTCTGGAAATGGCCCGACCTTGCGTGCTACTATTCAAAAGCTTGAGGCCCCTGGTCGGAACCAGGGGCAGTACCATCCTCGCCTGGTCGGAAACCAGGCCAATCAAAGGAGTCCTGAGATGAAGCAAGGCATCCATCCTGACTACGTGGAGTGCACCGTCCGCTGCACCTGTGGCAACACCTGGACCACGCGTTCCACCAAGAGCGAGATGACCGTCGACCTGTGCGACAAGTGCCACCCGTTCTACACTGGCCAGCAGAAGCTCGTCGACACCGGCGGACGCGTCCAGCGCTTCTCCGACAAGTTCGGTGGCGCAGCTGCTGCCCAGCTCAAGAAGGCCCAGGAGGCCAAGGCTGCTAAGGCCGCCAAGGCTGCCGAGGAGGCCGCTGCCAAGAAGGCTGCCAAGGAGGCCAAGGCCGCAGAGAAGGCCAAGCGTGCTGCCGAGTACGCCAAGAAGGCTGAGGCACAGGCTGCCAAGCAGGCCGAGCAGGAGGCCGCTGAGGCCGAGGCTGCCGCAGAGACCGTCGAGGAGTCTGCCGAGTAGGCTCTCGCGTACGCACTGCATACCGCAGGGGGGAGGTCGACGTTGGTCGGCCTCCCCTTTTTGCGGGAACGACGCTCGCCGGGGCTCGCCCGTGCGAGGGAAGGGGTAACGTGCGGCCGGCTTGGGTAAAATCCCCTTGCACATCGGCCGCATCGGTGCCATTGACCAGAGGAGCTCTCACATGACATGCGTTCTGCCTGACACCTCCGCCATCAAGACCGACCTGCTCATCGTGGGTGCCGGTCCCGCCGGCATCTTCACCGCGCTGGGACTCCTGCGCAAGGGCGATTGCCGCTCGATCACGATGGTCGAGAAGGGGCTGCCCATCGAGCGCCGCTCGTGTCCCAAGCAGAAGGTCGGCCACTGCGTCCACTGCAAGCCCTGCCGCATCACCACGGGCTTCAGCGGCGCCGGTGCGTTCTCGGACGGCAAGCTCTCGCTCTCGCATGAGGTTGGCGGCGACCTGCCCGAGCTCATCGGGGCGGACCTCGCGCAGGAGACCATCAAGAGGGCCGATGACATCTATCTCGAGTTTGGTGCCGACACGCACGTCGAGGGCGTCGGCCGCAAGGACGAGGTTGCGGCTATCCGGCGCCGCGCCATCAAGGCCGGCCTCAAGCTGGTCGACTGTCCCATCCGCCACCTGGGAACCGAGAAGGCCCAGACCATCTACGGCAAGATCGAGCAGGAGCTCCTTGCTGCCGGCGTGAACATCATCTTCGAGCACGAGTGCGTCGAGATACTCATCGAGGACGAGAGGTGCCGAGGCGCCGTCATCGCGGCGGTCGGCAACCACAGCGACCTCACGCGGATCGAGGCAAAGGAGACCGTCGTCTGCACCGGCCGCCGTGGCGCGCTCTGGTTTGACGAGATGTGCAGCCAGCACGGCATTAGCCACTCCGCCGGCCCCGTTGACCTGGGCGTGCGCGTCGAGGTCCGCAACGAGATCATGGACGAGGTCAACGACGTCCTCTACGAGTCCAAGCTCGTGGGCTATCCCGACCCCTTCCGCAACAAGGTCCGCACGTTCTGCCAGAACCCCGGAGGCTTCGTTAGCCAGGAGAACTACGACGGCGGTCTCGCTGTGGTTAACGGGCACTCGTACAAGGAGCTCAAGAGCCCCAACACCAACCTCGCCATCCTCGCGACCTTCAACTTCCGCGAGCCGTTCAACGAGCCCATCGTATACGCCCAGAACGTCGGCCGCCTGGTGAACATGCTGGGCGCGGGCCACATTCTGGTGCAGCGCTTCGGCGACATCCTCGACGGCAAGCGCACCTGGCCCAAGGAGCTCAGCCAGTCCAACGTCGTGCCCACGCTCAAGGATGCCGAGGCCGGCGACATCACCGCGGCCATGCCGTATCGCGCGATGACCGAGATCATCGAGTTCATCAAGGCCGTCGACATCGTCGTCCCCGGCTTCGCCTCCGACGAGACGCTGCTCTACGCGCCGGAGCTCAAGTTCTACAGCAACCGCGTCAAGATGGACGAGCGCTTCGACACCAACATCGAGCACCTCCACTGCCTGGGCGACAGCTCCGGTTGGACGCGCGGCCTCATGATGTCGAGCGTCATGGGACTGCTCATGGGAGAAGAGCTCGCAGGCCGGGCATAAAGGCACTTTTCGCCGGAGGGACGTGACTCCCTTCGGACTGCTCTCCCCGCGGCTGGGCTTCGGTCGCGGGGAGAGCTGTGTACGGACGAAATACATGGATGCCGCGTGTAGCGGATATACCTGCATGAATATAAGTTCGCCGTAGGTGGTATCCTCACTACGCAAATATTTGAGCCGCGTCACCGCACCCTCGGGCGAGGGGCGCCGCGGATTTGTTAGGAGAACAACATGCGTGACAAGCTAGAGAAGCTTATCGCCGCGTATCAGGAGCTTGAGCAGAAGATGGTCGACCCGGCCGTCGTCTCGGATCCCAAGGAGTATGCGCGCATCGCCAAGGAGCACGCCAACCAGGCGGAGCTCGTCGCCAAGGCGCGCGAGTACCTCCAGGCAATCGACGACATCGAGGCCGCGAAGGAGATGCTGCACGAGACCTCCGACGCGGAGGAGAAGGAGATGCTCCAGGAGGACATCTCCTCCAACGAAGCAAAGCTCCCCGACCTCGAGGACGAGATCAAGTACCTGCTGATTCCGGCTGACCCCAACGACGACAAGGACACCATCGTCGAGATTCGCGCCGGCGTCGGCGGCGACGAGGCCGGCATCTTCGCGGGCGATCTCTTCAGCATGTACGAGCGCTTTGCGAGCTCGCGCGGCTGGAAGGTCCAGGTCCTCTCCTCGAGCCCCAGCGATTCGGGTGGTTTCAAGACCATCGAGTTCAAGGTCCTGGGCGAGAAGGTCTACTCCGTCATGAAGTACGAGAGTGGTGTCCACCGCGTGCAGCGCGTACCCAAGACCGAGTCCCAGGGCCGCATCCAGACCTCGACCGCGACCGTGGCCGTCCTGCCCGAGGCCGACGAGATTGACATCACCATTGCCCAGGAGGACCTGCGCGTCGACACCTATTGCGCCTCCGGTCCTGGCGGCCAGGGCGTCAACACGACCTATTCCGCCGTGCGCATCACGCACCTGCCCACGAACACGGTCGTCCAGTCGCAGGACCAGCGCTCGCAGATCCAGAACCGTGAGGTCTGCATGCAGATGCTCCGTGCACGCCTGTACGAGATGGAGCTCGAGAAGCAGCAGGCCGAGCAGGGCGCCGAGCGTCTCTCGCAGATCGGCCACGGCAACCGCTCCGAGAAGATCCGCACCTACAACCAGCCGCAGGATCGCGTGACCGACCACCGTATCGGCTTCAACAGCACCTACACCAGCGTCCTGCAGAACGACGGCCTCGCCTCCGTCATCGACGCGCTGGCAGCCGCCGAGCGCGCCGAGAAGCTTGCGCAGGCGGTCTAAGTTTCGCAAAGCTTGCAGAGGCGGCGTCGGCTTGGGCCGGCGCCGCTTTTTCGTAGGAAGACTGGCCGGGCGCGAGGCGCGCCAATGGGGCCCGAATGGAAGTGTTGCAACGTGTCTGAAGAGGTCTGGACCATCAAGCGCATGCTCGACTGGACGTGCGGCTATCTGGAGCGCAGGGGAGAAGAGCGTCCGCGTCTTTCCGCGGAGTGGCTCCTGGGCTCGGTGACGGGCCTTTCTCGCGTGCAGATATATACCAGCTTCGACCGGCCGCTCTCCCAGGAGGAGCTCAATCGCATGCACGACGCCGTGGTCAGACGCGGCAAGGGCGAGCCCCTGCAGTACCTGACGGGCGAGATGCCCTTCCGTCACATCATCCTGAAGTGCGAGGAGGGCGTCCTGATTCCGCGCCCCGAGACCGAGGTGCTGGTCGATGCCGCGCTCGAGGGCGTCGACGCCGCGACGGCTGCCGGACACGCCCCACGCGTGCTCGAGGTGGGCTGCGGCACGGGCTGCATCGCGTGCTCGGTCGCGTCCGAGCGCTTGGGCGCCTGCGTCACCGCAACGGACATATCCCCCAAAGCCGCATCGCTCGCACGACGCAACAGGACGGCCCTGGGTCTGGACAACCGCGTCGACGTCGTCGAGTGCGATCTGGCCGAGGGGGTGGACGAGTGCCTCATGGGCACGTTTGACGTGCTGGTCTCCAATCCGCCCTACATTCCCTCTGACGTGGTTCCTACGCTTCCGGGTGAGGTCAAGTTGCACGAGCCGTGGCTCGCGCTTGACGGCGGCGCCGACGGCCTCGACGTCTTCCGCCGTCTGCTCGAGCTCGCCCCGCACGCGCTGCGACCTGGTGGCGTGTTTGCCGTTGAGCTTTTCGAGACGAACGTGGGCGACGCCGCCGAGCTCTGCCGCCGGCAGGGAGGTTGGTCCACGGTCGAGGTACGCGAGGATCTGACTCGCAGGCCGCGCGTCCTGTTTGCCGTCAGGGGCGGCTCTCTTGCCGACGAGCTCGGACCTGCGCGCGAGCTTGAGATGGCCCGCCTTCAGAAGGTGGTCAAGGTAGACCAGAACGATCCCGACGAGGCGGCGGTGCGCCGCGGCACCCTGGCCCTCGAGGACGGTGGCGTCGTCGTCGTCCCGACCGACTCGGTCTACGGCATCGGCTGTGCGGCGACCCCGACGAACCCCGGCCTCTCCCGCACGTTCCAGATTAAGCGGCGCCCTGCGGGGCAGACCCTGCCCTGGCTCATTGCGAATGATTCCGACCTGCTGGTCTACGGGCGAGACGTGCCCGACTGGGCGCAGGAGCTTGCGCGTCGCTTCTGGCCGGGGGCGCTGACGCTGGTCGTCAAGGCGAGCGAGCTGGTTCCGCGCGAGTACGTCCTTCCCGTGACGGGCACCATAGCGCTCAGGCTGCCCGACTCTAACCTGGTGCGCCAGCTGGCCCGTTCCGTCGGCGCACCGCTTGCCATTACGAGTGCGAACACGCACGGGCGGGACGCCGCCGTCGACGGCGGCTCCGTGGAGGAGCGCCTCGTGAAGATGGTCGACCTGGTGTTTGACGGGGGCGCCGCGCCCGTTGCCGTCAACTCGACGATCGTGGACTGCTCGGGCGACGCACCCGCGATTCTGCGAGAGGGAGCCATTCCGTCGGAGGAGATCTTCTCTGCCCTGAGGGGCTAGCCCTTCTCGGCTGGTGCCACCCCGCCATCGGCCTCCACGCTGCCACCTGCTATTCGTTTTGCGCTTCTTGCCAGACCGATGGCCGCGTCCGCTTGCGTTGCGATAGGCTAGGGGAGAAACGAAAAACCCTTGTCATGAGGAGCAAACCGCATGAAGATCGCCATCGCGTCTGACCACGCCGGCTTTGATCAGAAGCCTGCCATGATCGAGTATCTCAAGGGTCTCGGCCACGAAGTCGTCGACCTTGGGCCTGACAGCGCAGAGCGTTGCGACTACCCCGACTATGCTGACAAGGTGGCCCGTCGCGTCGCGTCCGGCGATGCCGAGCGCGGCGTGCTCATCTGCGGGACCGGCATCGGCATGGCGCTCACGGCTGACAAGGTCGCTGGCGTTCGCGCCGCAGTCATCCAGACGCCGCAGTTCGCCCATCTGTTCCGCGAGCACAACAACGGCAACGTGCTGTGCATCTCTGGTCGCTTCACCACCTTCGAGGTGAACAAGCAGATCGTCGACGAGTTTCTCACCACCGAGTTCGGCGGCGGCCGCCACGAGGGACGCGTCCAGAAGATCATGCGCGAGGACGACCCCGATTTTGGTGGAGTAGAGGAGTAGCGCGCTCTTTTTGACCGAGGTCCCCTGGCGGGACCTCGTGTTGTAAAATCCCCCAGGCTAAGTTCGCGGCCAAGGGCCGCGTTGTAATGCAGATGAACCGAAAGGATCCCACATGGAGTTTGACGAGAACCGCTTCAAGGTTATCGACCACCCTCTGGTCCAGCACAAGCTGTCCATCCTGCGTGACAAGAACACGGTGACCAAGGACTTCCGCCAGCTGGTGACCGAGCTCGCCATGCTCGAGGGCTACGAGGCCATGCGTGACTTCCCGCTTGAGGACTGCGTGGTCGAGACGCCGCTTGAGACTGCCACGTTCAAGCGCGTCGCTGGCAAGAAGGTCGCGATCATCCCCATCCTGCGCGCAGGTCTGGGCATGGTCGACGGCATTCTCGCGCTCGTTCCCTCCGCGCGCGTTGGTCACGTGGGCATGTATCGTGACCCCGAGACCCACGAGCCCGTGCAGTATTACTGCAAGTTCCCACCCTCGATCGAGGACCGCACCTGCCTTATCGTCGACCCCATGCTCGCGACGGGCGGCTCGCTCATCGCCGCCATCAAGTACCTCCGCGACGCTGGTGCCAAGGACGTTCGCGCCCTGACGATCGTCTCTTCTCCCGAGGGCGTCAAGGCGGTGCTCGACTATGATCCCAACGTGCGTCTGTATACCTGCGCGCTCGACCGCGAGCTCAACGACGCCGCCTACATCCTTCCCGGTCTCGGCGACGCCGGCGACCGCATCTACGGCACGCTCTAGCGCCACTCTCCGTGGTGATGCCGGATGGCATCGTCTGGCCTCAGGCCCATCGCTCGCGCGGTGGGCTTTTTTATGAGGCCCGCACACCTCGACGTGCCTGTCGGGGCGAGTGGGGGGGGTGCCTGCCCGCCATGGCGTATTGCGATGGAAGGGTGTAGTTTTGCGTATTTTTTAAATTGAGTTCAAAAAAACCGAATTGAAAAATAGGCATATTTAACTGGTTAAACGTTACTGATAATTTTTGAAACAGGTACGGAGTAGGCAAAATGTCCCCGTGGGTTGTGGACTTTGGGGAATAAGACTACTAGACTTCTCTCGCCTGTTAAAAAGGCACGTAGGAGGGTTTCCTTGGACATGGTGCTGCACATAATCGTCGGTGCCGTTTGCGGGTTAGTTGGGTGTGCTCCAACTGCCTTTTTGTTTGAGGTTGCTCTCAAACGGGGTACAACACAGGAAGCGAGCATCGCTCGGGGCCTGATTGCCATTGCGGTTTCATTTACGATGCTGTCGGTGGCAGTCTTTGTGGTATATCTCGTCAAACGAGAAGCGACGCTCGCCTTTGGGTGTGCAGTCGCGGTAGCGTTCCTCGCGTTTTGGGGGATTGAGTCTGTAAGGGCCTGTCGTGACGCGACGGCGTCGCCGCGGGCCGAGGGGAAGGACCGATAGTGAATCCGCTTGATAAGCTACCTGAGGAAATGGATGAGCTGCTCGATGGCTTTATGACTCACGCCATTGCCGGTGACACCACCGTGGGGCTCACCAACTACATCTTCTGGATGTGCGTTGCCCTTGCTCTGATGCTCGTGGCGGTCTTCGTGTTCAAGAAGAAGCAGGCCAAGAGCCTCGTCCCCCAGGGAACCTTCGTGAACGCCATGGAGTTCGTCGTCGAGTACGTGCGTGACGACATGTGCAAGTCGATTCTGGGCGACACCTGGAAGAAGCACTTCAGCTTCTTGTCGGCCATCTTCTTCTTCATCGTCGCCAACAGCATCGTCGGCGTCATTCCTGGCTGCCACCCCGGAACCGGCACCATTGGCGTCACGTCGGCGCTGGCACTCTGCTCGTTCGTCTACTTCATCGTCGTGGGCGTCAAGCGCATGGGGCCCATCGGCTACCTTAAGAGCCTCGCACCCGAGGGCATCGGCTTCCCGATGAACGTTCCCCTTTGGATCATTGAGGTCTTCTCGACGTTCCTTCGTCTTATCACGCTGGCCGTCCGACTCTTCTGCAACATGTTTGCAGGCCATGTCGTAATGGGCGCCTTCGCGATTCTCGCGTCCCTGTTCGTGCAGCCTCTCCTGCAGGGCTTCTCGGCGGTGGCTCTTGGCCAGGCGGGTGCGTCGATCTTCTGGATTATCATCCTCATCATCATCTATGCGGTCGAGATTATGGTCGGAGTCATTCAGGCCTACGTCTTTACGCTGCTCTCGTCCGTCTACATCCAGCTCGTGGAGAACGAGTAGCTCACCCCAATATGGGTAATCGCGGGGCCACGCCCGCTATTACATAGTCAGGTCATGAAAGTCGTCCCCGTCGGGGCGAATGACAAAGGAGGAATCGTGGGAGTCATTGGTTATGGTCTTGGCGTAATCGGCGCCGGCATTGGTATTGGTCTGGCAGCCTTTGGCGCCACTACCGCAATGGCGCGTCAGCCGGAGATGCAGGGTCGTCTGTTCACGACCTTCATTCTGGGCTCCGCTTTCGTCGAGGCACTTGCACTCATCGGCTTCGTTGTAAGTCTTATTGTCAAATAACTCTTACAAGCACGAGACGCTGAGTGGAGGCACGTATGAAAAGCACTATGAAGGGGATCACCCGAGTCGCGGGAGCGGCGCTTGCGGTCTATGCCGCTCCGTCGGTTGCGCTTGCTGACTCGCTGAGTGGTCCGGACCTTCTGCTTCCCAAGCCCGCAGAGTTCATCCCGGCGCTTATCGCTTTCCTCATCATCTGGTTCGTCCTGGGCAAGCTTGCTTGGCCTTCGGTACTCGAGATGATGGAGAAGCGCCAGCAGAAGATCCAGGATGACCTCGATGCCGCGGCAGAGTCCAAGGCCAAGGCTGCCGAGGAGGCAAAGAGCTACGAGGCTCGTATCGTCGAGGCCAACAAGGAGGCCGAGAGCATCATCGCCAAGGCCAAGAAGGAGGCTGAGGAGCAGCGCTCCCAGATTCTCGCCAAGGCCCAGAGGGAGGCTGCCGATATCATCGCCAAGTCGCGTGGTGCGGTCGACTCCGAGCGCAAGAAGGCAATGATCGAGCTTTCCGGCTCCGTGGTGGATCTCTCCGTCGAGATCGCCAGCAAGATTATCGGTAACGAGCTGAGCGAGGATGCGCAGCGCAGGCTCGCAGAGAAGTACCTCGCGGAAGTGAGCGCACCAAATGAGCGCTAAGCAGGACAACTCCGAGAAGGTCGAGGCCTACGCTCGCGCCCTCATCGAGGCTGCGCGAGGCGAGGGAAGGGCTAACGCCGACCTCGTCATGTGGGAGCATGCGCGCAAGTTTTCGCCTGAGGTCCTTGAGACCATAAGCGCGATGCGCGATGCCGATGACCTTGACCTTATCGAGAAGGTTGCCAAGCAGTACAAGGAGATTCTGGACTCTGAGGACAAGACGGTGTCCGTCACGGTGACCACCTCCGTTCCCCTGAGCGATGAGCTCCGAGAGAAAGTTCGCACCAAGGCCGAGAACAACCTGAAGGCTCCTGTGTTCCTCGTCGAGCGCGTCGATCCCGAAATTCTGGGTGGCGTCATCCTCGAGGCTCGCGGCAAGCGCTATGACGCTTCCGTCAAGGCGCAGCTTGCCAACATCAGGAAGACGCTCGCCTCGACCTTCATCGGAAGTGATGAGCAATGACAGATAAGATCAGTTCCGCGGAGATCATGGACACGCTGCGAGAGCAGCTTGGCCAGATCAACGCGACCGTTGACAGGCAGGAGGCGTCTGTCGTTACCGAGGTAGGCGACGGCATCGCTCACGTCTCCGGTCTGAAGACCGCCATGGCTGGCGAGCTCCTGCAGTTCACCAGCTCTACGTCTGGTCGTAGCGTCTACGGCCTGGCGCAGAACCTCGACGAGGAAGAGGTCGGCGCGGTTCTCTTCGGTGACGTGGACTCCATCAAGGAGGGAGACGAGTGCCGTACCACGGGCCGCGTTATGGATATTCCCGTTGGTCGCGCCATGCTCGGCCGTGTCGTCAATCCCTTGGGGCAGCCGATCGACGGCCTCGGCGCAATCGACGCCACGCACCGTCGTCCGATTGAGTTCAAGGCGCCCGGCATCATGGAGCGCCAGCCCGTCTGTGAGCCTGTTCAGACCGGACTTCTCGCCATTGACGCTATGGTTCCCGTTGGCCGTGGTCAGCGTGAGCTCATCATTGGCGACCGCAAGACCGGTAAGACGGCCATCGCCATCGACGCAATCGTCAATCAGCGCGACACCGACATGGTTTGTATCTATGTAGCAATCGGCCAGAAGGCGTCTACCGTCGCCGCGATCAAGGACACCCTCGCACAGCGTGGCGTTCTGAACAAGACGATCATCGTCGCGGCCACTGCAGCGGATTCTGCTCCTATGCAGTACATTGCTCCTATGGCCGGAGCGGCAATCGGCGAGTTCTTCATGTACAACGACGAGAACGGCAATCCTGCGGATGAGGTTCACCCCGGCGGCCACGTGCTCGTGGTGTATGACGATCTGTCCAAGCAGGCCGTGGCATACCGTCAGATGTCGCTTACGCTTCATCGTCCACCTGGACGCGAGGCTTATCCTGGTGACATCTTCTATCTGCATTCTCGCCTTCTCGAGCGTGCATGCAAGCTGTCTGACAAGAATGGTGGCGGCTCGCTCACGGCTCTGCCGATCATCGAGACGCAGGAGGGCGACGTTTCGGCGTACATTCCTACCAACGTCATCTCGATTACCGACGGCCAGATTTACTTGCAGTCCAACCTCTTCTTCCAGGGTCAGCGCCCCGCAGTTGACGTAGGCATCTCCGTCTCTCGTGTCGGCGGTGCGGCGCAGCTCAAGTCTATGAAGCAGGTTGCCGGTACGCTTCGTCTTGACCTCGCGAGCTATCGCGAGAAGCAGGCGTTCGCGCAGTTCGGCTCCGACCTTGATGCTGCCACGCAGTACCAGCTCAACCACGGTGCCCACATGATGGAGCTTCTCAAGCAGCCGCGCTACGCAGCTCTTGACGTTGCCGACCAGGTCATTTCCATCTTCGCTGCCAAGGAGGACTTCCTCGACGACGTTGACCTCGATCACGTCACGCTCTTCCGCGACGAGCTTGCCAAGTACATGGGCGAGCGTCACTCGAAGCTCCGCCAGGAGATTCGCGAGAAGAAGATCGACGACGAGATGAGCGAGAGGCTCAGGACGCACATCGCCAACTTCAAGCGCGAGTTCCTGCTGCAGCATCCCAACAAGAAGTCCGTCGTTGACGTCGAGGCCCACGCCGAGGACACCGAGGCGGCCGAAGACCCTTCGCTCGAGGGCCAGGAGAACTAACAAATGGCCAATCTTCGCGAAATATCGAGGCGCATGAGCTCCATTAGGAGCACCATGCAAATCACGCGAACCATGGAGATGATTTCCACGGCTCGCATTCAGAAGGCGCTTGCGCGTGCTGAGGAGGCATCTCCGTACAAGGATGCCATCACGAACATGCTCGCAAACGTTGCTGGCGCAGGCTTTGATGACTCTCAGCCCCTGCTGAGTGCTCACGATGAGGAGAAGAACGTGCTCTTCATCATCATCGCGTCCGACCGTGGCCTTGCTGGAGGATTCAACATTCTTCAGCAGCGCACAGTCGAGCGAGAGATGGAGAAGCTCTCCGAGCAGGGCATCAAGTCCTCTGTCATCACCTGCGGCAGGAAGCCCACCGAGTACTTCACGTACCGCAAGGTCAAGCCGGTCCTCTCCTTCGTCGGCATCTCTTCCGAACCGAACATGGACGAGGCGGACAGGATTGCGTCGTACGTGATGGATGGCTACTCGAACGGGAGCATCGACCGAGTCGAGCTGCTGTATTGGCACGCGAAGAACCGCGTCGACCAAGAGCAGGTCTCGGAGCAGCTGCTTCCCGTCTCGCGCGAAGCGCTGATGATGCCTAACCAGCCGCGCGATCCCGAGGCGCTTTCCGAGGTTGAGCACAAACCCTTCTCCGACTACTCCTTTGAGCCGTCGGCACAGGAGGTCCTTGGTTACCTCATGCCGGCGTACTTGAGGACGGTTATTTTCCACGCACTTCTTGACTCGGCAGCAGCCGAGCACGGTGCAAGGCGTCGAGCAATGCAGTCGGCTACCGACAACGCCAACGAGGTTCTTGGTACCCTGAGCAGGACGTTCAACCGCGAGCGCCAGGGCGCCATCACGACCGAGCTGAACGAGATCATTGGCGGCGCTTCCGCATTGGAGGACAACTAATGTCAGAAACCGTAGAAACGAAGCGCACCCCTCTTGAGGAGGCTGCCTTCAACCACATGAACAGGAGCGTTGGCACGGGCACCATCGTCCGTATCGTCGGCCCTGTCGTCGACGTCAAGTTCGACGACCAGGTTCCTGCGATTTACACCGCCCTTGTCGTCGACGACGATACGCCCATGGGCCACGTCTCGACCGTTCTCGAGGTCGAGTCGCAGCTTCCGCATGGCGTCGTCCGCGCAGTCGCCATGTCGTCCACCGACGGCCTCCAGAGGGGGCTGAGGGTTAAGGACACGGGGCACCCCATGATGATGCCCGTCGGCCCCTCGACCCTCGGTCGCGTTTGGAGCGTCACGGGCCAGCCTGTCGATGGCGGCGAGATTCCCGACGACGTTCAGTACTATCCCATCCACCATCCCGCGCCTGCCTTCGAGGAGCTCACCACTCAGACTGAGATCTTCGAGACCGGCATTAAGGCCATCGACCTTCTCGAGCCGTACGTTCGCGGCGGCAAGACGGGCCTGTTCGGCGGCGCTGGCGTCGGCAAGACCGTTCTGATTCAGGAGCTCATCAACAACCTCGCGCAGGAGCATGGCGGCACCTCCGTTTTCACCGGCGTCGGCGAGCGCACTCGTGAGGGCACTGACCTGTTCCTCGAGATGACCGAGTCTGGTGTCATCGAGAAGACCTGCTTGGTCTACGGACAGATGAACGAGCCGCCTGGAGCACGTCTGCGCGTCGGCCTCGCCGGCCTGACCACCGCGGAGTACTTCCGCGACCAGGGCCAGGACGTTCTCCTCTTCATCGACAACATCTTCCGCTTCTCGCAGGCAGGCTCTGAGGTCTCCGCACTTCTTGGTCGTATGCCTTCCGCGGTTGGTTACCAGCCGACGTTGGCAACCGAGATGGGTGACCTCCAGGAGCGCATCACCTCCACCAAGGAGGGCTCGATTACGTCCGTTCAGGCTGTCTATGTTCCCGCCGACGACCTTACGGACCCCGCGCCTGCGACGACTTTCACGCACCTCGACGCGACCACGGTTCTTTCGCGCTCCATCACGGAGCTCGGCATCTACCCCGCAGTCGATCCTCTGGCAAGCTCCAGCTCGGCGCTTGACCCGTCGGTTGTCGGTGAGGAGCACTACCGCGTCGCCATGGCCGTTCAGGAGACGCTCCAGGAGTACTCCGACCTCCAGGACATCATTGCGATTCTTGGTATGGACGAGCTCTCCGAGGAGCAGCAGCAGGTCGTTGCTCGCGCCCGTAAGATCCAGCAGTTCCTCTCCCAGTCGTTCCACGTTGCCGAGAAGTTCACGGGCAACCCGGGAGTCTACTGCACCGTCGAGGACACCGTCCGCTCCTTCGCGGCGATTGTCGACGGCAAGTGTGACGATATCCCCGAGCAGGCGTTCCGCTATGCAGGCACCATCGAAGACGTGCGCGAGCGCGCCGAGAAGATGAAGGCCGAATCCGCGGACGCAGAGTAGGGAAGTCTTCATGGCTGAGCTTAAATGTCAGTTCGTGCGTCCGGACAGACTTCTGTACGAGGGACCCGTGGCGAGCCTGATCCTTGTCGCCCACTCGGGTGAGCTTGGTGTCTGGCCAGGCCACGCGTCCGAGATCTGCTCGCTGGGCGACGGGGTCGTCCGCCTCCACCTCCGCGAGGAGGATGGGGGCGGTACCCGTCGGGTCGTCATCTCCGGTGGCTATGCCGAGATCAACCCCGATGGCGTCATCATCCTCGCCGACCATGCACGCGACGTTGACGACATCGAGCCTGACGTCGTTCGTGAGACGAGGGAGAGGGCCTTCGACGCCCGTGACGAGTATCCCGAGGGCGACCACAGGCGCGCGTATTACGACAACAAGATCAAATGGTGTAACCTTCTGCTTAAACAAGCAGGGGCAAATGAAAGCGCATAGCCGGAGGTATTTTGGAAGTTATTAAGGTTGAAGGCGGCTATCCGATAGGTGGCGAAGTCACCGTTGAGGGCGCAAAGAACTCAGCGCTCAAACTCATGGCGGCGACCATTCTCGCTCCTGGAGTGAACACCCTCACCAACGTCCCCAATATCTCCGACGTGCACGTGATGGGCAAGGTCCTTGAGTGCCTCGGCGCGAAGATCACCGTCAAGGGCCTGCACGAGCTCGAGATCGATACGTCTTCCGTCGACAAGTGGGAGACCCCGTATCACCTCGTCGCCAAGATGCGCGCCTCCACGGCCGTGCTTGGCCCGCTCTTGGGGCGCTTTGGCAAGGCCGTCGTGGCCATGCCGGGCGGCTGCAACATCGGTGCTCGCAAGATTGACATGCACATCCTGGGTCTCGAGGCCCTGGGCGTGAACTTCGAGATCGATCACGGCAACATCCACGCCACGACGCCCACGGGTCTCAAAGGCACCACGGTGACGCTGGACTTCGCGAGCGTTGGCGCGACCGAGAACCTGATGATGGCCTCGGTCATGGCCGAGGGTGTCACGACCATCGACAACGCGGCCCGCGAACCCGAGATCGTTGACCTCGCAAACCTTCTTAACGAGATGGGGGCCAAGGTCAACGGTGCCGGCTCGCCCGTCATCGAGGTCGAGGGCGTGCGTGAGCTCCGCCCCGTCAGCCACCGCGTCGTGGGCGACCGCATCGAAGCCGGCACGTTCATCGCGATGGCCGGCCTGTGCGGACAGCCGGTGACCGTCAAGGGCTTCGAGCCGCATCACCTGGGACTCGTTCTTAAGAAGTACGAGCTCATGGGTCTCAAGGTCGAGCGCGGCGACCAGCAGTGCACGGTCGGCAGGGAGGGCGATATCAAGCCCGTCGATATCCAGACGCTGCCGTTCCCTGGTTTCCCGACCGACATGCAGGCCCAGACGATGACGCTTCTGGCGCTGTCCAGCGGCAGCTGCATCGTCACCGAGAATGTCTTCGAGAACCGCTTCATGCTCGCGAGTGAGCTTCAGCGCATGGGTGCCGACATCCGCATCGAGGGGCATCATGCCATCGTCCACGGCGTCAAGGGCTTCTCGGGTGCTGAGGTTAAGTCCCCGGACCTGCGTGGCGGAGCGGCGCTGGTAATGGCCGGGCTCGTTGCGGACGGCGAGACCACTGTGTCTGCGATCCACCACATCGATCGCGGATATGAGGGGTTCGTCGACAAGCTCCAGGCTCTTGGCGCGCGCGTCTCGCGTGTTGAGGTTCCCGACCCTGACGAGTTCTAGGCCAGACGACATTGAGTTAAGGTAAAGTCCCGCCGTGCTGCGCATGGCGGGATTTTTGTGCGCCTGCCCCCCGCGCGCATGTACGTCCGGTGGGGCGGGCGGCCAAATGGGTACAAAGGTAGCGAATGATTACCGTCTTCAGTTGAACGGAGAAGTACATGCCCCGATCTTCCAAGAGCGCCTTGACTCAGGTGGATGGTGAGCCCAGGCGCTTGACCATGGCAAACGAGGACTACCTTGAGTCGATCTACCGCATCGCGGTCGAGTCCGGGTCTTCGGACGGCATACGTTCCGTCGACGTTGCTGAGCAGCTCAACGTATCCAAGGCGAGCGTCAACAAGGCGCTTTCGACGCTCAAGGACGCGGGGCTCGTGGAGCAGAACTACTACGGACGCGTGCAGCTGACCGCCGAGGGCAGGGAGTATGCCCGTCACGTCTGGCGCTGTCACCGTATGCTCAGGCTCTTCCTCGAGCGTGACCTGGGCGTCGATCCCAAGACGGCCGACGAGGAGGCCTGTCTGATGGAGCACGCGCTCTCGCGCGACACCCAGGACAGGTGGATAGCGTATCTCGAGGGGCAGGGCATTGTCGTTGACTGAGAGCGCATACGCCCCTGACCTCAGGTCGGTTCTTCCCGACTTGCAACATGAGGACGCAGACGACGAGATCGTTGCCGACCTTGCGCGAGCACTTCGGGGGCCTGCCGAGAAGTGCCTGGTCGCCTCGGGTGACTTTTCTGCCACCTTCGCGGGTCAGCCTCACTCCGCGGGCATTTCTCCGGCGGAGTGGAACCTGAGCGACCAAGTGGCCCTCGCCCAGATGCATGCGGTCTGCGCGCTCGCGGGCTGTGACATTTCCGTTGCGCACACGGGCGGCTGCACTCCGCTCGAGCTTGAGCGACTCGGCCTGGGCGAGGCGTCTCCCGCCGTCTTGGGCAACGCCATCTCTGCGGCGCGCTCGGCCGGCTCCAAGTACGTGATGGCCGAGCTTGCCTACGACAGCGTGCGCAAATGCGCTGGCGCCGCCGAGGCCGCAGAGCAGCTGGCCGGGCAGGCGGTTCAGATTGCCGACAGCAACGTGCATGGTCTTCTTGTCACCATTGGCGATGCCGACGCGTCGCCTGCGGTCGTCCGAGCGCTTCGCGAGGTGACCGCCCTGCCCCTGGCCGTTCTTCTGGGGATTTCGCCCGCGGCGGCCGCCGCGCGAGGCGACGACTGGCTGGTGGAGCTGTGCGAAGACCTCTCGGGGCAAGGCGTTGCGTGTCTGGGCCTCGACTGCTGCTGCGTGGCAGACCTTGAGCCGATGCGGGATGTCGACCAAGCCGTGCGCGGGTGCCGGATGGGCGTCTGGTTGCGCATCTCTGATGAAAAAACCGTGTTGGCTGCGTGTGCTGAGCAAGAAGCTTTTGACAGCGCGGCCCCACGCGGTAGGGTCAGGAACGCAAGCGCGGGACGTCGTGGGCTGATTGGCAGCCTGTGTGCATCGCGCGAGTTCATTCGACCGAACGTCTGCTCGCTGGGTGTCGGCTTCGCCCATGCCGATGCAGGCGGCCTCGTGGAGTGCCTTGAGAGATCGCGCGCTTAGCAGCGCGTGGCTGCGACGGCTGGGGACCGCCTGCGGACTGCCTCGTGAACGGCGGCGGAAGCAGAGGGGTATTCTCTAGGGGTTGAGACAGCGCCTATTCGGGTGCTCAGATTGAAAGGAACCAGTACATGAAGGCGATCATTCCGGCCGCTGGCCTCGGAACGCGTTTTTTGCCTGCGACTAAGAGCATCCCTAAGGAGCTCTTGCCCGTTCTCAACAAGCCCGTCATCCAGTACGTGGTTGAGGAGGCTCTCGAGCCCGAGGGTGTTGACGGCGTCGTCATTGTCAACTCGCACGAGAAGCCCCAGATCGAGTCGTACTTCACCGTCGACGGCGAGTTCGAGTCCCTCCTCCAGTCTCGCGGCAAGGCTGCCGAGGCCCAGGTGGTGCATGAGGCCTCGAGCCTGCCCGTCTCCTTTGTCTATCAGGACGACCCCAAGGGCCTGGGCCATGCGGTCCACTGCGCTGCGGACGATATCGACGGCCAGCCCTTCTTTGTCCTTCTCGGCGATTATTTCGTGCCCGATCGCAAGATGTGCGTGCGCATGGCCGAGGTCTCCAAGGCGCATGGCGGCGCTTCCGTGATCGCCGTCGCCCCCGTTCCGGCCGACCAGGTCAGCCGCTACGGCATCATCGCTGGCGAGTGCGTCGGCTCCCTCGACGGCAACTCCGCGGAGGACGAGCAGGAGGGCGCGGTCTGGAAGGTGACCGGCCTTGTCGAGAAGCCCGCCCCCAAGGACGCGCCCTCGCACCTCTTCATCGTGGGTCGCTACCTGCTGAGCCCGCGCGTGATGGAGCTCTTGGCCGACCAGGGCGTCGGCGCTGGCGGCGAGATTCAGCTGACCGATGCCATGGAGCGCCTGCTTGCCGAGGAAGAGATGTACGCGCTCGTCGTCGATCCCGCCGAGGGCTGCGACACGGGCACTCCGGCGGCCTGGGCCGCGACCAATGCCCGCCTTGCCCTGAGGGATGAGGCCTCGTGTGCGGCCTTCCTCGAGGCAATGGGCAACGAGGCAGCCGACAAGCTGGCCTAGTACCAATGCAGATAATCCGCTTTGGAACAAACGGCTGGCACGAGCGCTTCGAAGACGGGTTTGACGAGAAGAGCGTGAGCGCCATTGCGTCGGCGCTGGGCTATGCCTGGGGCGAGGACGCGGCTGGAAAGACCGTCATGGTGACCTACGATGCGAGGCACCATTCGGAGGAGTTTGCCCTTCGCGCGAGTGGCATCCTCTCAACGTATGGGCTGCGCGTCAAGCTCAGCGCATCGCCTGCTCCGACACCCGCGCTCGGCTGGGCCGTGGCCTGCGACGACGAATGCGTCGGCGGCGTGGCCATCTGCGCCGGCGACCTGCCGCATGAGTATGGCGGCATACTCGTTCGGGGCGCAGACGGCGGACCGGTCTCCGAGGCTTTTGCCGAGCGCGTCGATTCGCTCATCTCGCCCGTGGCGAGTGCGGAGGGCGGGGCGCTTGAGCGCATCGACCTCGTGACGCCCTATTTGACGAGCGTGCTCTCGGCCATCGACGTCGAGAAGATCAGGCTCCGTCGCCCCAGGGTCGTCGTCGACTCCATGCACGGCAGCTGCAGCGGCAGCGCGGCAAGTCTGCTGCGAGCCGCGGGCTGCTCGGTTATCGACTTGCACGGAGATGCACGAGAGGACTTCGGCGGGCTCCATCCCGAGGCTGCCGAGCCCTGGGTAGACGAGTGCGAGCGAACGGTGACCAAGCTTGGCGCGGATTTCGGAATCGTATTCGACGGAGACGGCGAGAGGTGCGCGTTCGTTGACGAGCGGGGAAGGCTTGTCCCACCGCATACCATGCTCGCCCTTCTCCTTCGCCACCTTGTCCTGAGGCGTGGGGAGACGGGTCGTGTCGTGACCACCCACGCCAGCTCCGCGCGCATCACACGCGAGGCCGACCGGCTTGGCGTGGAGCTGTCCTCCGTTCCCGTTGGATTCAGGCGTCTGTACGTCGAGGCCAAGGTCGGCGACGTGCTGCTTGCGTGTGACGAATACGGCGGCGCATGCTTCCCGGCTCACTTTCCCGAGCGCGACGCGCTGCTGTGCGCGCTTCACGTCGTCGAGGCCCTCTGCGACGAAGCCGGCTCTGCGGGCCAGATCTTCGACGAGGTGGAGGAAGAGACTGGACGCATGTACTATGCCCACAAGGACGTGAGGCTTGATGCCGCCTCACTTCAGGCTTTCAGCAATCTGCTGCCCGGCCTCAATCCCCGGAGCATGGCGGGCCGTGTCCCGGTCGCGGTGAGCCATGCGGACGGCATGAAGGTCTTCTTCGAGGGCGACGCCTGGGCCATGGTTCGCCCCTCGCGAACAGAGTCGCTCGTCCGCGTGTACGCCGAGTCCTCCACGCCGGGAGACCGAGACAGCCTTCTGGCCGAGGCCTGCGACTTAGCTCGCGGAGATGTCGGTGGCTCCATGGAGGGCTAGGAGAGAAGTGCTTGGGCTCGGGCTTGCAGCTCGCTCCTGCCGAGTATCCTAGCAAGCTTGTTTTGGGGGCGTCCCAAGATGGGCCTTTGAGCGCGTGAAGGCTTGCGACGATATATGTAAAAGAATGGGAAGGCAGCTTAGACCTAGTCTGAGCTGCCTTTTTGCGCCCCGCCCGCCGATTCCGCGTTGCCCGAGGGGCCGAAATGTATAGGAGTTGTGGAGGCCGCGATTCCCGGCCCCACGGGGCCGGAAGGTGCGTATAGTTATCTCTCGCGCCGCAGCGGGGCGAGGAGCTCCGGGCGACGCGGCGGACCTTGAAAACCGGATACTGCGATCGAAAGATCGACGAAAGACAGCACAAGCGAAGTTCGAATTTACGAACAGTCAATTCAAACCAAGCGAATCCAGATCAGCGGGATCCAGAGACGGACCTGTCTCCTTTTTCACTCGTGACC
>NZ_FOGP01000003.1 GCF_900111255.1 Parafannyhessea umbonata
CGACGGCGCCAGCCCGATACTGCACTCGGACATGGGCTGGCAGTACCAGCAGGCCGGGTGGTGCAACAGGCTGAAGGAGGCGGGCGTCGTGCAGAGCATGTCCCGGAAGGGCAACTGCATCGACAACGGGGCGACCGAGCAGGTGTTCGGCCACCTGAAGGACGAGTTCTTCCGTGACCAGACATGGCCGAGCTTCGACGCGTTCAAGAGGGACCTCGACGCCTACGTCGTCCACTGGAACACGAGGAGGCGTCAGGTTAAGCTGAAGGGACTGACCCCGGAGGAGTTCCGGAATCAGTCCCTGCATGCGGCCTAGGCCGCTTTATTTGCCCGTCCAAGAACTGGGGCGCAGTTCACACCTTGGATGGGGGCCGCCTCACCTTGGTCGCGCCCGTGGCCCCTTGCGTTCCTTGCTTGCAAGCGCCTTTTGCCCGCGGTTCCCTGGCCCTACTCGTTCTGCTCGAGGAAGCCCTCCACGACGGCGCCAAAACGTTCCTGCTGCTCGCCGTGGACCCAGTGAGTGCCGTCCTTGAAGAGCTCCCAGCGCGCGCCGGGGATGCCGTCGGCGATCTGCTTTGCGATGATCGGCGTGCACTCGTCGGCCGCACCCGAGGTGACCAGGGTCGGGACGTCAATCTGCCCCAGCTGGTCGACCACGCTCCAGTGCGAGAGCGCGCCCGTGACGACGAACTCGCTCATGCCCTGCATGAAGTGGTAGCACTGGTCGCCCACTGGGTCTGGCGGCGTGACGTCCTCGGGACGAAGCGCCTCGCTGGGGTTGAGCGAGACGTGGCGGCGATAGTACTCCGCGGCCGCGGCCTTGACTTCGGGCCGCTCGTAGTCACCGTCGACATCCGCCTGCTCGAGCGCCTCCCTCATCTGCTGGGGAAGGTAGCTCCTCAGACGGATCGCCTCGCTGAGCCAGAGGTCCATGTCAGCCGGGGAGCTCGAGACCGTCATCGAGGCGAGGCCCTCGTGGCCGAAGCCGTGCCACGGCTCGCCAATGGCGTACATCATCGCCAGCATGCCGCCCCAGCTCTGCCCGAGGGCGTGCAGGCGGTCCCATCCATAGTGCTCCGCAAGGTACGAGCGGACGCAGCTGAGCTCCTCCAGGAAGAACGAGCAGCCCCACTTGTCGGGAAGAGACGGCGTCTTCGAGTTGCCGCACGAGAGCTGGTCGTAGTAGACGACGGCACGCCCGTACTTTTGCGCGATTATGTCGAGCGGCCGCAGGTAGTAATGCGAGGCGCCCGGGCCGCCGTGGATCACCAGGAGCGGGAGCCTTCCCGGCTCGCACTCCCCCACGACGCGGTAGTACGTCTGGTATCCCGCAAACGGGATGTAGCCTTCTTCTATCTTCATGGGCATGTTCCCCACGTGTCGAGACGGTTACGTTCTTCTTATCATAACGCGAGGTAGATGCCCTTATTTATAGCCCTATCCGAACTGTCGCTATCACGTAACGCAAACGCGCGACAACACGTTTTGCGGCCGAGAAGTACCTAGCCCTCGCGCCTGATGGCGCGGAACATGCAGCTGCGGTGCCCGGTGTGGCAGGCGGGACCCGGCGAGTCGACGACAGCCAGCAGCGTGTCGCCGTCGCAGTCGACCAGGAGCGCCTTAAGCTGCTGCACGTTGCCCGAGGTGGCACCCTTGTTCCAGAGCTCCGAGCGGCTGCGCGACCAGAACCAGGTCGTGCCCGTCTGAAGCGTCAGGCGCAGCGACTCCTGGTTCATCCACGCAACCATGAGCACCTCGCCGGTGCCGTGCTGCTGGACCACGCAGGGCACAAGCCCCCTTTGGTCGAACTTGATGCCCGCGGCGTCGAGGTCGACCAGCTCGAGCGGCTCTCCCGCGTAGCACAGCTTCGCATCCGATGGCAAAGTCTCGTCTGACATGGCATGCCCTTCTCTCTAGAAGCCTCTTAGAAGTCCAGGCGCACGGGAATGCCCTGTGACGCCATGTACTCCTTGACTTGGCGGATCGAGAACGTGCCGAAGTGGAAGACCGATGCGGCCAGGACCGCGTCCGCCTCGCCCTCGATGATGCCCTCGGCAAAGTGCTCGAGCGTGCCGACGCCACCCGAGGCGATGACGGGGATGGGGACGGCGCGGGCCACGGCGCGCGTCAGGGCGAGGTCGAAACCCTCCTTGGTGCCATCACGGTCCATGCTAGTCAGCAGGATCTCGCCAGCGCCGCGACGCGCGGCCTCCGTGGCCCATTCGACGGCGTCGATGCCGGTGGCAACACGACCGCCCGCCAGGTAGACCTCCCACTTGTCGACCGTACCCTGGCGCTTTGCGTCGATCGCGCAGATGACCGCCTGGCTGCCGAAGGCCGTGGCGGCCGCGGTAATGAGCGCGGGGTCCTTGATGGCCGCGGAGTTGACGGACACCTTGTCCGCACCGACCGAGATCATCTTGCGCATGCCCGCGACGTCGCGAAAGCCACCTCCCACGGTGTAGGGAATGCGCAGCTCCTGGGCTGCGCGGCTGGCAAGGTCAATGGTCGTCCTGCGATCGTCCGAGGTCGCCGTGATGTCGAGGAAGACGACCTCGTCAGCGCCCTCCCGGTCGTAGACGCGCGCGAGCTCGACGGGGTCGCCGGCATCGCGCAGGTCGACGAAGTTGACGCCCTTGACGACGCGACCGTCCTTCACGTCCAGGCAGGGTATGACTCGCTTGGTAAGCATGTGGCTCCTTCCTACAGGGCCGCCGCGAGGGCATCCTCGAGCGTGAAGTTCCCCTCGTAGAGTGCGCGGCCGGTGATGGCCCCCTCGATCACGTCGTTGCCGGCGGCGGCACAGGCGCGGATGTCGTCCAGGCTCGCAATGCCGCCCGAGGCGACCACCGGGAAGCCCGCGACGCGCGAGATGCGCCGGTACGCCTCGACGTCGATGCCCGTCTGCATGCCGTCACGGGCGATGTCGGTATAGACGAGGTGCCTGAAGCCCTGGTCGCGCAGGTCTGCGACGAGGGTCTCGGCCGAGACGCCTTCGCCCTCGCGCCAGCCGTCGACGCGCACCTCGCCGTCGCGGGCGGCGACATCGGCCACCACGTAGTCGGCGAAGTCGCGGGCGGCAGCCTCGCTGAAGGCGGGGTCGCGCACGAGCGCCGTGCCGATGGCGATGCGCTTGGCGCCGGCGTCGACCAGACGCTCGATTGCCGCCATGTCACGCACGCCGCCGCCGGTGTCCACACTTATCCCCTCGACGGAGCAGATTGCGGCAATGGCGCGCGCATTCTTCTGCCTCGCGTCGGCGTCCTCGCGAAAGGCCGCCGAAAGGTCGACGACGTGGACCCAGTGGGCACCGCGCGCCGCGAAGTCGCGCGCGACGGCCACCGGGTCGTCGGAGTAAACGTCCATCTTCGAGCGGTCGCCGCGCTGCAGGCGCACCACCTGGCCGGCAACCAGGTCGATTGCGGGAAAGAGAATCACCACTACCCCCTGACGACGTTAACGAAGTTGTGCAGGATGACCTTGCCCGTACGCGAGGACTTCTCGGGATGGAACTGCACTCCAAAGACGTTGTCGGCCCACACGCCAGACGCGAAGCTGCGCGCGTAGTGCGTGACGGTCGCGACGATGCCGGGGTCGACGTCGTCGTCAAGCGCGTAGGAGTGCGTGAAGTAGAGGTTGGCGCCCTCGGGAACGTCCACGAACAGCGGGCAGCGATGGCCGTGGTCGGTCATGTGCGCCTGGTCCCAGCCCACGTGGGGCACTTTGAGTCGCGTCGACTCCAGGCGCGTTGCCGAGCCCTTAAGCAGACCCAGGCCACTCACCCACTGGTCGTCACCCGCCGCCTTGTCCGCGTCCCCGGATTCGGCCGAGCGCTCGTTGCCACGCTCGAACAGCAAGTGAAGTCCCAGGCAGATGCCCAGGAAGGGTTTGCCGGCCCGCACGGCCTCGACCACGGCGTCGGCCTGGCCGGACTCGCGCATGTAGGCCATCGCGTCCTCGAAGGCACCGACGCCCGGCAGGATGACGGCGCGCGCGGCAGCGATGTCGACGGGGTCGTCAGACACGCAGACGCTGCCACCCACCTCGTCGACCGCGCGGGCGACGCTCTGCAGGTTTCCCTTGTGGTAGTCGACCACCACGATGTCGCCGCTCAGCATTAGAGGCTCCCCTTGGTCGACGGGATGTCATCGTTTCTTGGATCGAACTCGACGGCGGCGCGCAGCGCACGGGCAACCGCCTTGAAGGCGCACTCGAGCGTGTGGTGCGCGTTCTGCCCGGCAATCTTGCGCACGTGCAGGGTGATGCCCGCGTCGCGTGCGAAGCCCGCGAAGAACTCGTGGCCGAGCTCGGTGTCGAAGTTGCCCACCTTCTGAGCTTCGATGGGAACGTCCCAGTAGAGCTCACCGCGGCCGCTGATATCGATGGCCGCAAGCACCAGCGCCTCGTCCATGGGAACCGTCGCATCCGAGAAGCGCTTGATGCCGCGCTTGTCGCCCAGGGCCTGGGCCACGGCC
Organism: Parafannyhessea umbonata; assembly: GCF_900111255.1. GTDB lineage: Bacteria > Actinomycetota > Coriobacteriia > Coriobacteriales > Atopobiaceae > Olsenella_J > Olsenella_J umbonata_A. Next base: position 4,476 of record NZ_FOGP01000003.1, read on the forward strand.
TGTCCCAGCACGATGCCCACGTCCTCCACGGTATGGTGGTCGTCCACCCAGGTGTCGCCCTCGGCGCGGACGCTCAGGTCACACAGCGAGTGGCGACCCAGTGCGTTGAGCATGTGGTCGAAGAAGCCCACTCCCGTCTGGATGTCGCAGCTCCCGCTGCCGTCCAGGTCGATCGTGACCGTGATGTCGGTCTCCCCCGTCGTGCGGGAGACGGTTGCGATGCGATCCATTAGCGCTCCTCTCCAACAAGCGTCGACAGTGCGTCGAGCACGGCGTCGTTTTCCTCCGGCGTGCCCACGGTGATGCGCAGGCACCCCTCAAGACCCGGCGCGGACGAGAAGTCCCTCACCAGGATAGAGAACTCGTCCCTTAGGCGGCGGCGCACCCGAGCCGCATCGGGCACACGCACCAGCATGAAGTTGGCCTCGCTGGGCCACACGCGCACGCCACGGGAGGCCAGCTGGCCCAGCCCCTGGGCAAGACGTTCGCGCTCCTCGCGGATCTTCTGGATCGTGGGCTCGAACGACGCGCGGCCGCGCACCGCCGCGAGCGCCGCGGCCTGCGAGTACACGTTGACCGAATAGGGCTGGCGCACCGCGGCCAGCGCGCCGGAAATGGAGGGGCTGCACAGCAGGTAGCCAATGCGCGCGCCCGCCAGGCAAAACGCCTTCGACAGCGTGTGCAGGACGGCAAGGTTCTCGAACTCGCCCAGAAGCGGCGCGGCGCTCGAGCCCTCGGGGGCAAACTCCATGTAGGCCTCGTCCAACAGGACGATGCCGGGGCACGCCTGGCAGAGCCGGCGCGCGTCCTCGACAGAGAACAGGTCGCCCGTGGGGTTGTTGGGCGAGGTGACTATCACCAGGCTCGCCGTGCGCGCCGCCTCGACCAGAGCGTCAACGTCGATCGCGAACGTGTCGCTGTCACGCGGGACGTCGACCACCTGGGTCTCGACCAACTCTGCGTACAGGCGGTAGACCGTAAACGTCGGCGGCACGTTGGCCAGCACGTGACCTTGCCCGCCAAAGGCAAGAAACAGGTTAAAGAGCAGCTCGTCGCCACCGTTGCCCACGATCACCTGCGATGGGGCAACACCGTGCCACGCAGCGAGCTCAGCGCGCAGCTCGTCCGAGAGCGGCTGCGGGTAGCGGTTGGCGCTCACCGCGCACAGCGCCTCGTTCACCTTTGCGCGCACGTCATCGGGCATTCCATAGGTGTTCTCGTTGGCCGAAAGGTTGATGCGCGACGGCGTGAACGCAGGGTCGTATGGCTCGAGGGCCGCCGCACTCGGGCGCATGGCCGCGCGGATGCTGTCTGATATTGCTTGGGACATCTGTGGTGACCTCCTTGTGGGCGTCTGGTCGCATCGTGGGCTCCCTCGCCGCATCCCCTCGACCTTCGCCGAGAAGTGCACGCGGCCGTCGTCGTCCTACAGCCTGGGCACGCCCGGTTCGTCGAGCTTGCGGGGCCAGGCGCACTCCATGGCACCCTCACAGGCCTTGGCGGAGTCCGCGAACGCCTGACCGCCCTCGTCAAGCAACCTCATGCGCATGCCGACGGAGAGCGCGTGCGCCCAGAGCCCCTCGGCCTGAGCCATCGCCTGGACGGCGGGACCGTCGGCGCGCAGTCCCTCGGGACTGTAGCTGATGACGCTCGAGCGCTTGGTGAAGTCATACACGCCCAGGGGGCTCGAGAACCTGGCCGTGCCACCGGTGGGCAGCGTGTGGTTGGGACCGGCAACGTAGTCGCCCAGGGGCTCAGAGCTCCAGGCGCCCACGAAGATCGCGCCTGCGTTGCGCACCTTGCCCACGAGCGAAAACGCATCCGCGCAGTGAAGCTCGAGGTGCTCGGGCGCGACGACGTTCATCGCGTCGATGGCCTCGTCGAGCGTGTCGCACACCACGATCAGACCGTTGTCGTCGAGCGAGGCGCGCGTGATCTTCTCGCGCGGGCTCTGCGAGACCAGCGCCTCGACCGCCTGGAGCACGCGGCCGGGAAGCTCCTCGTCGCAGGTCACCAGGTAGCAGGCTGCCATGGGGTCGTGCTCTGCCTGCGCCATGAGGTCGGCCGCAACCACCGCGGGGTCGGCCGTGGCATCGGCGAGGATGCCGACCTCGGAGGGGCCGGCAACCATGTCGATCCCGACGTCTCCGGACACGTAGCGCTTGGCGGCGGCGACGAACGCGTTGCCGGGACCCACGATCTTCTCGACCGCAGGAATGGATTCGGTGCCATAGGCGGCCGCGGCGATTGCCTGGGCACCCCCCACCGCGTAGACCTCGTCGACGCCAGCGACGGCCGCGGCGGCGAGGGTGTAGGCGGAAAGCGAGCCGTCGCGCTGGCGCGGGGTCAGCATGACCACGCGCTCGACGCCGGCGACCTTGGCGGGGATGGAGTCCATGAGGACCGTGGACGGGTACTGGGCGCGCCCGCCGGGAACGTAGAGCGCCGCCGAGGCGACGGGGGTCACCTTGACGCCCAGGACGGTCCCGTTGGGGCGCGTCATGAACCAGGACTCCTCACGCTCGCGCTGGTGGAACTCCTCGATCTGCGCGGCGGCCTTCTTGAGCGCCGCGAGGAACTCGGGGTCGACCATGTCGAGCGCACCCTGGATGACAGACTCGTCGACGCGGAAGCTCTGGGGGCAGGCCCCGTCGAACTTCAGACAATAGTCGCGCACCGCCTGGTCGCCGCCCTCGCGCACGGCATCCACGATGGCCTGGGCGGACTCCATGACCTCGCGGGGCAGGGCACCCTCGCGACGGAGCTCGTCCTTGGTAAGCTGCTGGCCGGCAGAAAGCCTAACGGTCCTCATTGCTGCTCCCCTCTTGCGCGCAGGCGCGCTGGAGCCTCTGGGCCAGGTCGCGGATGCGCTCGTCGGAGCGATAGGCCGCCGGACCTGCGAAGAAGCGTGCGGTACATTCCATTACCTCGTCGACGACGACGAGGTCGTTCTCCCTGAGCGTGGTCCCCGTGGCGGTGATGTCCACCAGGCGGTCCGTCATGCCGACGATGGGGCCAAGCTCGATGTTTCCGTGCAGCTGGACGATGTCGACCTGCTGTCCGATGGAGTCGTAGTAGTTCTGGGTGATGCGCGGGTACTTGGTCGCCACGCGCACGCTGCCACGCCACGCCGCCGCGGCGTCGGCGTCGCCGGCCTTGCTCGCGGGCTCTGCCACGACGAAACGGCAGGCGCCAAAGTGCAGGTCGACCAGCTGGAGCACGTCGATGCCGGCCTCGATGATGGAGTCGTTGCCGCAGATGCCGCAGTCGGCGCCGCCGTGGCCCACGAAGACCGGAGCGTCCTGGGCGCGCACGATGACATACTCGACGCCCTCGGCGGGAATGATCAGCCTACGACCGGGGTCGCGCAGCTCGTCGACGGGAAGGCCCGCCCGCTCGAGCAGGCGCACGGCGTCCTTGAAGAGGCCGCCCTTGGGAACCGCGATGCGCAGCGGGCGCTCGGCGTTTCGGGCGCGCGCCGAGACGACGCCAGACTCGCCCTGCTCGCCCAGGACCTCCTGCATGCATTCGAGCGAGAGCGCAAAGCCGCAGGACGCCACGTCGGGACGGCCCAAGTTCGCCAGGACCGCGTCATAGCGCCCGCCCGAGGCGATGGAGGCAGTCGTGGCCTCGGAGTACGCCTTGAACACGACGCCCGTGTAGTAGTCGAACGAGTTGATGATCGAGAAGTCAAAGGTCAGACGCTGCTTGGCCCTGGCATCGAGGCCGGCCACGAGCTCGCGAAGCTCGCGCGTGCCGCGCTCTTCCTCTGCGACGCCCGCCCGGCCCAGCAGCTCGTCGATCTGGTCGAGCACGTCGGCGTCGCCCGCCAGGCGGCAGATGCCGTGCAGGGCGCTCGCGGCGACGGGAGCCAAGCTCCCCGCCGCGTCAATCAGCTCGTCGAGGCCCACCAGGTCGGAGCCGTGTACAAGCTCCATCGCCCGGGCTCGGAACTCCTCGCTGGGAGCCGTCGCATCGAGCAGCGCCTTGAGCGGCGTCACCGAGCCGCAGACGATCTTCCACGCGGGAACCCTCAGGGCAGCAAGCGTCTCGGCCAGAAGGGAGATGACCTCGACCTCGGGGGCAATCCCCTCTCCGCCAAAGAGCTCGACGCCCAGCTGCGTGAACTGGCGCGGCTGACCCTTGAGCGTGGACTCCTCGCGCACCACCGGCGCGGCGTAACGCAGGCGAACCGGGAGCGACCCGTCCGAGAAGCGCGTGGACACCATGCGCGCGATGGGCAGTGTCAGGTCGGGGCGCAGCACCAGCAGGCTGCCGTCGACGTCGAAGAGCTGGAACGGGGTGTTCTGCAGACGGCCGCCACGGTCGAGCACGGCACGGTCCTCCAGCAGCGGCGTCTCGACGGGAAGGTACCCATGGGACGAGAAGCACGACCTCACGGTCTGCGTGATTCGTTCGCGTGCAAGGGCCTCGGTGGGAAGGATGTCCCTAAAGCCCCTGGGAGTCCTGGCTAGCAAGAGCGTCTCCTCTCGTCCGCCTTGTGAAGTCGCAGGCAGAAGGCTTGTTGCGAGGTCGTTCCCCACAGCCTCCCGCCCGCTTCACTTTAGCGTGCTACAGTGCTTGTGATGGAGGTACTTTATCACACTAAAGTACCCGGCAGTGCACCTGATTGAAGAATATACGAGCAGGAAACAAAGGAATGGAAGCGTTACCTGTTTGCCACGTTGAGCCGCGTTTTCTCCGCCAGCGGCGGTCGGCGCCGAAGTCCGACGCGCTTCGGGGGGCGGGCCCGGGCGACGAGCCCTAGCGGCAGATGTCGGCGAACTGGGCGCCGATGAAATCCGCAAGCTCCTCGGGGTTGAGGCGAAGCGAGATGCCACGCCTGCCACCCGAGATGCCAATCTGGTCGAACAGCTGGGCGGTCTCGTCAATAAGTGTGGGGAACTGCTTCTTCATGCCCACGGGCGTGCAGCCGCCGCGAACGTAGCCGGTGGTGGGCTCGAGGTCCTTCATGTGCATCATCGAGAGGCTCTTCTCGCCCGCCGCCGCAGCCGCCTTCTTCAGGTCGAGCTCCTCGGCCACCGGGACGCAGCACACGACGTGCCCGCCGGAGGGCGTGACGGTCACCAGGGTCTTGAACGCGGATTCGGGGTCCTCCCCCAGCATCTCCGAGATGCGCACGCCAACGCCAGTCGAAAGGTCCTCGTTGTCGGCGTCGTAGCTCTGGAGCTCGTACGAGATGCCCCCGCGCTCCAGCTCTCGCATCGCGTTGGTCTTCTGGACCTTCTCCTTCTTCGCCACTAGCGCGTCGCCATCCTCTCTCGGTCGCGTTCAAGAATCGGGGCAAGGTACTTGCCCGTGTACGAGCCCTCCGTCGCGGCGATCTGCTCGGGAGTCCCGTAGCCCACGATGGTACCACCGCCCTCGCCGCCCTCGGGCCCGAGGTCGATGATCCTGTCGGCCACCTTGATGACGTCGAGGTTGTGCTCGATCACCAGGACGGTGTTGCCCGCGTCGACCAGCTTCTGGAGCACGTCGACCAACATGCGCACGTCCTCGAAGTGCAGGCCTGTCGTAGGCTCGTCCAGAATGTAGAAGGTCTTGCCCGTCTGGGTGCGGTGCAGCTCCTTGGCCAGCTTGACGCGCTGGGCCTCACCGCCCGACAACGTGGTGGCGGGCTGGCCCAGGTGCACGTAGCCCAGGCCCACGTCGTAGAGGGTCTGCAGCTTCTTCTTGATGCGCGGGATGTTCGCGAAGAACGCCAGCGCCTCGGTCACCGTCATGTCGAGCACGTCCGAGATCGACTTGCCGTGGTAGGTGACCTCGAGGGTCTCGCGGTTGTAGCGCTTCCCACCGCAGACCTCGCAGGGCACGTAGATATCCGGCAGGAAGTTCATCTCGATCTTGATCTGGCCGTCGCCCTTGCAGGCCTCGCAGCGGCCGCCTGACACGTTGAACGAGAACCGCCCGGCCGAGTAGCCGCGGGCGCGGCTCTCGGGCGTAGATGCGTATAGGTTGCGCAGGTCGTCCCACAGGCCGATGTAGGTCGCGGGATTGGAGCGCGGCGTGCGGCCGATGGGGCTCTGGTCGATGTCGATCACCTTGTCGATCAGCTTGTTGCCCTCGTCGTCTACCACGCCCTCGAACTTGCGATAGGGACCGACGAAGCGCGAGGCGTGCTGCACCTCGTTCGCAAGCAGCGGTGCGATGGTGTTGGTGACCAGCGACGACTTGCCCGAGCCCGAAACGCCGGTGACGACCGTGAGGGTTCCGAACTCGACCTTGGCCGACACGTTCTTGAGGTTGTTCGCGCGGCAGCCGGAGATCCTGAACGCACCGCGCCGGGGGTTGCGGCGCTTGCCCGGCAACTCGATCATGCGCTTGCCCGTGAGGTACTTGCCCGTGAGCGAATCGGGGTTTCGCATGATCTGGTCGGGCGTGCCGGCCGCGACGACGTCGCCGCCCAGCTCGCCGGCACCGGGCCCCATGTCGATGACGTAGTCCGCCGCGCGGATGGTGTCCTCGTCGTGCTCGACCACCAGCACGGTGTTGCCCTGGTCGCGCAGGCGTCGCAGCGTATCGATCAGTCGGTCGTTGTCGCGCTGGTGCAGACCGATGGAGGGCTCGTCCAGGATGTAGAGGACGCCCATCAGGCCGGCGCCAATCTGCGTGGCCAGGCGGATGCGCTGCGCCTCGCCGCCCGAGAGCGTGGTGGCCGCGCGCGAGAGCGTAAGGTAGTCCAGGCCGACGTTCACCATGAAGCGAAGGCGCGCGACGATCTCCTTGACGATGGGACCGCCAATGAGGTGCTGGCGCTCGGTCAGCTGCAGTCCCTCGAAGAAGCGCAGGCTCTCCTTGCAGGAGAGGTCGCAGACCTCCTGGATGTTCTTCTCGCCCACCGTGACCGCAAGGTACTCCGGCTTGAGTCGCGCGCCGTGGCAGGTGGGGCACGGTACCTCGCGGATGTAGCGCTCGAGCCTGGCCTTGACCGAATCGGACGAGGTCTCGCCGTACTTCTCGAACAGGATGGACCTCACGCCCGAGAACGTCGTGAACCAGTGCGTGTTGCGGCCGTCCTTGGTGACGTAGTCGACCTTCACCTTGGTTGAGCCCAGGCCGTCGAGAAGTGCCTTCTGGGTCTTTTTGGAGAGCTCCTCCCACGGCGTCTTGGGGTCTTCGCCCATGTGCCTGACCACGGCCGCGAACACCTGCGGGTAGTAGTTGGAGCGGTTGAACGTGTCGCCGAAGACGCCGTCCGCAACCGAGACGGTCGGGTCCTCGATGAGCGCCTCGGCGTCGACCGTGCGCAGCGTGCCGATGCCGTCGCAGTCCGGGCAGGCGCCGTAGGGCGCGTTGAACGAAAAGTCGCGCGGCTGCAGGTCGTCGATGGAGTGACCGTGCTCGGGGCAGGCGAGCGCCAGCGAGTAGCTCAGGAGGTTGCCCTCCGTCCCCTCCGGGGCGTCGCGGTCGGGCAGCAGGTAGAAGCTGACGCGGCCCGACGCGAGCTTGGTGGCCTGCTCGACGGCCTCGGCGATGCGACCCAGTGAGTTCTCGCGGATGACGATGCGGTCGACCACAACCTCGATGGAATGCTTGTACTTCTTGTCGAGCCTGATCTCCTCGTCGAGCTCACGGACCTCGCCGTCCACGCGGACGCGGCTGAAGCCCTCCTTGCGCAGGTCCTCGAAGAGCTTGGTGTACTCGCCCTTGCGCCCCAGGACGACGGGAGCGAGCACGTAGGCCCTCCTGCCCTGGCCGGTGGCGAGGACCTTGTCCGCCACCTGGTCGGTGGTCTGGCGGCTGATGGGGCGACCGCACTCGGGGCAGTGCGGCGTGCCAATGCGCGCGAACAGCAGGCGCAGGTAGTCGTAGATCTCGGTCACCGTGCCCACCGTGGAGCGCGGGTTGCGGCTGGTGGTCTTCTGGTCGATGGAGACCGCGGGGCTCAGGCCGTCGATGGAGTCGAGGTCGGGCTTGTCCATCTGTCCGAGGAACATGCGCGCGTAGCTGGAGAGCGACTCGACGTAGCGGCGCTGGCCCTCCGCGTAGACGGTGTCGAACGCGAGGCTCGACTTGCCCGAGCCCGAAAGGCCCGTGATGACCACGAGCTTGTCGCGCGGAATGGTGACGTCGATGTCGCGAAGGTTGTGCTCGCGCGCTCCGCGGATGACGATGGAATCTGAGGCCATGCTCTTCTCCAACCCTCTTGCCAAAATCCCGGCAGCCGCTCGGCCCGGAGGGCTCCGGGTCACGCTGGCTGCCCACACGGTTTCTTCCCTCTGATTCTAGCGGCTGCGTGGCGGCGGCTCCGCAAGTGCTGGCGTGGCTGCATCATTTTCGTATAGAACACATGTTTGGTGCTCGGGCGAGCGGCGGGTGGCGTATGCGACGGGGCGCGTTGGGTAGAATCAAGGGGCTGAAGATTTGTAAGGTTCATGCGGGCCGCGCGCGTCCGGCGCCCGCTGAAGGAAGGAAGCGCATGGCAGAGTTTGACGAGGAGGCCGTCCGCAGCGACGTCGAGGCCGTTTTCGGCCACAGGTCCAAGCATGAGGGTCCCGAGAAGTACCAGGTAAACGACAAGTCGAGCATCAAGCACGTGGTTGGTGTCATCTCGGGAAAGGGCGGCGTCGGCAAGTCGCTTGTCACGGGAATCCTCGCCACAGAGCTCACGCGCAAGGGTCACAAGGTCGGCATTCTTGACGCGGACATCACCGGCCCCTCCATCCCCAAGATGTTCGGGCTTTCAGGCCAGCACGTCCTGGGCCAGGACGACAAGATCGTTCCCGCCGAGTCCAAGGGTGGCGTGAAGATCATCAGCACCAACCTGATCCTGCAGAACGAGAACGACCCCGTGCTCTGGCGCGGCCCCATGCTCATGGGCGCCCTGAAGCAGTTCTACGAGGACACCCTCTGGGGCGACATTGACTACCTGCTGGTCGACATGCCGCCGGGAACGGGTGACGTAGCGCTGACCGTCTTCCAGTCGCTCCCCATCGAGGGCGTCGTGATCGTCAGCTCGCCACAGGACCTGGTGCAGGTCATCGTGGGCAAGGCCGTCAAAATGGCTGCCATGATGGACGTGCCCGTGCTCGGCGTGGTCGAGAACATGAGCTACATGGAGTGTCCCGACTGCGGAAAGAGGCTCGAGCCGTTCGGGCCCAGCCACCTGGACGAGATCGTGGGCGAGTTCAACGTCAGGGACCTGGGGCGCATCCCCATCGACCCCAGGGTCGCCGCAGCCTGCGACGCCGGCACCTTCGAGAGCGAGCTCCCCTCCGGACTCATTCCGGACGCCGTCGAGACGGTCGAGGGATAGCCGTGGCGCGAGTTGGCTCGCATGCGGGCAAGGCGCGTTCGGGCAAGAGGCCCTCGCGCGCGCAGGAGAGGGAGCGCCTGCTGGCACGGGCTGCCGAGGTCACGGTCGACGAGCGCTACGACGTCGCCGTCATAGGCGGTGGCGCAGCTGGCCTCGCGGCGGCCATCAGCTCCGCCGAGGCAGGGGCCAAGACGCTCGTGCTCGAGTCCGCTCCCGAGTGCGGTCGCAGCATCCTCGCCACCGGCAACGGGCGCTGTAACTTCTCGACCGTCGAACTCGGCGCTGAGCGCTTCAACGACCCGGAATTCGTGGGCCAGGCCTTCGGCGACGACCCGCTGGGCGACATCCTGAACTTCTTCCGTGACTCCAACATGCGCTGGGCGCTTGAGGATGGGCGCCTCTACCCGCTCTCGCGCAGGGCGGCATCGGTCAGGAACGTCCTGCTGCATCGCGCGCGTGAGGCCGGGGCCACGTTGGCGCCCGCACGCCCGGTGACGTCCGTCGAGCGGGACGGCAAGTCCTTCTCGCTAGCGTTTGAGCAGCTCTTTGACGAGGGACGCAAGACAAGGACGCGTGCCGGCCGCGTGGTCGTCGCCACCGGCGGCGGTACGGCGGAGGCGCTCGGCCCGCTGGGACTCGAGGTCACGGAGACGAGGAAGGTGCTCTGCCCCATCGCCTGCGAGGACTCCCCGCTGGCCGCGCTCGACGGCTGCCGCGCCCAGGTGCGCGCGCAGCTGAGTCACGGGATGTTCCCGTGCTGGAGCGAGCGCGGCGAGGTCCTGTTCCGCAGTTATGGGCTTTCGGGCATCGTCATCTTCAACATGTCACGCGAGGTGCTTGCGGGCGACCTGGTCGCGATTGACCTCGTGCCCGACGTGAATGCCTCCGAGCTTCGCCAGATGATTGACCCCCTCATGCACGGGGACTTCGAGGACGGTTGCGTCGACGGTGTGGTCGATCCCAAGATCGCGAGCGTACTCGGGAGCCTCGCGCGATCTGGGTGGCAGGGGCCGAGCGCCGAAGACCCCACGGACGAGAGCGCCTCGGAACGGCTCATCGGCCTGCTGAAGGGACTGCCCTTCCGAACCCTGGGAACCACGGACGCCAGCAGCGCACAGGTGACGCGCGGCGGGCTCAAAAACGACCAGTTCGACGCCACGACGCTAGAGGCCCTTCGGATTCCGGGACTGTTCGCCTGCGGCGAGACGCTCGACGTCGACGGAGCCTGCGGAGGGTACAACCTGTCGTGGGCATGGAAGAGCGGCATGGTTGCGGGAAGCGCGGCCGCGCAGGCCTAGCAAGCAGATAGAATTGAGGGGCCGAGCCAGATGGCTTGGCCCTCTTTTCCCACCGGTACCCGCCAGCGTCTTGTCAGGAGTAGACGTGCTCGACATTTCCAACATCCGCATTCCGGTCGACCAGCTTGACGGCACGGAGCGTACCGAGGAGCTCGCTCTTCGCAAGGCCGTCCTGCGAAAGCTGCACGTCACCCCCGACGACCTGCTCTCTGTCGAGCCGCGCAAGCGTTCGATCGACGCGCGCAAGAAGAACGACGTGCACTTCACCTACAGCGTCCGCGTCATCCTGCGCGGCCGGGCCAACGCCGAGCGCGACCTCATGGCCAAGCTCAAGCGCCGCCACGGCGACGGAAGCGTCCGGATAGCAGAGCCCAAGCCCTTCTCGCTCCCCGGGTACCTGGGCACCGAGCGCGTCGGGCGCCCGGTCGTCGTAGGTGCGGGATGCGCCGGCCTCTTTTGTGCGCTCGCGCTGGCCGAGGCGGGACTCGAACCGCTCCTGATCGAGCGTGGCCAGGACGCCACGAGGCGCACTGCGGCAATCGAGCACTTCAACGAGACCGGCGAGCTAAACCCCGAGTCGAACATCCAGTTTGGCCTGGGCGGCGCCGGAACGTTCAGCGACGGCAAGCTCGCAACGGGGACGAAGAGTCGCGCGCATCGCTACATATTGGAGACCCTCGTCGAGGCCGGGGCCCAGCGCGAGATCCTGTGGGACGCCAAGCCCCACGTGGGCAGCGACGTCCTCCCTCAGGTGGTCACGCACATCCTCAACCAGATCGAGGAGCTCGGCGGCGAGGTGCGCCTGTCGTGCCGCATGACCGAGATCGAGATCGCGGACACGCCCTCGCCCCACGTGACCTCGGTGACCCTCGAGCAGCACGACCCACAGACCGGGCTCGTCATCAGCCAGAAGGCTGCGGCCTCCAACGTCGTGATCGCCTGCGGTCACTCGGCGCGCGACGTGTTCGAGCTTCTTCGCGAGCGCGGCGTCGCCATGGAACGCAAGACCTTCGCCATGGGCGTGCGCATCGAGCACCTGCAGTCGATGGTCGACCGCTCGCAGTACGGCGCCTTCGCAGGGCACCCCGCCCTGGGAGCCGCCCCGTACAAGCTGGTCGCGCACCTGGACAACAAACGCAGCGCGTTCTCGTTCTGCATGTGCCCCGGCGGCTACGTAGTCGCCGCCGCAAGCGAGCCCGGAGGGGTCGTCACCAATGGCATGAGCCTCTCGGACCGCGCAGGAACCAATGCGAACTCGGGATTCCTCGCGAACGTCTTCCCCGGTGACCTTCCCGGCAACGACGTCCTAGCCGGCGTCGAGCTCCAGCGCCAGTGCGAGAAGGCCGCCTTTGCGGCAGGTGGAGGCGGATACGTCGCTCCCGCCCAGCTGGTTTCCGACTTCCTCCAGGGAACGCCCTCCTCTGCGGGTGGCAGCATCGAGCCAACCTATCCACGCGGGGTTGCCTGGGGTGACGTGAGCCAGTGCCTTCCCGGCTACGTGAGTGACACCCTGCGCGGCGCCATCCCTAGGATGGACCGTCAGCTTCATGGGTTCAACACCGCCGATGCCGTGCTCACGGGAGTGGAGACGCGCTCGAGCTCGCCCGTTCGTGTGACCCGCGACAAGGGCTGCCAGTCAATCTCGACCGCCGGACTCTGGCCCTGCGGCGAGGGCGCCGGCTATGCCGGCGGCATCATGAGCGCTGCGACCGACGGCCTGCGCGTGGCGGCAGCGCTCGTCGAGTCACTGGGATAGGCCCGCGGCCACCCAAATCGGCTGTCGGAAGCTCGCGTTCAGCAATATCTCACGCTTGTGGTGGACCGTTGCATCACGAGCGTGCTTCCCCTTGCGTCAGCGCTCGCCTTTCGACAAGCCATGTCCAGCGGCAGCGATAACGCTTTCGATGAGATCATCGCTCGAGTCGAGCCTCGCAAGGTCAGCGTAGGTCACGGGCATCACGGAATACCCGTTCAGGCTGTAGTTTCTCCAGCGACTGCGATCCAAAACGCAAGAGTCCTCAAAGCCGTGGAACGCACGGCCGTCGCACTCGCTGACCATTTTCATGTCCGGGAACAGTATGTCTGGGATCACCTCAATGCGACCTCCACCCATGCCGGAAGGTCCGTCCAGGTAAAGAGACGGGTTATTCTCGGGGGCGGGAAAGCTGATTCCGCCGTATCGGGGAGGCAGCGCCAGAATGGCATAGGTCGCCACCTCAAGAGGTGACGCAAACCTCTCCTTCGCAAGCGGAAGAATGCGCCGTGCCATGTCGACTCCCGAGTCGGCGGGGCTTTCCCAAGGTAGCTGGCCAAGCTTTCAACAGAAAGCGCGGAGCAAGGTCATACTGCGAAGTCAGTTTGCATGCGTTCTGAGGTTCCCTGCCATACGTACCCATGAGTTCCGACAAGAGAGCAAACAGCTTGGCAAACTGCAACTGGAGCCTGTCGTCTCCGTTACCAAAAGCGGTGGCAAGAGCTGCGGGCGCACACGACGTAGCGCTCCGGAGGTCCAGAAACGCCCTCGTTCCGGCTGGTAGCCCAGCATGAGCAAGCTGAACCGAAGAGACCACGAGCTCCCTGTACGCCCTTGGTCCCAAGTCGCATGCATGGCGCGAAACGGCGCAGTCGTTGGTCCGCACCCGATGAGGAGACCCAGACACCAGCACGCCAATGCCGTGCACGTCAGGATCTCCCCAAGGAACGGCACGATCGGCCTCAGGACGCCTTTCAGCATCGCCACGGGACAGGAACCGGAGCCTTCATTGACTCTGTACATGTCCACAGTTCTGGACCTCTTCCCAGACGAGAAGAGCGCAAAATCGCAAGTGCCTGGTTTCCTGTAATGAAGACATCCATGCTCCCAGTGATACCAGGCACCACTGGGAGCATTTCTAACAAATCTAGGCAGTTGTCTGCAGAAAGAGACTGACCTAGTACTTCAGGCCGTGCCCCCAGCTACCGTCCTGGGCACAGCACACGTCCGAGGCGAACTCCGCCGCATAGGCCAGGCCCGCCTTGTACGACTCCTCGTCCGACGCGCCCTTCTTACGGGTATCGATGCTCTTGACCAGGAAACTCGTCAGAAACGAGTCGCCCGCGCCCATGGCGTCGCGCATGTCCAAGACGGGCTTCGCCTCCTGTCGATAGAACCTCTCGCCGTCAAAGGCGAAGCATCCCTCGGCGCCACGCGTGGCCGAGACCCACTTCGGACCCAGCTCGTGAACCTTCCGCAGGCGCTCATTCGTCTCGTCGACGGAAAGGTCAGACGCCGAAAAGAACGCATAGGTCACGCTCGGAGCAACCTCCTGGTAGTAGTCCCAGCTGGAGTCGTCCGAAAAATCGAACGAGAGCTCGACTCCCGCGTCATGAATCTTGTGCAGCTGACGCTCGGTGAAGCAGTAATTGCCCGAGTGGACGATGTCAAACTGCCGCAGGTACTCGATGTCGAAGCGATCGAGCACGTAACGGGACTCTCCGCGGATGCCCCCTTGGTTGTAGTCGCCCCAGATGCGGTCGCCGTCCTCGGCTATCGAGACGCAGCTGTAGCCATTCTCGCCAATGAGCTGCTTGCACTTGACGAGCTCGATGCCCTCATCGTAGAGGCTCTCGATCACGTGCTCGGCACGGTCGTCGTTTCCGAAGTAACCCATGTACGCGGCGCGCCTGACGCCGGCCTTCTTCGCGTAGACCGCAAAGTTGACGGCGTTGCCGCCGGGATACATGGTCCTGACGTGCTCGTAGATGTCGACCACGTTGTCGCCGAAGCCACAGACGCTGACATCAAGATCTTGCTGCATGTCCGCTTCCTTTCTCCACTTTAATGCCGCACGCGAAGCTTTGGTGCCAACACGATCGGCTCGGCTGCCCTTCAGGAGGCTCGCCCTGCAAGGGGCACTCACCTCGCACGAGGCGATTTCGGCACCGGGTGCCAGGGGGTAGCCCAAGCGCGATTCCTAGTAGTCGACGACACCCATGTAGCGGCGGATGTCGGGGTCGTGGTCAAACGCCTTGCCGCGAACGCCGCGCAGGCTCACGTTCATCTCGTAGAAAAAGACTGGGTCAAGGTAGCTGCGCACCGACTCGTCCACCTCCTCCATGCCATAGCTTGCGGAGTCGAGGACCATCAGCGTGTCGGTGTGCCCCACCAGGAAGCGCTCGGCGCGCTCGTCGATGGCACGGTTAGCGCCGGAACCCTTCTGGAGGAAGTAGAACACACCTTTCTCGGTGCACTCGAACGGACCGTGGAAATACTCGGCCGAGCTCACGTACGAGCAGTGCTGCCACTGCATCTCCATCAACGAGCAAATCGCAAAGCCGTAGGTCTGGCAGAAGGTGGGGCCAGAGCCCATCACATAGAAGAAGTCGTGCTGGCGGCACAGCTCAGCAAAGCGCGGGCCAAGCTCGGATTCGACGCGCGGCTTGGCTGCCGCGATAATGCCGTCGAGCTGGTCGATTCCCGCAGAGAGAGCTTCAACCTTGTCGTATCCGTCCTGCGCGGCCATCAGCTCTGCGGCAAGCCTGAGCGAGAAGCCCGCGGGACGATCGGCCTGCGGCGTGTCATCCTCCCAGGCATACACCCAGCAGGGCCACGACCCGCCGTCGATCTTGGATTCCACCCTGTTGGTCATCGCAAGCACGTAGGCACCGCGGGACTTGCCAAGCTCGCTGGCCTCGACGGTCTCGGCCGTGCCGCCGGAATGGCTGCACGTGACGACCAGCGAGTCAGGGCCGAGCTTGGCGGGAGGAAACGCGTTGAACTCGGCAGCGGTAAAGATGGCGCTCTCGATCGAGACGCTCGACGCGTTGATCAGGCAGTGGGCGGGATAGAGGTCGATAACCGAGCCGCCGCAGGCGACCCAGTAGACCTGCTTGACCATCTTCCTCTCCGCAAGAATCTGTTCCGCGTAGTCGACTGCGTTCATCCAAAACTCCAATCTGTTGACACCATTGTGCATTTTTCTGTCAGTGGTCCCTAGCCCATCCGGTCGAACACCACGCGGCCGTCGCTCACAGTCAGAACGGCATTCACGTCGCGAACGGTTGCCGGGTCCGCGTGGAGGACGTCCCTCTCCAAGACCACGATGTCGGCAAGCTTGCCAGGCTCGAGCGTTCCCAGGCGGTCTTCCGAGCAGCAGTCGTAGGCGCCGTTGGCCGTCCAGGAGAGCAGCATCTCCGGGACGGTGAGCATATTCTCAAGCCGCGCGGTGTCGCCGTCGTCAAAATGACCGCCGCAGCCGCAATAGATGGACTCGCCAATGGACGGCAGCATCAGCGGCAGGTCGGTGTCGCCCACCACGACGCAGCCGGCGTCCCACATCTGGCGACGCTGCCAGTAGTGCCCGAAGCGCTCGAGGCCGACCTTCCGCTCGACCATCTCGAGCAGGTCGGCCTTGCGGTCGAGCGACTGAATCTGCGGGTACACCTCGCAGATGCCACCCAGCTCGCCAAGGCGCACGAGGTCTTTGGGGTCCGAGAGCTCGACGTCTGTAATGGCATGCCGCCGCAGCAGGCGGCCGTCGGAGCCGCGAGCGCAGCGCTCGTACAGGCCGACCACGTGCGCCACGGCCGCATCCCCCTGGCAGTGCAGGGAATAGCGAAAACCCTCGCGGTCGGCCTCCATGAGCTCCGACTCGATCAAATCCCACTCGACGGGCTCGCCACAGCAGCAGTTGGGTCGGTCGAGGTAGGGCTCCTTGAGTTCGGCCATGCCCGACGCAATGGAACGGTCAGTCATGCGGTTGAAGCCGCCGAAGCTCAAGAACGGCCCCTGCAGGCGCTCGCTCATTCGACGCCCGTGCTCGAGGTCCATCGGCCGGCCGACGGGCTGGCTCATCATCGAGACGCGAACGGTGAGCTCATCGCTTTTCTCCATGGCCTCCATCACGTCGACGAAGCCGTAGTAGTCGTCGAAGGCCATCTCTTTGATCTGCGTGATGCCGCGCGAGTTCAGCATGCGCATGTACAGGCGGTACAGGCTGCGCATTCTGGGGTCCGCAAGGTAGTCGCGCATCATGCGCCAGATCTTCTCGGCATAGCACTCCTGAGGCGTGAAACCGTAGCGCTCGCGCGCAGCCCGATTCATCCAGCAGCAATCGCGCCCGTCCGAGAACGCCACAACCGGTCGGTCAGGAAACGTCGCGTCCAGAATCGCGTCCTCGTCGAAGGAGTCGTCCGCCAAGAATGACTCGGCATTCCAGCCGTGGGCAAAGAGGGGCTGGCCGTCGTCAAGCGTGCGCTCGTAGGCGAGAAGGGCCGCCAGTGCGCTCGACACGTCGTGCTCGCGCGAGAGGTCGCAGCCGAGCGAGAGCAGGGCCCAGCCGGTAAAGAAGGTGTGGTTGTCGGTCATGCCCGGAAGCACCGTGCGCTTGCCCGCGTCGAAAACGCGCGTGGCCGAGGAGACGTACGGGTCGGCGTCCTTACGCGGGCCAACCGCCACGATGCGGTTGGCCCGCGTCGCGACGAACCCATCAAAGGAGTCCGTGCCCGTTGCGGGGAAGACGTTGCGCGAAAGGATAACCAGGCTGTCTGGTCTGTCTTGCATCTGTGCACCTCAATCGGGAATACGTGACCGCTATGCCGGGAGCATGCCCGAGATTGCCGTCACGGCGATTCCCAACGCGGCAATCAGGAGGACGAACTTCCAGCAGGTCTTCCACCACTGTCCGAAGCTGATCTTGCAGACGGCCAGGCCGGCAACGGTCATGCCCGCCGTGGGACTAATGGTATTCATGGTCTGGTTGGCCAGGCAGAGAGCCGTGACCGCCGCCTCGGGATTGACGCCGATGAGCTGCGTCAGGGGCCCAAGGATGGGCATCGTGAGCGCGGCGAGACCGGACGAGCTGGGGACCAAGAGCGAAAGCAGGCCCAGCACGACGTAAAGCAGCGTGGTGTAGATAGGGGTTGGGACGCCCGCCAGGCCGCCGGCCATCGCGTTCAGGATAGTGTCGATGATCATGCCGTCCTCGGCGATGACCAGGATGGAGCGGGCAAGGCCGATGATGATGGCGGCATAGGCGAAGTCGGCGATGCCGTGAACGAACTCCTCGGCCATCTCGCGCTCGCCCATGCCCGAGACGATGCCCGACAGGACGCCCATGCCAAAGAAGACTGCGCTGATCTCGTCCATGTACCACTGCTGAGTGACGAGGCCCCACACGATCAGGCCCATGCCGGCTGCGAAGATGGCAAGCACGCCCTTCTGGCGAGCAGTGAATGGCTGCTCGATGCTGTCATTCTGGACCGAGAACTCGACGCGCTTCTGGATGTCGTCCTGATAGGTGATGGAGCTCTCGGGGTCGCGCTTGACCTTGGCCGCATAGCGCATGACCCAGACGACGGCCATCACGGTGAAGACGACCCACACGATCGCGCGCAGCCACAGCTGGGGATTGCCCTCGATGCCCGTGATTCCCTGGGCGATCAGAACGTTGAAGGGATTGACGGTCGAGGCGATGTAGCCGATGTTGGGACCCATGAAGCAGATGAGAAACGCGGTCATCGAGTCGTAGCCCAGGGCCATGATGACGGGGATGAAAATCGCGTAGAACGGCAGCGCCTCCTCGGACATGCCAAAGGTCGTTCCGCAGATGGAGAGAAGCACCATCACTATCGGGATAATCATGATGTCGCGTTTCTTGAACCTTCCGATGACGTGGCTCAGTCCGGCGTTGATGGCGTTGGTCTTGGTGATGATTGCGAAGGAGCCGCCAATCAGGAGGACGAACGCAACGACGTCAGCCGCAGCCTGGATACCACGGGTAGGCGCCTGCATGAGCTGCATGAGGTTGCAGCGCAGATCGGTCGTCTCTCCGGTCTCCTCGTCGACAGAGACCTTCTCCTGGGACGAATAGGTTCCGGCAACGGCCACTTCCTTCTCGCCCGCGGCAGTCTCGATGACCTGTCGCTCATACGAACCGGACGGGACAATCCAGGTCAGGGCCGCGAACACTATCATCAGCAAGAAGACGATCGTATACACGTGCGGCAGGTGGAATCTTCTTTTCTTTTCCGAGCCTTCTTCTGTCATGCCAATGCCTCCCATGCGCTTCGCTTTCAGGTGCCAATCAAGAAGAGTCGAGCAGACGCGCCTCCCTCGACTTCTTGTACGTATAGGTTATATGACGTTGTATGACGTTTCGTAGTTAGTAAAATCCCCTTAGCGCGTTCGAAACCTATGGGCTCCGCAAGCGGCATGAAAAACCGGCCAGGCGGTCGCCTAGCCCGAGAGGGCTCATCGCACGTGTAAGGGCTCGTTCGCGCGGCGACGATCGCCAGAACGAGCAATCGGCGCGAGCGAGCTAGATGTCAAAGACGTAGAGGCTTCCCACGATGCGCTGCTTGCCCACGAAGAAGGGCTTCCCCTCCTGATCGGTGAAGAACACCGTCTCGAGGAAGAGCGGCTCGCCCATGGTCACGCCCAAATCCGCGGCCTCCCTGGAGCCAGCATGGACGATCTCGAGGGTACAGCGCTCATCGCCCTCAGGCCTGCGTCCACTCTCCTGCTCGACGAACTTGAAGATCGATTTGTCCTCAAGGTCCGCGCAGAGCAGGAATGCAAACTCGCGCAGTGGATAGTAGTTGTTCTCGATCATGATGGGAACGCCGTCGGCCGTACGCAATCGTCTGACATGCACCAGACGCTCGCCCTCGGCAAGTCCCAGAAACGCCGCCACACTCGCATGCGCCTCGACCAGCTCAACGCCCAAGACCTTGGCACCGGGCACGCGATTGCCCTCGGCGCAGGTATCCGAGAAGCTCTGGACCTCGCTGGTCTGGCAGATCTTGCGCTCGAGCTTGGGACGGCTCACAAAGGTCCCCTTGCCGCGCATCTTGGTGAGGTAGCCGCGATCAACCAATTCGGAGACGGCTCGGCGAACCGTGATCCTGCTGACGGAATAGATCTGGGACAGCTCGCCCTCGGAGGGAATCCGCTGTCCCGTTTGGTACTTGCCGCTGTCGACATCGTCCTTGATGCTATCCATCACCTGCTGGTACAGCGGGGTAAGTGACGCCTCCACTAACCTCATCCCAATCCCTCAGACGGCGAGAAGGGACAGACCCCCCCTCGCGCCATACGGCTGCCGGCAAAGCGTCCGGGCCATACGGGCACATAACAAGTCATGACATTGTATGACATGTTCCAGTCGCATCGGATGACGGACTCGTCGACCGCCTGGCAGAAACACCCGAAGCCAGGCGGAACGGGGAATTCGAAAGATTTGGACTTGCCCCACGAGGCAGTTTCCTCAAAAAAGAGGTCCAGCCTACGAGAGGACCTCCACGAGCCGGTCGAGCTCGTCCTCCTGGCCCATACCCGTCAGAAAGGCGACGCCGTTGATAGTCGGTACGTCGTAGTCCTTCTCGGTCTTGACAACGGGCACGTAAGCCACAGCACCCTCGAGGGCCTCGTCGAGGTCCTTCACCTCTGCCGCCTGAACGTCAGCCTCTACGTCGCGCTCCTCAAGGAGCTTCGTGATCTTCTGGGCGACCATCTTTGAGGTGGCGATGCCGGAGCCGCACGCCACGATGACCTTTTTCGACATGGAGTTCCTTTCTCTCGGCAGGTTTCAGTCTACCAGCGAAAACGGAGGGGTTCGCAACTTGTCACACAGTTGTGAGGTTTGGCAGCTCATCCCGAAGCCGCCGACCGGGTCACACTCCGCCCCTGCGTCCTCCTAGTGCTTCTTGCGGAAGCGGCGGCGCGTGGCATGGGCCGAACCCTTGCGCGCACCGGCCTTGAGGCGGTTCATCACGTCGTCGGCCGAAGTGCCCTCAAGATGGCTTCGCAGCTCGACCACCTGGTCACGCAGACGCGCGGCACGCTCGAAGTCCATGTCGGCAGAGGCCTGGACCATCTCGTCCTCGAGGGCACCAAGAATCTGCGCGACCTCCTGCTTGGGCAGCGCGGAGAGCTCATCGGCAACCGACGAAATGGTGCGCTCGTGCTCGCACCCCTCCCTGTCCGGAAGGTCCTCGTCGCCCTTGGCGGTAAAGAACTCGCCGCCGACGCGCGACTTGGTGCCCAGGGTCTTCTCGGCCTCCACGATGAAGCTCGTGACGTCGGTGATCGACTTGCTGATGGTCTTGGGTACGATGCCGTGCTCCTCGTTGAAGGCCATCTGGATCTTGCGGCGGCGGGCGGTCTCGCCCATGGCCTCGCGCATGGAGTCCGTAATCGTGTCGGCATACATGACGACCTCACCCTGGGCGTTTCGCGCAGCGCGGCCCATGGTCTGGATGAGCGAGCGGCGATTGCGCAGGAAGCCCTCCTTATCCGCGTCGAGGATCGCGACGAGCGAGACCTCGGGGATGTCGAGGCCCTCGCGCAGAAGGTTGATGCCTACCAGGACGTCGATCTTGCCCAGGCGCAGGTCGCGAATGATGTCGATGCGGTCGAGCGTGGCGGTGTCAGAGTGCATGTAGTTGACGCGCACGCCCTCGTCCAGAAGGTGGTCGGTCAGGTCCTCGGCCATGCGCTTGGTGAGGGTTGTGACCAGCACGCGCTCCTTCTTGGCGACGCGGGTCTTGATCTCGTCCATCAGGTCGTCAATCTGGCCGCGCACAGGGCGCACCTCGACCTTGGGGTCGAGCAGGCCCGTCGGTCGAATGACCTGCTCGACCTCCTGCTCAGAAACCGCTTCCTCGTAGTCGCCCGGCGTCGCAGAGACGTAGACGAACTGCGGGATGCGCGCCTCGAACTCGTCGAAGCGCAAAGGGCGGTTGTCGAGTGCCGAGGGCAGGCGGAAGCCGTGGTCGATCAGCGTGACCTTGCGGGAGCGGTCGCCCTCGTACATGCCGCGAATCTGGGGCACCGTGACGTGGGACTCGTCAATGATGCAGAGCATGTCCTTGGGGAAGTAGTCGATCAGCGTGTAGGGAGGCTCGCCGGGACGGCGGCCGTCCATGTGGCGCGAGTAGTTCTCGATGCCGGAGCAGTAGCCCATGGTCTCGAGCATCTCGACGTCGTAGCCGGTGCGCTGCGACAGGCGCTGTGCCTCGAGGATCATGTCGTTGTCCTTCAGCTCCTTCACGCGGCCCTCGAGCTCCTCCTCGATGGTCTTGATGGCGTGGTTCACCTTGGGACGCTCGGTAACGTAGTGGGAGGCGGGCCAGATGGGAATTGCGTCGTACTCGCGGACAATCTCGCCCGTCACGCCGTCGATCTCTGCGATGAGCTCGACCTCGTCGCCGAAGAAGCTAATGCGCAGGGGGTTCTCCGCGTAGGGCGGAAACACGTCGACGGTGTCGCCGCGCACGCGAAACATACCGCGCTGCAGCTCATAATCGTTGCGGTCGTACTGAATGTCGATGAGCTCCTTGATGAGGTCGTCGCGTTCCAGGGGAACTGACTTGTCGACGTTGGGGGCAAGGCCAGCGTAGTCCTGGGGCGAGCCAATGCCGTAGATGCACGAGACCGACGCGACCACGATGACGTCTCGCCGGGAGAGCAGACTCGAGGTGGCCTGGTGACGGAGCTTCTCGACCTCCTCGTTGATGGAGGCGTCCTTCTCGATGTAGGTGTCCGTCTGCGGGACGTAGGCCTCGGGCTGGTAGTAGTCGTAGTAGCTGACGAAATAGACGACCGCGTTGTTGGGGAACATCTCCTTCATCTCGCTGGCGACCTGTGCCGCAAGCGTCTTGTTGGGCTCCATGATGAGCGTGGGCTTCTGGACGGCCTCGATGGTCTTGGCCATCGAGAAGGTCTTGCCCGACCCTGTGACGCCCAGCAGCGTCTGGTAGCGCAGTCCCGCCTTGATGCCCTCGGAGAGCTTCTTGATGGCGTTCGGCTGGTCGCCGGCCGGCTCGAAGGGAGAGACGACCTCAAGCCGCTCGTCACCGTGCTCGAGCCCGAAGCGCTTGAGCTCTGCCCCGACGCGCTCGCGCGCCTCTGCCGTGCCCGCAAGGGGCTCGTAGGTAATGGTCTGGCCCGTTTCGCTCACGAACGAGCGCTCCCGCGTCTGTGACACCCTGCCTCCTTAGGTCCTCGTATAGAACAAGTGTACCCATGTGCGCAAGGACTATGCCAGAAGCGCCCGCGGTCGCGGCGGGTGCGGCATTGCGGCACCCGGAACCTCTAGAAGAGCGAGCCTGAGTTCTCGATGCCGTCGGGATACAGCTGGCGGTAGCGTCCCTGCGCATCGTTCACGCGCACCAGGTACGAGGCCGTCTCGGCGAACTGAACCGTCTCGTTCACGTTACCGCCGTTGGCGGTCCACTGCGAGACCGAGCCCAGACCGGCGTTGTAGGCGGCGATGACCTCGTCCTGCGACTTGAGGTTGCGCTGCAGGTAGGCCAGGTAGGCGGTGCCGTACTCGATGTTGGTCGCCGGATCGGTCAGGTCATTGGGGTTGTAGGTGCGGCTGTCGACCAAGCCCAGGCGCGCCACCTCGGCCGAGGTCGAGGGCATCATCTGCATCAGGCCGACCGCGCCAGCCGAAGAGGTGACGTTGGGATCCCAGTTCGACTCGCACTTGACCACGGCGCAGACCAGGTACTCGTCCACCCCGTAGCGCTGCGAGGCGCTCTTGATGATCTCGGCGTACCTGACGGGATACAGGACCTTCCTGACGACCTTGGCAGGGGCAATGCCGATGCCGGCCGTAACAACGCACAGGGCAAGCATCACCATGATGGGAATCGTTCTGAACCACCTGAAGAAGCGCGTGTCGCTCATGGCAGCCCCCCTCTCAGTCAGTAAGTAGTCTTTCGCTTGGTTCCGCGGGGCGGGCGGCTAGCGGGCACGCGTCGGCCAGCCCATGCGCTCACGCGCGGCCCACCAGGCGCGGACCTTATCCAGCAGCTCGTCGAGCGAGCCGTCGTTGGCAAGCTCGGTGTCACATGCGCGACGCAGGTAGTCGTCGTCCGGCTGGCCGGCCAGACGGCGCCTGAAGTCCTCCTCCGCAACGCCGCGCCCCAAAGCGTGGCGCAGACGCACTTCGGGAGAGCATGTGACGCACACGAGCTCGTCGGCAAAGTCCAACTGGCCCTCCATGCGGTCGAGCAGTGGGACCTCGACCACACGCACCCGGGCGTCCTCGGCAGGCCCCGCACCATCCCCCGCCCCGGTGTCATCGTCAGGCGAGTAGAGCTCGCGCTCCAGCTCGCGTTGGATGTAGGGAAGCTCGATCTTCTCTAGAAGGGCCGACCGTTCGGGCGTCGAGAAGGCCCTCTGCGCAATCAGGCCACGGTTCAGCTCGCCCGTGGCCTGATTGACGATGTCATCTCCAAAGGCACGCGCGAGCCCGTCGACGCAGGGGCTGCCCGGCCTCATGACGAGGCGCGAGATCGCATCGAGGTCGATGCGACGGGCACCCAAGCGCTCAAGCTCGCGCGCAACGGTCGACTTGCCGGACGCAATGGAGCCGGTGAGCACCACCGTGTAGGGTCGTTGCGCCATGCGTGCTACGACTTGCTGTCGAACTTCTGCTTGCAGCGCGGGCAGGTGATCCTGATGTGGCCCTTGCCACGCGGCACGCGCACCTTCTGGTGGCAGTTGGGGCAGGTCGCGTGTTTGTAGGCACGCGCGTCCTTGACGGCGGCCACGGGGTTGGTGATGAAGGGGCGCACGGGGCCGGCAAACTCGGCGAAGGCCATGCTCTCCTTGCGGCGCTGGTTGATGTCGGTCGAGACCACGCGGAAGATCGCGTAGGCGAGAAGCGCCAGCATCAGCAGGCTGATGACGAGGTTGTTCGCGAAGATGTTGATGATGGCCAGGATGACCATTAGTTCGATGCAGGCAAGGCTCAGCTCGTCGGCACCGTTGCGGCCGCGCATGAAGTCCTGGACCTTGTTCATGAAGTCGTTCATTGCCATTGCCTCTCAGACCACGGGTTAGTGAAGTGCCTTGCGGCCGATGCCCTGCCCCTGCGGGCATGTGCGTCGGCCACGACTCGCCTACCCATTATGACAGTTTCGCGGTGCGCCTCAAGAAGCCGCAAAAAACCTCTTGCCCGCAAGGGGCAAGAGGTCGCAGCTGCAGTTGCGTGGGGTGCGCCGGAAGCCAGCCGGTCGCTAGGCCTGGCACTCGCCCATCACGTAGGCGCGCGCGAGCTTCTCGGTCTCGACGATGGCGTCGACGTGGCAGCGCTCGCGGCCGTGGGAGTTCATACAGGCCATGCCAAAGGCTGCGTGACGAATGTCGTGGTCCAGGTGCGAGGCGGCGTTCGCGTCGGTCGAGTAGTGGAAGCACACCTGGGTGTCCCACTTGTCGGCGTCGCAGTGCTCCTGGGCACAGCGGATGAGCTGGTTGGTGAGGTCCCAGTCGTAGGGACCCTTGGCGTCGGAGGCGATGACGCCCACGTGGTGCTCGTTGGAGTCATAGTCGGGCCCGATGAGCGTGATGTCGACGGCGACGTACTCGCTCACGTCAGCGGGAACGAAGGCGCCACCGTGGCCGATCTCCTCGTACATGGGGAAGGCGAACAGCGTGTCGTAGGCAGGCTTCTCGCCAGACTCCTTGAACCACTTGAGGATGTCGATCAAAGCGGCAACGGCGGCCTTGTCGTCGATGTGGCGCGAGACGATGTAGCCGTTGTCGAAGGACTCGAAGTGCGGGTCGATTGAGATGATGGCGCCCTCGGTGATGCCCAGCGCGCGGGCGTCGGCGGGACTGTAGACGTCGCCGATGACGCTGACGCTCATGTTGTTCTCGTCGCGGTCGGCCTGACGGCAGTCCTCGAACACGTGGACGGAGTGCTTGTTGCAGATGACCTGCGCGTTCACGACGCGACCGTCACGACAGTGGATGTAGCAGGTCTCGCCCTCGATGGCATGGTAGTTGATGCCGCCGAGCATGCGGACGCGCAGGGTGCCATCGTCGTTGAAGCCACGCACGATCAGGCCGATGGTGTCCAGGTGGGCACCCAGGCAGACGGACTTGCTGGAGTCCTTGCCAGGCACGCGCACGTAGGCTGTAGCCTTGTTGTCGACGGTCATCTCGTAGCCCAGCTCGGCGAACTTGGAGCGCAGGTAGGCATGAATGTCGGCGTAGTAGCCCACGGGACTGTCGACCTTGACGAGCTCCTCGAGGGTGTCGGTCAGGTACCGGGCGTCAATCTGATAGGACATGCATTTCTCCTCTGGTGATCTGGAGGCGGTTGGGTCTGTGGTGCAAACGCGTGCGGTTTGGGCAAGAAGTGCCTGCGCCCTTGGCCGCTACCCTGCGGAAACCTGCGGCTTGGCATAGAGGGCCACGAGCTCCTGAAGCATGTCGACCATGGCCTCGAGCTCGGGCACGGGCACGAACTCGCGCACGCCGTGGGCGTTGTAGTAGCACGCCGAGAGATTGCCGCAGGCGAAGCCACGGAAGCTCAGCTGCGAGCCGTCGGTGCCGCCGCGCATGGGGATGCAGGTCATCTCCTGGCCAATCTTGGCGTAGGCGGCGCGCGCGTTCTCGATCAGGTGGCTGTACTCGGGCTTGGTCACGACGTCAGCCAGGTTGTGGTACTGGTCGTGGATCTCGATGGTTAGGACCTCCTGGCCGAACGTCTGGTTGACGAAGTCGACGGCCTTGCGCATGGTCTCCTTGCGAGCCTCGACCTTGGCCTGGTCGTGGTCGCGAATGATGTAGTCGGCCAGGGCCTCCTCGCAGTCGCCCTGGACGCGCTCGAGGTAGTAGAAGCCGTCATAGTTCTCGGTGTACTCGGGACGCTCCTGGGGCGGCACGAGCGCGTGGAACTTCATGATGGCCTCGCAGGCGTTGACCATGATGCCCTTGGCGGTGCCGGTGTGGACCGAGAGGCCCTTGGCGCGGACCTTGGCCTCGGCCGCGTTGAAGGTCTCGTAGCAGAACTCGCCCAGGGGACCGCCGTCGATGGTGTAGCCAAAGGTCGCGCCGAACTCGTCGAGGTCCAGGAGGGCGGCGCCGTGGCCAATCTCCTCGTCGGGCACGAAGCTCACGGCCAGGCGCGGGTGAGGAAGGCTCGGGTCGTCCTTCAGGCGGGCCAGAAGGGAGACGACCATCGCGTCGCCGGCCTTGTCGTCGCCGCCCAGAAGCGAGGTGCCGTCAGCGGTGACGAGGTCCCAGCCCACCATGCGCTCGAGGCAGGCGTTGGTCTCGGGGCTGATGAAGACCTCCTTGCCGTCGCGGCCGGTGCCGATGGTCAGCTTGCCGCCCTCGTAGCGCTTGATCTGTGGGTGGACAGGGTCGCCGTAGGACTGCCAGGCAGTGTCGATGTGGCAGCAGAAGCCCAGGGTGGGCAGGTCCTCGCAACCCTCGCTGGCGGGCCAGTGGGCGGTCACGTAGGCGTTCTCGGTGACGACGACGTCCTCGGCGCCCAGCTCGCGCAGGTCGTCGGCGATGACCTTGGCAATGTCGAACTGCGACTCGGTAGAGGGGACTCTGTCAGCCGTCAGGGGGTTGGACTGAGACGGCACGGCACAGTACTTGATGAAGCGATCTACTACGTCACTCATGCTTGGCGGGTTCCTTTCCTCGCGCCCCGCGGAAGGCGGGACAGACACTTTTTTTGCACCAGGCCATTGTGCGCTGCGGCGCAAGCACAACACACATTCTTGTAACACTCGTACGCGCCTTGAAACATTAGGCCTGAGGGTCGCGCTCCCTGCGGGCGCGGGCCGCGGCGACGAGGCCGTCCCAGATGCCGCGATCGCTCGAGAGCGCATGCCACATGTACTCGGGATGCCACTGGACGCCCAGGCAGAAGGTCTGCGAGCGGACCTCGATCGCCTCGGGGATGCCGTCGGTGGCGTATCCCACGACGTCGACGTCCTCCCCCGGCTCGAGCACGCAGCAGTGGTGTGAGGAGTTCACCTGGATGAGCTCACGCTCCCCCACGCATCCGTAGAGCGTCGTTCCGGGTCGCACCTCGACGGGATGCGTGGGCTCCTTCAGGACGACGGAGTGGTGCCACAGCGCCATGCCGGGACGCGGCGTCATCCTGTTGATGTCCATGCAGATGCTGCCGCCCCTCACGACGTTGAGCATCTGCATGCCGCGACACGTCGCCAGAAGGGGCTTGTCCCGCTCGAGGACCTTCTTGATCAGCAGGAACTCGTACTCGTCACGCTCGGGGCAGACCTCCTCGGGAATGGGCTCGTCGCTTCCCCAGAACTGCGGGTTGATGTCCTGCCCGCCCGGGATCGAGAAGCCGTCGCACATGTCGACGTAGGCCTCGATGAGTTCGGCGTCGTTCGTGATCGGCATCATCATGGGCATGCCGCCGGCGGCCAGGATGGCGTCCAGGTAGCAGTCACCCAGCGACTCGGAGGCGCACAGGGCGCCCTCGGCCGGGAACCACCTGGGCGCAACGCCGATCAGCGGCCTGTATAAGGCGTTCTTCTCCACTGTCATTACCATCCCTCGCTAGTCGTCTGGGTCGCGCACAGGCAGGCGAGAAGTGCCTCTTCCCTTGCACGCGCAGGGGCCCGACCATGCGGCCGGGCCCCTGATATCAATCATATCCCTGCGGCACTACGCCTGCTGGGCAGCCTCGATCGCGGGATCGAGCGCCAGCCTGCGCTCGGCCTCGGAGAGGTTCTTGTCGAACAGGTGGCAGGTGCAGGTGTGGCCCGGCGTGACCTCGATGGCCTCGGGCGCGCGCTCGCGGCAGACCTGCATGCACTTGGGGCAGCGGGTGCTGAAGGCGCAGCCGGTCGGCGGGTTGGTGGGGCTGGGGACGTCGCCCTGCAGGATCTTCTTGCCCTGGATGCGCTCGTCGGCGATGCGCGGGATGACGTCCAGAAGCGCCTGCGTGTACGGGTGCAACGGGTTCTCGAACAGCTCCTCCTTGCTGGCAAGCTCCATCTGGTGACCCAGGTACATGACCATGACCGTGTCGGAGATGTGCTTGACGACGGAGAGGTCGTGGCTGATGAACACGTAGGAGAGGCCGAGCTCGTCCTGCAGCTTCTCGAGCAGGTTGATAACCTTCGCCTGGACTGACACGTCGAGCGCCGAGACCGGCTCGTCGCAGACGACGATCTCGGGAACGAGCACTATGGCGCGGGCGATGCCGATGCGCTGGCGCTGGCCGCCCGAGAACTCGTGCGGATAGCGGTACTTGTAGCTCAGGTCCAGAGCGACGGCCTGCATGACCTCCTCGACGCGAGCGTCACGCTCGGCGCGGGTCTTGTAGGTGCCCGCGATGTCGATCGGCTCCGCGATGATGTCGGCGACGGTCATGCGCGGGTTGAGCGAGCTGTAGGGGTCCTGGAAGATGAGCTTCATCTTCTGGCGCGCGCGGGTGAGGTCCTGGCCGGAGAGCTCAGTGAAGTCCTCGCCGTCCAGAAGAACCTTGCCCTCGGTGGGCTCCGTCAGGCGCAGGACGCACTTGCCGGTGGTCGACTTGCCGCAGCCGGACTCGCCGACGATGGCAAAGGTCTCGCCGCGGTGCAGCTCGAACGAGACGTCCTCCAGAGCGTGGACGTACTGCTTCGACTTGCCGAAGACCCCCTTCTTGATGGGGTAGCGCTTGACGAGGTGCTCCACCTTGAGCACTACATCGTTCTTGTCCATGTTCTTGCCCATGGGTTACTCACCCCATCCCTTCCTGTACTTCCAGCACGCAACCAGGTGGTTCTCGTCCCCATCGACGGGAAGCATCTCCGGCGCCTGCTTGCAGCAGATGTCCTTGGCAAACGGGCAGCGCGGATGGAAGGGGCAGCCCTTCGGCATCTCGGAGAGCATGGGCACGTTGCCGGGAATCGCGTAGAGTGTATCGACCGCATTGTCGAGCGACGGGATGGAGTCGATGAGGCCCCTGGAGTACGGGTGGAGCGGGTTGGTGAAGAGCTCCGGTGCAAGCGTGTACTCGACCTTGTGGCCGGCATACATGACCAGGACCCAGTCGGCCATCTCGGAGACGACGCCCATGTCGTGCGTGATCAGCATGACGGCGGTGCCGAGCTTGTCTCGCATGCGGTCGATCAGCTGCAGGATCTGCGCCTGGATCGTGACGTCAAGCGCCGTGGTGGGCTCATCGCAGATGAGCAGCGAGGGCTGGCAGGCAAGGGCCATGGCGATCATGATGCGCTGGCGCATGCCGCCCGAGAGCTCATGCGGGTAGCTCTTGAAGACCTTCTCGGGAGCGGGGATGCCGACGAGCTTGATCATCTCGAGCGCGCGGGCGTCCGCTTCCTTCTTGCTCATCTTGGGGTTGTGCACCAGGATGCCCTCGCGAATCTGCTTGCCCGCGGTCATGACCGGGTTGAGCGAGGTCATGGGCTCCTGGAAGATCATGCCGATCTTGTTGCCGCGATAGTGGCGCATCTCCTCGTTGGAGAGCTTGACCATGTCGACGCCGGACAGTTCGATGGAGCCGTTGGTGACCTTGGCAGGCGGGGTCGGCAGAAGGCCCATGATGGACAGGGCGGTCATCGACTTTCCGCAGCCGGACTCACCGACGACGGCAAGCGTTTCTCCCTTGCGCATCTCGAAGCTGAGGCTCGTGATTGCGGGCAGGGCGCCATCCTCGGTGAAGAGGGTGACGTTGAGGTCCTTAACGCGGAGAAGCACCTCACGCCTGGCGTTAGTGTCCAAACGCTCCTGGGTCAGCTCCTTGCCCCTCTCCTGGAGCTCCTCGCTGACGACCTCGGTGGTGGTGCGACCGCGCCTTTCTTCTTCAGCCATAGTCTCCCCTCCCTACGAGCGCATCTTGGGGTCGAGCGCGTCACGAAGCGCGTCGCCAAGAAGGTTGAAGGCCATTACCGTGATGATGATTGCGATGCCCGGGACGATCGAGTAGTTCGTGTTCGACTGGATGTAGGGCTGGGAGGCCGAGATCATCTGGCCCCAGCTTGCCATGGGAGGCTGAACGCCCAGGCCCAGGAACGAGAGGGACGCCTCGGAGAGAATCGCGTTGGGGATGCCCAGGGTCGAGACGACGATGAGCGTCGAGATGCAGTTGGGAAGCAGGTGCTTCATGATGATGCGCCAGCTCTTGCCGCCCGACAGGACGCAGGACTGGATGTACTCCGAGTTCTTCAGGCGCATGACGTCGCCGCGCACCAGGCGCGCCGTCGAGGTCCACATGAGCAGGCCCAGCGCGACGTAGAGGTTCACGAGGCCGGGGCCCATGACGAACATGACGACGATTGCGAACAGCAGGAACGGGAAGGACGAGAACACCTGGATCACGAAGGAGATCACGGCGTCGACCTTGCCGCCGAAGTAGCCAGCGAAGACGCCCGCAAGGAAGCCTATGACCAGTGCGATAATCTGGGAGACGATGCCGACCGACAGCGAGATGCGGCAGCCGTAGATGACACGCGAGAGGATGTCGCGGCCGAACTCGTCGGTGCCGAAGACGTGGGCACCGCCCGGTGCCGCCAGCATGTTGGAGAGTTCCTGGGCGTCGGGGTCGAAGGGCGCGAGCACGGGGGCCAGGATCGCCACGAGCACCAACAGGCCCACGACAAACAGGCAGGCCATGCCCAGCTTGTTCTTCTTGAAGATGTTCCAGCTAACCGCCCAGTAGCTCTGCGCGCGCTTCTTGCCGCCCGCACGCTCGGCCGTCTGGGCCTTGGCAGCATCGGCCGCGATGCGCTCGGCCTCGCGCACCTTCTTGTCGTCCTTGTCACTGTTGAGAAGTGCCATTATTCCGCTGCCTCCCCTCCGAGTCGAATGCGCGGGTCGACGACGGCGTAGAGGATGTCGACGACGAGGTAGACCACGACGCAAATGATTGCGATGTACATGACGCCGCCCTCGATGAGCGGGAGGTCACGTGCGTTGATGGCGTCAAGCAGGAGCTTGCCCATGCCGGGAATCGCGAAGACGGATTCGATGAGGATAGAACCGGTGAAGATCTCTCCCAGCTGGGTACCGGCGATGGTGATGATGGGAATCAGGGCGTTGCGCAGGCCGTGGACCAGAATGATGGCCGAGGTCTTGAGGCCCTTGGCCTCAGCGGTCCTCATGAAGTCCTGGTTGAGCACGTCCATCATCGAGGTACGCGTGACGCGGGCGATGCTTGCGGCGTAGCGCGTACCCAAAGCGATGGTCGGCAGGACGAAGGCCGCGGCGGTCTTGACGCCCGAGAGCGGGAACCACTTGAGGTTGAGCGCAAAGACGATCTGGACCAGGATGGCCACCCAGAACGCCGGCGCCGATATGCCGAAGATCGAGAGCGCCATCAAGAGTCGGTCCACCCACTTGCCGTGGTACACCGCAGAGACGACGCCGACGACCAGTCCGAATACGAGCGCGAACAGGTAGGCGAAGCCCGCGAGCTTGGCCGTCACGGCAAAGGCCGTTCCCATCAGGACCGTAACGCTCTTGTTCTGCGTGTACGAAGTGCCAAAGTTACCCTGGACCATGTTGCCGAACCAGTTGACGTACTGCTCGGTGACCGGCCTGTCGAGGCCCATGTTGTGCCTCACCTGCTCGATGGTCTGCTCATCAGCCATGTCACCCATCATGACGCGAACCGGGTCTCCCGGGACGACGTTGAGGATGAAGAACGTGATGGCAGAAATGCAGATGACGACACCAACGGCCTGCAGGACTCTCTTGATAAGGAAGTCCCTCATCTGGCCCCCTCCTTTCGTGCCTAACATATAAGAATCTGACATAAGAATCTGTTATGCCTGGAACACTTTAGCCGTAAAAAGGGACGACGCTTCAAAAGCGCCGCCCCTTGAAACACGATGGTTAGATATCAATCATTCCATCTTCGCAATTGGTCAAACTAGCCGGCGTAGTCTTCCTTGGTGGTGTCGATGTCGACATCGTTCATGTGGTAGACCAGGTTGCCAACCTTGGCGTTCTTGACGTAGTCCTTGGCAACGAACTGGTTCTTGGGGTAGTACAGGGGAATCGTCGCGTAGTCCTGGCGGGTCAGGATGTCGTCGGCCTGCTTGTAGAGGTCAGCGCGCTTGTCCTGGTCCTGCTCGATGCGAGCCTGGGAGACGAGGTCGTCGAACTCGGGGTTGTTGTAGAACGAGCTCTTTGCCTTCGCGTTCTCGCTGTAGAAGTACGTGTACATGTGGTTGTCCGCGTCAGCATACAGGGGGAACCAGCCCAGAGCGGTGATCTCGAGGTTGCCGTCAGCCCAGTCCTGAGCCCAGACGCCATTGTCCTCGGTCTCGACGGTCAGCTTGACGCCGATCTTGTCCCAGTAGTCCTGGACGGCAACGAGCTGCTTCTGGTTGATGTTGGCGCGAACCTTGGCGGAGAGCTCAAGGTTGGAGACGCCAGCCTCGGCGAGAAGGGCCTTGGCCTTCTCGGGGTCGTACTCGAACGTAGGAGCGCTGTCATCGTGGCCCGGGGTCTGGGGAGCGAGCCAGCCGGAGGGAGCGATGCCCGCGCCGCCGGCAATGGACTGGATGAGCTCATCGCGGTTGATCGCGAGGGAGAGGGCCTTGCGGACCCTGACGTCCTGGAGCTTCTCGGAGCTGAGGTTCAGGTTGACGAACTGGACACCGAGGGTCTGGTACTGGGTGATGAGGTCCTTGACGTCGGGATCGCCCTGGTACTGCTGGAGCTGGGAGGCGTCGAGGTCGCAGTAGTCGATGTCGCCGTTCTTGAAGGACATCATCTTGGTGTTGAGATCGTCGATGAAGGTGAAGTGAATCTCGTCGAGGGCGGGGGTGCCGTCGTGGTAGTCCTCGAACTTCTCGAGAACGACCTCGGTGGTGTCGTCGTTGGAG
Source organism: Parafannyhessea umbonata (assembly GCF_900111255.1). Lineage (GTDB taxonomy): Bacteria > Actinomycetota > Coriobacteriia > Coriobacteriales > Atopobiaceae > Olsenella_J > Olsenella_J umbonata_A. Next base: position 37,659 of record NZ_FOGP01000003.1, read on the forward strand.
ACGACCTTGTACTTGCCGGTGCCGATGACGTTGGTGCCGGTGCCCCAGGCGTCGCCAGCCTTCTCGCAGGCATCCTTGGGGAAGATGTCAGCGTAGTCGATGCCGAGGTTGTTAACGAAGGTGATCATGGGGTCGGTGAGGACGAAGGTGAAGTGCGTGTCATCCTCGACCGTGAGGCCCTCGAGCTCGGTAGCGGTTCCGGCGAGCATCTCCTTGGCGCCCTTGATCTTGTCGTACATGTAGGTGGACTTGGCACCGGTCTCAGGCTTGAACATACGCTCGAAGGAGTACTTGACGTCATCGGCGGTCAGCGTGGAGCCGTCGTGGAACTTGATGCCCTCCTTGAGCTCGCAATGCAGGGTGACGCCGTCGGCCTCGAAGGTCGGGATCTCCTTAAGGAGGCAGGGGACGAGCTCGTTGTCCTCGGTCCAGAGAAGGGGTGCCTCGAAGATGGAGTCGGCGATGGAGGAAGAGCCAGAGTTGGTCGACTTCTGCATGTCCAGGCCCTGCTTGGCGTTAGCCTGACCGAACTTCAGGATCTTCTTCTTGCTGCCATCGGCAGAGGCATCGGAGCCACCGCAGGCGGCAAGCATCGAGGAGGCCGCAGCACCACCGGCGGTAACTGCGGAGGCCTTGAGGAAGCTGCGACGGCTAAGGGACTTCTCCATCATTTTCGTACCTTTCAACGTGGGACGTAGATCCGAGGGAACGTTTCCCCCTCATTGTCAGTGGGACTACTATGCACCACGCTGAAAGCAAAAATGATGAATTAGATTTTGCAGAAATGCACCCTTAACAATGAAAGTTGCCCAATGTTTCAGGAGCGTAACTAGGCCAAACTGGTTATCAATATTGAATACAAGCCAGCAGAAGACAGCTCGCTGGAAAGCGAGGCGCGCTCGGGTTTACTTACCGTTTGAATCGGCGTGTAGGGGACGTGCGCGAAGCCCGCAGGGATCTTCAGACCGCACGACCTGACCGCGTGCAGAACGCGGTACATGACTTGATTGCAGACGTAGAGCCCAGCGGTGTCGGAGACCTTGGAGGGAACGCCTGCGGCGCTCATGGCCGAGACGGCGTCGTCGAGCGGCAGAGTCGAGAGGTAGGCGTCAGGTCCGCCCTCGACGACTGGGTCACCCTGGGGCTGCGCGCCGTCGTTGTCGGGAATGCGGGCGACCATGCGGTTGACGGCAACGCGCTCCGGCGTGACGCAGGTGCGCCCGCCCGCCTCGCCCACGCTGAGGACCACGGCGGGCTCGAGCTCGCGGATGGCAGCCTCTACGATGTCGCCCGACGCGCCGAAGACCACGGGCAGCTTGATCTTGTGGATGGGATGTCCCTCGACCTCATCGGGAAGAAGGCGCACTGCCTCCCACGACGCGTTGCTCTTCTCTCCCCCGAAGGGCTCGAAGCCCGTGACGATAACCGGACGTGCCATGGATCCTCCCGATGTCTCATGCGGGTGGACGCCCACCCGTCTCGAACGTAGTAGAGCATAGCGATACGAAGGCCTCGAGTCTCGCTCGACAGCAAAAAAGGGGAGCCGCCGAAGCGACTCCCCCTTCGAGTTCAATAAGCGCGAAGCTTACTCCTCGGTGGCCTCGGTGGCCTCCTCGGCAGCCTCAGCGGTCTCGCCCTCGGGCTCGTCCATGGGCTTGACCTCAACCTCGACGCCCAACGTCTCGGCAGCGGCCTTCATGGAGAGGGAGATGCGACGACGATCGAGGTCGATCTCCATGACCTTCACCTGGACGGTGTCGCCAACGGTGCAGACCTGCGCGGGAGCGTCGACGTGCTGCTTGGCCATCTCGGAGATGTGGACCAGACCCTCAACGCCATCACCGAGGTCGACGAAGGCTCCGAAGGTGACGAGCTTGGTGACGGAACCCTCGACGATAGCGCCGACAGGGTACTTCTTGACGAGGGTTCTCCAGGGATCCTCGGTGGTCTGCTTGAGACCGAGGGAGATGCGCTCGCGGTTGAGATCCACGTCGAGAACCTGAACCTCGACCTCCTGGCCGACCTTGACGACCTCGGAGGGATGGTTGACGTGGTTCCAAGAGAGCTCGGAGATGTGGATGAGGCCGTCGATGCCACCGAGGTCGACGAAGGCGCCGAAGTCGACGATGGAAGAGACGGTGCCCTTGAGGCGCATGCCGCTCTGGAGCTTGGAGAGAATCTCGGAACGCTCGGCCTTGCGAGCCTCCTCGAGAACGACGCGACGGGAGAGGACAACGTTGTTGCGGTTGCGGTCCATCTCGATGACGCGGGCCTCGATGCGGGTGCCCATGTAGGCGTTGAGGTCCTTGACCCTGCGGAGGTCAACGAGGGAGGCAGGCAGGAAGCCACGGAGGCCGATGTCGAGGATAAGACCACCCTTGACGACCTCGATAACCTCACCCTCGACGTTCTGGCCGGCGTTGAACTTCTCCTCGACGGCGTTCCAGGCACGCTCGTACTCGGCACGCTTCTTGGAGAGAATCAGACGACCCTCCTTGTCCTCCTTCTGGAGAACGAGAGCCTCGATGGTGTCGCCCAGGTTGACGATCTCCTCGGGGTTGACGTCCTTGCGGATGGAGAGCTCACGGGAGGGGATGACGCCCTCAGACTTGAAGCCGATGTCCAGCAGAACCTCATCGTGCTCAATCTTGACGACGGTGCCCGTCACAAGATCGCCCTCATCAAAGTCGGTAATGGTACCGTCGATGAGGCTGTTCATCTCCTCGTCGGAAACGTCATCCAGGGAGAAGATGGACGAGTTTTGAATCTCACTCAAAGGTGGACCCCTTTCGAAAACGGGGCCCCGATCTACATGATCGCTGCCTAGGGCGCTCGGCTGACGCGTTGCGCAATTGGAAACTTACATGCTCTCGGGGGCCAACAGATACAGGTGTACGAGCATTTTGCCCATACGTTAGGTAGATTAGCGTTATTGGGGTGCAAATTTCAAGTTCTTGCAGTGCCAAAGCCAAATTTCACTACTATCCCAAATTTTTCTAGACGTTTGGGTACCTTATGTGGTAATCGATGTAGCCGCATCGAACGACTCGAACGCACCTTGGAAGGGGGTCTCATGATTCGCGCAATTCTGTTCGACCTTGACGACACCCTCCTCGACATCAACCTGACGGCGTTCATCACGCGCTACGTCACCCAGAAGGCCCGCATCGTCGGGCGCATTACGCGAACGCCCTCCGCCCTGGTCATGGCCCACATGGCCAAGGGCTACCTCGACGTCTCCGACCCAAAGCGCGAGGACGGCATGACCAACCTCGAGCTCTTCAACAGCTCCTACCTGCGTCGCACGGGCATCCCCCTGGACGACCCCATCATCGCGGACGTGCTCGACTATTACGAGAAGAACTGCCTTTGGGGCATGAAGGGCTCTATGGTGCAGGCGCGTCCGCGCGAGGGTGCACGACGCACCATCGAGCGCGCGCAGGAGCTCGGGCTGACGGTAGCCCTTGCCACCAACCCGACCTTCACGCTTGACTGCGACCGGGTGCGCATGGAGTGGGCAGAGGTTGCCGACATTGGCTTCGCTCGCATTTCTCACATTGCGAACTCTACGCGAAGCAAGCCCGATGCCCGCTACTACCAGGAGTTCATCTCGAAGCTCGGGTTCACGCCCCAAGAGTGCCTGATGGTGGGAAACGACGCCCGCCGCGACTTCCCGCGCCCCGACATCGCACTGCGCACCGCCTACGTGGGACACGCCTGGCCCAGGCGCGCCATCTGGCGAGGGTCCATCGGCGCCCTGGGCGACGCCCTCCCCCAGGTCATCAGCCTTCTCGACGCAAGCGAGGGTGGCACGACGAACCCGTAGCGTGCGGCTCGCCTGCGGCGCGGCTCCATGCGTGAATTAGCCGCGAATAATGGGCACCTCGGCTCAGAAGGCCACCATACCTGAGAAAATGCACCTATCGAATGACCAATCCCTTCTCGCCCAGCGCGAGAGAACGACCGATGGAGTCCCCATGGACAGCACCAGCTACGCGAATCACATCGCCATCCTGAACGAGGAGCTCGTCTGTGCGCTCGGCTGCACGGAGCCCATCGCCGTGGCCTATGCCGCGGCCCTGGCGAAGGCCGCACTGCGTCAGAACCCCACGCACCTCGAGGTTGCCTGCAGCGGCAACATCATCAAGAACGTCAAGAGCGTCACCGTCCCCAACTCCGGCGGCATGCGCGGCATCGAGGCCGCAGCCACCCTGGGCGCGCTGGGCGGCGACCCGCTGCGCGAGCTGGAGGTGCTCCAGGCTGTGGGCCCCGAGGACATCTCGAGGACCCGCGAGTTCGTCGAGGCTGGCTTCTGCGACGTAGAGCTCGCCGAGGGCGTGCCCAACCTGTACGTGCGCGTGGTCGCCCAGTGCGAGGGGCACAGGGCCGTCGCCTGCATCGAGGAGCGCCACACGAACGTGGTCGAACTCACGCTCGACGGCGAGCCCACCGTGGCCGCCGGGAAGACCGCGGTGTCCGCAGGGCTGCAGGAGGACGGCTCTTCGGCCGACCGCTCCAAGCTCTCGCTCCAGTCCATCTGGGACTTCGCCCACGAGCTCAAGATCGAGGACGTGGACGAGCTCATCACCAGGCAGATCGAGACCAACCAGGCAATCTCAAACGAGGGCCTGACCAACCGCTGGGGCGCCAACATCGGAAGCACCCTGCTCAAGAGCCGCTCCCAGGACATCAGCTGCAAGGCGCGCGCCGCGGCCGCCGCCGGCTCGGACGCCCGCATGAGCGGCTGCGCCATGCCCGTCGTCATCAACTGCGGCAGCGGCAACCAGGGCATCACCTGCTCGCAGCCCGTGCTCGAGTACGCGCACGAGCTCTGGAGCAGCCACGAGGACCTGGTGCGCGCCGTCGTGCTGTCGGACCTGACGGCCGTGCACGTGAAGTACTTCATCGGCGAGCTCTCCGCGTTCTGCGGCGCCGTCTCGGCCGGCTGCGGCGCGGGCGCAGGCATCTGCATGCTGCGCGGCGGCTCGTTCGCCCAGTTCGAGGCCACCATCGTCAACACCCTCGCCAACGTCGGCGGCATCGTGTGCGACGGCGCCAAGCCCAGCTGCGCCGCCAAGATCTGCGCCGCCGTCGACGCCGCGATTCTGGGCTGCGACATGGCGCTCGCCGACGACAACTTCCTCGCCGGCGACGGCCTCGTGGGCCAGAACGCAGAGGAGACCATCCGCTCGATGGGCTACGTCGGCCGCGTCGGCATGCACCCGACCGACGTCGAGATCCTGAACATCATGATCGGAAAGACGAACGTGAGCCAGGGGTAGGCACCCGAAGGCACCTCATTCTTCCACCTAGCAGAAGGCCGGCCCCATCGGAGCCGGCCTTTTTGGCACCCATTTTTCCTAGCACTTCTCGATGCCGAGAAGGGATAGTGCGACTCGGCGGCATCCGCGACGCGAGCGCGACTAGAAGCTCAGGTAGTACGTGGTCGGATTGGTCCCGCACAGCATGTTGGTGACCGACAGCTCGCAAAGCACGTGGTTGCCGTCCAGACGCATCACCACATTGCAGCGCCGGGTCGAGTCGAGCTCAACGGAGCGAAGCGCCAACGTCGAAGGCGACATCCAGGCGTAGCAGCCATAGGTAACATGCGCGATGTCGTCTGGTCGCTCCACAATCTGGGCCGACTCCGTCGCAAAGGGAAAGAGCTCCCCCATGCCGCGCTCGCCGGCACACGTGGGCGCCCACCAGCCATGTCCCGCAACCAAGACGTGACTCTTGCCGACGCGCTCGAGGCAAAGTCTCAGCACGCGGTCGCCATCAGCAGAAGTGACCATGCGCAGGTCGATCGAGCCGAAGCCAAAGCGGTTCTCGTCGCAGGCGTGGCGGCCCAAAACGCGCTCGGCATGGGGCGCGGTGGCAGAGCCCTCCAGAACGGGAAGCGCGTCGAAACCGTAGGCCCCTGCATCGGCGAGCGACGCCCCCTTGTCCGACGAGGTCCTCCAAAGCACCTGGTAGAGGGGGTCAAGCAGGGACTTGCTCCCGTTGGTCGAGCTCGACGCGGCGACAACCAGCTGCTCCTTGGGGAGCACGTAGCAGATCTGACCCCAAAGCCCCGCGGCGCGAAAGCCGCCGCCGGCGCACATCCAGAACTGGTAGCCATAGCCGTTGCGGTCCTCCGTCGCCTCTGGCGCGTAGGCCGCGCGGGTCTCGACCTGCTTATGCGTGGCCTCGGCGACCCAGCGCTCGGGAAGCACCCTTTGCCCCTCCCAGACGCCCCCATCAAGAAGGCACTGGCCAAAGCGGGCAAGGTCCGGCGTGGAGAGGTGCAGCCCAAAGCCGCCCACCGAGTTGCCGCGGGAGTCCTTCTCCCACCACCAGCGCCCACAGCCGAGCGGTCCAAAGAGTCGCTCTTGCAACAGCTCAGACTCGTCCCTTCCACTCACGCGCCTAACCAGCAGGGCAAGCAGATGGGAGCAGAGCGAGTTGTAGAAGAAGGCCTCACCCGGCTCGTGCGCGAGGTCCTTCCCCACCACGGCGCGGACCCAGTCGTCGGAGCCCACAAGATAGGGCTCGCCGTCCTGTCCGAGCGTCATCGTCAGCAGATTGCGCACGCTCACACGCAGGAAGCGCTCGTCGACCACAAACTCGCGGTACTCGGGGAACCAAGAGATCCATGGCCGGTCGATGTCAATCAGACCATCTTCAACCAGTAGGCCGACAGCACAGGACGTGAACGACTTGGTGACCGAATAGAGCGGGTGAGGAAGTTCTGGCGAGAAGGGCCTCGCGCTGTGCTGGAACACCACCCTGCCAGCCTGACGGACGACCAGCACACGCAGCTGGACCCCCTCTTGTCGCAGGAGGGCAAGGTACTTCCGACCGCAGGCGTCATCAAAAACCATACTCAACACTTTCGTGACAGGTCGCCTCGCGCGAACGCGAGACGACGAACGACCCTCCGACAAGGCGCGCCGCCTTGCCGGAGGTGAAACTCTTGGGAACTAGCGACCCTCGGGAACGGCGTCCTCGTCGCGATATAGCGCGTAGGTCGCCACGAAGGAGATGACGCTCGAGATGGCAATGCCGATGAGAACGTAGATGAGACAGCTGACGCCCATTGCGCCCGTCGGGTCGACAAAGCCGGGAAGAGCGCAGAAAGCACCGCCGGTGAACTCGAACATGCGCGTCCCCATCAGACCGATAAAGAGGCCACCAGGAACGGAGGCGACGCAGCTGATCCAGAACGGTTTCTTCCTGGGAAGCGTAACGCCATAGATGCAGGGCTCGGTGATGCCGAAGAAGAATCCCGTGATGAAGGCGGGCCAGCCGAGCTCCTTGAGCTTGGTGTCCCTGGTCTTCAGGAGCATGGCGAGAACGGCGAACACCTGGGCGAACGAGCAAACCATATAGGGGGCCATGATTACGTCCCAGCCCTGGCCCGCGATGTTCATGAGCATAAGGGCGATGACGCTCCAGTGGAACCCGAACACAACCATGGGCTGCCAGATGGCCGTGAGAACCGCACCACCGATGGCGCCGCCGATTACCGGGATGCTGTAAAGCGAGTTGAACATGAGGCTCAGGGCATCGGTGATGATCGTCGCGATGGGGCCGATGACCAGATACGTCAGCGGAACCGTGACGGCAAGCACGACGAACGGTACGAAGAAGAACTTGACGTACTCGTTAAAATACTCGCGGCAGAACCTCTCGAGCTTCGAAGCGACCCAGACGGAGAGGATGATGGGGATGACGGAGCTGGTGTAGCCAGATGTGGGCATAATGATGGGAATGCCCGCAAACGACGCGTAGAAGTTCATGGCAAAGGGCGTATTGGCGAGCACCGTGCCAAGCACTTCTCCCGAGGTGATGTTGACCATCGCCGGATACGTGAGGGCGATGCCCAGCGTCATTCCGATGAACTCCGAGCAGCCGAACTTCTTTGCGGAGGTGTAGCCCAAGATAATGGGCAAGAAGTAGAAGAAGCCATCGCCAGCCGCATAGAGCACCTGGTAGACGCCATCCGTAGGCGCAAGCCAGCCCAGGAAGGTGGCGATGCTCAGGATGCCCTTGATCATGCCGGCGGCGCAAAGCACCGCAAGAATCGGCGCGATGATGCCCGAGATCAGGTCGATCACGACCGCAACCGGATTGCGCTTGCCCACGGGCACGCCGTCTTCGGTCACCTCGCCCAAGCCCTCGATGTCGGTCACGTTCTGGACCGCATCGTAGAGGTCCTCGATGACGTTGATGCCCACGACCACCTGGTACTGGCCGTTGGCGTTGATCACCTGAACGACCTTGGGCAGGCCCTCAATCTCCTCGGTCTTGGGCAACGTGTCGTCCTTCAACTTGAAGCGAAGCCTCGTCATGCAGTGGGAGATGCACAGGACGTTGTCACTTCCGCCAACCAGGTCCACGACCTGTTTGGCCATATCGTCGTACTTTGCCATTGCTCCTCTTTTCCTCGATGGCAAGTTGTCGGACTACCTTCGTACCGGCGGCCCCTTGGGCCACCGACAGTTCTTCGTTAGCGAAGCTCGGGCCAGAAGTTTCTGTTCGCCTCATAGAGCTCATCGAGAAGATCCTTTGCCACCGAGGCAGACGGCACGGTCTTGGACAGGGAAAGCGCCTGCCAGAGCTTCTGGTAGGAATGTTCGACCCAGGCGGACACGACGAGCTTCTCGACACTCACTTGCTGTTCCATCAGCCCCTTCTGGAACTGTGGGATGCTGCCCTGGCAAATCTTCTGGTAGCCGTCCGAGCCTACGATGCAGGGCACTTCGACGGCCGCCGTCGGATCGAAGTTCTCTATGGCGCCGTGGTTGGGGACGATGAGCATGAACCGCTCGCGCGTGTTCTCCGCGAGCGCGCAGGCCAGGTCGACGATGTACTCGGAGTGTTCGTCCGCCTTGAGCTCGAAGCCACGGGCCGTGCCCTGCTGGATGATCTTGTGAGCCATACCGAACACGCTCTTCTCCCTCCCCTCGCGCACCTCGTCCGTTCGCGTGTGGTTGGGATCGCTGTTGGCCACGACGTAGTCCGGATAGAGGTAGTACTTGAGGTAGGTGTTGGGAATCGTATTGGGGTCGAGGGCGTAGACGTCCTTCGCCTTCTGGAAGGTGTGCAGCCAGGACTCGTCCACGAACTGGAGCCCCGCGACGGCATCGGCGTAGCCATTGCGCGCCATGTGCTCCTTGATGGTCGGCATCAGGTCGCGACCGGACTTGTCCTGAATCTTCCACCACCAGCCGAAGTGGTTCAGGCCGTAGTACCCGTAGACCAAGTCGCGGTAGTCGCGAAGACCGCACAAGGCAGCCATGATGTCCATCAGGGCAATGGGCATGTCGCAGATGTTGATGATCCTGGAGTCGGGGCGCAGCCTGCGCGTCGCCTCGGCAACGATGGCGGCCGGGTTCGAGTAGTTGAGCATCCAGGCATCGGGCGAGTACTTCTCCATGTAGTCCAGAATCTCGATGACGCCGACGATGGAGCGCAGGCCGTAGGCGATGCCACCGGGACCGCAGGTCTCCTGGCCCACCACACCGTGACGCAGGGGGATCTTCTCGTCCTTGTCGCGCATCTCGTACTTGCCCACGCGAATCTGGGCCAGTACGAAGTCGATGCCCGTAAACGCCTCGGCCGGGTCGGTCGTGTACGAGAACTTGACCTCAGGGGCATTCTCTTGGATGTAGATGGCACAGGCCTTGGCGATGGTCTCCTGACGCTCGGCATCGTTGTCGTAGAGGGTGATGTGCCGTACGGGGAACTTCTGCATGTCATGCAGCAGCATGAGCACGACGCCCGGAGTGTAGGTGCTCCCTCCTCCCGCGATGGTGACCGCATAGCTCTGCTTGCCCATTGCCACTCCCTCCGACACTCACCTATAACTTATCTAGACATGTTTTCACGTCCGAGCGATAGATTACTCAACATGTCTAGATAAGTTAGAAGACAGACGCGAGCGGTAGCTTCAACGTCGCAGACGGCATGTGCGACGACGCCTGGCAATGCGATAAAGTGATACGACGAGAGCCGGCAAGACTCCGTAAAGAAGCAGGGGTAGCCTCATGGGCAGAGCAATTTACCAGGACATATATCACGATCTTCGAGAGGCGATCGTTTCGGGCGACATCAAGCCAAGCGCGTTTCTACCCTCGGAGGCTGAGCTGGTCGCTCGTTACTCGTGCTCGCGCATGACGATCCGCAAGGCGGTCTCGCTCCTCGCGAACGAGGGCGTCGTGCAGCCCATACGCGGCCGCGGCGTCCGCGTGATCTCTCACCCCAGCGATGCCATCAACAAGGAGGACGCCTTTAGAGTGAATGGCCTGAGCTCCTTCACCGAGTCGGCCCGCGTAATCGGGGCAAAGCCGGCGTCCAAGCTCTTCCTGCTGGACAGCGTGACCTGCGACGAAAAGACGGCGGGACGGTCAGGCTTCAGCGAGGGAGAAGAGCTCACGCGCGTCGGGCTGGTGCGCAGCCTGGACGGGCACATCATGGCGATAGACAGGCACCTCTTCCCCGCCGTGCGCATCCCGGGAATCGACGAGGCCATCGCGACCTCGTCGCTCTTCCGCTACATCGAGGACGAGCTGAAGATCACGATCTCGCTCAGCAACCGCGAGATCACCGTCGAGAAGCCCTCACCCGAAGACAGCAAGCTCATGGGACTCGACAAGCCCATGTATCTCGCGGTAATACGCAGCCACACCTTCGACTCGAACGGAACCCAGTTCGAATACGTCGAGAGCAAGTACCTGCCCAGCTGTTTCCACTTCTTCGATTCGGCAACGCGCACGCCCCTGCCCTAGGCCCCAGACGGGAAATCGAGCCAAGGGGCCACGTCCTACCCTACAAAGCCACGGTCCTCGAGCAGGGGGCCCAGCAGGCCGTCGGCCGACTGCGTGGCAAGCTCGTCGCAGCGCTCGTTGAGTTCGGTGCCGGCGTGTCCCTTGACCCAGACGAAGCTCACCTCATGGGGCTTCTTTGCGGCAAGCAGCCGCTTCCACAGGTCGGAATTCTTGACCGGCTGCTTGCTCGCGTTCTTCCAACCCTTCTTGAGCCAGCCCCAGATCCACCCCTTGTTGAAGGCGTTCACCACGTACTGGGAGTCGGAATGGACCTCCACCACGCACGGGCGCTTGAGCGCCTCGAGCGCGGCGACGACGCCCAGGATCTCCATGCGGTTGTTTGTCGTGGTCTTGTAGCCCTGGCTGAGCTCGCGACGATGCTCGACGCCATTCGCATCGGTGAACAGGAGCACGGCGCCGTAGCCGCCGGGACCGGGGTTGCCGCGCGACGAGCCGTCCGTCCAGACGGTCACGCGCATGCGGTTGTCAACGGGCACCTCGTGCAGCGCGCCGGGGTGCTCGGACATAAACTGATCGAAACTCGCCATTACTTAGCCTCCGCCCAGTTGGAGCCGTAGCTCACGTCCGCCAGCAGCGGAACGCGCAGGTCCGCGACGCCCTCCATCGTCTCGCGCACGAGCTCGGAGAGGGTCTCGACCTCGTCGACGGGGACCTCGAAGTCGAGCTCGTCGTGAATCTGCAGGACGAGCTTGCTCCTGAGCCCCTCCTCGCGCAGGCGGTCGGCCACGCGGATCATCGCGATCTTGATGATGTCGGCCGCGGTGCCCTGCATGGGGTGGTTCATGGCGGTTCGCTCGGCAAAGCTGCGCAGCTGGAAGTTGCTCGCCTTGATGTCCTTGATCTGGCGGCGACGGCCGTACATGGTGATGGCAAAGCCCGTCTTGCGCGCGAACTCGATGCTCGCGTCGAGGAACTGCCTGACGCCGGGGTACGCCTCGAAGTAGCGGTCGATCATCCCCTGGGCCTCCGCCCTGCCGATCTTGAGCGAGGTGGCCAGGCCATAGGCCTGCTGGCCGTAGACGATGCCGAAGTTGACCGCCTTGGCGCGGCTGCGCAGCTGCGGGGTAACCTCCTCGACCGGCACGCCAAAGACGCGTGCCGCGGTGGCCGCGTGGAAGTCGGCGCCCTCGTTGAAGGCGGCAACCAGGTGCTCGTCTCCCGAAAGGTGCGCGAGCAGGCGCAGCTCGATCTGGGAGTAGTCGCAGGCCAGAAAGACGCTGCCTTCGGGCACGGTGAAGGCGGTCCTCACGCGATGGCCCAGCTGGGAGCGGGTCGGGATGTTCTGGAGGTTGGGCTCGGAGCTCGACAGGCGCCCCGTTGCGGCGACGGTCTGGTTGAGCGTGGTGTGGACGCGGTGGTCGCTGCGGATAAGCGCCGGAAGCGCATCGAGGTAGGTGCTCTTGATCTTTGCGCGCTCGCGGTACTCCAGCACCTGCTGGACCACCTCATAGTCGCGCGCAAGGTCGCCAAGAATCTTGGCATTGGTCGAGTAGAAGCCCTTCTTGGTCTTCTTGAGCCCCTGCGTCGGCAGGCCCATCACGTCGAACAGCACGTGCGAAAGCTGCTGCGGCGAGTCAAGGTTGAACTTCTCGCCCGCCTGCTCGTGAATGGAGCTGACCATGCCCTCGATCTCGGTCCCGAGCTCGGCAGACTGCTCGGCCATCTTGGCGGCGTCGGCGTACAGGCCGCAGCGCTCCATCTGGAGCAGCACCACCAGAAGCGGCATCTCGACGTTGCGGAAGAGGTCCTTGGCGCCCTCGGCCTCTAGGCGCCTGGAGAGGGGCTCCACCAGCTGCAGCGCAGCGCATACGTCGAGCGCCGCCGCGGGCAGCTCGTCGGTTGCCTCGGGCATGACGCCCGCGCACAGGGTGGGATTCGCGTAGAGCTCGGCCACGCTGAAGGCGCCGGAGTCGGAGTCGAGCAGGTAGCCGGCAATTGCCACGTCGAACAGGCGCGCGGGGTCGAGCTCGGTCGCCTCGACCTTCGCAGGCTGCGCGGAGTCCATCGGGAAGAGCTCGTGGAGAAGCGCCTTCACGTCGCCGCCGACGAGCAGACCCTCGCGAACAAGGAGTGCCAGGGCCGCATCCACGGCCTCGTCTCCGACCAGGCGCATGAGCTTCTGGCCCGAGGCAAGCCACAGCACGCGGGGAGGCTCCTCGTCGAAGAGCGACTGCTGCCCCTTCTTCTTTTGGGGCTTCTGGAGCTCGGCCGCAACCCACTGCTTCGACAAGACGGCCTCGCCGAGCGCCGCCTGGGCCGCGTCGCCCTCGAGCGGCTCGGGAACCTCGAGCTGGTTGGTCGCCTGGCGCGCGGAGGCGGGCATCTCGGCGCCGCCCAGCCGCACCAGGCGCCGGGTCATGCCCGTGAAGCCCAGGGCCGAAAACGCCTCGACCACGGCCTCGGGGTCGAAGGTGGGGAACTTGGCGTCGGAAAGCTCGAGCTCGATGGGGGCGTTGGTGAGGATGGTCGCGACCTTGCGGCTCAGCAGGGCGTCGTCGATGTGGGCGCGAAGGTTCTCGCCCATCTTGCCCTTGACCTCGTCGGCGTGCGCGATGACCTCGTCCAGGTTGCCGTACTGGACGATGAGCGCAGCAGCCTTCTTGGGACCGATGCCTGGGACGCCGGGGATGTTGTCGGAGCTGTCGCCCTTGAGACCGTAGAAGTCCGGCACGAGTTCGGGGGTGATGCCGTGGTAGAGGTCGTCGACGCTCTCGGGGGTCATGATGCTGACGTCAGACACGCCCTTCTTGGTGGCGACAATCTTGACGCGCTCGGTCGCCAGCTGGTACATGTCGCGGTCTCCAGTGAAGAGCAGCATATCGTAGCCGGCCGCCTCGCCGCGACGCGCAAGGGTGCCCAGGATGTCGTCGCCCTCCCAGCCGGGGCACTCGACCACGGGCACGTCGAGCGCGCGGAGCAGGTCCTTCACCATGGGGAACTGCTCGTGGAGGGCAGGGTCCATGGGCGGGCGCTGCGCCTTGTACTGCGGGAGCATGTCGATGCGCACCTGGGGCTTGCCCTTGTCGAACGCGCAGATGACGCCGTCGGGATCGAACGACTCGACCAGCTTTATGAACATGTTGAAGAAGCCGAACAGCGCGTTGGTGGCACGACCGTCCGGCGCGTTCATGGGCTGCCTGATCGCGTGAAACGCCCTGTGCATGAGCGAGTTGCCGTCGATGACGGCGATGGTCCTTCTGCGCGCGGCTGCCCGCGAGTCCGCCTGGGCCTCGCCCTGGGCGTCAATCTGAGAGTCTGCCATGAGCTAGTCTCCTTGGAGTTGTGTGTGTCCTTAGATTGTAGCGGGCGCACGCGACGGAATCGGACGCTGCACCAAAAGGGCTCAGTGCAAGAGAGGCGCAAGGCTGCCGCGAGCAGGGCAAGAGGAGCGTGCGAGGCAAGCGGCTTGCAAACAGCCGACAGACGGCTGGCGGACAGAAAGAGGCCACCGCAACCGGATCGGTCACGGTGGCCTAAAGTTCCAGCTCACGCGAGCGTACGCACAGGCAAGAAGTACCCGCCTGCCAAAGCCGCGACTCGTTGCGCGACGCCTAGGCGAGGGAGGCCGCAACCTCCGCCGCGCAGGCAAGGCCGTCGGCGATGGCGTTGACCACCAGCGAGGAGCCGTTGCGCGCGTCGCCCGCGGCGTACACGGGCACCTTGCCCTGGGTGCTCACGAGGTGCTCGTCGGCAGCGGCAAGCTGCGGACGAACGCCGTCGCGGAAGGGCACGGTCTTGCAGCCGAGCGCCTCGAAGACGGAGGCGCAGGGACCGCTGAATCCCATGGCGATGAGGACCAGCTGCGCCGGGATGGTGCGCTCGGTGCCCTCGATGGGCTCGGGCTTGCCGTGGCTCCAGTCGAGCGAGACGACGCGCAGGCCGGCAACGGAGCCGCCCTTCTCGCCCTCGCCTGCCTCCTGCTCGAGGACCTCGAGGGTGTTTGTGGCCCACAGGCGCGGGTCCTCGCCCTGGATGGCGATGGCCTCGAGCTGACCGTAGTCGGTCTTCTTGAGGGTCGCCCACTCGGGCCAGGGGTTGCCCTCCGCACGCTTCTCGGGAGGAGCGGGCAGGAACTCGAGCTGGGTCACGCTCTTGGCGCCCTGGCGAAGCGCAGTGGCCACGCAGTCGGTACCGGTGTCGCCGCCACCGACGACCACGACGTCCAGGCCGGCCGCGCTGATGGCGGGGTCGGAGCCACTCACGACGGACTTGGTCGAGCTCGTCAGGTAGTCGACCGCGAGGGTCACGCCGTCGAGGTCGGCACCGGGGCAGCGCAGCGTGCGGGCGGCGCCGGCACCGGCAGAGACGACCACGGCGTCAAACTCGCCGCCGGTCAGGCGCTTTGCGACGGCAGGGTCGCCCGCGTCGGCAGAGCACTCGAAGGCGATGCCGCTCTTGCGCATCAGCTCGATGCGGCGGGCGACGACGTCCTTGGGGAGCTTCATGTTGGGGATGCCGTACATCAGCAGGCCACCAGGGGCGTCGCTCTTCTCGAACACCGTGACCGAAAGGCCGCGGCGCGCAAGCTCCCAGGCGGTGGCAAGGCCGGCGGGGCCAGAGCCCACCACGGCGACCTTGGCGGCGCCCGTGGCGGCCGCGGGCAGAGGCGCCACGGAAGCGGAGCCTGTGGCCCAGGCATGGTCGCTGATGGCGCGCTCGTTGTCGCGGATCGTGGTCGGCTCGTCGTGCAGGCCCAGGTTGCACGCGGTCTCGCACAGGGCGGGGCACACGCGGCCCGTAAACTCGGGGAACGGGTTGGTGAGCGAGAGGCGGCCGGCCGCGGAGTCCCAAAGGCCGCGGTAGAGCAGGTCGTTCCACTCGGGGATCAGGTTGTGCAGCGGACAGCCAGAGGTGCGCGCCTTGCCGAAGGCGATGCCGCTCTGGCAGTAGGCGACGCCGCACATCATGCAGCGCGATGCCTGCAGCTGCTGGAGCTCCTCGCTCAGCGGCTGGGCGAACTCCTCGAAGTCCGCTACGGTCTGACTCTTGTCACGCTCCGCGTGTGCGACGCGCTTGACGTCAAGAAATGCTCCGGGCTTACCCATGACTACATCTCTCCCCTCATGAGCTCAAACGCGCGCTCGACTGCCTCGTCGTGGGTCGCGCCCTTCTCCATCTCTTGCTCCACGCGCACCATGATCTTGTGGTACTCCGTGGGAATGACCTTCACAAAGTGCTTCTTCAGAACGCTGAAGCGGAAGAGCATCTTGATGCCACGCGGACTGCGCGTGCGGCGCACGTGCTCCTCAATGAGGGCGCGGATCTGCTCGAGCTCGTGCGCGGTGGGCTCCATGAGCTCGACCATGTCGTGGTTGCAGTTGGCATCGAGCGTGCCGAACTCGTCGAACACGTAGGCCACGCCGCCGCTCATGCCGGCCGCAAAGTTCTGGCCGACCTCGCCCAGGATCAGGGCGACGCCGCCGGTCATGTACTCGCAGCCGTGGTTGCCCACGCCCTCGGCGACCAGGGTGGCGCCAGAGTTGCGCACGCCGAAGCGCTGGCCGGCAAGGCCGTTGACGAAGCCCTTGCCCGAGGTCGCACCGTAGAACGCGACGTTGCCCACGCAGACGTTCTCGTCAAACTTGAAGCTGGCATCGGGGTGCGGCGCCACCGCGAGGATGCCGCCGGAAAGGCCCTTGCCGAAGTAGTCGTTGGCGTCACCGGAGATGTTGATCGTCACGCCAGCAGGCAGGAAGGCGCCGAAGCTCTGGCCGCCAGAGCCCTCGCAGTCGATGGTGACGGAGCCCTCGGGCAGGCCCTCGGGGTGCGCGGTGGTGATGGCTGAGCCCAGCATGGTGCCCACGCAGCGGTTGACGTTGGCGATGTCGGCGCGGAAGCGAATCGGCTCCAGGTGGCGACGGGCGTGCTTGGTGTAGGGCACGAACAGCGTGGCGTCGAGCGTGGAGCCAAGCTGCGCGTCGAATGCCATGCTCGGCAGGTAGTGCCTGCAGTCAGCGCCCTCGATGCTGGTGCCGAAGACGGTCTTGGGCTGGACGAGAAGGGCGCTCAGGTCGCACTTGTTGGCCTTCTCGTTTCCGGGGACCTCGACCTGCTTGAGGCACTCGGGGTGGCCGACCATGTCTTCCACGGTGCGGAAGCCCAGCTGGGCCATGATCTCGCGCAGCTCCTGCGCGACGAAGCGCATAAAGTTGACGACGTGCTCGGGCTTGCCGGCAAAGCGGCCGCGCAGGCGGGCGTTCTGCGTGCAGATGCCCACGGGGCAGGTGTCCTGCTGGCAGTCGCGCTGCATCAGGCAGCCCATGGCCAGAAGCGGGGCGGTTGCGAAGCCGAACTCCTCGGCACCCATGAGCGCCGCGACGGCGACGTCGCGGCCGTCCATAAGCTTGCCGTCGGCCTCGAGGACGATGCGCGAGCGCAGGCCGTTGGCGACCAGCGTCTGCTGGGCCTCGGCCAGACCGAGCTCCAGGGGCAGGCCGGCGTGGTAGACGGAGTCGCGCGGAGCCGCGCCCGTGCCGCCGTTGGCACCAGAGATCGTGATCTTGCCCGCGCCGCCCTTGGCGACGCCCGTGGCGATGGTGCCGACGCCGGCCTCGGAGACCAGCTTGACCGAGATGCGCGCCTGCGGGTTGGCGTTCTGCAGGTCGAAGATGAGCTCGGCCAGGTCCTCGATCGAGTAGATGTCGTGGTGAGGCGGAGGCGAGATCAGGCCGACGCCCGGGGTGGAGCGGCGCACGCGGGCGACCCACGGCCACACCTTGCGGCCGGGAAGGTGACCGCCCTCGCCGGGCTTGGCGCCCTGGGCCATCTTGATCTGAATCTCGTTCGCGCTCGACAGGTAGCGGCTCGTGACGCCAAAGCGGCCGGAGGCGACCTGCTTGATGGCGGAGTTCATAGAGTCACCGTTGGGAAGCGGGGTCTCGCGACGCGGGTCCTCGCCGCCCTCGCCGGTGTTGGAGCGACCGCCCAGGCGGTTCATGGCGATGGCCAGGCACTCGTGCGCCTCCTGCGAGATGGCGCCGAAGCTCATGGCACCCGCGTTGAAGCGACGCACGATGGAGTCGACGGACTCGACCTCGTCCAGGGGGACGGGACCGGACTCCAGCGGTACGAGCTCGAGCAGGTCGCGCAGGACGATGGCGCGGCCGGCGCGGTGCAGGCGCTCGCTGTAGGAGCGGAACAGGTCGAAGTCACCCTTGCGGACCGACTGCTGCAGGTAGTAGATGGTCTCGGGGTCGATCATGTGCTCTTCTCCGCCAAGCGGGCGCCACTTGGTGAGGCCGGAGCTGGAGAGCTGGTCGGGAGCCGGGGTCTGGAGGAGCGACAGGGCCTCGTCATAGCGGCGCTCGGCCTCGCGCTGGACGTCGTCGACGTCCAGGCCGCCGATGCGGCTGGCCGTGCCGGCGAAGTTCTTGCGCACGAAGGAGTCGGCGAATCCGACGATCTCGAAGATCTGCGCGCCGTGGTAGCCCTGGAGCGTCGAGATGCCCATCTTGGACATGATCGAGACGATGCCAGCGGTCAGGGCCTTGTCGTAGTTGGCGACGGCGCCGTCCACGCTCTGCTTGAGGGCGCCGATCTCGACCAGATGGGCGATGCACTCGTGCGCCGCGTAGGGGTAGATGCCCGACGCGGAGTAGCCGACCAGGGTCGCGAAGTCATGCGGGGTGATGGCGTCGCCGCACTCCAGGATGATGTCGGCATTCATGCGCACGCCGGCGCGAATCAGATGGTTGTGCACGCAGCCCAAGGCCAAAAGCGAGGGGATGGGCACTTCTCCGTCGGCCGCGCGGTCGCTGATGGCGACGATGTTGCAGCCCGCCTTGACGGCAGCCTCGACGTCGTTTGCCAGCTTGTCGAGGGCGCGCTCGAGCGCGCCGGCACCCTCGTCGCGGACGTAGGTGGCCGAGAAGCGCGCGGCATGGAAGCTCGTGCGGTTGACGTGAGCGATGCGCTCATACTGCTCGCGGGAGAGGATGGGGCCGCCGAGGCGGATCAGGCGGCAGCTGTCACGGGCGTCCTCCAGGATGTTGCCGTGGTTGCCCAGGTAGAGCACGTTGGAGGTGACGACCTTCTCGCGCAGGGCGTCGATGGGCGGGTTGGTGACCTGGGCGAAGAGCTGGTTGAAGTAGTTGAAGAAGGACTGCGGGCGCTTGGAGAGCACGGGCAGGGGCACGTCGGCGCCCATGGAGGTGAGGGGCGCCTTGCCCGTCTGGGCCATGGGGCGCACGGACTCGTCCACGTCGTCGTAGTGGTAGCCCAGCTTGGCGAGGCGCACCGTCAGGTCGAGGCCGGCGTCGCGCGGCGCCTCGACGTCGGTCGGGGCGGCCAGGTCGGACACGTCAAGCGTCTCGGCGGCCAGCCAGTCGCGGTAGGGCTTCTGGGCGGCGAGGCCGTCGCGGATCTCGTCGTTCCACAGGACGCGACCCTGGCTCGGGTCGACCAGGAGCATCTCGCCGGGACCGAGGCAGCCGGTCTGCAGGATGTTGCCGGGCTCGATGTCGAGCGGGCCGACCTCGGAGGCGAGGATCATGCGGTCGTCGCGCGTGAGGTAGAAGCGGGCGGGGCGCAGGCCGTTGCGGTCGAGCACGGCGCCCAGCTTGCGGCCATCGGTGAAGGCGACGGCGGCAGGACCGTCCCAGGGCTCCATCAGCATGGACTGGTAGGCGTCGAAGGCGCGGCGCTTGTCGGAGAGCTGCGGGTTGTGGTCCCACGGCTCGGGGATCATCAGCGAGACGGCGCGCTCGAGGCTCCTGCCGTTCATCGTGAGGAACTCGAGCACGTTGTCGAGGATCGCAGAGTCGGAGCCCTCGCGGTTGATGATGGGGACGACCTTGCTGAGGTCGCGGCCGAGCTGGGGCGAGTACAGGTTCGGCTCGCGCGAGCGGATCCAGTTGACGTTGCCGCGCAGGGTGTTGATCTCGCCGTTGTGGATGATCATGCGGTTGGGGTGCGCGCGCTCCCAGCTGGGCGTGGTGTTGGTGGAGTAGCGCGAGTGCACCAGGGCGATGGCCGACTCGACCGCGGCGTCGTTGAGGTCGAGGAAGAAGCGGCGCATCTGCGTGGCGACAAGCATGCCCTTATAGACAATGGTGCGGCTGGACATCGAGCACACGTAGAAGATCTTGCCCTCGAGGGCGTGCTCGGCGTCCGCACGCCGCTCGATGGTGCGACGGCACACGTAGAGCCTGCGCTCGAAGTCGTCGCCAGGCTCGACGTCGTCGGGGCGCGCGATGAAGGCCTGAACAATGGTCGGCATGCAGGCACGAGCGGTCTCGCCCAGGTCGTGCGCGTCGGTGGGAACGTCACGCCAGAACAGGAGCTTGAGGCCCTCGGCCATACAGCCGTCCTCGAACACGCGCTTGGCGGCCTGGATGCCGTCCTCGTCGCGCGGCAGGAACAGCATGGCCACGGCGTAGTCGCCCTCGTCGGGCAGGATCTGACCATAGCGCTGCGAGACCTTGCGGAAGAAGCGGTGCGGCAGCTGGAAGAGGATGCCGGCGCCATCGCCGGTGTTGCTCTCGAGGCCCTTGCCACCACGGTGCTCAAGGTTGACCAGGATGGACAGGGCGTCGTCGACCGTCTGGTGCGAGCGAATGCCATGAAGGTGGGCGATGGCTCCGATGCCGCAGGCATCGTGGTCGAACGACGGGTCGTACAGACCGTTGCTCCACCTGCCCAGATTGTCTGTGTTCTCGTGTTCCATAATTATGTGCTTCCCCTTCCCCTCTCGCCCGCGAGCGCGACGGCTTGCGTTTCTCGCTGCCCCATGCCGCGCAATTCTCTTCGCGCGAATGGCTTCCGTGAGTCACGTTGCGTGTAGCGAATCTTTCTAAGAATCGCCTGTGCGCACTCTAATGCAACCGGACGAAATTCAGACGTTGCAGCTAGTTAACAAACTTGTGCGTGTTGTTGGCGTGGTTGTTGAGAAATGCCCAGTTGGATGACGTATCATGGCCCAGGTAATTCATTTCATCGCTATTTTGTGTATCAACAGAATCGCTCAAAATGCGTCACATGCGCGAAACGCTACGCGAGTAGGCTCAGTCGCGTATTGAATTGGACCTGTGCGCCCCACGGCACAGGACATCACCGATCCCCCAAGGAGGGACGTTCATGGCAAGTGATAAGGTCTCAGAGGAGTACGGCAGTCTTGTCTTCACCGACGCTGACATGCGTCAGCGCCTACCCAAGCCGACGTACAAGGAACTCCGACGCGTTATCGACGAGGGCAAGGACATCAACCTCAACATCGCCAACGAGGTTGCCCACGCAATGAAGGAGTGGGCTCTCGAGAAGGGTGCCACGCACTTCACGCACTGGTTCCAGCCCCTCACCGGCATCACCTCGGAGAAGCACGACAGCTTCATAAATCCCAATGGCGACGGCACGGTCCTGATGGCGTTCTCCGGCAAGGAACTCGTCCAGGGCGAGCCGGACGCCTCGTCCTTCCCCAGCGGCGGCCTGCGCGCGACCTTCGAGGCCCGCGGCTACACCGTGTGGGACCCCATGAGCCCCGTCTTCATCAAGGACGAGGTCCTCTGTATCCCCACCGCCTTCATCAGCTACACCGGCGAGGCCCTCGACAAGAAGACCCCGCTCCTTCGCTCCGAGGCGGCTGTCGAGCGCGAGGCCAAGCGCGTCCTCGCCCTCTTCGGCAAGCAGCCCAAGCGCGTCTTCACCACCTGTGGTCCCGAGCAGGAGTACTTCCTGATCCAGGAGGACGACTACAAGGCCCGCCCGGACCTCATCCTCACCGGCCGCACCCTCTTTGGCTGCGAGCCCGCCAAGGGCCAGGAGCTCGAGGAGCACTACTTTGGCGCCATCCGTCCCTCCGTCAACGCCTTCATGAAGGAGGTTGACGACGAGCTCTGGAAGCTGGGCATCCCCGCTCGCACCAAGCACAACGAGGTCGCCCCCTGCCAGCACGAGCTCGCCCCCATCTTCGAGCAGGGCTCCGTTGCCATCGACAACAACCTGCTGACCATGGAGAAGCTCAAGCTCATGGCCACCCACTACGGCCTCGCCTGCCTCGAGCACGAGAAGCCCTTCGAGTACGTGAACGGCTCCGGCAAGCACGACAACTGGTCGCTCTCCGCTGACTCCGAGAACCTCCTCGAGCCTGGCGACAACCCCGAGGACAACCTGCAGTTCCTGGTCTTCCTCGCCTGCCTGGTCGCAGCCGTCGACGAGCACGCCGACCTGCTGCGCGCAGCCGTCGCCTCCGCCGGCAACGATCACCGTCTGGGCGCCAACGAGGCTCCTCCCGCGATTGTCTCCATCTTCCTGGGCGACGCCCTCACCCCAGTCGTCGACGCCCTCATCAAGAAGGAGCACGCCGAGTCCCACGGCCGTGAGCGCGTTGACCTGGGCGTCCCCGCTCTGCCCAACATCCTGCGCGACAATACCGACCGCAACCGCACCAGCCCGTTCGCCTTCACGGGCAACAAGTTCGAGTTCCGCATGTGCGGCAGCCAGCAGAACCTCTCCGACTGCAACGTCGCGCTCAACGCCGCCGTCGCCGAGCAGTGCGAGCGCTTCTGCGACTACATCGCAGCCCACGAGGACCTGGACTTCATGGCCGCGGCCATGCGCTTCGTCCGCCACACCTTCCGTGACCACCAGCGCATCCTGTTCGACGGCAACGGCTACTCCGAGGACTGGGAGAAGGAGGCCGAGAAGCGCGGCCTGCTGAACAACAAGACCACGCCCGACGCCCTCCCCTGCCTGGTCGAGCAGAAGAACATCGAGTTCTTCGAGAAGTTCAACGTCCTCTCCGAGGCCGAGTCTCGCGCCCGCTACGTCGCCGCGGCCGAGCAGTACAGCAAGCTGCTCAACATCGAGGCCAACACCATGGTCACCATGGCCCGCAACCTCTACATGCCCGCAATCTCGCAGTACTCCGGCGACCTGGCCTCCAGCGTCGCGACGAAGGCCGAGATCGGCGTCGCAAGCAAGACCGAGAAGGACCTCGTCGCGACGCTGACCCAGGGCCTCGAGGACATCCGCGTCGCAGCCGACGAGCTCGAGGAGAAGAACGTCGCCGCCCGCTCCGCAGAGGACGTCCAGAAGCAGGACGACGCCTACCGCGACGACGTCGTTCCCGCGATGGCCAAGCTCCGCGCGGCCGTCGACGGCATGGAGAAGATCTGCGCCAAGGACTACTGGCCGGTTCCCTCCTACAATGACATGCTGTTCTACGTCTAAGGACGGGGCACGGAGTCACACATAGGCTCAGGTCAAGGGACCTCCGGCACGCGTCGGAGGTCCCTTTTCGTTCCTATGCGCACCATCCCGCGCCCACGGGCTATCATGTGAGCCAAGAAGGCGTCAGCACGCCTCGCCATCGAACGGGAGGACACATGAGCGAGATCGCGACCAAGCCCCTCAGAATATTCGACCTGCACTGCGACACGCTCGATGCGCTCTGCATGAACGACGCGAGTGCGTTCGTCTCGCTCCCATCGATCCCAGCTGGCTCAGACATGGTCGGCAATCCCCTGCAGCTGGCAGCCGAGCGTATGGCCACCGCGGGACAGTGGTGCCAGTGCTACGCCATCTGGGTCCCCGACGACCTCGCGGGCACGGGACTGACGGCGCACGAGTTCTACGACAGGGTGGCCGCCTACTATCATGGCCAGCTGGCCGCACACCCCTCAGAGCTCCATGGCATCCGCGACGGCCGCACCATCGAAGGGGCGCTCGCACAGGGCGGAGTCGGCTGCATGCTCACCGTCGAGAACGGATCTCCCCTGGAAGACGGCATGGAGGTTCTGGACCAGATGCACGCCGACGGCGTCAAGATGATGACCCTGGTCTGGAACGGTCAAAACCGCATTGCCTCGGGCAACGACACCCAGGACGGCATGTCCGCCTTCGGGCGCTCGGTTGTGCGCCACATGGAGAGGCTCAAGATGGTCGTCGACGTTTCGCACCTGAACGATGCCGGCTTCAAGGACCTCCTGGCCTGCTCCGAGCGTCCCTTCGTGGCAACCCACTCCAACAGCAGGGCCATCTGCGCACACCCGCGCAACCTGACCGACTACCAGTTCAGGGCGATTGCGGACCGCGGTGGCCTGGTGGGGATCAACTACTACCGCGCCTTCGTGAGCGAGCGCTTCGACCTCGACCACAGCGAGCCCGGGCCCGGCCGGCCAGAGGTGAGCTTCGACGACCTGTCATACCACATCGACCATATGCTCGAACTCGACGGTCAGGGCACCATCGCACTGGGCAGCGACTTCGACGGCAGCGAGACGCCCTCGTGGCTCTCGGGCGCACAGGACCTGCCCCGTTTCTACGAGCTGATCGCAGGGCGCTTTGGCGCAGACGTGGCCGACGACATGTTCTTCAACAACGCGGCGCGCTTCTTCGCACGCAACGAGGAGCTGTAGCCCAATAGGCTACGCTTGCTCGTGACCGCGGCCGAAGCCCTCGGATATCTTGGTAATGCCACCAAACACCAGGGCGCCTCCAGCGAGCACTACGGCAAAGTCGGCAACCATGAAGGGCGCCGCCGCGACGATAAGCCCCAACAGAATGACGATGCTGCTGGCGATCACGCGCGGCGTGAAGATGGGCATGCCGGTTCCCGCGCGCAGCAGGGACGCGACCTGAAGCGACGTGATGCCCGAAAGCACGATGCCGAAGCCCAGAATCACAAAGAGCCACACCACAAACATGCCGGGCATGCTGATGAGCAGAAGGCCGAACAGGAACTCAATCACGCCGACGTAGAAGTCCGCCTGCGCGAAGAGCGCGCTAAATCGCCGGAATGAGCTCAGCAACGTCAGGACGCCCATGATCACCACGACCCAGCCGATGACGCCGATTGCGAAAGTCGTGACGCCGGCGGGATTCATGAGCATATAGAGTCCCAGGATAACCGCCGCGAAGCCCTCGATAAGCATGCCGGCCCTGGAGCGCTCGTACGTGTTCATGTTGACCTCCCCACAGAAGCGCCCGGCCTGGCACCCCGGAGCGCGTTGCATTTGTCATCACAAAACCATCATAAAACTACGGCACGCCCCGACAGGTATGAATATCTCTCGAGTGCCTCTTTTTCTGGCCAAACGCGCACCACACGCGCGTAGACTATGCAACTTGCAAAGCCCCGCATCCAATGGAGCAACCCCCGAACCAAGAAGTGGAGAAGAGCGTGGCAAAGGCAGCTTCAAGGTCTCTCGACGTCACCCAGGGTGTCATCTGGAAGCAGCTGCTCAAGCTGTGTCTGCCCGTGTTCTTCTCGTCCTTCTTCCAGCAGGCATACTCGCTGATCAACGTGTTCGTGGTGGGGCACTCCTCCGGCAGCACCACCGCCGTCGCCGCGGTCCAGGCAACCTCGGCTCTCACCGACCTCGTGGTGGGATTCTCGGTGGGAATGGGCGTGGGCTTCAGCATCGTCGTCGCGCAGTACTTCGGTGCCCACGAGCAGCACAAGCTCTCGGTGGGCATGCACACGGCCATGGGCATCGCGCTTGCGTTCGGGGCCCTCTGCTCGGTCGCGGGCGTGCTGCTGTGCGGCAGCATCCTCTCGTGGATGGGGACGCCCCAGGACATCTTTGCCGAAGCCCAGGACTTCGCCCGCGTCTACCTGGGCGCCATGATCTTCTCGGTCACCTTCAACACGGGCTCTGCCCTGCAGCGCGCCGTAGGAGACACCCGCACGCCGGCCATCATCGTCGCCTCGTCGTGCGTGGTGAACGTGCTGATGGACCTGCTGTTCGTCCTCTACCTGGACCTGGGCGCACGCGGATGCGGCATCGCGACCGCCTGCTCGCTGGCCTTTGGCTCCCTGGCGACCCTCTGGCAGCTCACGCACGTCGAAGGCGCCTGGCGCATCCGCCTGCGCGACCTTCGCATCGACCCCAAGATGGCCCGTGTCATGGTCAAGACCGGACTGCCCCTTGCCCTGCAGTCGTCGGCCTACACCGTCTCGAACATCATCGTGCAGTCCGCCATCAACAGCTTCGGAACCAGCCACATCGCGGCTTGGGGCCTCTCCGGCAGGCTCGACTCGCCCGTCTGGACCGTGTCTGAGGCGCTGGGCTCCTCGGTCACCACGTTCTCGGCGCAGAACTTCGGCGCCCGCAACCACGAGCGCATGCGCAAGGGGCTGCATACCTCGCTGCTCATGACCGTCGTCGTCATCGGTGGTCTGGCAAGCACCGTCATGGCGCTCGCGCACCCGCTTTCGATTTTCTTCCTGCAGGACGAGCGGGTCGCCAACCTAACGACGCAAGTCATCATGACCCTGGGGCCGTTCTACCTGTGCTACTCCGTGATGGCGAACTTCGCTGGCACCATCCGCGGCTCGGGCGAGAGCCTGCGTCCCATGCTGCTGACGCTCTTCGGCACCTGCCTGCTGCGCGTCGTCTGGCTGCTGGTGTTCATCCCACGGCACCACGACTTCACACTGGTGCTCATGAGCTACCCCGCAACCTGGATCATCACCGCGGTCCTGTTCGCGCTGTACTACCGCTACGGGCACTGGATGCGCCACGCCGCCGACCACGAGGCCGAGCGCATGGCGCTCTAGGGGAGCAAGAAGTCCAACGTGCTTGTTTGGTCACGCTCACATGGGCGGGGCCTTCGAGCTATTCGTTCTGCTTCGACGGCATCCCGCGGGGAGGCACCGTCGCGACCTCCACGGTTGGCGTGCTGAACGACAAGGACGCCAGCGATTGGTGGCGCGAGGGCATGTTCGAGGCGCTGCAAGAGGTCAGGCCTTCGCGACTGCTTCTCTACGGCGGCGGCATGGAGGATTTCGATTTTGGCGGCTGCGCGGTCGTGAGGTACAAGACACGTAAGTTCGAGAGGGGCAAGTGATGGGCGGACGAGGAACGTGGTCCATGACTTGCGGAGCGCATGAGGGCGAGAAGGTCCGTATGATGGGTAGAAGCTCCGACGTCCACGCGAGGAACGTCGGAGGCGCACCTGACTCGCGCGACGGGGTGGCTACACTGATGAGCCAGGTCGGGTTCACGGGGGTCAACGGCACGGACGCGATCGGCACGCAATCCATGAGCGCCTACGCTCAACAGCTCAACAAGCTAGAGCGAGAGTTTGGCGCCATCAATGCCGTGCCAACAGTACTGGTTGGTGCTGATGGCAGCGGCTTCTATGCTGCTGCTGGTGGTATAGCGAACGGTGCCGTCCTCATGCTGAATCGTCAGTCCGCGGGGAACGCGGCGAGGATGGCGAAAGCCCATGCAGCAGAGGAGCGGAGCGGCTTCAAGATGCCGACCAACGGAAGGCTGACCAGCCAGGCGGGGTACACCGTCACGCACGAGTACGGTCACCTGCTGCAGAACGCACTCTATCAGCGCGCTAAGGCGAACGGGTAGAATGGAACCGAAGAGCAGTTTAGGGCTGGTGCGAAGCGTGCAATTACCCGCAAGGCCGTCAGTACATATGGCGGCAAAGACAGCCAGCTCTCAAGGTACGGACACTACAACACCGCTGAGTTCTTCGCCGAGACATTCGCAAGCTCACGGTTGGGAAGGCCGAACGCCCACGGCAAGGCTCTGAAAGCGTGGATGAAGGAAAAACGGCCTCTAAGGAGGAAACATGTTCACTGAGAGCGGTTTCGCTGAGTACGAGAAGTACCAGAAGTGGATTAGCGACGAGGATTACATGCTCAGCCCGAATTTCGTCCCCACGGACGAGACGCCACAGGCGGCAGTCGATTACTACAAGCGTTTTGAGTCGTATGTGGTCGATTTTGACGCGCCAGACTTCAAGTGGCCTACGGGCGTTGGCATGAACCTCTAAACGACGAAATAAGCACCTTCCAAGCCGTCCTGCGGGGCGGCTTTTTTCATGCCGATAGGAGGCGACGCAATGGCGAAGCTGCGCAAGCCCGCGAGCGTCGCGACGGACCCGTTCCGCTCCGCGAAGTGGGACGAAATCTGCGACGGCCGCGACTTCAAGCCCAGCGACGCCCCGACAATCGCGCTGCTGGTGCAGTGGTACCAGGTCATAGAGCGCTGCATGGACGACATAGCGACCGGAGATGGCGTGCAGGTCGCCTACCAGAACGACGTGGGCGACATCAAGGCGCTCCCGCAGCTTGCGACCATGAAGCAGGCAAGCGCGGAGATTCGCGCGATTAACAAGCAGCTCGGCATCAACGACGAGTCGAGAAAGACGAGCGAGATCACGCAGAAGGCCTCCGTCCTCTCTCTGGTCATAGGGGATCGCCAGAGGAAGGCCGGGCGGGCATAGGAACCGAACGGGGGCGCTCATTGGAGGCAAGGCAGCTGTACGTGCCGAACGAGATTGTACCAACTGGGGAATTGGAACCACGCGAGCAACACCCTACCCCATCAGGGCCTTGATGCCTATACCAATCAGTACGAAGCCACCCACGACCTCTGCCCTGTCGCCCAGAAGATGACCGAGCCTGCGGCCAACAAAAAGCGCCGCTACGCAGCAGGCGGCCGTGGTAAGGCCGATGGCCGTCACCGCGAAGATGAGGTCGACGGACTGCGCGCGAAGGCTCACTCCGACGGCAAACGCGTCGATGGCAGTGGCGACGGCCTGGAAGACCAGAGTCGCAATGGTAAGACGCCCGGTGGAGACCTCCTCGTCGTCCTCGGGGTGAAGCAGGGCGCTGACGCCCTCACGCACCATGTTCCCGCCGATGATGCCCAGGATCACCAGGGTGACGATGCCGGAGTATGCCTCGATCAGCTGGGCCGCAAGTCCACCGAGGAAGTAGCCCAGAAGGGGCATCAGCGCCTGGAACGCGCCAAAGAAGACGGGCATCAGCAAGAGGCGCGATTTCTTCTCGTGAGAATAGACAAACGAGTTGGAAATGGTGACGGCAAACGCGTCGGCAGAAAGGGCGAGGCCCAAAAGCAGGATTTCAAGAGCGCCCATGCGATCCTCCGGTCTTCGGCAATACGAAAATGCTGGCCGAGGCCACCGAAGGTCGGCAGCGGCTGTCGCGACGCAACCGCTTGATTGTATTCCTGCAAGCACAGCCCAGAGTGAAATTAACAAACATCCCAAGTTGAAATGGTCTAACCTAGTGTCTGCACGCTTTCGCGCATCGCGAAAGAACACGAACACACCGGAGCGCACATGCCAGCCGTTATCACGCACCACCTCTTTGGTGAAGAGGCGGTTTCGCTTCTGCCCGAGGGCATCATCCAGAACCAGGAGGAGCTCCTGGCCTTCCTGCTGGGAAACCAGGGTCCTGACCCCCTGTTCAGCCGTGCCCTCACCATTCCCGAAGCCGCACACAACTGCCACGTCCTCGCCCGCAAGATGCACGACGGCAAGGTTCTCGAGGCGTTCATGGCGCTGCACCAGGGCGTGTCGCACCTGCCCGAGCAGGACAAGACCCTCGGCCGCGCCTTCGTCCTGGGCCTGTTGGGACACTATCTGCTGGACAGCCGCGCCCACGCCTTCGTCTACGCGCAGCAGGACGACCTGACCCAGGCCAACCCGGAGCTGGAGGACGCGCAGCACGAGCTTCATGCCATCATCGAGAGCGACATAGACACCTGGATGCTCTGGTCCATGCGCCACCTCACGGTGCTGGAGTCGCCCGCCGCAGACTACCTGGCACGCACCGAGCGCGTTGACCGCGTCGCGGGAGCGCTCGTCTCGGCCATGGCGCAGTCCGTCTTCGGGCTCAGCATCAACCCCGAGGAGTACGGCGGCGCCGTGAGCAACTACGAGACGATCTTCCGCCTGATCGACCCCCTCGAGTCTCTCAAGGTCCAGGCAATCGCAAGGGTCGAGATGCTCCTGCGCAGCCACTCGATGGCACGCGCCCTGGCTCACTCCGCCAAGGGAAGCGACGAGTGCCCGGCCGCCAACCTGGAGCACCGCCGTTGGAAGAACCCCTACACCGACGAGCCCTCCAGCAAGAGCTTTGCCGACCTGTTCTTCGAGGCGCTCGAGATCTGGGAGGAGCTCTCCGAGGCCTACGTCAAGGCAGACGAGAAGACCCTTGCTCCCCTGATGGGCAAGCTCAACTACGACGGGAAGCCCGTCGAGCGCTAGCCACGCGCACTAACGTCGCCAGCAGGACCGCTGCCGGCACCATCGACCGCGCTATCGCCAGAGGGGATGACATCAGCGTCGCCTCCGGCGCTGTCATCGTAGCCGGCATCGTCATAACCCGAGTCATCCAGCATCATGAGGTCAAGCGCACCCTCTGGCATTGCGAGGTAGACCGCCGACGAGAGCTGCTGGCCCTTCTCGCGCGCGGCGTGAAGCCTCTCGTGGTAGGCGGCCTCGCGACGGTGGAAGTTCTCGACGCTCTCGTGCAGGGCCTCTCTCAGGCCGTGCTCGTCGTGAAGGATGCCATGGAACGCCTCGGAGGGGCCAAACTCGTCGACCACGCGCGCAAGCGCGGTGACGACGGGAACCACGACGACGGTGACGGCGGCCGCTATGATCAGCACCGAGGCCTCTGTCGCGCTCATGACCTCGCTCGCAACAGCGATGTTCGAGACTGCAACGACCAGGGGAAGCGCCATCGTGCAGTATGTCGCGCTGACCAGAGACTCCTTCCAGGAAAGCCTGCGGGTCTCGGGGTCGATCCTCAGGGTAACGCCCACCACGACCCCGCGCACGACCGCGAGCGACGCGATGAACGCAAGCAACATCGGCAGGTTCTGGGTAGCGGCGGAAAGGTCGAGGGCTGCTCCCGAGACCACGAAGAAGATGGGCTGGAAGAAGCCGTTCGAGATGACGCCAATCTTGCCCTCGAGCTCGGGATTCCCTTCCGGGAAGAGCGCCCTGAGGATGAAGCCCGCCGCAAACGCGCCCAGAACGCCGTCGAACCTGAAGATTGCCGTGGCAAGAAGCAGAAAGACCAGAAGCAGCGACACGACGCGCATCATGGGCTGGCTGAGCGCATCCGTCGACTCCTGGAGGAAGCGCCAGAACCTCGTACCGGCGCGCTTGGCGGCGCGCGAGAACGCAAGCACCAGGAAGCACACGAGCGCAAATACCAGAAGGGCCGCGACGGTGCGGCCCGTGGCGCGCGTGGAGAGCAAGAACGACATCGCTACGATGGGCAGGAGCTCTCCCAGAGAGCCGTAGATGGTGACGACCCTGCCCACGCTCGTCTGCTGGAGCCCGCGCTCCTCCATGATGGGCGCAAGCGTGCCATAGCCTGTCGTGGTCATGATGATGGCCAGGGCCGGCCACGACGAGGAGTCGCTAAACCCCAGCCCAGCGAATACGGTCATCGTCACCAGAAAGCCCAGCCCGAGCGACACGAGCCACGACGCCGACGCGACGCGTCCCATGTGCCCCACCAAGTCGCGCGGGTCTATCTCGTAGCCAGCCTTGAGAAAGAGAAACCCCATGCCAAGGTCAGATATTGCCTCGACGGGCGCAAGCTGCGGATTGATCAGCCTGAGGCCATGGCTTCCCAAGATGGCGCCGCCAAAGACCAGAAACACGACCTCGGGCACGGCACGGCCGCGCACCAGGCTCGCCATGAACGGCGCCACCAAGGCCATCGCGAGGCAGGTGACGAGCGAAACGTAGACCTGGGTCAAGGAAACTCCTAACGACTCCCAGCGCCATCGGCCCAAGCCGAGAAGGGCTGGCTCCCAAAGTTGACTAGACTTATACCCACCCAGAGGCGCGCTCAAAGCGCGGAGGCAGCGAAACACCGGGAGAGCCCATGCACGTCACGACAAGAGCGCTCACTCGGCGGCAGGATGACGCGGGAGCTCCCCGGCGCCTTCGGCTCCGCGCGTGGACGCAGGCCCTTCTGGCAGTTGCCTCATGCCTGCTGCTCTGCATGGTCTTGGGAGCCTGCGCGGGCAAGAGCGGGCAGGCGGGCACACCAGACCAGACGCCGGCTCAAGCCCAGGGCGCCACGAGCGTCAGCGAGGACGGAACCTACAGCTCAAAGAACGAGGTCGCCCTCTACCTGCACCAGTTTGGGCATCTGCCCTCGAACTACATCTCGAAGACCAAGGCGCGCAAGGCCGGGTGGAAGCCCTCGAAGGGGAACCTCGACGAGGTGTGCCCGGGCAAGAGCATAGGCGGCGGGCCGTTTTACAACGACGACGGAAGGCTGCCCGACGCCCTGGGCCGAAGCTGGAAGGAGTGCGACGTGAACTATGTGGCAGGCTTCAGGGGACCCGAGCGCCTGGTGTACTCGAACGACGGGCTGGTTTACTACACGCCAGACCACTACCAGAGCTTCGAGCGGCTGTACTAGGAGGAGACCATGCGCGAGCTGAGACTCTACGAGACGGACTTTCCCGACGCGCGCTCGGTGCACGACTACCTGGCCGAGCATCTAGGCTTTCCCTCCTACTACGGGGCGAACCTGGCGGCCCTACAGGACTGCCTGGAAGACCTCGAGGACCCGGTTAGCATCGTGGTGGAGCGCGTCGACGACGACCATTGGGACGAGCGTCCCTGGTTCGGAAGGATCTGCGACGTGCTGATACGCGCGGCCCGAGAGGGCGACGTCCTGCACCTGAGCATCAGACGCTAGCGGCAGCAAAAGGCCTCCGACACGCAGGGTGCCGGAGGCCGGTCTTTCGCAATCGGGAAGCCTTGCGCGGCCTAGTCCAATTAGAAGTCGGCGTTGCCCACGGTACGCGGGTGCGGCAGGACGTCGCGGATGTTGTCCATGCCCGTGAGGTACATGACCAGGCGCTCGAAACCCAGGCCGAAGCCGGCGTGGTGGCAGGTGCCGTAACGACGCAAGTCAAGGTAGTACTTGTACTGCTCGGCATCCATGCCCAGGTCCTCGATGCGCTTCTGGAGCACGTCCAGACGCTCTTCTCGCTGGGAGCCACCGATAATCTCGCCGATGCCGGGAACCAGGCAGTCGGCGGCGGCAACGGTCTTGCCGTCGTCGTTCATGCGCATGTAGAACGCCTTGATGGCCGCAGGGTAATCCGTCACGAAGGTCGGCTTCTTGAAGTGCTCCTCGGTCAGGAAGCGCTCGTGCTCGGTCTGCAGGTCTACGCCCCACTCGACGGGGTACTCGAACACGTGGCCGGCAGCCTGGGCGTCCTGCAGGATCTTGATGGCGTCGGTGTAGCTGACGCGCGCAAAGTCGCTCGTGGCGACGTGCTGCAGGCGCTCCCTCAGGCCCTTGTCCACGAAGCTGTTGAACATGTCGATCTCGTCGGGACAGCGCTCCATGACGCGAGAGATGACGAACTTGAGCATGTCCTCAGAGACGTTCATCTCACCCTCGAGGTCGCAGAAGGCCATCTCGGGCTCAACCATCCAGAACTCGGCGGCGTGACGGCGGGTGTTGGAGTCCTCGGCACGGAACGTGGGGCCGAAGGTGTAGATGTCGCCGAAGCTCATGGCGAAGTTCTCGCCCTGGAGCTGGCCCGAGACGGTGAGGTTGGTCGCCTTGCCGAAGAAGTCCTTGCTGTAGTCGACCTTGCCGTCCTCGGTCAGGGGTGGGTTGGCGGGGTCGATGGTGGTGACGCGGAACATCTCGCCGGCGCCCTCGGCGTCAGAGGCAGTGATGATCGGCGTGTTGACGTAGACGTAGCCGCGCTCCTGGAAGAACTGGTGGATGGCGAAGGCCGCCACGGAGCGGACGCGGAAGACCGCGCGGAACAGGTTGGTGCGGCTGCGCAGGTGCTGCTGGGTGCGCAGGAACTCGCGGCTCTGACGCTTCTTCTGCATGGGGTAGTCCGGCTGCGCGGCACCCTCGATCACGATGGTCTCGGCCTGGAGCTCGAAGGGCTGCGGGCGGTCGGGCGTGAGCGCGAGCCTGCCGGTGATGACGAGCGCGGAGCCAACGGTGAGGGCGGCGACGTCCTCGTAGTTATTGAGGGACTCACGATTCATGACGACCTGGAGGTCCTTGAAGCAGCTGCCGTCATTCAGCATGACGAAGCCGAAGTTCTTCATGTCACGAATGGAACGGACCCAGCCGGCGACGGTAACCGTTGCGTCACCATACTGGTCCATCTGCGCATACAGCTGCGCAATCTTGGTGAGGTCCATCTAATGGCTCCTTTTGCCGAGCGCGCGACTTCCGCCAAAGCCCTGCCGCCAGGGAGGGCAGGAAGGCGCACTTCCCTACTACAGTCCTGTAACCATATCTCAAATGGGGCTCTTCCGACCACGTCAGAGCACATGCAAACCCAACGTCCATCTGCGGGAGGAGAACATGGACGCATGATGGCACGCCCTTCTCGCCCACGCGGATGGGAGGAGAGTGGCATATAGTACGAGAATCAAACGAGAAGGGCATGCGCCCACAACACGAGGAGGCAGCCTTGGCCTGCAACGCAACGACGGAGACTCCGGTTCTGGACATGAGCGACTACAAGATCCTTGCGGCCCAGGTCCGCGCACTCGCCGAGGAGGACGCCCACTGGGCACCCGTGCTCTCCAACGCCTCGGCGCTCGTGATGGAGACGCTTCCCCGGCTCAACTGGGCCGGATTCTACCTGGTGCGAGACGGCCAGCTGGTGCTCGGGCCCTTCCAGGGCAAAGTCGCCTGCGTCCATATCGCGCGCGGCCGCGGCGTCTGCGGCACCGCATGGGAGCAGGACCGCGCCCAGCACGTCCACGACGTGCACGAGTTCCCGGGTCACATCGCCTGTGACAGTGCCTCGAACTCCGAGGTCGTCGTCCCCCTGCACGCAAGCGGAGAGGTCGTGGGCGTGCTCGACGTGGACTCTCCCCTCGTCGGCCGCTTCAGCGACGTCGACGCAGAGGGCCTGGCCCTGGTCGCCCAGGCGGTCGAGGAGGTCGCGGACTTCTCGGACCTGCGATAAGGCTCAGGCCCGCAACGGCAAGGAGACTCGCGCGGCTACCGGACGTGCGGCCCGAAGCCTACGCCCTGCGCTCGCTCAGCTCCCTGATGACCTCGTCGGCGGGACGGGGCTCCGAAAAGTAGTAGCCCTGCACCAGGTCGCAGCCGGCCTTGCCCACGAAGTCGAGCTGGCCCATGGTCTCGACGCCCTCGATGAGGGCCGCGGCGCCCAGCTTCTTCGAGAGGTCGGCGATCGACGAGATGATCAGCGCGCTGTCAGGGTTCTTGTCGAGCGTGCGCAGGAAGTTCATGTCGATCTTGATGACGTCGAAGTGCGTGCTCTGCAGCATGTTGAGCGACGAGTACTCGCTGCCGAAGTCGTCCAGCCAGACCCGATACCCCAGCGAGCGCAGGCGCTCGATCTTGCCGATGATCTCGTCGGGCTTGTCGCTCAGGGCGCGCTCCGTAACCTCGATGTCGATGAACGAGCGCGGGGTCTCGCAGCTGGACAGGACCTCCTCGACCTGCGCGACGATGTCGCCCAGCATGAAGTCCACGCGGCTGAGGTTGACCGAGACCGACCTCACGCCAAGCATGCTGAGCATCCCGTAGCTCTCGCAGGCCTTGCGCAGCATGTAGAGGTCGAGCTTGGTGATGAGGCTCATGCCCTCCAGCGCCTCGACGAACTCGCTCGGGTGGAGCATGCCGTAGCGCGGGTCCTCCCAACGCGCGAGCACCTCGAACGAGACGAGCTTGTCCACATGCAGGTCCATGATGGGCTGCAGGTACACCTTGATGCGCTCGTTCTGGAGCGCCTCGTCGATGTGGTTGACGATGTACTGGGCGCGCTTGCCGCGCTCCTCGAAACCGCTGTCGTACAGGCAGAGGTAGCGGTGGTAGTCACCCGTGATGCTGTCGCAGGCCATCTTGGCGCGGTCGCAGGCGACGCCCACGTCGTCACCATCCTGGTAGACGTAGACGCCCGCATTGAGCGCCGTGCCCTTCAAGTGATGGAACGCGTAAACGCGTTCGTAGATGGCGTCCACCTTCTTCTGGGCCTCATCCAGGTATGCCAGAACCACAAAATGGTCCGCGTTGAAGCGCGAGACCAGGCGATCGTCAAACACCTGCGAGAGCTGCTGGGCGACATACTTGATCAGCTTGTCGCCGCGTTCGAATCCGTAGCGCTCGTTGTAGCTCTTGAGGTTGGTTATGTTGAAGTAGATGATGACCGGCTTGCGCGTGCTGTCGACGGTCGACTCGAGCATGTCGTGGGCCTGCGTGCGGAAGAACTGCATGCCGGGAAGCCCCGTCAGGCTGTCAAGCAGACGCGGCTGGAGGTTCATGCCGAGCTCGCACATGATGTCCTCGCTGCGGGCGTCGCTGGAATCGAACTCGCCGCCGCTGATCTGCCCCCTGCCGTTCCGGCGCGCCTCGTAGGTCCGGATGTCCGCGTGCCTGACCATCTCCTGCAGCTCCGCGACGTCGGTAGGCGTGCCGAAGACGTAGCCGCAGCTTGCGGAGGGGCGCAGGTGACGCTCCTTCACCACGATGTCACGCAGGTCGTGCTGGCAGGCGCGGGCAAGCACGAGGTTGGTCTCGAGCTTCGTGTCACGGCAGGCCACCAGGAACTGGTCGCTCTTGTAGCGATAGACGTGGTCCCTCCCGAAGCGGCTCACCAGGATGCGCGAGAACGCCACGATGATGTCGTCGCCCACGCCGTGACCGTACATGTCATTGAAGAACTTGAAGTCGTCGATGTCGAAGAAGAGGAGGAGAAGCTCGTGGCCCACCAGGCCGGGGGCGTCCCCCTTGAGCCCCAGGACGTTCTTGGCGTCAGTCACCACGTCGTGGGTCGAGGCCCACTTGATCTCGCGCAGGTTGTGCATGCTCTCGAAGCGGTCGGCAAGGGCCAGGGCCGTGATGACAAGGCTGGCCACGTAGAACTCGATGCCGTTAAGGAGGTCGACGCGGAAGATCGAGGCGGGCTTGACCATGAAGCTCGTGACCTCGAAGGCAACGGTCCAGAAGGTCGTGTGCAAGAAGACGCGCCAGGGCCGGTCCACGATGAACGGCGGAAGCATTACCAATAGCAGCAGGAAGGTGACGGCAATGTGATTGGGGTCGTTGACGGTGTTGTACAGGAGGGACATCAAAAGTGGCGCCGACTCGCACAGGTAGATGAGGACGGTGCCGTGCTTGCCCTTCGCGGGAATGACCAGCGCAAGAATGAGAATGGTCAGAAGGTGGAGCGAGGTGACCACGACCGAGTCAAGGCCACCGCCCATCACGATGCACTCTCTCACGAAGATGTTGAGCACGCCTATGGGCATGCTTGCGACGATTAGATACTTCAGGGAGTCGTGGTTGCGCTGCGATATCTCATCCGCGACCGACTCATAGTCGTCATATCCAATGGCTTTAATCAGCCTTCTGAACACTGTGCTTCCCGTCTTTGTCGTATTGCGTTTATGGTTCGTTCTAATCTGCGTATGGCGTGGGAACACCCGCTCCTTGCGTCACAAAGAGCGCGCTAAGAATGTAACCCAAACGAGGATGGTTGTGGAACAACGTTACCCATCGTTTCGGACATTTCCTTTTTGATTACGGGAATCGCCGGCACCGCACGGCGTGCGGCGGGGAGGCAGCTGCGGCGGCCACGGCCAAACTAGGCCAGCTCGACCCTAGGATGATCCCTGGCCGCGTAATCCTTATTGGTGACGGTGGCCCCCAGCAGACGCTCGCACGTCTCGGCCAGCTCGTCGATGGCCGCATGGAGGTCGCCCGAGCGCTCGGGCATGACGTTCTCCATGATGAACATGCAGTGCGAGGTCTCGTCGGAGACCTCGGTGCGACGCCCGTCTCGCCAGTTCCAGCACCGGCAGACCGCACCGGCGTCGTCCAGGTAGGCCACCTCTCCGGGAAGCGTGGGGTCGCTCTCGTCCTCGCCGATGGGCAAAAAGACGTCGCCCCCCTCAGTCACCGCAAGGCGGAAGGTACCCTCGATAGCGTCGATGTTCTCGGCGCCAATGGGCAGAGCGTACTTGAGCGAGATCGCGTTGGAGACATCCACCGAGGGGACAATGTGACCCACCGGATTGCTCTTGAGCACACGCTTAAGGAGGTTCTCAACCGAGCAGCGTGCACCCTTCTTGGTCTTGAAGCGCCTATAGGCGTCGCGCCAAACCGCGACGACCTCGTTCTCGCTGATGGTCTCGCTCGTCAGCCACTTTTTGGCGCCGGCGTTGGCCCTGTCGAGAAGTGCCGCGGCCTCGGCCGCCGACTCTTCGCTGATCTGGTCGGTGGGCAGGATGCCCTCAAGGCACAGGACGCCGATCTCGACGTCGGGAAAAAGGTCCCAAAACGAATCCTCAACGACAAACTGCTTCATAGCCGACTCCCCCACGACGCACTTCCCTTTGAGCCTTCGCAGGCAAGGCGCAGCTCGCCCGCCCCCTCATGATATCCAAGAGTCGCACCCGACAAAAACGCGCGTCCACGAGCGGCTTTGCATAAACGGTAGTCTGCCAAGCCCCTGCGTCACGAGGCGGCGACAACCTACTAGAATGAAGGACGTTGTCACAACTTTGCCGTCCATGGCCTGGGTTGTCCCGGGCAGTCGCAAGGGAGTCATCGCATGGCAGACAAGAAGAACCGTATCTTGGACACCACGGCCAAAAAGGCGCTCGCCGCGGCCATAGCCACACCTGCCGCGCTCTTTGGCGCCGTCACCGCCGTCAACCACCTGGCGTACCGCCGCTCCAACATCGCCGCGGCATCCGAGGTCTACAACCGCGTCACCGGCAACAAGAAGAAGATGGCCGACGCCGTCGAGTGGGACAACCTCATCCTCGACCGCAGCGAGGCCAACGAGCAGCGCCAGACCCTCCCCACCCTCCTGAGCTTCAAGGTGTCGGTCGAGGACACCGACTTCGACGGCATGCAGACCTTGGTCCTGAACCGCCGCAGCATCAACGACCGCGCCGTCATCTACGTGCACGGCAGGGTCCTGGTCGACCAGCCCAGCATCTACCAGTGGAAGTTCCTGGACACCATAGCCCGACGCACCCGCGCCGAGGTAATCGCGCCCATCTACCCCCTGGCCCCGGTCCACGGCTTCCGGGAGGCCTACGACAAGATCGAGGCCCTCTACCTCGAGACCGTCAAGAAGTACGGCGCCCAGAACGTCACGCTCATGGGCGACAGCGCGGGCGCAGGCATTGCCGCGGGCCTGTGCCAGTCCTTCTCCCCCAAGGGAATCGAGCAGCCGGGACACCTCATCCTGATCTCCCCGTGGGTCGACCTCACGCTGGGCAACCCCGACATCGCGCACTACGAGGCCCAGGACCCCATGCTCTCCGCGAGCGGCATGCGCAAGGTGGGCAAGGTCTGGGCGGACGGCACCGACCCGCGTGACCCGCGCCTCTCGCCCATCAACGGACCGGTGTCCGACCTGCGCAACGTGATGGTCTTCACGGGCACGCGCGAGATCTTGCATCCCGACGCGGTCCTGTTCCACCAGCGCGTGAGCGCCTACGGCAACCACTCCGAGCTCTTCGTGGGCACCGGACTGCACAACAACTTCCCGCTCTACCCCATCCCCGAGGCAAGCGGCACCATCAATTCCATCGTTACCGCGATAACAATGGACTAGGAGCAACATGGGCAACTGTCGCATAGAGCACGACTCGATGGGAGAGGTCAAGGTCCCCTCCGACGCACTGTGGGGCGCGCAGACCCAGCGCTCCTACCAGAACTTCAGAATCGGCACCGAGACCATGCCGCACGACATCGTGCGCGCGTTCGCCCTGCTCAAGAAGGCAGCCGCGCAGGCGAATGCCTCACTGGGCACCCTTCCCGAGGCAAGCGCGCAGGCCATCGAGCTCGCCTGCGACGAGATCCTCGCCGGAGAGCACGACGACTCGTTCCCGCTCAAGGTCTGGCAGACCGGCTCGGGCACGCAGTCGAACATGAACCTCAACGAGGTCATCGCCAACCGCGCCAATCAAATCGCCGCCAAGAAGGGCATCGCCCTTCCGACCCCGATCCACCCCAACGACGCGGTCAACCGCTCCCAGTCGAGCAACGACACCTTCCCCACCGCGTTGCACGTGGCGGCCACCCTCGCCGTGAGGCAGAAGCTCGTGCCCGCCGCGGAGCGCCTTGCGGAGACCTTCGAGCGCCTGGAGCGTGAGAACGCCGGCATCGTGAAGAGCGGGCGCACGCACCTTCAGGACGCTGTCCCCATCGCGTTCAGCCAGGAGATCTCGGGCTGGCGCGGCATGCTCCAGGCGAGCGTCGAGCAGCTCGAGGCGAGCCTGCCCATGCTGAGGCGCCTGGCCTTGGGCGGCACCGCCGTGGGAACCGGCCTGAACGCGCCCGAGGGCTTCGACGTCCTGGTCGCGAAGCGCCTGGCAGAGCTCACGGGCGAGCCGTTCGAGACCAACCCCAACAAGTTCCACGCGCTCACGAGCAAGGACGCCGTGGTCTTCTCGCACGGCGCCGTAAAGGGGCTCGCCGCGAACATGATGAAGATCGCGAACGACGTGCGCTGGCTCGCATCGGGCCCTCGCCTGGGCCTGGGCGAGATCACCATTCCCGCCAACGAGCCCGGAAGCTCCATCATGCCCGGCAAGGTCAACCCGACCCAGTGCGAGGCCGTCACGATGGTCGCAGTCCAGGTCATGGGCAACGACAGCACCATCGGGATCGCCGCCAGCCAGGGCAACTTCGAACTGAACGTGTTCATTCCCGTGATCGCCTACAACTACCTGCAAAGCGTCAACCTGCTCGCAGACGCCATCGACTCGTTCCGCGTACACTGCGCTGAGGGCATCAAGGCGAACCGCCAGAAGATGGCCGACAACATGCGCAACTCGCTCATGCTGGTCACCTGCCTTAACCCCTACATCGGCTACGAGAATGCCGCGAAGGTCGCGCACAAGGCCTTCGACGAGGGCACGAGCCTGCGCGAGGCCTGCTGTGGCCTGGGCTTTCTGACCGAAGAAAAGTTCGACGAGATATTCAGACCCGAGGAGATGGTCTAGCCAATGGACGACACCAGCAAGAGAAGCCTCGATCTGCACGAGCAGCTTCACGGAAAGATCGAGGTGGTCTCTCGCAAGCACGTCGAGACCCGCGACGACCTCTCGCTCATGTACACCCCCGGCGTGGCCGAACCCTGCCGACAGATTCAGGCCGACTACCAGAAGTCCTGGGAGCTCACGCGCCGCGGCAACATGGTGGCCGTCATCACCGACGGCACCGCCATCCTCGGACTGGGAGACATCGGCCCCGCGGCCGGCATGCCGGTGATGGAGGGCAAGTGCGCCCTGTTCAAGGAGTTCGGAGACGTCGACGCTTTCCCGCTGTGCGTGGACACGCACGACGTGGATGAGTTCGTGCGCTGCGTCCAGCTGATCAGCAAGTCCTTCGGCGGCATCAACCTCGAAGACATCGCCGCGCCCCGCTGCTTCGAGATCGAGGAGAAGCTCAAGCGCGCCTGCGACATCCCCGTCTTCCACGACGACCAGCACGGCACGGCCATCGTGGTCGCCGCCGCGCTAATCAACGCCCTCAAGGTCACGGGCAAGACCATGGGAGAAGTGCGCATCGTCATCAACGGCGCGGGCGCCGCGGGATGCGCCATCGGCACGCTCCTTTCCCACATGGGCTTTGGCAACGTGATCATGTGCGACATCAACGGCATCATCTGCGAGGGCGACGAGGGACTCAACCCCGGGCAGGAGGCCATCAGCCACATCACCAACGCCGACCACGAGCACGGCACGCTGGCCGACGCGCTCAGGGGCGCCGACGCCTTCGTGGGCGTCTCTCGTCCCAACCTGGTGAGCACCCAGATGGTCTCGACCATGAACGACGGCATCGTGTTCGCCATGGCCAATCCCACGCCCGAAATCATGCCCGACGAGGCCCTGCGCGGAGGAGCGGCCGTCGTGGGCACGGGACGCTCCGACTTCCCCAACCAGATCAACAACGTGCTGGTCTTCCCCGGCATCTTCAAAGGCGCGCTGGCTGCCCGCGCACGCGAGATCACCGAAGAGATGGAGGTCGCCGCAGCCTACGCCATCGCCTCCGTCATTCCCGACGACGAGCTCTCTCCCACTAACATCATCGCCTCGGCCCTCGACAAGACCGTCGCCGACGTCGTCGCAAAGGCCGTCGCGGACCATGCGAGCGCATGAGCCAGGACAGACAGAAGAAGCGCGCCACCAAGCGGACGGCGCCGCACGCGCGCATCAGCCGTCGCCCCAGCGGGACGCCTCACGACAGCACGCGCTATCGCGAGCGCCTGACGCACGAGAGCGGGCGTGACGCAAGGCGCCCCGCCCGCGTGGCGACGCCATCGCACAACGACATACAGAGGAGGCCCTACCGCGAGACCGCGAGCCACCAGGAGGTGCGCGGGACGCGCGTTGACCGCTCGCGCCAGGCGACCAGCCAGGCGAGGACCAGTCGCGGCCCGCGCGACCGCTCCGGACGCACCAACGCGCGCGCCCACAAGGTCGCCCAGCTTCGCGAGAGCCGCGAGCGGCGCGCCGACGAGGCGCGCGTGCGCAACGCCCGCCGCACCAGGCGCGAGAAGGCCCAGGTCCCCATCAAGATCGCGATAGCAACGGTCGCCCTTCTCCTCGTGGTAGCCATCCTGCAGCTGCCCGTCTTCTCCTCGCCATCGGCTGACGCGAGCCAGGACGCACAGGATACGCGCCAACCAAGCGCCAACCAGATATCCGCAAGCGTGAGCGACCCGAGCAAGGTATTTCGCTCGGCCTTCGACTGGTCGAACCTCAAGAGCGAGGGCGACCGCCTGAGCTACGTGGTCGACGGCAAGACGCTCTCCCGCTGCGGCATCGACGTCTCGGAGCACAGCGGCGACATCGACTGGAAGGCCGTTGCCGACGACGGGGTCGACTTCGCCTACATTCGTCTGGGTTACCGCGCCACGGCAGACGGAGCCATCCACCTAGACACGCATTACAAGAGGAACATCAAGCAGGCGCAGGCGGCGGGACTGGACGTCGGCGTGTACTTCTACTCGCAGGCCGCCAACGAGGACGAGGCCGTCGAAGAGGCCAACTACGTGTGTGACACGCTGGGCGACCTCGACCTGCGCTACCCCATCGCCTTCGACATGGAGCCCTCGGCCACAGGAACCGACCGCATCTCTGCGCTAAGCAACTCCGAGCGCAGCGCCGCGGCCCAGGCCTTCTGCAAGCAGGTCGCCTCGCGCGGCTACAGGGTGATCATCTATGGAAGCAGGTCCGACCTGGCCAGCTACAGCCTCAAGGACTTCGCCGACTACGGCTTCTGGTACGCAGAGTATGCCGACAAGCCCTCGCTCAGCCTCCAGATGGGCATCTGGCAGTACAGCGACAAGGCGACGGTAGACGGCATCGACGAGAAGGTCGACCTTGACCTTGACCTGACCGCCGTCCTGGCACGGGGTGACGAGAAGGACTTCGACCAGTAGCCTGCGCATGAAACTTCCCAATGGGACTACCGTTCGCCGAACGCGCAAATAGTGGTCTGTAACTGCTAAGAATCATAAATGGAATCGATTACGCAACCGCTTGTAGGTTTAATAATGACAATTCCATAAAGTGACCATTTTTAATAATTGTCACTTTTTGTGAAGACACAAAAAGTGAACATGTACAACACTCCCAAAAAATATTATTCCCAACGGAATGAGACAGGTTGCCTGCGAGCAACGGACGAAGTCTATCGTTTTGGGGAGTTACCTTGACCGTCAAAGTTATCACCAAGAACGCCCGCCGCGTCGGCTCTGCCTCGCGAAAACAGATGCGCTGTGAAAAGATCATCGAGACGGCCCGCGCCCTCTATACCGAGAAGGGCATCGAGCACACCAGCGTCAGCGACATCACGGAGGCACTGGGGATCACCCGCACCCTCTTCTATCACTACTTCTCGAACAAGGACGAGGTTACCAAGGCCATCCTGCAGGGATACGTGCGCGACGTCGTGGAGCGCACCGACCAGTGGCACAAGTCGCTCACCCCCGACATGACCATGGACGAGTACGTCGACAGTCTGGTCTCCCTGCTCCACACGCAGCTGAACGAGATGGAGGGCTTCAAGCAGGACCTCCTCAAGAAGCAGAACGCCGTTCTGTACCAGCACTACTTCCTTCAGGCCTGCTCGGCGGTCGCCCACTACTTCGTGGACATCAACTCCGAGCTGGGCAGCATCGCGACCTCGCGGGTGTACCAGCACCCCTACGAGACCTTCTACACCGTCCTGGTCGGCATGGTCGCGGTCATTCGCCACAACCCCAACATCCCCGACGAGACCCTGAGGGACATCATCATCACCACGCTTCACCTTCCCATGGATCAGAAGATTGGAGCGAGAATCTAGCCTCGCCAAGAAGGACGAGCGCACTACACGAGGCGCAGACGGAGCCGACAGACCCATTGGGTCGGCCGGCTCCCTCTTTTTGCCCCGATGACGTTGCAAGCGCCAGGAGCGTCCCGTGCCGCGGCGCCTATGAGCGCGGGGCCGCACGTCTCTCGTCCGCACCGCGCCGATTCTCTCCCCCGAG
Organism: Parafannyhessea umbonata; assembly: GCF_900111255.1. Lineage (GTDB taxonomy): Bacteria > Actinomycetota > Coriobacteriia > Coriobacteriales > Atopobiaceae > Olsenella_J > Olsenella_J umbonata_A. The sequence continues at coordinate 81,757 of NZ_FOGP01000003.1, forward strand.
CCTCTGGATGGGCGCGATGTCCTGCGTCACCTCGAGTGCGCCCAGGTAGCTTCCCTCGCCATCGCGCACCGCAAAGTATCGGATGTAGAGGAAGTTGTCGCCGCGGTGGATCCAGAAGTCAAAGGAGTCTCGCTCGCCGCTCCTGAAGTCGTCGAGCACCCGATGGACCATGGCCTGGCTCTTGGGAGGGTGGCAGTCGTAGACGTCACGGCCCAGACAGCTCTTGGGACGTGGGAAGAACCTGCCGTCGCCGTGGCTGAAGAAGCACGTCTTGTCATCCTTGTCGACGAAGGTTATGTCCAGGGGAATAGCTGCGAAGACCGCCTCGAGCTCGTCGGGTGCGAACGAGCCCGTGGAGAGGTGGACGCGGCCGCCCGCAAATCGCCCGTTGGAGGCCTCGACGCCCTTCGCCGCACCGGCTTCCACAGAGGCACTCATGGCGCGCAGCTGGTCGTTGGCAAGATCAAGAGGATTCGCTTTCCAAGAGACGGGCTCGTCGATGAAGCAGTAGCCCTCCTCGCCCGACTCATCGGCAATCTGCGTCCACTCGGTGGCCGTCAGGGTCTCAAGCGCAATTGGCATCAGGACGTTTTCCTCCTTGGAGACCATGGCCTCCGCCTGGTCCGCCGCATCGGCAAGCTCGGTTGCCACGGCGCGCAGGTTGCGGGCGTTTGGCTCTCCCAGGGCAACCTCGACCAGCGAGCGGGCGACCGAAACGAAGTCGCGAACCTCGTCATCCTTCCCCCACATGACCTTGGACGGGCCGTCCACCCCATGCCGCTCAAGGTGAGGGAATATCAGCTCCTCCTTGCGCCTGTAGTGAGAGAAGACCTGGCCAAAGTCCCGCACGTCCTCGGAAAGCTCGCGGGCAAGAGAGGCATCGCTGCCCTGCGGGTCCGCCTCGAAGAGCGCCCGTACGGCCTGAGCGTGAGGCCTGACGCGCGCGTCTACAAAGGCCTGTATCCTCTCGTTCTCGTCGCGCAGGACGCGGACGGGGTGGCCGGGAGCGTCCTCGGGGTTGCCCTTGTGGCCGGCGCACGAGACGGCCCCCTCGAAGAGGGTCGCGTGCACGTCGCAGAGGCGCTGGACTTCCCTTACGGGGACGCCGCCACGGATGAGCGCCTGCTCGGCAGCCGCGATCTCCCCACCCGAGACGTCCTTGAAGTTCCGGCGGAAGTCCTCTTGCACGTCCTCGACGACCTCACCCGAGCCCAGGCGCTCGAGCAGATCCTGAAGCAGCCTCATTCGCTCCTCAGGGCTCTTGGCAACGGAACGCCCGCGAGGCTTTCCCTCGCATGCAGAGGCGACCACGCCGGCGCCGCGCACGCCCCTGCCCTCGACCTCGAATCCGGATTGCATAAGGGCATCCACCACCGCATCGAGCGTGATGCCCTTGTGGCGGCAGCCCTTGGCGAGAGTCATGAAGCGCCCAACAGTCGCAAGACGCCCCGGGCGTGTTATCTCGTTGAAGCCCAGTCCCGCCATGATGTCCACAACCTCGGGATGGGAAGTGCAGACGTCGAAGATAGACTCGTCCACGCTGATAGCCCTGTCGTTCATGCTCACTCCTTCTGTTCGGGGCACGCTTCGGCTGGGTGAAAGTATATGTCGGTAAACTACTAGGGTTTGTTGCCGAAGCAACACCATAATGACTCGACCAAGAAGGCCGGAAGCCTCACCCGCAGCGCAACGGTGCCCAGGGCGGCCACATGCGGAAGTCGAAGCCCGGTCAGGGACGATAAGTCACCCTTTCCCGATACCACATGTAATTATGAGTGAATGCTCATATCCTAATAATATCTGTTGACCACAGAGGTTTTATGGCGTAGCATACGGAGCCATAAGTATGAATGATTGCTCATATCTTCACGTTAGGAGGAGAAGATGGCCTGCAAGCACTGCCATGACCATGGGCACAGCCATTCCCACAGCCACCACGGGCACGACCAGGACGCAGACGAGAAGTGCTGCGGCTCTCGTCCGGAGGTCGACGAGGACGAGGACGACGAGGACCCGAGCGTCCTCAAGCGCAGGATTGCGCTTTCTGCCGTCCTTCTCGTCGTGGCGATCGCCGCGCAAAGGCTGATCGAGGTGCCGCTCTGGGCGCAGCTTGTCATCTTCCTGCCCAGCTACCTCGTCGTCGGGCGAGAGACGCTGGCGGAGGCCGTCGAAAACATCGCGGAAGGTCACCCCTTTGACGAGGACTTCCTCATGGCCCTGGCGACTGTGGGCGCCCTGCTGATCGGGTTCGTCCCCGGCGGCAAGCCGATGTTCGCCGAGGCCGTCTTCGTCATGCTGTTCTTCCAGGTGGGAGAGCTGTTCGAGGGCATCGCGGAGGACAGGAGCAGGAAGTCCATCGGCGAGCTTATGGACATCCGCCCCGACTCGGCGAACCTCGAGCGTGACGGCAAGGTCGTCAGCATGCATCCCGACGACGTGCATCCCGGCGACGTCATCGTCGTCCGCCCTGGCGAGCGCATCCCTCTGGATGGGCGCGTCATCGAGGGTCGCTCGAGCCTGAACACCGTCGAGCTCACGGGCGAGTCCGCCCCGCGTGACGTCAGCGTCGGCAGCGACGCCATCTCGGGCTGCATCAACCTCTCGGGCGTGCTTCGCATTCGCGTATCCAAGGAGTTCGGCGACTCCACGGCCTCGAAGATCCTCGACCTGGTCGAGAACGCCAGCGGCAGCAAGTCGAAGTCCGAGGCGTTCATCACGCGATTCGCGCGCGTCTACACCCCAATCGTCGTCTTCCTGGCCATTGCCGTCGCACTTCTCCCTCCCCTGGCAACCGGAGACTTCGGCGCCAACTTTGCCACCTGGCTGCTGCGCGCCCTCACCTTCCTGGTCGTCAGCTGCCCATGCGCGCTCGTGCTCTCGGTTCCCCTCACCTTCTTCGGCGGAATCGGCGGCGCCTCCCGCCACGGCATCCTAATCAAGGGCTCCAACTACATGGAGGCGCTCGCCAACGCGAGTACCGTCGTGTTCGACAAGACCGGCACACTCACCCAGGGCGTCTTCAAGGTCGCCGTCGTCCACAGCTCGGGCCTGACCGACGACGAACTGCTTCACCTAGCAGCCCACGTCGAGGCGAACTCCACGCACCCCATCGCGACCGCCCTGCGCGAGGCCCACGCCATCGACGACTGTGGCTGCAGCGTGTCTGACGTTCAGGAGATTGCAGGCGAGGGCGTCGTCGCCCGCGTCGGCGGAAGGAGCATCGCCGTCGGCAACGCCAGGCTCATGAAGCGCATGGGCACCACGCCCCAAGCCTGCCATGAGGCGGGTGGGACGATCATCCACGTGGCAATCGACGGCGCATATGCGGGCCACGTCCACATCGAGGACATCGTCAAGCCCGACTCACCCCAGGCCATCGAGGACCTGCACGCGACGGGCGTCCGCAAGACGGTCATGCTCACCGGCGATCGCGAGGACGTCGCCCGCCAGGTGGCATCCGAGCTCAAGATCGACGAGCACCACGCCAACCTGCTGCCCCAGGACAAGGTCGCAAGCGTCGAGGCACTGCTCGGCGCAAGGAGCAAGGGGGAAGCACTCGCCTTCGTGGGCGACGGCATCAACGACGCGCCCGTCCTCGCGCGCGCCGACATCGGCATCGCCATGGGCGCCATGGGTTCCGACGCCGCCATCGAGGCCGCGGACGTCGTGCTGATGGACGACAAGCCCTCCAAGATTGCCGTTGCCATCCGCATCGCGCGCCGGACCCTGGCCATCGCGCGCCAGAACATTGTGTTCGCCATCGGGGTGAAGGTTGCCATCCTGGCCCTTGCGGCCCTGGGGCTCGCGCCCATGTGGCTCGCGGTCTTCGGCGACGTGGGCGTCATGGTAATCTGTGTGCTCAACGCAACACGCGCGCTCAGGTAGCCAGGCGCGCACGACAGGCTCACACAAAAATGGGAGGCGGGTCGACCCAAGCGGTCGGCCCGCCTCCCTCGTTTCTCCCCACTATGCACACGAACCGACATGGTCCCCTTTTTAATATAGCGCCTGTTAAAATGGCGTCTTTTGCATTCACCTCGCACCCAGATGCCTTGTTTTGGCCCTTTGGGACGAGCGGCGTCGACAGTCTTTCCTCATTGTCATACCCTCGGTCAGTCATCACGCTCTCGCAGGAGAGCAGCCAGCATTTGCCCCAACCGAAGGAGGTGCCCCCATGCCAGACGGGCCGAGTCACAGTCACAGTCACAGTCGCAACTCATCACGTCAGAACTGCACATGGAGGGGCGCCGCCCATCGGGATGGAGGCGCCCGCCTCGCCTAGGCTGGCTCTCGCCGCCGTAGGCGCGGCCGCATGTAGTGCGCTCCGCTGGTGCCAACAGGCACTTCCCATCCCGGGAAAAGAGGAGGCGCATGACGCTTCGCACCCTCATCCAGAAGACCCCCGCAAGCGCGGGCAAGAACCGTCCGAACGCCCAGGACCAGTGGCTGCGTCATGCCGCGGTCTGCCCCATCGACGAGCTCTTCGTCGAGCTCAACAGCTCTGCCGAGGGCCTCGACTCATCTCAGGTCGACAGCGCCCGCGAGCTCTATGGCGGCAACGCCGTGTCGTCACCCGACAGCAAGCCCGCGTCGCTCAGACTCCTTGCCTCGTTCGCGGACCCCTTCACCTACATCCTCGTGTTCATTGCCGGCGTGTCCGTGCTGACCGACTGGGTGTTCGCCCAGCCGGGAGACGGGAGCGTCACCACCCCGGCCATCATCTCGTTCATGATTCTCGCGTCCGGTCTCCTCAGGTTCGCGCAATCCGAGCGCAGCACCGTTGCCGCAGCATCGCTCGCCAAGATGATCGAGCCGTGCGCAAACGTCGAGCGCGACGGGGACGGCGGCAACGAGACGGCCGTTGAGCAGATCGTGGTCGGCGATGTCATCCGCCTCTCCTCCGGATGCGTCGCCCACGCCGACATGCGCATCTTCTCGGCTCGCGACCTCTTCGTCAGCCAGGCGTCGCTCACCGGCGAGTCCGACTCCATCGAGAAGCTGCCCTTCCTTTCCGACGCGGGCGAGAAGTGCCCCGTCATCGGCCTTGACGACCTCGTGCTCGCCGGGTCGACCGTCATCTCGGGCCACGGCCGTGGCGTCGTGGTGGCAACGGGCGCCAACACCATAATCGGCGAGATTGCGGGCTCGCTCGCCAGCACGCCACGCAAGACCTCGTTCGGCGAGGGCATCTCCTCGGTGAGCAGGCTCCTTGTGAGGCTGATGGCGACCATGGTGCCCATCGTCTTCATCACGTCCGGCATCACCAAGGGGGAATGGGTGGACGCCCTTATCTACTCCCTCTCCGTCGCCGTCGGGCTCACCCCCGAGATGCTCCCGATGCTCGTCACCTGCTGCCTGGGCAAGGGCGCGGTCGACCTTTCGCGCGACCACGTCATCGTGAAGCGCCTCGACGCCATCCAGGACCTGGGCTCGATCAACGTGCTGTGCTGCGACAAGACGGGCACTCTGACCGAGGACCGCATTGTCCTGGAGCGCCATCTCAACGTCGACGGCGAGAAGGACCTTATGGTGCTCGAGCGCGGCATCGAGTGCGGACGCAGGACGTACGCGAACATGATCAAGTACGTGAAGCTGACCGTCAGCTCCAACTTCGGAAACATCCTCTCGATGCTCGTGGCCGCGGCGCTTCTCCCCTTCCTTCCCATGACCGCCGTGCAGGTGCTGCTGCTCAACCTCATCTACGGCCTCGGCTGCACGGCAATCCCCTGGGATCGCGTGGACGACGAGTCGATCCGCGCGCCGAGGCGCTGGGACGTGAAGTCCATCAAGTCGTTCATGCTGCTCTTTGGGCCCCAGAGCTCGGTCTTCGACATCGCGACCTTCGCGCTGCTGTTCTTCCTCATCCGCCCCGCAGTGGCAGGAGGGTCCTGGGGCACCCTCTCGGATGCTGGAAGGGCAGTGTTCGTCGGCACCTTCCAGGCAGGATGGTTCATCGAGAGCATGCTGACCCAGACGCTTCTGGTGCAGCTGCTGCGCACGGAGCGCAAGCCCCTCGTCGAGAGCCGGCCGGCCCTCCCCCTGGCCCTCATGCAGACGGCAGGCGCGCTCGTCGCGGTCACGCTCCCGTTCTCTCCCCTGGCCTCGTCGCTCGAGCTCCACGCGATTCCCGCGGGAGGCCTTGCGGTGCTTGCGGCCGTGGTCGCGGGCTTCGTCACGACCGTCCTTCTGGCACGGGTGGCCTACGTGAGAAAGCACGACAGAGAAAGCACGACAGCCTGCTGTAGGACAAAGGGCGCATCGCGGGACGCGCCCTCTCGCAGGGCGGCCGCACGCAAAAGGAGCCGGGGCACGCGCCCCGGCTCCTCCTTCATTTCGAGCGAGCTATCCCCCGAGCCGACCTAGTCGCGCGTCAGCTTGCGGTGGATGCGATGTGGACGGGCCGCGTCCGCACCCAGGCGGGCGACGCGGTCCTTCTGGTAGTCCTCGAAGTTGCCCTCGAACCACTTCCAGGCGCCGGGGTTCTCGTCGGTGCCCTCCCACGCGAGGATGTGGGTGCAGATGCGGTCCATGAACCAGCGATCATGGCTCGTGATGACGCAGCAGCCGGGAAACTCCAGGAGGGCCTCCTCCAGCGCCTCGAGGGTCTCGGTGTCGAGGTCGTTGGTGGGCTCGTCCAGAAGCAGCAGGTTGCCGCCCTGCTTAAGGGTGAGGGCCAGGTTCAGGCGGTTGCGCTCGCCGCCGGAAAGGACGCCGGCGCGCTTCTGCTGGTCGGTGCCCTTGAAGCCGAAGGCGCTCACGTAGGCGCGGCTGGGGATCTCCTGCTTGCCGACCATGATGTAGTCGTTGCCGTCCGAGACGACCTCCCAGACGTTCTTCTGGGCGTCGAGGCCCTCGCGGCCTTGGTCGACGTAGGAGAGCTTGACCGACTCGCCCAGCTCGATGGAGCCGGAGCTGACGGGCTCCTGCCCAACGATCATCTTGAACAGAGTCGACTTGCCCACGCCGTTGGGGCCGATGACGCCGACGATGCCGTTGCGCGGCAGGCTGAACGAGAGGTCGTCGATCAGGACGCGGTCGCCGAAGGCCTTGTGCAGGTGGTCGGCCTCGAGGACCTTGTTGCCCAGCCGCGGGCCCACGGGAATGTGGATGTCGGTGTAGTCGACCTTCTCCACACGAGAGGCCTGGGCCTCCATCTCCTCGTAGGCAGCAAGGCGGGCCTTGCTCTTCGCCTGGCGCGCCTTCTGAGAGCTGCGGACCCACTCGAGCTCGGACTTCATCTTCTTGGCGCGCTTGGCGTTCTGCTTGGACTCCATCTCGAGGCGCTTGGCCTTGGTCTCGAGGTAGGTCGAGTAGTTGCCCTCATACGGGTAGAGCGTGCCGCGGTCGACCTCGCAGATCCACTCGGCGACGTTGTCCAGGAAGTAGCGGTCGTGCGTGACCGCCAGAACGGCGCCCTGGTAGTTCTTGAGGAACTGCTCGAGCCACAGGACGGACTCCGCGTCCAGGTGGTTGGTGGGCTCGTCCAGGAGAAGAAGGTCGGGGGCCTCGAGCAGCAGCCTGCACAGGGCCACGCGACGGCGCTCGCCACCCGAGAGGTGGGTCACGTCCGCGTCGGGGTCGGGGCACTGGAGGGCGTCCATCGCCTGAGAGAGCTGGCTGTCCAGGTCCCAGCCGTTGGCCGCGTCGATCTCGTTCTGCAGCTCGCCCATCTCGGCCATGAGGGCATCGAAGTCCGCGCCGGGCTCGCCCATCTCCTCGCCGATTTTGTTGAAGCGCTCGATCTTGGCCAGAAGATCACCGAACGCCATCTCGATGTTCTCCTTGACCGTCTTCGTCTCGTCGAGAGGGGGCTCCTGCATGAGCATGCCCACGGAGTAGCCGGGGGCAAGGCGGGCCTCGCCGTTGGAGATGTCCTCAATTCCGGCCATGATCTTAAGCAGGGTGGACTTGCCCATGCCGTTAGGGCCGACGACGCCAATCTTGGCGCCGGGGTAGAATCCCATGGTCACGTCGTCCAGCACGACCTTGTCGCCGTGGGCCTTACGGACCTGGTACATCTGATAAATGAACTCAGCCATTAGTCGGAAGCTCCTTTTTTGCGTCGTTGTGGCGCTTACGTTTTCCCATTTTCGTGGGCGCCGACGTGCGGGGCAAGTGCTCCGCGATATAAGCACGAGTATCGCGCGCGACCGTCTGGCCAGCCCCGCGCAACACGGCACCGCCGCGTCGTGCGGCGAGGAAGCAAGAGGCCCTATAATCTCCAACGCACGAACACGAACGCCGCCTTTTTGCGGAATAGCAAGGAGCAACCGTGAGCAAGAACATCCTGCTGATAGCAACCGGAGGGACCATCGCCTCGATGCCCGAGGACTCTGGGCTCGCCCCCGCCCTCTCCGGCAAGGAGCTCGCTGCCTACGTGCCCGAGATCCGCGGCCTGTGCGACGTGAACGTAGTGCAGCCCATGAACATCGACAGCACCAACATGCGCCCCGCCGACTGGCTGCGCATCGCGGAAGAGGTGGAGCGCAGCTACGACGACTACGACGGGTTCGTGATCCTCCACGGTACCGACACCATGGCCTACACCGCCGCCGCGCTCTCCTACCTCATCCAGGGCAGCCGCAAGCCCATCGTGCTCACCGGCTCGCAGCAGCCCATGGCCGCGCCCTTCACCGACGCGCGCCTCAACCTGTACCAGTCTCTTCTCTACGCGACGGACCCTTTGAGCCACGACGTCTCCATCGTCTTCGGCGGCTGCGTCATCGTGGGAACGCGCGCCCACAAGCAGCGCACCATGAGCTTCAACGCCTTCACCAGCGTCAACTACCCGCTGCCCGCCGTCATCCGCAACGACCGCATCGTGCGCGACAGCGCCATGGGCATGTCGATCACGGGCATCCCCGTCGCCACCGCGGGACACGCCGACCTCGACGCGGGCGAGAAGGACCTGCCACGTCCCAAGACGTACTCGTCTCTCAACGAGCGCGTCATCGTGCTGAAGCTCACGCCCGGCCTCACGCCCGAGGTCTTCGCCCTTCTCAAGCCCCACTACGACGCGGTCATCCTCGAGACCTTCGGCATCGGAGGCGTCCCCGAGTACGAGGGGGCGTCCTTCGAGCGCGCCATCTTCGACTGGGTGGACTCGGGACGAAGCATCGTTATGACCACCCAGGTCTCAGAGGAGGGCCTCGACCTGGGTGTGTACGAGGTCGGCCGCGCCTACGCTCAGCACCGTGGCATCCTGAGGGGCGACGACATGACCACCGAGGCGCTGGTTGCCAAGACCATGTGGGTCCTGGGCCAGACGAGCGACCCCGACGAGCTGAGCGAGCTCTTCTACACGCCCATCAACCACGACAGGGCCCCTCGATAGCATCGCCTCGGGCGCCTTGTGCGCGCCACATATGTGGTGATGTTTTGTCAAGCAGCCCTAACATTACCCATGACGTGCTGAAACGCACTTCCCAATATGGCACGTGAGTGGTAAAGGCGCAGGTATTGTGCAAATATGGTCACACTTGGGACACTCGGTCGCCACGGCGTCTGGGGCCCAAGGACCGATGCTCACCGCGCGGTACGGAACACGCAAGCGCATCGCATACCTACCCGCACGAACGTCTACCAGAGGGAGTTCCCATGCCTGAGGCCATCCGCAAGGTTAATGTCATCGGCCACCTGCACCCTGACACGGACAGCATCTGCTCCGCAATCGCCTATGCGTATCTCAAGAACCAGATCAGCGACATCGAGTTCGAGCCGCGTCGCGCCGGCGCAATCAACCGCGAGACCGCCTTCGCGCTCAAGAGCTTCGGCTTCGACGAGCCCGAGCTGATCACGAGCGTCGCCCCGCAGATCAAGGACATCCAGATCTCGCGCCAGCAGGGCATCAGCCGTGAGACCAGCCTCATCACCGCATGGAACCTCATGCGCGACCTCAAGACGGGCACCCTCATCATCACCGACGAGGACAACGACCTCGAGGGCCTCATCACCGTGAGGGACATCGCCAACGCGAACATGGACATCTTCGACTCCGAGGTCCTCTCCAGCTCCCGCACGCACCTCTCCAACATCGTCTCAACCCTCCAGGGCGAGCTCGTCTCCGGAAACCCCGACGGCGTCGTCACCACGGGCAAGATCCGCGTGGGTACCACGCCCGAGATGATGGAGGGCTTCGTCGAGAAGGGCGACGTCGTCCTGGTCACCAATCGCTACGAGACCCAGCGCTTCGCGGTCGAGGCCGGCGCGAGCTGCCTGATCATCTGCAACGGTGCAGGCGTCTCGAGCATCGTCGTCGAGGCCGCCCGCGAGAAGGGCTGCACCGTCATCACCACCCCGTACGACACCTACGCCGCCGCTCGCCTCATCTCGATGGCGATTCCCGTGCGCGCCAAGATGCTCGGCAAGGAAAACGTCCTGCACTTCTCGGTCAACACCTCGGTCGACGACGCGCAGAAGGTCATGGCCTCCTCGCAGCACCGCTTCTTCCCCGTGATGGACGAGGACGGCAAGTACATCGGCGTCGTCAGCTCGCCCGACATGCTCAACGTCAACAAGAAGCACGTCATCCTGGTCGACCACAACGAGCGCAGCCAGGCGGTAGACGGCCTTGAGCGCGCCGAGATCATGGAGATCATCGACCACCACCGCATCGGCTCCATCGAGACCTCCGCCCCCGCGTACTTCCGCAACATGCCCGTGGGCTGCACGGCCACGATCATCTACGGCCTCTTCGAGGAGAACGGCGTCGATATTCCCAAGAACATCGCGGGCATCATGCTCTCCGCAATCCTCTCCGACACGCTGGCGTTCCGCTCCCCCACCTGCACTCCCAGGGACAAGATCGTGGGCGAGAAGCTGGCCGAGATCGCCGGCGTCAACGTCGACGAGTACGCCGATGCCATGTTTGACGCGGGCGCCGACCTCACCGGCCGCACCGCCGACGAGGTCTTCAACTCTGACTTCAAGGTCTTCTCGCGTGGCCACGCGCGCTTTGGCGTGGGCCAGGCAAGCTTCATGACCGAGAACAGCCGCAAGGCCGCCGAGGCTCTGGTCGGCCCCTACCTCAAGGACGCCGCCGCGGCCAACGACATCCCGATGGTCTTCTACATGTTCACTGACGTGAAGAGCCAGACCACCGAGATGATGTACTGGGGCGAGAACACCGAGCAGATTGTCTCGCGCACCTTCAACGTCACTCCCGAGAGCGACATCGCCACGCTGCCTGGCGTCGTCAGCCGCAAGAAACAGGTCATTCCGCCACTGATGGCGACTCTGCAGGACATGGACGAGGGCTAGTCTCCCCGCGTTCACGTTGAGATAGAGCACGTCCGACAGGGGCGAAGGCCGTTTGGTCTTCGCCCCTTCGCATATGTGAGTAGCGAGGGGGTAGAATGAACTCAAGCTCTCCGTATGTCACGCTCACGCGCACCACCTCGGCGCGCGCCAACGATTGAGGTGGGCCGTGCTCGATCTCCTTAAAGAAAAGCTCTCCTGGTGGTTGTGCCTAAGGCTCGAGCCTGAGGTGCACGCCGACATCAGCCGCATCAACGTACGGAACCTGAGGACCATGGCAGGCATCGTCCTGGCTATCGAGGTCGTCACCCTCGCGATTGCCCTCGGCATGAGGGACACGCTCAACGTAGCGCCCGCGGGGTTCTACAGCGTCGGCATCATGATCGTGATGAGCGCGATAGACCTCTTCGCCGCCGGAAGGGTCCTTCGTCCCAAGCGCATCAATGCCACGGCCGCGTCCGTCCTCTTGGTCGCCACCTTCCTTTTGGCAAGCGCTTGGGGCATCAACGTGTCGCTTCGCCACTACATGACGGGCGACCAGATGCTCACCTTCTACACCGTCCAGTTCTGCTTCGCCTGTTTCATCAGCTCCCCTCCGGTCATCTCACTTCTGCTTACCGGAGGCGCCTTCGCCTGCCTCTACCTGGTGCTGCTCGCAATCAACGGGGCAAGCGACATCAACTCCATCAATTACGCCATCTTTGCGACCATCGTCATCCTTGGGTCGATCGCGCGCTACCGCGCCCAGGCCAGCGAGTCGGAGCAGCGCCAAGAGATCGAGTCGCTCAACAAGTCGCTCTTCCACTCCTCCACGCACGACGAGCTCACGGAGACCCTGAACCGCGTCGCGCTACGCAACCACTTCCCCTCGTTCGTGGGTCGCGAGCTCTGCGTCATCATGGTCGACATCGACCACTTCAAGCACTACAACGACAGCTACGGTCACCGCAAGGGAGACGAGATCATCCGCGCCGTGGCCAAGGAACTCGCCGGCACCTTCGCCAACGGCATGACCTTCCGCTACGGCGGAGACGAGTTCCTGATCATCATCCCAATCGAGGGAGGCGACGTTTCCGACATCCGCGAACAGGTCCAGCACTGGGAGAAGAGCGTGACGGACCTCTCGATGAGTGGCGTGGACGAGAAGATCGTCTGCAGCCACGGGCTCGTCCACGGGACGCCCGACAACGCGAGCGACCTTCGCACGATGATCGACGGGGCCGACGCCCAGCTCTACCTTGCCAAGCGCAATCGCTCTGGCGACTAGGACGGTGGCGTATGAAGAAGAACACGCATCCGGACAAGACGGCCGCCTCGCCAAGCGATGGCGCCCCCTTCGTCGGTCCGGGCGAGGCCCGCCGCATCAATCCCGATCCCAACGGCATGCCCGGTGGCTTCTTCGTCTATCAGGCCGAAGGCGAAAAGAGGGTCGTCTACGCGAACGACTACGTCCTCAAGCTCTTCGGCTGCGAAGACGAGCGTGAGTTCGCGGGGCTGACGGGCAACACGTTTCCCGGCATGGTGCACGAGGACGACCTGGCAACGGTCGAGGGCGACATCGCCAACCAGATTCGAGCTGGCCAGGGCGGCTTCAACCACGTGACCTACCGAATCCGCACCAAGTCGGGCGAGGTCACCTACGTCGAGAACTTTGGAAGACTGGTCCACGACGCGGACGAGGGAGACCTCTTCTACGTGTTTTTGGCCGACTCCAAGATCAGGTTCCTGACCCACACGAAGGACCGTGTGACCAAGCTCCTTGGCATGCAGCGCTTCCTCGAGCTCGCCCACGACGCGCACGAGGCCACGCTTCTTGTCGGCCGACAGCAGGATTCCGACACCATGGCCCACTCAAAACCGCGAGCCATCAGGTCCCTGAGCGGGCCGACCCCCCAGTTCTTCGGGGGCCCGAAGCGCGACAGCCCCACCGGCGAGGCGATCGCCTTCTTCAACCTGGTCAACTTCAAGCTCTACAACTCGATCTACGGCATCAAGGCCGGAGACGAGTGCCTCTTCACCGTCGCGCAGACCCTCAGGGAGGAGTTTGCCGACGGCTCGTTGGTCTCGCGCTTCTCGGATGACCACTTTGCCGTCTACACCAAAGGCGATAGACTCCAGGTCGAGGCCGCGACCGAGCGCGTCCACAAGCGGGTCGCCTCGAGCTACAAGAGCTTCAGCCTCCAGGTCAAGGCAGGCATCTATCTGCTCACCAGCGACCGGAACGTCTCCATCAGCGAGGCAAGCGACCTGGCGCGCATGGCCTGCAACAGCATCAAGGCGGATCCCCTTCGCCACGTGCTGACCTACGGGCCCGAGCTCAAGCGCATCACCGAGCTGCGCAAGCACCTGGTCGAGAACCTCGAGTCCGCAATAGAGACGGGGCTGATAGAGGTCCACTACCAGCCCCAGATCCGCACGCTCTCGGGCAAGCTCTGCGGCGTCGAGGCCCTCACCCGCTGGCGAGACCCCGAGTTCGGGCTCATCACCCCGGACACCTTCGTGCCCGTGCTGGAGGAGGCGAACCTCTCGTACAAGCTCGACACATTCGTCATCCGTCACGTCTGCCAGTCGCTTCGCAGGCACCTGGACGAGGGGCGCGAGCCCGTCGCCGTCTCGTTCAACCTCAGCCGCGTCGACTTCATCTCGTGCGACCCCCTCGAGGTGCTCGAGGATGCCGTCAGGACCTACGGCGTCCCGCGCGACATGCTCCACGCCGAGGTGACCGAGTCCATCGCCATGCGCGACGAGACCCGCATCAAGGTGGCCATCGAGCGCTTCCACGAGATGGGCTACCAGATCTGGATGGACGACTTCGGCAGCGGGTACTCGTCGCTCAACGTCCTCAAGGACTACGACTTCGACGTCATAAAGATCGACATGGCCTTCCTCTCCAACCTGAGCGCCCGCGCGCGCCAGATCCTCACGTCCACGGTCGACATGGCAAAGCGCCTGGGCATCCAGACGCTCGCGGAAGGCGTCGAGACCGAGGAGCAGCTCGCCTTTCTCAGGAGCATCGGCTGCGAAAAGATCCAAGGCTACTTCTATGGAAGGCCGCTCCTTCCCGACAGGCTCGACCAGCACCTTCGAAACCTGGGCATGATCCACGAGACGGGCGCCGAGTCCCACTTCTGGGACAAGGTCGGGACCATAAACCAGATCACCGACCAGTCCCTGGCGATCGTCGACGACGACGGCAGGCACTTCAAGATCATCTTTGCGAACGAGGGGTTCCTCGAGGCGCTCCGGAGCAAGGGGACCGACAGCATCGCCAAGGCAAACGAGAACCTCTCGTCGCCCTACTACCTCAACCGGGTAAAGTTCCGCGAGTTCTCGCAGCGTCCCATCGCCACCCATCGGGAGGAGACGTTCAACTACGTCGACAATGGTAACTACCTGCGCCTGAACATCCGCGTAATCGCAACGCTGGGCGAGCGTCGCGTCTACCGCTGCTCGCTCTACAACATCACCTACGACACAAACCAGCGCGAGAGCTCGCGCATGGACCTGGCCATCCGCAACATCTCCTCGCTCTACGACAGCATCCTCGAGATCGACTTCGAGGCCGACTGCGTGACCACCATCGTCTCGAACCTCGCGAAGGACTCGCCCGGCGAGCGGCGCCACGGCATCATCCGCCTCGCGGAAGACTACTCGCACAGCTTCATCCACCCCGACGACCGCGAAGCCTACTGGAAGTTCATGGCCCCCGGAACCATGGCGGAGCGCGTCGCCTTCGCAAACGCGGGATTCACCTCGGCGGTCTTCCGCGTGCGCGGAACCGGCGGCAGCTGGCGCTGGAGGGAGTTCGTCCTCATCCCCCTTCCCAACACGGGAAACCTGCGTTACCTCTACGCCATCAGGCTGGCGGCGCTGGAGTTCCAGAGCCATCCCGGCGAGGCGCTCGAGCGCCTCTCGGCAGACTACTCCCCCACGTCCGGACTGAGCACCGACAGCATTAGGACCGAAAGCATCTGGGGCACGCTCATCGAGTCCTCGGGCCTCAAGTTCTTCTGGAAGGACGACAGGCGACGCTTCCAGGGCGCAAGCTGGTCGTTCCTTCACTACTTCGGGCTCAAGACCGTCAACGAGATCCTCAACAAGACAGACGAGGAGATGTTCTGGCACGTGGCGGACGCGCCCTTTCACTCCGACGAGGACGCCGTGCTCCTCAGGGGAGAGGTCGTGCGCGGCGCCCATGGCCAGTGCATCGCGCGCGGCGTGCTGCGCGACATCGTCGCATACAAGTACCCCATTCACGAGCGCGGCCGCATCGTCGGCCTCGTGGGCTTCTTCGTGGAGGCGGGGGAGCTCGCCGACAAGTCCCACGCCAAGAACCTGCTGATTGACAAGGTGACCGGCGGCATGAACGACAACGGCATCGCGACCACCATCGTTCGCATGGACGAGGAGTTCCACCGAGAAGGAATCGACTACTCGATCGTCGTGCTCGACGTCCCCGAATACAGCCGCATCTACCACACCTATGGCGAGAAGGTCGCCCAGACCCTGCTGCGGGAGGTCCACCACGCGATAGAGGGCTCTTCTCCCAGGAGCTCGACCATCGGTCGCCTCACGGGCGGCAAGTTCGTCGTGATGTTCAAGGGAACGGCGCGCGAGGCGGAGGACGGCGTGGTGGACGGCATGCTCGCGGCCGTGCACGCCATACACAGGGTGGACGGGTACCCCTGCACGGTTTTCGCGAACTACGCGCTCATCAAGGGGTCGGAGGCGCGCAGCCTCAAGGAGCTCGAGCACATAGCGGTCGACCGCCTCTCCCGCGCCAAGGATCTCGAGCTCGTACGCAGGTCCTTCACCGGCGACATCCTCACGGTCGAGATGAGCAAGCTCGACACGCTCGAGGCGGCCCTCTACATCTGCGACGCCAAGAGCTACGAGATCGTCTTCGCCAACGAGTTCGCCCGTCGCGAGTTCGGAATCGAAAGGAGCACGCCACTTCGCGGCCTCAAGTGCTACAAGGTGTTTGGCGGCTCCAAGGACATCTGTCACTTCTGCTCCTCCCCATCCCTCTCGCGCAAGCGCTTCCACCACTCGCACTTGCACAACCACCAGACCGGAAAGGACTACACCACCTTCGAGACGCTCATGCCCTGGAACGGCAAGCCCTACCGCGTCACCCTCGCCCTATGCACGTCCGACCTGGTCGCCGAGGCAGAGCGCAGGGCAAGCCTGCTGTACGTCGAGCATTCCATCAACGACATGCTCTCCGTCGCGCTCAGCGAGCCCGACCCCAACGACGGGCTCGACCGCATGCTCGAGATGCTCGGCGACCTGAGCGACGCGCGCCACGCCTTCATCTTCGAGGACGACGAGATGGGGCTGACGTCGAACACGTACGAGTGGTGCGCTGCGGGGCAGCCCTCAAGGATCTCCGAGTTCCAGCAGGTGCGCTTTGGGTTCTCGGACTCGTGGACGGCGCTGCTCTCCGACGGCGGGCTCATCGTGATCGAAGACCCCGCCCACGACGAGCGCCTGAGCGACAAGGCGCGAGAAGAGCTCGTCAGCCAGCGGGTCGACAACCTCGTGGCCGCACGGCTGTTCCAAGACGCGAGGCCCATAGGCTTCCTAGGCATCGAGGGCGTCGCGGCAGGAAAGATCGAAGTGACCGAGCTGTTCATGCGCATCGCAGCGGCCTTCACGTCAATCCTCCTCAGGAACCGCAACACCATGGAGCGGCTCAACTCGATCAGCACGCACGACCCCCTGACCGGAACGATGAACCGCCGCGCGTTCACCACCTTCATGCGTGGGCTGACGGTTGCGGGCGGGTTCGCGCTGGTATACGGAGACCTCAACGGCCTCAAGGAAACAAACGACGTCCTGGGGCACGACGCCGGAGACGCCCTGATCGAGCGCGCGGCGCGCGTGCTCGAGAAGCGCTTCGGGACCGAGTTCGTCTTTCGCATGGGTGGCGACGAGTTCGTCGCGTACGTCGAGATGTCCGGGCCCGACAAGGTCGACGCGCTTCTCGCCTCGCTGCGCCAGGAGTTCAGGGAGAGAGGCGTGAGCATCGCGCTCGGCTGCGTGTGGAAGGGGTCCTACGACGGTGACTACGAGGGGCTCATCAGCGAGGCCGACCGCCGCATGTACCTCGACAAGCGCTACATTCACGAGCACGAGCCGACGGGGATCCTGCCCATCCTCTCGCCCGAGGACGCCGACGCAAGGGCGGCGGGCAATGCGGCTACGATAGGGAAAGGCGTAACTACGAGCGGCTCCGACCTCCCCGGGGAACCGTGCGGGGAGGGGACGCCATCCGACGAGGGCCGCAACGACCAGGCGGCCGACAAAGGGGTGTAACCATGAGCGAGCAGTCGAGCTTTTTTGCCGTCGTGTCCAGAATGAAGTACATCGAGCGCTGGGCCTTGATGCGCAACGCCCGGCCCGAGAACCTGAGCGAGCACTCGCTCGAGGTCGCCGTGATCGCACACGCCCTCGCGACCATCGGAAACGTTCGCCACGGCAGAAAGCTGGATGCCGACAGGGCTGCGCTCATCGGGCTGTTCCACGACACGACCGAGATCGTGACCGGCGACATGCCCACGCCCGTCAAGTACGCGAACGGCACGATCCGCGACGCCTACAAGGACGTGGAGGACCAGGCCGCGCACCGGCTCCTGAGCGGCCTGCCCGAGGACCTTCGCCCCACCTACGAGGCAATCTACTTCGGCGCCGACGACGAGAACGACGCGTACCTGCGCAAGCTGGTCAAGGCGGCCGACAGGATATCGGCCCTCATCAAGTGCGTGGACGAGCGTCAGTCGGGCAACCGGGAGTTCTGGCGCGCCGAGCAGGGCTGCCGCAGCAAGGTAGAGCAGATGGCCGCGACCTGCCCCGAGGTGCGCGACTTCATGGACGAGTTCCTCCCCTCGTACGGGGAGACCCTCGACGAGCTGCTGTAGGCAGCGCGGCGCATCCGAACGGCAGGGCATCCGCCGTGCGAACGACCCGCTCCGCAGGTGAAGGTACAGGGTAGCTTTGATGCCAGGCGTCGTCCCGCAGCTGGGGCGACGCTATACTTTTGCGCGCATTCACGTCCGTCATCACGAAAGGCACCCCATGCATGCTCTTCACGCCCGCCTCCCCAAGCACTTTGTCCTGGAGGAGCGCCTCGAGCGCTATGCCGACGCCATCGAGGCTGCGCCCGCAAGCTACGCGGGAGTCTGGGCCGAGGCCTGCAGGCCCCTGGACGCAGAGGGGGCCGCGCGCTTCTCTGAGGTCCGCCTGGACATGGGCTGCGGCAAGGGGGCCTTCACCGTCGAGGCGGCCGCAAGGGAGAAGGACGTGCTCTTCGTCGGCATCGACTTCGAGCCCATCTGCATCGCCTACGCCGCCCAAAAGGCCGTCGAGTCCGGCCTAGACAACGTGGTGTTCTGCCCGGGCATCTCGGACAAGCTGGGAGACTACTTCGCCGCGGGAGAGGTCTCGCGCATATACCTGAACTTCCCCACCCCCTTCCCCCGCAAGAAGGAGGCAAGGCAGCGCCTGACCTACCTGGATAACCTGCTGCGCTACCGCCAGATTCTGGCACCCGGTGGCACCGTCCTATTGAAGACCGACAGCTACCCGCTCTGGCACTTCTCGCAGACGCAATTCGCCCTGGCGGGCTACGACGTGAGCTGGGAGTCGACCGACGCGCGTGCCGAGCGCCCCGACGACCCCATGAGCTGGTACGAGGAGCGCCTCTCCGCCGAGGGCGCGAAGGTCTTCGCGATCGAGGCGGCCGCCGGCGAGGAGCCCGCCAGAAACGAGGAGGGCGTCGTCGAGCAGACCGAACCCCTGAGCCTGATCGACTACCTCCCCGAGGACCTCTCGACGATGAAGTACGTCCCCCACGGCATGCAGGGAACCATCACCAACCTGCGCAACCTCGAGAAGAAGGGCAACTACAACCGTCACCTGTAGGGACGCCGACGGGGGCGGCGGCCAAGCCCCGCTTGTCCAATATGGCGCCGCGGGCGCAATTTTGACCCTCGCTTGGGTAGACTTCTACGTATCCGTCTCTGGAGATTGGAGCAGAACGTGAAGAAGTCCACGAAGGCGATCCTCGCAACCACCGGCGCAACGCTTGGCGCCGCAGTAGCTGGCGCCGGCTTCGAGCTTTGGTCGAGGACCAGGTTCGGCCGCTCCGGCATCGCAACCGCCGCAGAGGGCGTCTGGCGCCTCTCGGGCGTCCGTCGCAACACCCTGGGCCGCGACCTCGGTCGCTACGACGACTTTGTCGAGAAGAACCGCGCCGTGAACGAGCAGGAGTACCACCTGCCCGGCTGGATGGGCATGAAGTCGGTCGTCTTCGAGGAGACCCGTGACGGCATGAAGACCTTCCATGTGGGAACCACGGGCAAGAACAAGCACGCCATCCTCTACCTGCACGGCGGAGCCTACGTCCAGCAGATCTCGCCCTTCCACTGGCAGATGATCGACAAGCTCTGCGTCGAGACCGAGGCAGAGGTTGTCGTCCCCATCTACCCCCTCGCGCCCGCGCATGACTACGACGAGGCCTACTCCCTGCTAACCGACCTGTACGAGGGGATGTGCGACCGCTACGGCGCCGACGCCATCACCATCATGGGCGACTCGGCCGGCGCGGGACTCGCGGCCGGCATGGCGGAGACCTTCTCGCACTACAAGCTCGAGCAGCCGGCCCACCTGGTGCTCATCTCGCCCATCGTCGACCTCTCGATGCGCAACCCCGACATTCACGACTTCTTCGACCGCGACCCGATGCTCGCACCCTGGGGCCTGGCGCAGCTGGGTGACCTGTGGGCTGATGGCGACGACATCTGCGACCCACGCCTGTCGCCCATCTACGGAGACGTGAGCGATCTCAAGAACGTCACCATCTTCACCGGCACCCGGGAGATCTTCTACCCTGACGCCATCAAGTTCGCCGAGAAGCTCAAGGACGCGGGCGTTACCTGCGACCTCAGGGTCGGCCAGGGAATGAACCACGACTGGCCCCTCTACCCCATTCCCGAGGCGAAGGAAGCCATCAGCCAGATGGTTCAGGTCGTCGTGGCCTAGCAGTCAGACACCATCTCATACGTGCGAGCCCCCTGCGGGGCCCGCGGCCGCAGGGGGGGCGCATGGCTGGCGCCCCCTTCGCATCGCGCGGTCGCACGCCGGCCCGCACAAAGCACTCGCCCCCCCGCGCCCCGTACGCATCGCTCATAGAAAGGTCGTCCACCCATGCCCAAGATTACGCCCGGCAACCGTCTGTACTTCTACCAGCTCTTCCAGAGGGAGATCGGCACGGGCAAGCAAGAGCGCGTCGCACGCTTTGAGGAGGTTCTCGAGGCGGACGGGGTGAGCGCGCAAGACTGCGACTGCGAGGACACCTCGCAGCTGCTGGAAAACCTGGGCGAGTTCGTCAAGCTGACCGTCTTCAAGAAGGGTCGCGTGTTCGCCACGCTCATGGCAAACGCCGACCTCGACGCCGCGCTGGCCAAGGCAGCGCAGCCAAAGGGCGACTCCAGCGCGAAGTCGGGCAAGTCGTGGAAGAAAAAGAAGTCCGGCAAGGTTCCCAAGCCGGCAAAGCCGCATCACAAGGAAGGGCGCAAGGCGCGCCGCGACGACGAGGCACAAGGGAGCGCCTCCCCCAAGACCGAGACACAGCCGGGACCCGCAAAGGACATGCCGGTGCCCCAGGGGAAGAGCATGGCCCGCGATCCCGCACGCGAGCCTGCCACTGCAGCGCCCGAGCCTGCCGCGACGGCCGAGGAGCCCGCGACCCGCGCCGAGGAGGTTCGTCCCCACGCGCAGGAGAAGTGCGTCGAGGCACCCATGGCCGGCATCAAGCTCACCATCACCTACGACCCGCGCGGCATGGAGCCCGAGGCTCCCAGGGAGGGGCTCGCACCCGCGGCGTCTGACGCAACCGTTGCCGACAAGGCCCCCGCTCCCGCACAGGAAGCTGACGGGCAGACAGGGCCGAGCCCTTCTGGCCCTGCTGCGGCCGCACCCCAGGATCTCACGGCAAAGGAGGCCGTCGCCTCCGGCGCAAGCGCGCCCGAACCCACAGAAAACCGCTTTGAGCCGATCGCAGGCCTCGGGACCGTCCCTCCCATCGAGGAGCCCATCGCGAACCAGGCGGGCTTCCCCCAGAGCATCGAGCGCGACGTCCACTGCAAGGACGCCGTGCTGGGGCTCCTCTACCAGATGCTGCCACTGGATGCCGACCCCATCAAGACGATGGACGAAGACTGGCTGGTCGCACGCTCGACCACGAAGCTCAGGGGCAGCCGCTCGGAGGTCACCTTCCCCCTGCACTTTCTTCACGCGCAGGACGGCTCGCCCATCGAGGTCACCATCGCCCACGCGGCGCGTTCCGCGTCGGGAAAGCGCTGGGAGCTGACGCAGGTGGACGGCCACGACGGCAGCGACGCGCCCCAGCCGCCCGCACGCGAACCGATCCGCGAGGCCGCATGGCCGTGGCGCGACCTGTTCGGCAGGGGGTGCGGCCAGGAGGTCGACCCCGAGCGCAAGCTCCAGAGCATGCTTCAGGTCGGCCCGTGGGAGAAGTGCCTGAAGGCGCTCGCCGAGGTTTGCGCCCCCGAGCGCTGGGACATTCAGGAGGGTGACCGCGCCATCCTGAGATCCCACCTCGTCACCAACGCGCTTCTGGCCTTTGCCCAGGACAAGCTTGTCGCGAGCGCGGACGAAACGTTCGCGAGCTTTGACACCGGGCTCGTCTCGCCTTTGGGAATGCCCGTGTATGCCCTCCTAACCCGGCGCCCGGTCAAGCCGTTCTGGCGCCTGGAGAGCTTTGGCACGACGGACACGGCAAGTGTCTCCCAAAGGCTGAGCGCGCTGGAAGCGCTTCCCCAGCACGCCAGCTACCCGCAGCGACTCGAGGACCTCGTTCTGCGCGCGGACGCGAGCGTGGACTACAACGCCGGCAAGCTGCTGGAGGCGGCGCTGCGCGTCGACGCGAGTCTCGCCGAGCGCGGCCTGGACGAGGCGGCCCTCTCCGCAGCCGTTGAAGCGAGTCTTGCGCGGGTGCGCTCGAGCTGGCGCCTTGCCGCCGCGACTCGAAACCCCGCAGGAGACCAGAGCGCCTTCCTTCTGCCGCTGTGCCCCTTCGGCGGCACGAGGACGGAGCTGGCGCTGGTGGTCGCGCCAAAGGGCGGGGACTATGTCGCAGGAGGCGTAGTGAGCCTGGCGGCGGCCCGTGCGGCCGCGCGACCGTACTGCGCCGACCTGCCCGGCTGGCTTGAGGCGACGCCCACTCGGTAGGACCCGGCATCCCGAGCACACCCGATGGCAAAGGGGTCGTCCCGCTTCGCGCGCGACGACCCCTTTGCCTTTTTTCCTTACGGCACCCGGACGCCCAGCAACCAACCTATGCGCAGATTGCAATCGACGCAGAGGCACCAATGCGGTCGGCTCCCGCCTCGATCATGGCAAGGGCCTCCTCCTTGGTGTGAATGCCACCCGCGGCCTTGATCTTTAGGCGACCGCCCACGGTCTTCTTCATGAGCTCGACGTCGTGGATGGTCGCGCCACCCGTGCTGAAGCCGGTTGAGGTCTTCACGAACGCGGCGCCCGCGGCCTCGGCACACTTGCAGGCACGCACGATCTGGTCATCGTCGAGCAGGCAGCACTCGAGAATGACCTTGACGGGGCGTCCCTGGGCGGCCTCGACCACGGCCTTGATGTCGCGCGTGCAGTAGTCGTCGTCACCGGAGAGAAGCTTGCCCACGTTGAGGACCATATCGATCTCGGTCGTGCCATCGGCGACGGCCTGCTTGGCCTCGGCGACCTTGCCCGCGGTGGAGCAGGCGCCCAGCGGGAAGCTGATGCAGGTGGTGATGCCAACGCCCGACCCTTCGAGAACCTCGGCGGCAATCTTGGTCCAGCAGCCGTTGATGCTGACCGTCTTGAAGCCGTGCTCGCGGGCCTCGTCGCAGAGCGCGCGCATCTGGTCCTCCGTGGCGTTCTGCTTGAGGAGGGTGTGGTCCATGTACTGGTTCAAGTCCATCGTGCGATTCCTTCTCTCTGGTCAAAAGGTGGGTAATCGTTTACTCTTAACACGCAGCTCAGTCTAGACGCATCGCCCCATTGCGTCAAGCGATCCGATGGCGCACGGCTAGCCAAGGCCGTACTTCGCAACCACGCGTCGAATCGACCTTCCCCACGGCAGCCAGATGGCCAGCAGAAAGCCCACCGTGGAGACGCCATGCAGCACGTCGAGCGGAAGGCCGGCGGCAAACGCCGCGAGCACGGGCGCCCACTCGAGCGGACGGACGAAGCCCAGAACGTGCCAGCCGTTGAGGATGAGGCCATAAAGCAGCGCCGAGCAGAAGCCGTACGCGCAGAGGGCCGGTCGGCTGTCGAGGGCATGGTGGTCGGAGAGCACGCCGGCCAGGTAGCCAACCAGGCCCCATGCGTACATCTGCAGCGGCGTCCAGGCCCCCTGCCCAAAGAAGAAGTTCGAGACCAGAGCGGCAAGTGCGCCGACCATGAAGCCGCAGCGGCGTCCCAGGGTCGCGCCGGCGACGATGGCAATGGCCGAGACGGGCTTCACGTCGGGAAGCGGTGCGAAGGCCACGCGTCCGGCCGCGGCGACGGCCGCCAGTGTCGCAGTGGGCATGACCTGGCGAAGCGTGGGACGGCTCCTCTCGAACGAGCGGAAGAACAGCCCCAGGCAGAACAGGACGACAAGCAGCACCAGACCCGCGGTCGCCTCGACTTGAAGGTACGCGCAGCAGAGCATCGCCACGAGGGGGACCAGAAGCAGAAGCGGCCCGAGGCGGTCGAGCGCAGAGGGATTCGCGCGTGGCTCGCTCATGCGCCCCACACCCAAGACTCGTCGAAGAAGCTCCGGGCATCCTGGGTCAGGGATACCTGACCGTCGAACAGCAGCGAGCAGCTGGTGGCGACCACCCTCGCGAAGGCGACGTCGTGGGTCGCGACGAGCACCGCACAACCGGAGCGCGCGGCATCGCGAACGCGGGTCGCGACAAGGACGCGCGCGGCATCGTCCAGCCCCTTGGTCGGCTCGTCGAGCAGCAGAAGCCGAGGGCGCGTGAGCAGGACCTTCGCAAAGGCCAGAAGCTGCTGCTGGCCACCTGAGAGGTCGTAGGGATGGCGACCGAGCGCCGACGCGAGGCCGAGCGCCGAGGCCAGGGCGAGCGCCTCGTCGCGCCCGTAGCCGGAGGCCGACCACTCCATCAGCTCCGCCTCGACGGTCTCGCGCGACAGCAGGGCCTTGGGAGACTGCGGCAGGTAGGCCTGCGAGCGAGAGAGGGCGTTGCTCAGACGCCCGCGCTGCAGCCGCGCGATTCCGGCAACGGCCATGAGCAGCGTCGACTTGCCCGAGCCGTTCCCGCCCACGAGGGCGCGCACTTCTCCCGCGCGCAGCGACAGATCTGCCGAGCGCAGCACCCAGCGGCCATCGCGCTCGTAGCGGTACCACGCGTCGCCCAGGCTGACCCTAAGCTCACCGGAAGGCTCCGCCAGCCCATCGTCGCCAATGCGGCCGAGAAGGCCATGCCCCCCGCGCAGGGAGCCGAGCTCCACCTGGCGGGGCGCCCCGCCCTCCATGCGGAAGGCGGTCGTGGCGTAGTCGACCATCGCCTGGGGGGCGTGCGTGGCCAC
This sequence comes from Parafannyhessea umbonata, assembly GCF_900111255.1. GTDB lineage: Bacteria > Actinomycetota > Coriobacteriia > Coriobacteriales > Atopobiaceae > Olsenella_J > Olsenella_J umbonata_A. The sequence continues at coordinate 106,630 of NZ_FOGP01000003.1, forward strand.
GACCACGGTCACGCCCAGCTCGCGATTGACCCTGAACAGCAGGGAGAGGAAGCTCTTCTCGGCAACGGGGTCGAGCATCGAGGTCGGCTCGTCCAGAAGCAGGAGGCGCGGGCGCATCACGAGCGCCGAGGCGAGGGCGAGCAGCTGGCGCTGGCCGCCGGACAGCTCGGCACAGCGTGCGTGGAACCACGGCTCGATGCCAAAGAAGTAGCAGGTCTCGGCTATTCGCCGGCGCATCTGGTCCTGGGGGACGCCGAGGTTCTCGAGGCCGAAGGCAAGCTCGTGACACACGCTGTCACACACGATCTGGTTGTCGGGACTCTGGAACACGTAGCCGACCGAGCGCGCGGAGGCCATGGGGTCGAGCTCGTGCACGTCGCGCCCCAGCACGCGGACGGTGCCGCGCATGCTTCCCTCGGGGGCGATCTCGGGCTTGCACAGGCGCATGAGCGTGGTCTTGCCCGAGCCCGTGTCGCCCACCAGCAGCACGAACGCGCCTTGCGGGACGGTCAGGCTCGCGGAGCAGATGACGGGCTCCGGCGACGGTGCGACCTCGGCTGCGGCATAGGAGAAGCCCAAGCCGTCCAACTGGAGCGCGGGGACTTCCCCGCGAGACGATGCCACGTTTTCCTCTGTTGTCAAGCAAGACCCCACGGCTACCCCAATCTGTTCCAGCGAAGGCGCTCCGCCAGCGCAAGGACGCTCGGCAGAGCCATCAGCACGGCGTAGGGCGCATAGCCCCACCACGGCTCGAGCGTGGGAAGCTGAGGGTAGAACCGCCACTCCCCCACGGCGACGATGGCCAGCACGACGTTTGCGCCGACCATCGCGGCGAGCGCCGATGCATACAAAACGTCACGCGAGCGCAGGAGCTCCGTCCGGTAGTGGCTCCGCGCGGACGTTGCACCCCAACCCCGGGCGCGCATCGCATCTGAGCGCTCAAGTGAGTCCTCCATCGCCCATGACATGAGCATGGTCGAGCTGCGCACGTACGAGCCCAGTCGCGCACGGCCGGACGCGGACGGCTGGCCGCCGCCTCCGGAGGCGGTGCAGGCGTCGAGCGCAGACGCGACCAGCGCGTGGCGCCTCAGCAGCTGCGGAAGCAGCTGGACCGCCATCGAGACCATGGTCCCCACCACAGGAAGGCGCCGCCCCGCCATGCCCATGACGCGATCCTGGGTCAGCACGCAGGTCGCGTTCGAAACCCACTGCAGCATCGAAACGAGCATGCCGCCCATGCACGCCCCGAACGCAAGCGGCTCGAGCTTGAGGGGCAGGGGCCCCAGCCACGCGAGGGTCGTCGCGCCAGAGCGCGAAAAGAGCGGGTTGACCAGGCAGACGAGCATCACCAGCGGGGCCTGCCAGGCAAGGCTGCGCCCGACGGCCCGCCACCCGCGGCAGCAGCCCCCGAACAGGAGCGCCCCGACCACGGACAGCAGGACGTAGACGGGCTGCAGCACGAAGATGCCCAGGCCAATGGTGCCGACAAAGTAGACGGCCGGAACCACAAGGTGGACGCCTTCGAAAGCCGTCTGTCCAGAGCGTCTGCCCAACGCAGCCTCCCGCCTACACGTAGTTCCACGCGACGGAGTCGCCGTCGTGAAGCACGTACTCGTCGCTCATCACGCTCGGAAGCGTGCCGCTGACAGTGTAGGTCCACCCGTGCGCGCTGTCCTGCCCGAGCCCGTTGATGGCCGTGACCCAGGTCCCGCTGCCCGTGCGGTTGGCACCGCCCTCCACGGTGGCACCGGTAGCGAGCAGCGCCGCGTAGGCGCTGGCCCCCTTGGGAACGCTCACGCGATGCGAGGCTCCGTTGATGCTGACGGAGACCGTCATGTTGCCCCGCTCAGCAGCCGCCGCGGGCCCGTCGGCGCCGGACGTGGAGGAAACGCCCGCGGAAGCCGCACCAGAACCCGACGCGACGGCCTGCGCAGAGCCGCCCTCGGAGCCGGCCGAGACCGACGACGCGCGACCGACCGCGACCTCGTCTCCGGAAGGCAGCCGGGGCGCGTCGCCCTTGGCGGCCGAGAAGGACACGTCGCCCAAGGCCGCGAAGCACTCGGAATCGATGGCATAGCCGCTCGCCGCCGCCATGACGTCGGCCGTCGTCGCGTCGGACGCAAGGGCGGCCGCACTCGAGGAGTCAAACGACATGACGACCCGCACGACGCCGGACTCGTCCTCCGAGATCCAGGTGACGGGTGCCGCGATCCCGCGCCCGTCAATCCAGCGGGCCAGCGCCGCGGTGCGCCTGGCCGTCGCGTCCACGCGCGCAACAGGCTCGCTGCCGTCTCGCTGCTCGACCCAAACGCCAGCAGAGTTCACGACGACCTGGACGTCCTGGGAGAGCGAGACGTCCTCCCCGTCGCAGCTCAGGTCGCCAAGCGCCGCAAGAACGTCGTCGCGGCCAATGGCGCACCGCGAGCCATCGTCATCCGCGCTGGGAGCCGCGTCCACCGCGGCCTGGGTCGAGGCGGAACCCGAAAGCGGGGCCAGGGGATCCTTCCCCTGCGCATACTGGCTCATCGACCAGGCGCTCAGGGCAATCAGGACGGCGGCAAGGCAAAGCGTCGCCATGCGCGCAGCGCCCAGGCCGCACCTTCCCCCGGGATCTCGGCTGGGGCCGCCCCCAGCCGAGATCCCCTTTGAGGGGTCACGGCCCTCCGCCAAGGTCCCCCTGTCGCGAGCGGCGGTGTTCGCCGCCTTGAAGTCCGGCTCTGCCATCGCTAGTCCTCCTTACCCTTGCCGAATCCGAGCAGAGAGAACGCCACGGCCGCAACGCCCACGCACACGCCGGCAAGCGGCCAGGCGGGAAGCTTTGCCAAGCCGGCAAGGGGGGTCGCGTCGTCGGCACTGCCCTGGTCGTCGTCCGCACTGGACTCGCTCGTCAGAAGTCCCTCGCCAAGCTGGCCACCCAGGAGGCCGGACTCGCTTGCGTCCAGCAGTCCGCCACCCAACAGGGCGCCCCGCCCCGAGGCAGGCGCGTCCGACGCGAGCGAGAGCTCGCCGCGGGCCGCATGCAGGGGCCCGACGGCGCCATTCGTCACTCCATGCGGGGACTCCGTCGCGCCGCCCCGTTCGGCGCCGCCCGCAGCCCCGTCAGTCGTGCCGGCACCATTGCCCGGCTCGACAGACGGCCCGGGCAGTTCGCTGCCGGCGACAACCTTGAAGAGGCTTCCGGAGTCGTTCACGTAGTACAGGCTGCCGTCGGCCGCCGCAACGACGCTCGACATCGCGTAGTTCTGGCGCGTGGTCTCCGGCCTGAACAGGAGGGTGGCGCACTTCTCCCCCAGCTTGTAGACGTAGATGCCGCCGGGACGGGCGTTGCTCGTGAAGTAGACGTAGGTGCCCGCGCCCCGCCTGGCCACCAGCGGAGCGCTCTTTACGTCGCCCGCGATGGCGCCGTCGGCCGTCGCGGTCACGCTCTGCTCGACCGACAGCGTCTTGGCGTCGATGACGTAGAGGCCACCCGTGCCGCCCACGCGGCTGGAACCCCCGCCCACGTAGACCTTGCCATCCGAGAGCGTCGGGGTGGAGGTGCTCGCCTGGGCGAACCTGACCGAGCCCACGGGCGCGAGCGTGCCATCGACGGCGACGCTCACCTTGTGGAGCACGCCGTCGGTGGTGACCACATAGGCCTCGGAGCCATCGGCGCTCGTCACGACACCCGAGCGAGAGGGGCTTCCCAGCACGAGCTTCGAGACGATCTTCCCGGTCGAGGCGTCGCGCAGCGCAAGCGCCCCCGTATCGTCCGCCACGAGGATGCCGGCCCGCACGCTCGCCGCGCCGGACCAGTAGTAGCCCGACCCCTCGGACTCCACGCTCCAGCGCACGGAGCCCGTGGCGAGGTTAATGCTCATGAGGTAGCCACCGAGCGAGGAACCCGTAAACGACGCGGCGGTCGTGCCGAGGTAGTAGTACCCGTCACGCACGAGCGGCGTGGAGATGGACTGCTGGGAAACGCCGCCCGACTGCGGAAGGGCATCGGTCAGCCAAACCGTCACGAGCTTGTCGGCGGTCAGGGCCTGAACGCGGCCGTCATGGAGCGGCACGATCACCAGGCCGTCGGCGTACGCCAGGCGGCAGGTGGACTCGACGCGCTCCGCCAGGTCGGCCTGACTCTTGATGGCACCGGTCGCGGCATCGCGTATCTGCAGCTTGCTGCCGGCAGCAACGTAGACGTCGCCGTTGACGACGATGGGGTCGCTCATCCAGGTGGCCATGCCCGACGCAACGAGGTCCCGTGCCCAGGCGAGGCCGGAGCCCGTGGTGGGCGTGTCGGCCGCACTGGTTCCGGATCCGTCGCTTCCCTTGTAGGCACCCCACTCGGCCTGGTAGTCGGGACGGGGGGCCGAGGGGTCAACCGTTACGTCGCCCTGGGGAAGGCCGGAGCCATAGGCCCCGTAGCACCACTCGATGCGATCACCCGGCTTGACCACGTAGCTGGAGGCGTACTCACTGGAGAGCTCACCGTTGATGTAAAACTGCCACCACGACCAGTTTCCGTCGGCAGCCTGCGTGGCACCCAGCGATTGGGTCCCGTTGGGAAGGGTCTGGCCAGCTTCCCGCGAGCTGATGGTGTACATGCCCTCATCGCAGGTCATGCCGTTACGCTCGAGCGCGATCTTGGTAAGCTCGGCCGCGGTCGTCCCCTCAGGAACGCTGACCTCGCTCTGCCCCACCCAGGAGGTGTCCGAGCCCGAGGCGTTGGGTCCGACGACCTTGACCGAGGCTGTGACCTTGTTCTGGTCGGATGGCTGCTCGCCGTAGGCGGAGTACACCCAGCTGACGCTCATGCCATCGGTCAGCTTCACGGCGTCGGCACCTAGGTCGGAGGCCTTGCCGTTCACGAAGAGCTGCCAGTACTTGCCCGTCGTCGCGTCGTAGCCGTAGGTCTTGCCCGTGGTGAGCGACGTGACCGAGTCGAGGTAGAAGCCGTAGGCCGTATCGTAGCTCACGTAGCTGAGCCCGGCCTTCTCGAGCATCGCCTTGGTGAGGTCGGCAACGGTCGAGCCGGCCGGCAGGCTGTAATCCTCTGCGGATGCCCAGACCTCGGGCGCGCCGAAGGAGTCGATGCCCACGACGGAGGCCGTGGCGGCGACGTCGGGCGATTCCTTCTCCGTAGTCCCCAAGACGGTAAGAACCGTCTTGACCTCTCGCCCTGCCAGGGTCTTCAGCTTTGCCTTCAGGGCATCGGAGAGCTGGGGGTCATCCTTGTAGCGATCGTAATACGCACCGTAGCGCTTGCTCCTGAGGTTGGAACGCACCGTGACGCTGGTGTTGTAGGCGGGACGCGTGACGCGCAACGTCTCGTTGCTCACGACGGAGGAGTTGCTCGAGGCGAACGTGCGGCCCTGGTCGCTGGAACCCATGGGGTCGTAGTCGGCGAGGTCGTAGGCGACTATGCCGCTGACCCCGTCGGCTGCAGACCTGGACGAGGCCCATCCGACCCGTCCCAAACCGTCAAGGTAGCCCTCCATGAAGGGATGCAGGTCCGAGGTGACCGCCGCGGGGTCCTGCCCGCCCAAGAGGCGCTCGGGATAGGCGGCGGCGACCTCGTCCATAAGAGAGAGCTCGTCGTCAAGCGCTCCCAGAGAAAGCGGGCGCAGGGTGAGCGAAAGCGTCTTGGAGACGCTGCTCGAGGGGTCGTCCCTAAGCGCAACCGTGCAGGTGATGTCCACCGTCTGGTCGCTTGCCCCAGCAAGGGGGCGCCACACGTTGGCGCGGTATCCACTGATGGTCACGGCCTGGTTGGAGGCCTGGTAGCTCACCTTGACGTCGAAGTCGAGAGAGCGCGTGCCCAGAGTTCGGGTGGTCGGCAGCTGGATGTCGCCCGCCACCGACTGCGGGTCGAACGCCCCGTCGGAAGAGTTGGAATACGAGAGCGACGCGTAGGCGTAGTTCTGGTCGAGCAGCTGCTGGACCTCGGCAAGGCGATGCTGGCTCAGCTGCGGGTCGCCCTTCACAGTCAGCTGGAAGTCCCTCGTGACGCTGACGTCAGGCATGCCGTAGCGAGAATAGCTGACGATTGCGGTCAGCGTGACGGGCCTGTCCTCGGAGCTCGCCCTGGGCGTCGCCTTGGTCTCGTCGTCCCAGGAGTAGCCGCTGAGCGCCAGGGCGTCCTTGTCGGAGCTACTCCACTCGACCTTCACGCCATCCGCAAGCTTGTTGGGAAGCGAGAACCCCTGCGTCACCGCGGCAGCAGAGTCGCCCTGCGCAAGGGAGAGCCCCATGCCGTCCGCGGCCTCGGAGAGCTCCTGCGACATTGCCTCCTTGTCCCAGTCGAGCTGGACCCACCTGCCCGGCGTATACCAGGCGGTCGCCGTGCCGTAGCCCAGCCTGAAGGTGGGCTTGATCTGGCGCAGGGCCGAGTAGTCGGTCGACACCGTCTTGTCCGACGGGCTCAGCGAGAAGAACGTGACGTCTCCGTTGTGCTCGGAGCCCGTGTCGATGCCGCCCCGCTGCTTGGGATCGGGGTCCGCCGTGTGCGCCACGGACTCCGTGACGACCGTGACGCCCGCGAAGCGCCCGTCCAGGGAGGCGAGCTCCGCGGAGACCATGTCATTCGCGTTGGAGTCGGCGCCATAGGCGGGGCTGGGGCAATAACCGCTGTAGCCGACGCCCTGAAGTGCGGACACGGCATCGGCAAGAAGGGCCTCGTCCTCCTCGCTGCCACGCGCCGCGACCGGGCCCAGCGTCGCAGACTCTACGACGTTGCGCGACTCGGCACTCACCCTGAGGTACTTGCCGACCAGGTCGCTACCGATGGTAAGGGTTCGCCCAGTCGCCCCCGCAATGGGCAGGTAGTTGCCATCCGCAAGGCCTGCAGCCAGCCACTGGTAGCCAACGGAGGCATCGGAGCCGACGCTCTTGGTTCCGCCCCAGCTCGTCGCGACGAACGCGTCCGCGCTGACGGTCTCACCGACCTTGGCAGTTCCGGCGGCGCTCACGCCCGAGAGCTCGGCCTTGCCGTCGGTCACCTGGCCGGTCGCGTACGTGCTCCAGACCTCCTTCGAGGAGCCGCCCGTTCCCGCGAACGTGACCTTGCATGCCAGGTAGAAGCCCGCGTCGGCATCCGTCGCCGCATACGTGCGCGCCGTCGCGCCGTCGATGGGCACATAGCTGTCGTAGCTTCCGCCATACATGGTTTTGCGCACGGTGCCTCGGTACCACTGGAAGGCGTAGTCCGCATACGCGCTCTCGGGCGCGGCCTCCTCCTCGTCGAGGCCCCACTCGTCCTCTTCCAGGCTGTAGACGTTCGCCCTAAGGTTCGCGCCCACCGCTATGCCGGACGAGATGGCGGTCTCGGAGCCCTGCTCGTCAGCAATCTTCAGCGTGCTGGGCTCGACCGCAGCTGACGCAACGGCCAGGGCGCCACTTGCGGGCGACGCGGCCGGGACGGCCGGCGCGGCGCCCTGCGCAGGGGTGGCAGCAGTGACAGGCGCCTCGCCCTTCTTGCCTGCGATGCCTTCTGGCGACTCCGCGACAGCGCCCTCGCCGCCCTGTGCGTTCGCGTCCTGCGACGACTCGACCTGCTCGACAGCCGGCTCGCCTGGCGTTGCCTGGGCCGCCTCGGCCCAGGCGGTGCAGGGAAACTGCCCCGCGACCAAGGCAAAGCTCAGCGCCGCAGCTGCGGCGCCACGCGCGACGGAATGCGTTTTTTGGGATGACATGACCGACCCTTCTTGTTCCGACTCTTCCAGAACAGAGGGCAGGCAGGATTGGAAGCCAGGAAGGCAACCACTCTGGCCAGCGCCGCGGCGAGGCGAGCGGACGGCGCAACCGCATCGCCAGCTCCGCATGGGGCCGACCACCTTTTGAGCACAGTACACGCTGATCCGGAGTCGAACCGGAATCCTTTTACCTAGGCCTACGAGCTTTGGACCATGCCCTCATTATTTAAACTGGCATGATTCTAACAGCACGAACGGCGAGATGAGGCGCGCGGCACAAGTTCTACGGGCACGGTCTCGCACGATCCGCACGCTCCCTCCTCCCCCGCGATCATCGCGAGCATGAGAGAGGCGGCGCGCTCCCCCATGAGCAGGGGGTTCTGGCGCACCGTTGTCAGCGGAGGCCTGCCGAAGCGGGCAATAAGGATGTCGTCGTGCCCGACCACCGCAACGTCCTCCGGAACGTGCAGCCCATGGTCGCGCAGGGCTTCGAGGGCGCCCATGGCCAGGCGGTCCGTCTGGCAGAACATGCCGTCGAACGGAACGTCGCCGGCAAGCAGGCGCTCCGTCGCCGCATACCCCTCGTCGAAGCCCGTGGCCTTGGGGCAGATGACCAGCCTTGGGTCGAGCGCGAGACCGCGCCGCCCAAGCTCCGTCTCGAAGCTCTCCGTGCGACGAGTCCCCACCGGGTCGTGGCGGGTGGCCGAGACGAGCGCGAGGGACCTGCAGCCGCCCGAGACCAGCTCGTCTGCGGCAAGGCGTCCGCTCTCCCGGTTGTCGGAGCACACGAACGCGCAGACAGAGCCGCGCTCGAGCGCGGCCCTCTGGCTTTCGGGCGCCGCATCGATCAGCACCACGGGAACGGACGAGTCGAGGGCGCCACGCACGTCCACGGTCGGATTGGAGCAGACCACCCCCGAGACGCGCTGGGCCGCAAGCTGCGCGTGGCTCGCACGCTCCATCTGGGCGCAGTGGTTGGTGTTGTAGATGCTCAGCGAGTAGCCCGCCTCGAAGAAGCGCTCCTGAAGGGACAGGATGAGCGTCGAGAAGAACTCGTTCGAGATGTTGGGAACGACCACGCCGATGGCGCTGGTGCGGTCTTGGCGAAGCCCCTTGGCCATCTGGTTGGGACGGTAGTCGAACTTCTTTATGGCCGCGCGCACACGCTGCTCCGTCGCCTTCGAGAAGCGGCCGTTCTGGTTGATGACGCGCGACACGGTGGCCACCGAGACGCCCGCCTCCCGCGCGATGTCGCGCACCGTCGCCCTCTTGCCAGCCATCGTGCCCCGCCCTTCTCACCCCATGGTCCCACGACCTCGTCCGATGCGGCAGCATGGTCGTGGGTAACGGTTACCCACAGAAGAGAATACCAGCAACGCGGCGCGCAGCTCCTCTCGTTAGCATTGCGCTACGAATTGTCCCAACCGTAGGCAAGTCGCGCCCACCCAGCTAAACTAGGGAACGTTTGGCACAATCGGGCTCGGCTCAGCCGACCGACCCAACGCTTGGGAGTTGATAGCGCATGGCAAAGATCCAGATGAAGACCCCGCTGGTCGAGATGGACGGCGACGAGATGACCCGCATCATCTGGCAGATGATCAAAGACGAGCTCATCTGCCCCTACATCGACCTTAAGAGCGAGTACTACGACCTGGGGCTCGAGAACCGCGAGGCCACCAAGGACCAGGTGACCGCCGACTCCGCCGAGGCCACCAAGAAGTACGGCGTGGCCGTCAAGTGCGCGACCATCACCCCCAACGCGCAGCGCGTCGAGGAGTACAACCTGAGCCAGATGTGGAAGAGCCCCAACGGCACCATCCGCGCCATGCTCGACGGCACCGTCTTCCGCGCGCCCATCGTGGTCAAGGGCATCGACCCCGTCGTCCGCAACTGGACCAAGCCCATCACCATCGCGCGTCACGCCTACGGCGACGTCTACAAGAACGCCGAGATCCGCGTGCCGGGCGCCGGCAAGGCCGAACTTGTCTTCACAGCAGAGGACGGCACCGAAACCCGCGAGCTCATCCACGACTTCACGGGCGCCGGCGTCATCCAGGGAATGCACAACCTGGACGATTCCATCGAGAGCTTCGCGCGCAGCTGCTTCGAGTACGCGCTCGCGACCAAGCAGGACCTGTGGTTCGCCACCAAGGACACCATCAGCAAGAAGTACGACCACCGCTTCAAGGACGTCTTCGCCGAGGTGTTCGAGGCTGACTACAAGGCGCGCTTCGACGAGGCGGGCATCGAGTACTTCTACACGCTGATCGACGACGCCGTCGCGCGCGTCATGAAGTCCTCGGGCGGCTTCATCTGGGCCTGCAAGAACTACGACGGCGACGTGATGAGCGACATGCTCTCGTCCGCCTTCGGCAGCCTGGCAATGATGACCTCCGTGCTCGTCTCGCCCCACGGCTACTACGAGTACGAGGCCGCCCACGGCACCGTCCAGCGCCACTACTACAAGCACCTCAGGGGAGAAGAGACTTCCACCAACTCGGTCGCGACGATCTTCGCGTGGACGGGTGCCCTGCGCAAGCGCGGCGAGCTGGACGGGACTCCCGAGCTCTGCGCGTTTGCGGACCGTCTGGAGAAGGCGACCGTCGCCACGATCGAGTCCGGAAAGATGACCGGAGACCTGGCGCGCATCACCTCGCTGGAGAACCCCACCAAGCTCAACACGCGTGACTTCATTCTTGCCATCCGCGAGACCATGGACCAGCTGGTCTAGCCGCCAGTTGGCGGCGGCAGCTCGCTAGCAAGTCGGGTCGGGGAGGAAGCCCTCGAAGATGGCGACTCCTCCCTCGGCCTCGCACTCACGCAGGTCTGCCTCGGTCCGGATGGTCCAATAGACCGGCTTCGCTCCCATGGGGCCGACGACCATTCGGACAACGGGCAGCTTGCGGTCCTCAAAGCGATACGCGATGAAGTCCGGGCGCGCGGCATGGTTGCCCGTGAGCATGGTCCGGACGAAGCGGACGGGCAGGGCCAGGGCCTTCCCGTGGCGGACGTCGTAGGCAAGGCGCCCGCGAATGACCTCCGGGCGATGCCAGCGCAGGCGCGAGAGCACGTAGAGGTCAAAGCTCTGAATGCAGAACGACACGCAGTGGCGGTCAAGCGTCTCCATCACAAGGTCCGTCAGACGCTTGAAGTTGCCGTTTGCGGTCTTGATCTCGACTATCACCGGAGTGGCAACGCCGCTTCCGTCGACGTCGAGCTCATCCAGCTCGTTCTTGGGCCCCTCGTAGTCGAAGACCGAGATGGCCTCCTCGAAGGTGGGGATGCGCTCGTCGGTCCCACCAAGGCGCAGCGCGCGAACCTGGTCGAGCGTCATGTCCTCGATGGCCCCCGAGACGCCGCACATGCGTGTGGTGTCCGCGTCATGAAAGACCACGAGCCGATCGTCCTTGGTGAGGCGCACGTCCATCTCGGCGCCGAAGCCGTTGTCGCGCGCGCGCTCGAAGGCCGCCAGGGAGTTCTCGGGCACGCCCGTCACGCGGCCGTGAAGGCCCCTGTGCGCATAGCGATAGCGCTTCATCCGCGCCCAGCGGGCATCCACGTGGGAGTCGCCCACGCGCGGCGCGACAGCACCAAGGGTCGACGCCCCCAGCAGGGCGGCTCCGCCGATGACTGCAGCGACCGCAGCCGCGGTCCTCTTCTCGCCCATTATGGTCTCCCTACCCCAATCGAGCGCTCTCACGGTTGAGAGCGAAGGCCCCCTCGGGGGAAACTATCACAGGTATACCCTCTTTCCTCCTTCCCTTCCGACGGCAAGGCACGGGCAAGCCGCTCGTCCCTCTTTACGCATCGCTCGCCAGAGAAGACGCGTCCGTCTACGTGCCATTTGCTTCGTCATTAGTGACATATATCCGCGTAGTATTTATATGCTCCCCCACGTTGGCTCAAATGTAGGCAACTAGCTGGCAGATGATGGTATGATTGCGTTGCAAATCGCACGCGATTAGTACGCCCGCCGAGGCCACAGGCGTCGCGAAACTACACGAGGAGGGGAATCTGCCATGGCAGACTGGAAGGAAGCCCTGAGCCACTACCCCGGCTACAGCCCTGACGACCCGAGGGAGAACGGCGCCACGACGGATGCCGACGAGGCCGCTCCCGCGCCCCTGGACGAGCGCGCCGATGCAGGCCAGACTCCAGCAAGTCCGGCAGAGCCCGCCGGGGACCCGTTCGAGGTCAAGGCGCAAGGCATCTATACCGAGCCCGAGAGTGCCTGGCGTGAGGAGCCGGCAGAGGTCGCGCCGCGCCGCGACCTCTCCGGAGACCCCCTGGCGCTCCAGAACCAGATCTGTTTCCCGCTCTACGCGGCGTCAAAGGAGCTCACCCGCAGGTACAAGCCCTTCCTCGACCCCCTGGGCCTCACCTACACCCAATACGTCACCATGATGGCCCTCTGGGAGCAGGACCGCGTGAGCGTCAGCGCCCTGGGCAGGCAGCTCTTCCTCGACTCCGCAACCCTCACGCCGCTGCTCAAGCGGCTCGAGTCGCACGGCTACCTGACACGCGAGCGCTCCCGCCAGGACGAGCGCTCGGTCATCATCACCCTGACCCAGGCGGGGCGGGCCCTGCGCAACCGGGCGATCGACGTCCCGCGCTGCGTCTGCGACACCATCAACCTGGACCCTGAGGACCTCGCCCAGCTGAAGGCCCTTATCGACAAGCTCCTCATGTCCTTCTCGGAGGAATAATCAATGCACCAAGCCTCACGGCCCGCCGCCCGAAGGGAGGGCGATCGCCCGCTGCCGCGACGACGGATCGACGCGGCAGCGACGCCCAACCAGCTCATCGAGAAATACTGCTCTGACATCCTGACCTCCCCCGGCATGTCCATCGAGAGCCAATGCATCCAGCACGGCGACACCACGGTGCTCGAGCACTCTGCCGCGGTCACGGCCTGCTGCGCGCTCATCGCAAGGGCCCTGCGCGTCCCCGTGGACGAGCGGGCCCTGATGCGCGGCGCTCTTCTCCACGACTACTTCCTCTACGACTGGCACGTCTACGACCCCAGCCACAGGCTCCATGGCTTCACGCACCCCGGCCGCGCCTGCAAGAACGCGATCCGCGACTTCGGCGTGGGACGGCGCGAGCAGTCGATGATCAGGCATCACATGTTCCCCCTCACGCCCACGCCGCCCACCTGTCGCGAGGGTGCCATCCTGTGCGTCGCCGACAAGATCGTCGCCACCAGGGAGACCGTCCACGGCTTTGCCCTCAAGCTGCGCGCACGCCAAAGGCCGAGGGAGGAGAGAAGTGCCCGATAGCATTACGTCCGGAGCCATCGTCGTACGAGAGCTCCCGTTTGGCCCCGACGGGCTCGCCACGCTGTGGCTGCTCTTCTTCGGCTACTGCTTCCTGGGCTGGTGCGCGGAGTCGGCCTACTGCTCCGTCCTAGAGCGCAAGCTGGTCAACCGCGGCTTCCTCAATGGTCCCTACCTGCCCATCTATGGATCGGGCGCGCTCCTGGGACTCCTTCTTATGCAAGATGTCCAGAGCGTCGCCGTACTGTTCCTGGTCGGAGGCGCCCTTTCCTGCGCGCTCGAGTTCGCCACTTCGTGGGTCATGGAGAAGGCCTACCACGCCAGGTGGTGGGACTACTCGCATCTGCCGCTCAACCTCGACGGGCGCGTATGGGTCGGCGGCTTCTTCGAGTTTGGCGTCGGGGTCGTGCTGGTGGCCAAAGTCGCGCAGCCGCTGCTCTCGGTCCCCCTTCTGCTCATGTCGCAGCCCGCACGCGCCACGGTCGCGGCGCTCACCGCGCTCACGTTCTTCGCGGACCTAGCCGTCACGCACGTCGGCCTGAGCGGCTTCCGTTCCAAGATGGACGACCTGGTTGGCTCCATGCGCAGCCGCGCCTTCGCCCTTGGCCAGTGGGCGCCCGCCATACCGCACGTGCCCTCTCCCTCCGACGCGATGGACGCGTTGAGCGGCTACATCCCCTCGCGCTCCGACATCGCCTCACTGGTCGGCTGGGAGCACATCCGCGAGCTTTCGCTGGGCCGCCGACTGGGAGCCGCCCGTCGCAGCCTGAGCAGGCACATGCCCGACGTGTCGCTGCCGCAGATCAACATGCCCGTCCCCAAGATCGAGCTGTCCGCCCTCATCGACGCGGCCCGCAACGCCCAGGGCGAAGTGGCCGAGCACTTCTCGTCCGCCCTCAACGCGCAGGAGAAGCGCATCCTCGGCGCCTTTCCCAGTCTGAGGCCCTCTGAGTACCAGAGCATGATCGACGACCTCTACGACGCCTACAGGAAGCATGCCGGGCGCCAGTAGGACGCGTCGCCGAGCGGCCATGCGCGGCGTCTAATTTGAGGGTGATTTGTGCGCACGAATTTGGCGATGTGTCAGCGCGCATCGCATCTACCAGCGGCTTTGAAATGCCTGTTCAAAGGCACAATTCAACTACCTGCGCGTATGTCCAGAATATGGAATGGAACACATCTCTCCGGCGCTTGGCTATGGTCTACTAGGCGTTTTTCCGCTCACGGAAATGCCACCCAAATTTGTCAGATTATTTTTTCTGTCAGATTGCGCGACAGATATGCCACGTGTCGTTCTTGCTACCTGCGCCAATGCATGTGACAAATTCGCTTTTATGTAAAGATTTGAGAATGTCAAACAATATCTAGGGGTTTTCTCACAAGCAGACCACAAGAGATTGTGTCATATTCATATCGCACACTAAACGCAGCCAATCAGGAGCTAGGTCCCTGGCGTGCCATGCGGTGCGTCTTTTTTTGGCCAAACCCCGCCTGCGGCTGTAGGCAACAACCAACTGGAGGATCAGATCATGAAGATCATTAAGCGAAACGGCTCAGAGGCAACATTCGACCTGAACAAGATCGAGAACGCCATCAAGGCCGCCAATGCCGAGGTCCCCACCGAAGAGAAGCTGACCGACCGCGAGGTAACCTTCGCATCGCTCAACGTCGAGGATGCCTGCAAGGCCTCCGGCCACACGGTCACCGTCGAGGAGATCCAGGACCTCGTCGAGGATCAGCTGATGGCGCTCGATCGCTTCGAGGTTGCACGCAAGTACATCATCTACCGCTACGTCCAGAACCAGAAGCGCCAGAAGAACACCACCGACGACAAGATCCTCTCGCTCATCGAGTCCAACAACGAAGAGGTCAAGCAGGAGAACTCCAACAAGAACCCCACCGTCGTCTCGGTCCAGCGCGACTACATGGCCGGCGAGGTCTCCAAGGACCTCGCGATGCGCGAGCTGCTGCCTGCCGAGGTCGTCGACGCCCACAACGAGGGCATCATCCACTTCCACGACGCTGACTACTTCGCGCAGCACATGCACAACTGCGACCTCGTGAATCTCGAGGACATGCTGCAGAACGGCACAGTCATCTCGGGCACCATGATCGAGAAGCCCCACTCCTTCTCGACCGCGTGCAACATCGCCACACAGATCATCGCCCAGGTCGCGTCCTGCCAGTACGGCGGACAGTCCATCTCGCTCGCCCACCTCGCTCCCTTCGTAGACATCTCGCGCAAGAAGATCCGTCGCCAGGTCTTCGCAGAGATGGAGGAGATCGACGCCCACCCCGGCACCGAGAAGATCGACCAGATCGTCGAGAAGCGTCTGCGCGACGAGGTCTCCCGCGGCGTCCAGACCATCCAGTACCAGGTCGTCACTCTCATGACCACCAACGGTCAGGCGCCCTTCATCACCGTCTTCATGTACCTCAACGAGGCCAAGAACGAGCAGGAGAAGAAGGACCTCGCCCTCGTAATCGAGGAGATGCTCAAGCAGCGCTACCAGGGCGTCAAGAACGAGGCCGGCGTCTGGATCACGCCCGCCTTCCCGAAGCTCATCTACGTGCTCGAGGAGGACAACGTCAGCGCCGACTCCCCGTATTTCTACCTCACCAAGCTCGCCGCCAAGTGCACCGCCAAGCGCATGGTCCCGGACTACATCTCTGAGAAGAAGATGAAGGAGTACAAGCTCTCGAAGGGCGAGACCGAGGGCGCGGGCGACGTCTACACCTGCATGGGATGCCGCTCCTTCCTGACCCCCGACCGTTCCGGCAACGGCTTCGACAACGTCGCCAACGCAAAGAACTGGGAGCCAGGCAAGCCCAAGTACTACGGTCGCTTCAACCAGGGCGTCGTCACCATCAACCTGCCCGACGTCGCGCTGTCCGCCGACGGCAACTTCGACAAGTTTTGGCAGATCTTCGACGAGCGCCTCGAGCTCTGCCACAAGGCCCTGCGCTGCCGCCACGAGCGCCTTCTGGGCACCACCTCTGACGCTGCCCCGATTCTCTGGCAGTACGGCGCCCTCGCACGCCTCGAGAAGGGCGAGAAGATCGACAAGCTCCTCTACGGCGGCTACTCCACCATCAGCTTGGGCTACGCGGGCCTCTACGAGTGCGTCAAGGCCATGACCGGCCACAGCCACACCGACCCCGAGGCAACCGACTTCGCGCTCTCCGTCATGCAGCACATGAACGACATGTGCGCCAAGTGGAAGGAGGCCGAGAACATCGACTACTCCCTCTACGGCACGCCGCTGGAGTCCACCACCTACAAGTTCGCCAAGGCCCTCCAGCGCCGTTTCGGCATCATCAAGGGCATCACGGACAAGGGCTACATCACCAACAGCTACCACGTCCACGTGACCGAGAAGATCGACGCCTTCACCAAGCTGCAGTTCGAGAGCAAGTTCCAGCGTCTCTCCCCCGGCGGCGCAATCTCCTACGTCGAGGTCCCCAACATGCAGGACAACCTCGAGGCCGTCATCAAGGTCATGCAGTTCATCTACGACAACATCATGTACGCCGAGCTCAACACCAAGAGCGACTACTGCCAGGTGTGCGGCTACGACGGCGAAATCAGGATCGTCGAGGATGACGGCAAGCTGGTCTGGGAGTGTCCCAACTGCCACAACCGCGACCAGTCCAAGATGAACGTCGCACGACGCACCTGCGGCTACATCGGCACCCAGTTCTGGAACCAGGGCCGTACGCAGGAGATCAAGGACCGCGTCCTTCACCTGTAAGAGCCAACGCAGAGAGAGCCGAGCCCTTCCGTGCTAGGATTACTTGCACCGCAAGAACCCATGCGCGGGAGGGCTCGGCTTTTTTGCGACCGTTACGACCGTTGCGCACAATCCGGCGCCGGCAAGGCACCGAGACCGAGCGCAACGCCCTTCTCGCAGGCCAGCGTCTTGGCGGAGCGCCGTCGCGCAGGGGACCCAGGGAGGCAAGCCATGAACTACGCAACCATCAAGTACTGCGACATCGCAAACGGCACGGGTGTGCGCACCTCGCTCTTCGTCAGCGGCTGCCGCCTGCACTGCCCCGGCTGCTTCAACTACGAGGCCTGGGACTTCGACGCGGGCGAGGAGTTCACGCCCGCAGTCGAGGATCAGATCGTCGAGAGTCTGCGCCCCGTCTATATCGACGGCCTCACCATCCTGGGCGGCGAACCCTTCGAGCCCGAGAACCAGGCGGGCCTGGTCGACTTCGTCGAGCGCGTGCGCACGGAGTTTCCCGAGAAGAGCATCTGGATGTTCTCGGGACACACCTGGGATCAGCTGACCCAGGGCAAGTGGCACACGGACGTCACCGACCGCATCCTGTCATGCGTCGACGTGCTCGTTGACGGACCGTGGCAGCAGCAGAACTACGACATCACCCTGCGGTTCCGTGGATCCTCCAACCAGCGCCTGATAGACATCCCCAGCACCCTCGAGGCGCACGCGGCAGGCGAGCTTGGGGGCAACGAGGTGATCCTCTGGGAGGACGACCCCGTCTTCAGCACCCACACGATGTAGGCGGCGAGGCCCTGCGGCCACGGAGTCGGTGAATCCGCCAAGGTCTTCAGAGCCCACACAACGTAGGCAACGAGGCCCCACGGAGCGTCCGCGGGCCTCGACCCTTATTACCACTGGTAGCCACCATATGAGTCGTACAGACGCTTGAATGCGGGCAGGCTCGTGCGAATGCACTCGTCAGACACGCAGTAGCTCAGGCGGAAGTAGCCCTTTGCGGCGAAGTCGTCGGAGCCGACCACGTAGAGCCGCTCCTCGTTCGCCGCACGCTCCTGAAAGGCGTCGTCATCCGGTTCGAGCGCACGCACCCACAGGTAGAACGCACCGTCGGGATGTACCACCTCGTAGCCGATCTTGGTCAGTCCGTCGAAGAGCAGAGCTCTCTTGCGCGCGTACTCCTCTACGGGGGCCGGCAGGTCGACGCAGCGCTCGATCACGCGGCAGAACAGGCTGTTGCAGATGGAGTTGACCACGCGCTGCGCACCCAGGATGGCATCGTAGACGCGCCCCGCGTGCCTCACCGTGCTTGGCACCCAAACGTAGCCCACGCGCTCGCCGGCAAGCGAGAGCGACTTGGACCAGCTGTAGCACACGATGGTGTTCTCGTAGTACTGCGCCACCCACGGACACTGCTTGCCGTCATACACGACCTCGCGATAGGGCTCGTCGGAAAGCAGGTAGATGGTCTGCCCCAGCTCCTTCGACTTGCGACGCAGGAGCTCGCCCAACTTCTTGAGGGACTCCTCCGTGTAGATGGCGCCCGTCGGGTTGTTGGGCGTGTTGATGATTACCATGCGCGTGGTGGGAACGATGGCGCGCTCGATGGCGTCCAGGTCCAGCTGAAAGGTCTCAGGCAGCGTCGGCACCTCGACGCAGCGGCAGTTCCACGCCTGGATGTACATGCGGTACTCGGCAAAGTAGGGAACGGGGACGATGACGTCCTCGCCGGCCGTGGTGACCGCCGCGATGGTCGAGGTGATGGCCCCCGCGCAGCCGCCGGTCATAGCGATCTCGCTGGCGCGGGCATGCGCGTTGAAGCGACGGTTGAGGTTTGCGGCAACGGCCTGGCGCGTGGTCAGCCAGCCGTTGTTGGGCGGATAGCCATGCACGTCAATCGGGTCATACTCCTCAAGCACCTCGCGGATGGCCTCGTTCACCTCGGGCGGCGCCGAGACGTAGGGATTGCCGATGGAGTAGTCCCAGAAGTCGGTCACTCCCTGTTGGCGCAGTTCGGTCGTCTGCTCGTAGACCGTCCTGATCGCAGACTTGCCCGCACCGTAGTCATACATCCTCGAGTCGACACCGTCAGCCATCCTGTCCCCTTCCGTCGGTCCCATCGGTTCCCTCTTCCGGTAGACAGTGTGGCAATCCGGCGTTACGCGCCGAAATATAAGTTGTTTCCTCTACGGTGACGAAGCGTTTCTCGTCTGCGTCATCTGTCGCGACCCAGCGAGAGACGCGATTCCCGCAGCCCATACCAAATGGAAGGCGTAGACTCATCAAAAAGGTGTCTACGAGAAGGACGTGCCAACATGCCCCACAGCAGCATCCTGGACGAAAGCCGAATCGACGAGGCCATCGCCGCTCGCCACTCGGTAAGGCAGTTCACGAGCAAGCCCATCGAGGGCGCGGTGCGCGAGCGACTCGAGGGGGCCGTGGCGTCCGTCAACGAGCAGGGCGGCCTGAACATCCAGCTAGCCTGCGACGAAGCCGAGGCCTTCTCGTCCTTCCTGAGCCACTACGGCAAGTTCGACAACGTCCGGAACTACCTCGCGCTCGTGGCCCCCAAGGACGGCGACGGGGCCGAGCTCTGCGGCTACTACGGCGAGCAGCTGGTCCTCCTGGCACAGCAGCTCGGGCTCAACAGCTGCTGGGTGGGCGGCACCTTCAGCAAGCGCAAGACGCGGTGCGCGGTAGCCAAGGGCCAGAGGCTGCTAGGCACCATCGCGCTAGGCTACGGCATCTCGCAGGGCACCCCCAGCAAGTCTAAGGGCATATCGGAGCTGTGCGCCACCCACGGGTTCGCGATGCCCGACTGGTTCCAGCGCGGCATGGAGGCCGCACGCCTGGCGCCGACCGCCTTCAACCGGCAGAGGTTCGTGTTCACCCTAAGCAAGGACCAGACCGAGGTAACGGCCAGCTCCGCCGGCGCCATGGCCGCGGTCAACCTGGGAATCGCGGAGTGCCACTTCGAGCTCGCCTCGGGCCACAGCGTCTCGGGCTCGGCGATGGAGCGCCGCAAGGCCTAGTCGGCACTGGCGGCCGACCCATATGCCGGCGCTGGCCGTCGGCGTTACCTGCCGGCGCGGGGGCCGGCTTCCTCCGCGTCGTCGGGCCCTAGGTCAAGAAAGAGCACGCGCGTCCCGTGTTCTCTCTGAAGCGTCACGAGGTCGTCCATCTGGACGAACATCGTCGCGGTGTTGACAAGTGGGTGCGCATCGATGCGCCGCCCCTTCAGGTTTCTGTCGTAAATCATGGTAACGGTGCGACCCTCGTCGTTCAGCACGCCCCAGGGAGTCACGCTTCCCGCGACGAGGCCCAGCATGGATACGAGGTCCTTCTCGCTGGCAAACGAGAGGCGCCTGCTGGGAATGCGAGCGGCGAGCGCCTTGAGGTCGACCCTCTGGTCCTCGTGGGCCGTAACCAGGTAGTAGTTGCGCTTCTTGTCGTCGCGCAGGAAGAGGTTCTTGGTGTGGGTCCCCAGCTCGGGGATGCCCACGGCGTCACCCTCGGCGACCGTGAATATCGCCTTGTGATGATAGACCTCATAGGGCACGCCCCGCTCGTCAAGCATCTGGTAGAGATCGTCCTCGGTCATGCTTCCTCCTTGTTCGGGGCAGGCGGGCGCGATCGGACCCGGACGTCCGTCCTAGGCGTCGATCAGCCCCAGACGGACGCAGGCGTTATAGATGCCGTCGTGGTCGACGTCGTCCGTTACGAAGCTCGCCATCTCCTTCACCTCGGGGTTGGCGTTGCCCAGCGCGACGGAGGTGCCCACGGCGTCGAGCATGCCGATGTCGTTGCCGCCGTCGCCAAAGGCCACGGCCTCCTCGGGAGAAATGCCGTACATCTCGAGCACGCGGCGCACCGCGCGGGCCTTGCCGCCGGCACGCGGGAAGACGTCCACGAAGTCGGGGTTCCAGCGCGTAAGCTTCACGTTCCTGCAGGCGCTGGTGAGCACCTCGGTCTCGCCCGTCGCCAGGTAGGCGTTGAGCTGGAAGATGTCGTTGTGCAGGGCCTCGTTGACGTCGCCCTCGGCAAAGCGCAGTCCGACCTGCCGCTCGACGCGCAGGACGCGCTCGGAGTGGCGGTTTACGTAGCAGCGGCCAGCCTCCATGAAGAGGCAGTCATAGAGCCCCCGGTTGACCTGCTCGACGACAGCCGCGATGTCGCCGGGGTCCATGGCCTCACGATAGAGAACCTCGTCGCGATTCAGGATGAACTGGCCGTTGAACAGGATGAAGGCCTCGAGGCTCTCGATGGGGATCTCGTCCACCTGATAGGGAGGTCGGCCCGTGGCCAAGAAGCACTTGACGCCCCTGCGCTTGAGCTCGTTCAGGGCGATCTGCGCAGAGTCGGGGATGTGGTGCGTCTTGAACGACAGCAGCGTACCGTCGGCATCAAAGAAGGCCGCCTTGATGGGGCGTTCGACATTCCAAAGTGGCATTAAGCACCCTCACTTCCGTCCAATTGAGACCGCTAGCCACGCTAGGCCACGCGGCTAGCGCGACACGTTGACAAGGTAGATCTGATGGAGCCCGCGCAGGGTCAGGGCGCCATCCAAGGTCGTCCGATGGGCAAGAAGGGCGGCGACCCAGGCCGCGTCGTCTCCCGTCAGGACGACGGGCGCCTCCTGCCCCAGTTCATCAAAGACCCGGTCGAGGAGGCCGTCGATACGGGCGGCCGACCCCAACACCACGCCGGCGCACATGGCGTCGCGCGTGCTCCTCGCAATGACCGACGAGGGCGCCTTGAGCTCGATGGAGGGAAGACGTGCCGCCGTCTGGGCAAGCGTGCGAGCCTCCAAAGGCATGCCCGGCGCGATGATGCCGCCCGCAAAGGCGCCCCTGGCATCGACCACCTCAATGTTGGCCGTCGTTCCCAGGTCGATGACCACGACCGGAGCGCCGTAGCGCCCGCGGGCGGACAGGGCGTCCGCGATTCGGTCCGGGCCGACCTCGGAGGGGTCGTTGTAGCACAGCCTGAGCCCCGTCTTGAGGCCCGGCCCCACGACCAGGGGCCGCGTCTTGCAGGAGCTGGCGAGCGCCTGGGTCCACGGGGCGACGAGCGTCGGGACCACGCAAGAGAGGATGGCGCCCAGGGGAGGCCGCGCGAAGCCTCGCGACTCGTGCCCTGCGTCGCGGGCTGCCTCGAGGTCCTGGGCCAGAACGGAGAGCACCTGCATGACCTGCATGCGAGCCTCGTCGGAGGTCAGCGCCTTTGGCGTCGTGAGCTCCCAGGTCCCCAGGGGCTCCGCCTCCTTATCTCCGTCGGAAGAGAACAGCCCGAAGCGCGTCGTCGTGTTGCCCACGTCGACGGTCAGGCAGCATAGCGGTCTCGTCATAAGTGCCAGCTCCGTTTCCTTACGCACTTCTCCCCCCATTGGTCAAAGGAGAGGTAGCTATACTGTAGCAAGTCTGACGCTCGTCCAGCGCCAGACGCAGGTAACCCGACTTCTCGGCCGCGGCATGAGCCGCCGCGCCAGGGGGAAGCGGATATACGCAAAGGAGACCATATGGACAACAGGAACGGCCGCGCCTCCTGGCGCGGGCAGCTGACGTTGCGCGGATCGATCGTCGGCGTACTTGGCTGCATCATCATCACGGCATCTTCCGCCTATACGGCGCTCAAGCTTGGGGCCCTGCCGTGGCCCATCGTGTTTGCGGCCGTAGTGTCGCTGTTCTTCCTCAAGCTGATGGGCAACGCCTCGCTCAACGAGGCCAACGTCACCCACACCATCATGTCGGCGGGAGCCATGGTCGCAGGCGGCCTTGCGTTCACCATCCCCGGCGCCTGGATGCTGGGACTCGCCGACGAGTTCGGCTGGCAGCAGATCTTCCTCGTAGCGCTCTGCGGAACCGTCTTGGGCCTGCTCAGCACCGCGCTCATCCATCGCCACTTCATCGTCGACGCCAAGCTTGAGTTCCCCACCGGAACCGCGGCCGCCGAGACCCTTCGCGCGACCGAGGCGGGCGGCAAGACCGGCACCCAGCTGTTCGCGTCGATGGGCATCGCAGGGCTCTACAGCCTGCTTCGCGACGGCCTGGGCATCATACCGACCATGCTGTGCACGCTGCCCATCCCCGGCGTGGCCTTTGGCATCTACAACTCGCCCATGATGCTCTCCATCGGCTTCCTGGTCGGCACCGGTGCCATGCTCTTCTGGATTGGCGGCGCGGTGTGCGCCAACTTCGGACTGATCGTCGGTGGCAGCGCCGCGGGCCTGTGGGACGTCGCAACCGCCCAGGGCATCGTGGCCAGCCTGGGCATGGGGCTCATGATGGGCTCCGGCGTCGCAACCGTCCTGAAGGACATCCTGCCCCAGGTCGCCGGCATCGTCCGCGGCCTGAGGAGCAGCTCCTCCGAGCAGGGTGAGGACGCACGCTCGCTCATGAGCGGCAGCGTCAGGACCGATGCGGGAATCCTGGGCGTGGGCGTCGCCGCCTGTGCGCTGCTGGCCTGCTTCGGGCTGGGCCTCTCCCCCGTCGCCTCCGTCGTGGTCGTCGCGCTCAGCTTCGTCACCACCATCATGAGCGCGCAGTCCTGCGGCCAGACCGGCATCGACCCCATGGAGATCTTCGGCCTGATCGTTCTTCTGGCCATCGCCGCCCTGGGCGAGTCCTCCCAGGTGAAGCTGTTCTTCGTAGCCGGCGTCGTCGCCGTCGCCTGCGGCCTTGCCGGTGACGTCATGAACGACTTCCGCGCCGGTCACCTGCTGGGCACCGACCCGCGCGCGCAGTGGCTTGGCCAGGCCCTGGGCGGCCTGGTGGGCGCCGCCGTCGCCGCGGCCGTCATGGTCGCCCTCGTGAGCGCCTACGGTCCGGACGCCTTCGGTCCGGGCAAGGACTTCGTGGCAGCCCAGTCCTCGGTCGTCGCCACGATGATATCGGGCATCCCCAGCATCCCCTGGTTCGTCGGCGGACTCGTCGCAGGCATCGCCCTGTACTGGGCCAAGATTCCGTCCATGATGATTGGCCTCGGCGTCTACCTGCCCTTCTACATGTCGTTCTCGAGCTTCCTGGGCGTCATCGTCAAGCTTGTCTTCGACAAGGTCGTCGCCGCACGTCGCAGCAGCATGACCGAAGAGCAGAAGGCGGCGGCAGCCGAGAGGGACAACGAGGCCGGGCTGGTCGTGGCCTCCGGCACCCTGGGCGGAGAGTCCATCGTCGGCGTCATCATAGCGTTCGTGGCCGTGTTCGCGAGCCTGGCCGGCTAACATCGGCGCCATGCGCAAACGAGAGGACCGCCCCGGCGAGCCGGGGCGGTCCTTTTGTCGCTCGCTATGATGCGGCGGAAGTCGGGAATCGACCGAACGGCAGGCCTCGCTATGCGCCGAAGCGCTCCAGCCCGGGAATGTGGCGCGAGAGGGAGAGCGCGATGCCGTCCTCGTTGTTGGAGAGCGTCACCTCGTTGGCAACAGCCTTGGTCTGCTCGACCGCGTTGCCCATGGCAACGCCGCAGCCAACGAGCTCGAGCATGGAGGTGTCGTTCTGCGCGTCGCCGAAGGCCATGGCGTCGCGCAGGCCGATGCCCAGCCTCTCGAACGCGCACATGATGGCATTGGCCTTGTCTATGCCACGTGCCGTGAACTCGAAGAAGAACGGGGCCGTGAACATGGAGCTGAGCTTGCCCGAGAAGGGCGCGGCCATCTGCTCGTGATGGGCCTGGAGGTAGGTGGGCTCGCCGGCCACGAGAATCTTGCTGGTCTCAAAGTCCGCGAACGCGGCAAGGTCGCCCTTCTCGCAAAGCAGGTAGTTGTTGGAGCGGGCCTCGTACTCGATGATGTTGTAGTAGGGGTCGGGAACGAAGTCCCTTCCAAGCGCGCAGCCAAAGACGTCAGTGGTGTAGATGTAGTCGCCGTGATAGAGCACGGGCCACACGTCGAAGCCCTTCATGTGGTCGAGCACCGCCCTCACGTCCGCGGCACCCATCGGACGCGAGAAGTAGGTCTCGCCCGTGGCGCAGTCCATCACCTGGGCGCCGTTGTAGCAGATGAAGACTCCGTGGTTGCGATACATGTCGAGCTCCTCGGCATAGCGACGCAGGCCACCGGCCGGGCGGCCGCTTGCCAGCATGAGGCGGACGCCCTGCTCTTGGGCGGCCAGGAGCGCCTCGCGGGTCTTGGGCGTAATCTCCTTGCGGTCGTTCGTGAGGGTTCCGTCGATGTCCAGAAGTATTGCCTTGATCATATGGTGTGTCCTACTCCTTCTTTTCGTACTCGAGCAGCCCGCCGTGGCCGCCCATGACCTGCCAGGAACCCGGTCCCAACAGTGCGAAAAGGTACTTTCGCTCGGTTCGCTCGAGCTCGGGGGCCGAGTCGACCGAGGTCATCAGGAAGGGCGACAGCAGGTTGAAGGCCCGCTGCGGCTTGGTCTGGCCATGAATGTTGATGAAGACGTCCCCCGAGACGCAGATGCGCTGGCCGCGCTCGATCAGCACGGTCTCGCCCCTCACGTGGCCTCCAGCGCCCTCCCACACCTCGAAGTGGAGCGGCCCGACATCCAGCCAGGCAGGGTCTCCCGTCGTCGAGCTGATCACGCGCGCGATGGGCTCCTCGGCGTCCTTGGGACGACGTCCCAGGCAGTGGAAGCCGCTCATCCAGGGGGACTCGTACCCCGTGATCATGTTGGTGATGGCCACGTAGGGCGCGTGGCTCGGGTTGCGCTCGCGCCAGTCCGGCTCGCCAGCGTGCTGGAAGCGGAAGTTGTCCATCACGTCGCCGACCGCGTGGACGCGGTCGAACAGGTCACAGCAACCTGCGTGGTCCACGTCCCCATGGGTCAGGAAGAGCTCGCGGCGTCGCTCGTCCCAGTCGGGAAAGAGCTCGCGCAGGGTCGCCTCGAACTCCGCGCGGAAGCACGAGTAGCCCGAGTCGATCGCGAAGATGGTATCCCCGCAGTCGAAGAGCCAGGTATTGCTGCCGCAGGGAGGCTCGATGAGCACGGAGGGCACGCCGCCGGCAGTCGAGAAGTGCGTGACGCGCCCGTTCTTGCGATACGCCTCCCCATGGCTGCCGCAGATGGCGTCGGCGAACTCCCTGAGGTAGGCGAAGGGCTTGTAGGGGTTGTTGGTGGTTCGCTCGAGGTTCTGGACGATGCGGTTGCTGTTGATCATGATGCTGCGGCACTGCTCTGAGTCCAGATCGAACATGGAGCCGATCTCGAGGGCGAAGTCGACGTAGAAAAGGTTGTTGTCCAGCACGTCGACCGTCTTGTCGTACCTGCGAAGGACGGTGGGGCAGATGGCGTTGGCCTCGTCCATAAAGGCGACGAAGTCCTTCTCGCCCTCGACGTAGAGACCCATGAGAACCGACTGCTCGCCGCCGTGGTCGACGCGCGCGTTGATGTAGCTGATGTTGTAGCCGTAGCGGTCAACGAGCTCGAGCATGGGGACCATCGACCCGGGATGCGAGTCCATGCGCGACTCGATCAGCCTGACGTCACCAACCGAGGCCCGCTCGGGATGCAGGCCACGACGGCTGAGCTCGGCCTCTGCGGCCTCTATCGCGGCCTCGGTGCCCTCCGCCTCGAGAAAGAAGGTGTGGACGTCAACCACCTTGTTGTAGTTGACGCGCAAGATGTCGAGATCAAGATCGCGGAACACGCGCGAGACCCCGAGAAACGACCCCGCCTTGTCGGGCAGTACGATGGCAAAGTTCTTCTTCATGTGGCGCTCCTCGTGGCACGCAAGAGTCATCCTTGCCACTTTAGCAAGACACGACACGCGCTACGCGCACGGTGGTCCCAACCATGTCAAGTACATGGGACGACAACATCTGATAGCCTGTACGAGCTGGTAATGAATTGGCGCGCGGACGCCCTTTTTTGCTGGGAGCACACATGGTACGCTTCATCCTTGTCGCAGAGACCGGTTCGGACATCACCCCCGAGGTCGCGAAAGACTTGGGCATCGAGATCGTCCCCATGCACGTCAACTTTGGCGGCCACGACCTCGATGACGGCAGCTTCCCGCCCGAGGACCTCTACGAGAACTACCGTCGCACCAAGGAGCTCCCGCACACCAGCGGTTCCACCCCACAGGACTTCACGCGCGCCTTCAACCGCATCCACGCCGAGCATCCCGAGGCCCAGGTGGTATACCTTGCCTACTCCTCCGTCACGACGGTGAGCTATGCCTCGGCGCTGGCCGCCGCAGAGGGGCGCGACTACGTCACCGCCATCGACACCAAGAGCGTCAGCGCCGGTCAGGGCATGGTCGTCACCAACACGGCACGCTGGCTCAAGGCAAACCCCGAGGCGACCCTCGACGAGCTCAAGGCCTTCGTGGATGACCAGGTGGCGCGCATCCGCATGTCGTTCATCCCCGGCGACCTCGAGTACCTGCGCGCCGGAGGCCGCCTGTCAAACATCGCCTTCCTAGGTGCCACGCTGCTGCGCATCAAGCCCACGGTGGAGATCCAGGATGGCAGGCTAGTCGCCACCGACAAGCGTCGCGGGTCGCGCCTCAAGTGCATCGTCGCCCTGACGCGCCACTTCCTCGAGGCCGAGCCCCTGGACGCCGGACGCATCAGCTTCATCTACTCCGTGGGCGACGCACCCGACCCCACCGAGCGCGAGGCCGTCGAGCAGCTGGCCCACGAGCACGGCTTCGAGAGGATCGAGTGGGTCAAGACCGGCTGCGTCATCGCGTCGCACTCCGGCCCTGGCGCCTTCGGCATCGTCGCCATGGCAAAGGGCGCGTAGGCAGCGGGCGGCCGGGCAACGCTAGGCGTCTCCGCGCTCCGTCCTGATCAGGCGGTTGAGCGCATTCACATAGGCCTTGGCGGACGAGACCACGATGTCGGTGTCGGAGCCACGACCCGAATAGACCGCGCCGCCGCTCGCCACGATGCGCACGGTCACCTCTCCGATGGCGTCGATGCCGCGCGTGACAGCCTTGACTACGAACTCATGAAGGTCACCGTGAACGGCGACGACCTGGTCGATGGCCTTGTATGCCGCATCAACGGGACCGGCCCCGGTCGCCGCAGCGACATGCTCTTCTCCGTTTTCATCGGTGATGCGCACGGTCGCCGTGGGCGTCGCCACGTCTCCGCAGACCACCTGAACGGAAGAGAGCGTATAGACCGCGCTAACGTCTCGCTCGCGCTCCTGCGCAAGCGAGTCGAGGTCCTCGTCGAACACTTCCTTCTTCTGGTCGGCCACCTCGAGGAAGCGACGGTAGACGCCCTCGAACTCCGTCTGGGGAAAGCTGTAGCCGAGCTCTGCCAGGCGATGCCTGAGAGCAGCGCGGCCGCTGCGAGCCGACAGAATGAGCTCCGAGCCCTGAGCGCCGACCTCGTCGGGGTCGATGACCTCGTAGGTGTCGCGGGCCTTCAGCACACCGTCCTGGTGGATGCCCGACGAGTGCGCGAAGGCATTCGCGCCCACGATGGCCTTGTTCGCCTGGACCTGCATGCCCGTGACGCGGCTCACGAGTCGCGATGCCTTCGTGAGCTCGGACGCGACGACGTCGGTGTGGGCGTCGAGCGCGTCCTCGTGCATCCGGAGCGCCATGACCACCTCTTCGAGGGCGGCATTGCCCGCGCGCTCTCCCAGTCCATTGATGGTGCACTCAACCTGCGTGGCGCCCTCCCTCACGCCGGCAAGCGCCAGCGAGGTCGCCATGCCGAGGTCGTTGTGCGTGTGCACGGCGATGATCACGTCCTCGATGCCGCGAACGTGCTCGCGAAGCCCCCTGATGCGTGCGGCAAACTCCTCGGGCAGCTGGCAGCCCGTCGTGTCGGGAATGTTCACCACGGTCGCGCCCGCCTCGACGGCCGCCTGAACGACCCGCTCAAGGAAGGACTGGTCCGCACGACCGGCGTCCTCTGCGTAGAACTGGACGTCCTCGACGTAGCGCTTGGCATAGGCGACGCTGCGCCGTGCGCGCTCCACGCACTCGTCCTCGCTGATGCGCAGCTTCTCGCGCAGGTGCTGGGGAGAAACGCCCAGTCCCGTGTGGATGCGCGGGCGGCTTGCGCCCCGCAGCGCCTCGGCGGCGCAGTCGATGTCCTTCTCGACCGCACGGGCCAGGGCGACCACGGCGGCGTCGTCTCCCGCGAGCTGACCGATTTTCTGAACCGAGCGGAAGTCGCCCGGCGACGAGATGGGAAAGCCAGCCTCGATCGCGTCGACGTGCAGGCGCAGCAGCTGTCGCGCGATGATGAGCTTGTCGTCGGTGTTCATCGACGCGCCGGGCGACTGCTCGCCGTCGCGCAGGGTGGTATCGAAAATGTAGACCTTACGACTCATGCAGCTAACCCCTTTGCTCGGCCCCGCGCGCGGCTGCAAGCGCGGCCGACACGAGCTCCAAAGACTTCGTTCCGCCCACATCCAGGCGAGACCCCATACTCACGCCCCAGGGGCGCAGGTCCTCGACAGCCGCAGCGACGTTGTCCGCGCCAAGGCCGCCCGACAGCATGAACGGGCGGCGCAGTCCCTCGATGAGCGACCAGTCGAACGCCTCGTCGCGCCTCCAGTCGCCGTCCAGCAGGACGAAGTCGGCCTTGCTCTCGTTCGCCTTGCGGATGTCGTCCGGCCCCGCCACCAAAAACGCCTGGACGATGGGCACGTCCACCAGCTCTCGCAGGAAAGTGATGTAGGGGTTCTCCTCGCTCCCGTGAAGCTCGACGACGTCGAGGACCTCGTCGGCAAGCTCGGCCACCAGCCCCAACGGCTGGTCGACGAAGACGCCGACGGCGGGGATGGTGGACTCCAGGTGTGAGACGAGGTTCCACAGCTGGTCGCGATCGACGCTCCATGGCACGCTGGGATAGTCGACCAGAAAGCCGCATAGGTCGGGCGCGGCCTCGTTGACCACATGGACCTCCTCCTCGCGCGACACGCCGCGCACCTCGGTGCGCAAATAGCCGCTCGACCCGTACAGGATGTCGTGCGTGACAATTGTGGTGATGCGTCGTCCCAGCATGCGACCCCTTTCTGCCTTCCTACACTTCTCCCCTTGCAAACGCCTCGATCATTCTGTTCGTCAGGCTGGACGTGTCCTCGTGCGTCTTTGGCAGGTCGTCGCGCGACCACCACTCGCCCAGGCGCAGTTCCTCCCCATCGACGTGAATCGAGGGGTCTCCCGCGACGTCGCAGAAGAACCCCGCGAGCAGCGAGTCCGTGAACGGCCAGGGCTGTGAGGCGTAGTAGCGTAGGTTACAGACGTCCAGGTCGACCTCCTCGCGCACCTCGCGCGCGACGGTCTGCTCGAGCGTCTCGCCCACCTCGCAGAAGCCCGCGACGAGCGCGTAGCGGTCATACCCGTGAGCGTACTTGGTCAGCAGCAGCTTGTCGCCGTTGGTGATGCCCACGATGACCGCGGGGTTCAGACGGGGATAGACGACGTTCTGGCAGGAGGGGCACGCGAGCTCGCGCGAGGTGGTCACGTGTCCCAGCTCTGCCCCGCAACGCCCGCAGTAGTGATTGAGCTCGTACCACCGGGCCAGCTGACGTGCCGTGATGGCGGCAAAGGCCAGGTGACGCGGCCGAAGGTAGCGCATGAGGTTCATCTGGGTGGGGACGAAGCCGGCACGGGAAAGCGCTGCCACGGCCGCTCCGAGCGGCTCGGTCCCCAGGCTGCCCTCGACCAGATAGAAACGCGTCCGGTCGATCGAGAAGAGCATGCGCGGAGCAAGCGTGCGTAGTGCCTGGACCGAAGTCCCTCTTGACCCGTCGTCCTTTGACGTATCGTCCAGCGCGCGCTCCCAGTCGCGCAGGGTCGGAAGGACGAGCCCCGCCTCGCCCTGGGAGGCGATCACCTGCCCGCGAGTCTCGCGGTCGCGGGAGAACGCCAGAAGGACGTCGTCCTCGCGAGGGGAATCCGGGATGTAGCCGTTGTCAAAGAGATGAGCTCCGATGTCTTGGATCATGTGCCCCCCACGTTACAGAATCTGTTGATAGACAGACTGTAGCGCGGGATACAGGCTGTGCCACACATCGTAATGACCTTGATAGAGAGAGCGGATCTTTAGGTTCGGCATGACCATGCGCGGACTCACCTTGACCAGGGCGTGGGCGCACTCCCCCACGTCCGGGTACAACCCGGCCGAGACCGCCGCCAGCATGGCCGCACCGAAGGCCGGCGCCTGCTCGGTCTGGGGAATCTGGAGCGGAATGCCCAGCACGTCTGCCACGATGGCGCGCCACAGCGGGCTCTTTGCGCCTCCGCCGCAGATGGTCGAGGCCAGCACCTCAACCTCCTCCTCGCGCGCCGCCCCCAGGCAGTCGCACAGCGCGTACGCCACGCCCTCGAGCACCGCCTGCGTCATGTCGGCCCTGGACGTGTCCATGCGCATCCCCACGAATGCCGCACGTGCCCGCGGGTCGTTATGAGGGGTCCGCTCGCCCATGAGGTAGGGCAGGAAGTAGACGTCGTTCTGCCCCAAGCGTCCACCCTGCACCAGCGCCTGCTCGGCCTCGTAGTCCGAGGCCTGAAGAATCTCGTCCATCCACCAGGCGTTGCAGCCGGCGCCCGTCAGGATGCAGCCCATCAGGTTGAAGCCGCCATCGGCCGAGCAGAAGCTGTGCAGCCGATTCCTCCCGTCGGTCAGGAAGCCCTCCGTCGTCATAAATATCGTACCTGCCGTGCCCATGACGATGTTGCAGCGGCCGGGCCCCACGGCACCCGTGCCCACGGCGGCGCTCGCGTTGTCGCCCGCACCCGCGCACACCCTCACGCCCTCGGGAAGCCCCAACTGACGCGCGATCTCGGGCAGGACCTCGCCGACAGTCTCCCAGCTCTCGAACAGCTGCGGCAGCTGGCACTCGCGCAGTCCGCAGACGCTCATCATCGGGCGGCTCCAACTGCGATTCCGCACGTCCAGAAGGAGCGTTCCGGAGGCATCGGTGCAGTCGGTCGAGGCGACGCCCGTCAGGCGTAAGTTGACGTAGTCCTTGGGCAGCATCACCTTTGCGATGCGCGAGAAGTTCACGGGCTCCTCCTCGCGAAGCCACAGCAGCTTGGGAGCGGTGAAGCCGGTGTAGGCGACGTTTCCGGTGTAGGACGCGACGGTCTTCACGCCGACCTCGCGATTCAGATAGTCGACCTGATAGCGCGTGCGGCTGTCGTTCCACAGGATGGCCGGGCGGATGACCTCGCCCT
Organism: Parafannyhessea umbonata; assembly: GCF_900111255.1. Taxonomy (GTDB): domain Bacteria; phylum Actinomycetota; class Coriobacteriia; order Coriobacteriales; family Atopobiaceae; genus Olsenella_J; species Olsenella_J umbonata_A. The sequence continues at coordinate 138,433 of NZ_FOGP01000003.1, forward strand.
TCTCGTCCAGAACGACGAGACCGTGCATTTGGCCGCACGACCCAAGGGCAACGACCTGCGAGGCATCAAAACCCTCCAGCAGGCGCGGGATGCAGTCGCATACGGCATTCCACCAGAGTTCGGGGTCCTGCTCGCTCCATCCTGGCTCGGGAAAGGACGTGGGATACGAGGCGCGCTCTATGTTCAAAACCGCCCCGGCCTCGTTCATGAGCAAGCACTTGGTGGCGGACGTCCCGATGTCCAAGCCAATAAAGAGCATGAGCCCCTCCCGTCGCCCGGATCGTCAGACCTTTCCCATCGTAGCCCCACGCAGGCGGTACGCGACGAGGCTGCCTGCGAACGGCAGGAAATAGAGCGACCTAAAATGATTCATAAACATGTCGCCAGCATTTTGCCTCCGCTTCCCGAACTCACATTACCGCTGGAAAAATAAACAAAAGTCCTCAATCAGAACCACTTCGGAAAGAGTACTTTAGTTATAAACACGTTTGCTAATCGTTTTGTTCCAGGGAGTCCATCGTGAAGGTCGGAGTACGAGACATCAGTCGCAAGACGGGCTACTCGCCCGCCACCGTCTCCAACGCGCTCAACCGCAAGCGAGGCGTCAGCAAGGAGACGGCCGAGGCCATCCTTCAGGCAGCCCAGGAGCTTGGCTACCAAAGGCCCAGCAGGATAGACAGGATCCAGTTCATAGTCGCCCGCAAGAGCGGAAAGATTCTGGACGAGAGCGACTTCCACCCCGCCGTGGTCGACGGGGTCGAGCGCGAGGCCAAGGCAAACGGCCTGCCCACCAACTACATCACGGTCGACCTGAACGACCCGTCGGGGACCCAGCGCATGCGCCAGATGTGCCAGGACCCCTCCGGCGGCATCGTACTTCTGGGAACCGAGATGGACGAGGAGGACTACGCCCCGTTCTACGATTCGGTCGCGCCCCTCGTGGTGGTCGACGGCTGGTGTCAGCACAGCTTCATGGAGGCCATAGTCATCTCGAACGAGAGCTCGGCCTACCACGCCGTCCACTACCTCATCTCGAAGGGCCACAAGAAGATCGGCTACATCCAGGGAACCACGAGCATCCGCAACTTCCCGCTGCGCGAGCGCGGCTGCAAGCGCGCCCTCGAGGAGGCCGGTCTGAGCTTCGACGAGAAGTACCGCGTCAAGGTCGGCACGTCGCTGCGCACCGCCTACCAGGATGCCAAGTCGTGGATCGACACGAACCCCGAGCTGCCCACGGCGTTCTTCGCCGAGAACGACGTGCTGGCCTGCGGCGTCGAGCGCGCGCTCATCGAGGCGGGCTACCAGGTGCCCGAGGAGGTCTCGCTCGTCGGCTTCGACGACCTGCCGGCCGCCACCATCATGCTGCCCGCTCTCACGACCATCCACGTCCCCAAGCACGACATTGGCAAGATGGCCGTCCAGAAGCTCATCGAGCAGGTAAAGAACCCGCACGAGTTCACCTGCACCACGCACATCTCCACGACCTTCGTGGAGCGCGACAGCGTCTGCGAGAGGCACTAGCGGAGACGTCGGCAATGACGGCAGTGCCAAGGCGCGGAGACGGAAGGCGAGAAGGACTTCGCCGACCGACTCCGCGCCTTTTTTGATGCGTGGTCACATGAAAAGGGGAGCCCCCTCGGACCCCCCTCTCTTAGTCCCCCTCAATCGACCGGACGCCCACGGGCGAGCCGGCAGCGGCGTGTCGGGTGCGGTGTTCCTGTCAAGAGGCGCTACTCCTCGTTGTCGCCACCCGTCGAGGACATGGCCGCCGCGGAGTTGTCCTGCCCCACGACGTCGCGCCAGCACCACTCGGTGAAGCGGGGGTGGTCGTAGCCATTGGCGCAGGCGAACTCAAAGGCCTCCTGGCGGAAGGCGCGGTACTCGGCAATCTTGTCGGCGAACTCCTTTGCGTCGACCAGCTCGAGCGCATGGGCGGTCAGGGCGTAGCGGTCCATCTCGTTCAGGCGAAGCATGTCGAAGGGCGTCGTGGTGGAACCCTCCTCCATGTAGCCGTGAACGTGGAAGTTGTCATGGCCGGGGCGCTCGTAGATGAGGCCGTGAATCGTGTGGGCGTATGCGTGGAACGCGAAGAGTACGGGCACCTTGGTGCCGAAGAGCTCCGAGAACTCCTTGTCGGAAAGAGCCTCGTCGTTCTGACCCGCATTCTGGATCGAGAGCAGCTTGACGACGTTGACGAACTTCACCTTGAGGCCAAGGTCCTGAAGGGCGTCAGAGGTCGCGAGCATCTCGAGCGTGGGCACGTCGCCGCAGCAAGCGAGCACGATGTCGGGCTCTTCTCCCTTGGCCACATTGCCAGCCCAGTCCCAGGCCGCCGCGCCCTTCTGGAGCTCCTTCTGGGCGTCGTCAATTGTCTGGAAGGTTGGCGCGGGCTGCTTGCCGGCGAAGATGGCGTTGATCCTGTTGGTGGAGCGGTATGCCTCCTGGCCCACGCAGAGCAGCATGTTGGCATCGGCCGGATAGTAAATCTGGACGACGTGGTCGTTGTGGAAGTTCTTGTTGAGCAGCAGGTCCACGAAGCCGGGGTCCTGGTGGCTGAAGCCGTTGTGGTCCTGGCGCCAGACATGGCTGGAAAGCAGGATGTTGAGCGACGCAATGGGCTTGCGCCAGGGGATGTGCCGCACGGTTGCCTCAAGCCACTTGGCATGCTGGTTGACCATGGAGTCGACCACGTGGATGAACGACTCGTAGGAGCTCCAGACGCCATGGCGACCGGTCAGCAGGAAGCCCTCAAGAAGGCCCTCGCACTGGTGCTCGGAGAGTTGCTCGATGACCGAGCCGGTCGAGCTGAGGTAGGAGTCGTTCTCGGGATCGGCGTTGAAGCCGGCATCCCATTGCTTGTCGGTCAGGCGATAGGCCTCCTGCAGACGGTTGGACGCGGTCTCGTCAGGACCGAACACGCGGAAGTTGGTGAAGTTGAGCCTCATCACGTCCGCCGTGTACTGGCCGAAGACGCGCGACGCCTCGGTCATGCCGTAGCCGTGCCCCTTGCTGGCCACGTCGATCTCGTAGTCGTGGACATCGGGCAGCCTGAGGTCGTGGCGGAGCAGGCCGCCGTTGGCGTTGGGGTTGGCACCCAGGCGCAGGTCGCCCTCGGGCATGAACTCGGTAACCTCGGGGCGTAGGGAGCCGTCCCTATTCCAGAGCTCCTCGGGTTTATAGGAGCGGAGCCAGCCGCGCAGCACGCGGAAATGCTCGTGGGTGTCACGGGCGGACGCCAGGGGCACCTGGTGGGCACGCCAGGAGCCCTCGGTCTTCTTGCCGTCGATGTACTTGGGACAGGTCCAGCCCTTGGGCGTCTTGAAGACGATCATGGGGTAGGCGGGGCGCGCGGTCTCGCCGGCGAGGGCGCGCCACTTGATGTCACAGATCTCGTTGAAGACCTGCTCGAGCAGGGCCGCGAAGCGACGGTGGATCGAGATGGCGGGCTCGTCGTCGAAGCCGGCCACGAAGGTGTAGGGGTGGTAGCCCATGCCGCGGAAGAACTCGTTGCGCTCCTCATCGGAGATGCGGGCGAGGATGGTGGGGTTGGCAATCTTGTAGCCGTTGAGGTGCAGGACGGGCAGGACGATGCCGTCAGTCAGCGGGTTGACCAGCTTGTTGGTCTGCCACGACGTGGCAAGCGGTCCGGTCTCGGCCTCACCGTCGCCCACGACGGCGAAGGCGAGCAGGCTGGGGTTGTTGAGGACGGCGCCATAGGCGTGAGAGAGCGTGTAGCCAAGCTCGCCACCCTCGTGGATGGAGCCCGGAGTCTCGGGCGCGAAGTGGCTGGGGATGCCTCCGGGATAGGAGAACTGGCGGAAGAACTTCTGCAGGCCCGCCTCGTCGTCAGTGATGTCAGGGCGGATCTCGGCGTAGGTGCCATCCAGCTTGGACTGCGCGGTACCCGCGGGTCCGCCGTGGCCCGGCCCCATGAAGAAGACGACGCTCTGGCCATGGTCGTGGATGAAGCGGTTGACGTGGCCCATCAGGAAGTTCAGTCCCGGCGTCGTCCCCCAGTGCCCGACCAGGCGGTGCTTGACGTCCGCTCGGCCGAAGTCGCGCGTCTGACCCGTCTGCTCATCGACGAAGTCGCTTCGCATGAGCGGGTTGCTCCTCAGGTAGATCTGTCCGACGGACATGTAGTTGGCGGCACGCCAGTACTTGTCGACCCAAGCGATCTCCTCCTCGGGAACAGGCGCGTCGAGCTTCTTCCAGGGGGTACCCAGATCTTCAGCCATAACAGTCTCCCTCGACAAAACGTTTAGCAACTATTTTGGCACCATGTGCCACGTTCCAACAGCCCCTACGATAGGAAGTTACAAGAGGTCAATCAAGACAATTCGCCCAACGGTAGGTGTTTATCTGGTCGTTTACTAAACCAAATTAACCATTCGTGAATTACGTCAACAAATGACCTCTCTAAGATAGACAATGTGCAGATAAAATGCATTGTTTAGTAGCGTGCGAGCTTAACGAGAAGGGTTTCAGCCCCGCTTCTGTCCCACTCCTGAAGGACAAGGCGTTTTCACCCGTTTGCTAGGCACTTCTCCCCTCCATGCCTTGCGCCTATCCTTCAAGCGGCCCCACCGAAACGTCAGGCGAAATCGAGCCGGGGCGCCTATGGTGGAGGCAGCGACATTACGCGAAACGAATCGACGGGAGAAGCACATGTCACTTAGGACGAGCGTCTTTGGCGTGACCGAGAGCGGTCACGAAGCGCACCTGTTCACCCTCGAGAACTCCCACGGCATGCGGGTCGAGCTGACCGACCTGGGCGCATGCGTGGTCAGCGTTCGCGTACCCGACGCGCACGGGGGCCGTCCCGACGTCTGTCTGGGCTACGACGGCGTGCGTGGCTACGAGCACAACTCCGCGGACTTCGGCGCAATCGTGGGACGCTGTGCCAATCGCATTGCGGGTGCCTCGTTCGAGCTCTCGGGAACCACCTACCGCCTTGCGGCGAACGAGGGGCCCAACAGCCTCCACTCGGGCCCACACCTGTACTTCGAGCGCCTGTGGAAGGCAACCGGGACGACGGACGACTCGGTAGCCTTCAACCTCCTGAGCCGTCGCGGCGACCAGGGATTCCCCGGCGCCGTCGACGTCAACGTCACCTACACGCTCACCGAGGAGAACCAGCTGGGCATCCGCTACGAGGCGACACCCGACGACACGACGATCATCAACCTGACCTGCCATGCGTACTGGAACCTGAACGGGCACGCCTCGGGAAGCGTCCTTGGCCACGAGCTCCAGATCGAGTCGACCCACTACACGCCCGTCGATGAGCACCACATTCCCACGGGAGACGTCCTGCCCGTCGCCAGCACGCCCTACGACTTCATGACCCCCAAGGACCTGGGGGACGACATCGCGCTCGTTCCCGGGGGCTACGACACCAACTTCGTGCTCCAGAACGAGGAGCGGCTCGAGCGCGCGTGCACCCTGGTGGGAGAGCGTTCCGGCATCGCAATGGACGTCATCACCGACTCGCCAGCCCTGCAGGTCTACACCGCAGGCGGCCTTGACTGCATGGGAAAGGACGGCTGCCACTACGGGGACCACTGTGGCGTGGCGCTCGAGACGCAGTTCTACCCCGACGCGATCCACCACAAGGCCTGGCCGCAGCCCGTCTACGACGCCGGCCACGCCTTCCGCTTCACGACCGTCTTCGCTTTCAGGACCGCCTAGCCCAAGCGCGGGGCGCGACGCCCCCTGAGCGCAGCCACGGCACGCACGAGCACAAAGAGCCCGCCCGGCAACACCGGGACGGGCTCTTTCGCAGGACACGCGGACGGGGCGCGTTGGAAGCGAAGTCGCTACTTGCCCTGGCCGTAGTAGGCGTTGGGGCCATGCTTGCGCATGTAGTGCTTGTCAAGCAGGTACTGGGGGGCAAGGCAGTCGTCGATGGCGCGACCCGAGGCATGGGCGAGCTGCTCTGTGTGCAGCGCCATCTTCGCGACCTCCTCGATCACGACAGCATGGTACACGGCGGCCGCCGCGTCCTTCCCCCACGAGAACGGGCCGTGGTTGCGAACCAGGCAGCCGGGGTGAGCAATGTGGTCGACGCCCTCGAAGCCCTCGAGGATGACCTTTCCAGTGTTGAGCTCGTAGGCCTCGCGAATCTCGCCGGCGGTCAGCCCGCGCATGCAGGGAACGTCACCATAGAAGTAGTCCGCGTGCGTGGTGCCGTAGCACGGGATGGAACGGCCAGCCTGTGCCCACGACACGGCGTTGCTGGAGTGCGTGTGGACGACGCCTCCGATGTCCTCCCACGTCTTGTACAGGACCGCATGGGTCGCCGTGTCCGACGAGGGATTGAGCTCGCCCTCGACCTTGTTGCCGTCAAAGTCGACCACAACGAGGTTCTGCGGGGTGAGCTCGTCGTAGCTCACGCCCGAGGGCTTGATCACGAACAGACCCCTCTCGCGATCGACTCCCGAGGCATTGCCCCAGGTGAACACCACGAGGCCGTGCTTGGGCAGGTCCATGTTCGCCTCGTAGACCTCGTCTCTCAGCTCTTTGAGCATCATCCTTCTACGCCTCCCGTGAGAAGTGCTTCTCGGCGGCCTTCTCGGCCTCGTTCGCACGCTTGAACGCCTCGAGGAACGAGCGATAGCCCGCCACGTCGTCGGCATCGGGCTCGAGCGTGACGCCCTCCATGTCGGCGAAGACCTTGTTGTTGAGGAAGTCGGCCAGCGACTCGCCGTCGGCCTTTCTGAGCATGTAGGATGCGGCGACGGCCTGGCCCCAGGCACCGCCCTCGCCCGCCGTCGCCATGACGGTCACGGGAGCGTCGAGCGCGGCCGCGAGCAGGCTCTGCGCGACCTTGGGCGTCTTGAAGATGCCGCCGTGGCCGTAGAGCTTGTCGATCTTGACGCCCTGCGCCTTGAGGGCGTCATTGCCCGCGGCAAGCGCGCCGAAGGCCGCCATGATGTTCATGCGCATGAAGTTCGCGATGGTGAAGCGCGCGTTCTGCCCGCGCAGGAACAGCGGGTAGCCGGTCTGGACGCCCATGACCGTCTCGCCGCTGATGAACGGCAGCGAAACCAGGCCGCCCGCGTCCTTCTCGCCCGCGAGCGCCTCGTTGAACAGCGTGGTGTAGATGGAACCCTTGTCGACCTGGTGCCCCATGACGCGGCTGTAGTCGGCCAGCAGGTCGACCCAGTCGTTGATGTCCGAAGTGCAGTTGTTGCAGTGGACCATGGCAACGGGATCGCCCACCGGCGTGGTGACCAGGTCGATCTCAGGCGCGGTCGAATCCTTGAGCGCATGCTCGAGCACGACCATCGAGAACACCGAAGTGCCTGCCGAGACGTTGCCCGTGCGCTGGGCGACCGAGTTGGTGGCAATCATGCCGGTACCCGCGTCACCCTCGGGCGGGCAGAGGGGACATCCGCTCTGGAGGTCGCCCGACGGGTCGAGCAGTCTCGCGCCCTCCTCCGTCAGGTGGCCGGCCACCTCGCCGGCGACCATGACCTTGGGGAGAAGGTCCTCAACCTTCCACGCAACGCCCCTCGAGGCGACGAGCTCGTCGAAGGCCGCGATCATCTTCTTGTCGTAGTCCTTGGTGGTCGAGTCGATGGGAAACATGCCCGAGGCGTCTCCCACCGAGAGTGCCTTCTGGCCCGTGAGCTTCCAGTGCGCGTAGCCCGCAAGCGTGGTGAAGTGGGCGATCTTCGAGACGTGCGGCTCCTCGTCGAGCACGGCCTGGTAGATGTGCGAGACGCTCCAGCGCTCCGGAATGTGGAACGAGAAGAGCTGCGAGAGCTCCCTAGCCGCACGGGTCGTGGTGGTGTTTCGCCAGGTGCGGAAGGGAACGAGCAGGTTGCCCTCGGCGTCGAACGGAAGGTAGCCGTGCATCATGGCGGACACGCCCATGGCGCCGACCCTCGAGAGGGTGAGTCCGTACTTCTCGCTCACGTCGGCCTTGAGGCTGGCGTAGGCGGCGGCGATGCCATTCAGGAGCTCGTCCTCCGCATAGGTCCAGAAGCGCCCGTCGAAGCTGTTCTCCCAGTCGAAGGTACCGACGGCGATGGGTGCGTTGTGAGAGTCGTTGAGGACCGCCTTGATGCGGGTCGAGCCATACTCGATGCCCAGGGTGGTGGCGCCGTCCTCAATCTCGCGCTTGATCTGGTCAGTGGTCATGACCCCTCCTTGATAGAAAAGGCCGCGCCCCAGGGCGGGACGCGGCCGGGTGTTTACGAGCCCTTACCGGACGCGTCCTCCTAGCGATAGAAGACCTCGCCGAGCTTGAGGTCGCGCTGGAAGTCACGAAGGTTGGTGTTGGCGTCAATCACGACCGGCTCGATGTCCATGCTCTCGGCCCAGTCGACCATCTGGTCGGCTGACAGGTCGAACGACATCGCGGTGTGGTGCGCGCCGCCCGCATAGATCCAGGCGGTGGTGCCGACCTTGAGGTTGGGGCGCGGCTCCCAGAAGACGGTGCCGGTGGGGAGCATGGGCATGGGCTTCTCGACGGGCTTGCAGTCGATGTCCTGGATGATCAGGCGGAATCGGTTGCCCAGGTCGACCAGGGAGGTTGCGATGGCCGGGCCGGTCTTGCCGGTAAAGATCAGGCGCGCGGGGTCCTCGCGCTCGCCCATCGACAGCGGCGTCGCGCGGATGGCGATGCGGCCCTCGGCGACGGAGGGGTCAACCTCGGACATGTGGGACTCGAGGATGCCCTCCTTGCCCTTGACGAGGTTGTAGGTGTAGTCCTCCATCAGGGCAGAGCCCTTGGCGTCCTTCATGCCGGCGGTCATTATCTTCATCAGGCGCACCATCGCGGGAGTCTTCCAGTCACCCTCGGGGCCAAAGCCGTAGCCCTTGGCCATGAGGCGCTGGATGGCCAGCGACGGGAGCTGCTTGAGGCCGCCGAGGTCGCCGAAGTGATCCGAGAAGGCGTTGTAGCCATGCTCGACGAGGAAGCGCTCGATGCCGATCTCCTGGGCGGCCTGAACTTCGACGTGGCGACGGAACTCCTCGGGGTCACGCCCGTCGAGAACGAGCTCGTAGGTGTCGTAGTACTCGTCGGTGAGCTCCTTGACCTCGGCGTCGGTGACGGCGTCGACATAGGGGACGAGGTCGTTCACAGGCCAGGCGTCGACGGTCCAGCCAAGCTTGACCTCGGCTTCGACCTTGTCGCCATCGGTGACCGCGACGTTACGCATGGTATCGGCGAAGCGGCAGACGCGGATGTTGCGGCTCTCGTTGATGCCCACCGCGACGCGCATCCACTGTCCGAGCTCGGCCTGCGCCTCGGGGTCCTTCCAGAAGCCGAAGACGACCTTGTGGTTGATGCGCATGCGCGCGAAGATGTGGCCGAACTCGCGCTCACCGTGGGCGGCCTGGTTCTCGTTCATGAAGTCCATGTCGATGGAGTCGTAGGGGATCTCCTCGTTGTACTGCGTCGCGAATTGGCACAGGGGCTTGCGGAGGTCCTGAAGGCCGTGAATGTAGGACTTGGAGGGCGAGAAGGTGTGGGCCCAGGTGATGATGCCGGCGCACTCGTCGTCCATGTCGGCAGCGCGGAACGTGCTCTGGATGACGTCGTTGGTCAGCAGGTTGGGCTTGACGACCACCTCGTAGGGGACGAGGTCGGACGCGTTGAGGGCGGCTGCCACCTCGACGGCGTGCTCGTGGACATGAGCGAGGACCTCGTCGCCATAGAGGTCCTGGGTGCAGGGGCAGAACCAGAACTTGTACTTCTTGATCTCGAGCATTGAATGCCTCCTTGAGACTGTGGGGCACAGGGCCCCCGGGGGGGCCGGGCGCACGGGGCGCCCGGCCGAAGGAAAGGGGAGTCTACTTGATGACCTGGTTGGAGTCGCGGTCGGAGAAGAGTGCGAGGAACACCAGGAAGACGACGCCCATGATGAGCTGCTTGGGAGCGGCCTCGAAGCCCATCATCGACAGGCCGCGGTCGAGGATGCAGTAGGTGAGAACGCCGACGACGATGTTGGAGAAGCGCACCTTTGCGCCGCCGGAGATGGGGAGTCCGCCCAGGACGAGGGCGAGCATGATCTGGGTCTCCATCATGTTGCCGCCAGTCGCGGTCACCGAGCCGTTGCGGATAGCGAGGATGAACGCCGCGAAGCCCGTGATCGCACCGGCCGCGATGTAAACGAGCGTCTTGGTCTTCTGGACCTTGATGCCGGCGAAGCGAGCGGCAGTCTGGCTTGCGCCGATGGCCTTGAGGTTGCTTCCCAGCGGCGTGAAGTTGAACACCACGTAGAACACTGCGAGGCACACGACGGTGATGGTCAGCAGGAGCGTCGGATTGTTGAGGCTCCCCTGCAGGTAGCCGGCGCCCTGTGCGGGGGCGTTGGTGGTCAGGAACGCGACGATGCCGCGCAGCAGGAACATCATGCAAATCGTGACGATGAACGAGGCTATCTGCCTGCGCACGTGGAAGTACGCGTTGACCGCGCCGATGACCGCGCCGGTAAGGATGCCGCCGACCACGGAGAGCACGGGACTGACGTGCGAAAGCGTGCACACGACGATGCAGCACACGCCGATCATCGAGCCTTGCGAGAAGTCCAGCGACCCCATGGACATGATCATGAAGACGCCGATGGCGGAGATCATGAGCACGTAGGTCGAGTTGAGAATCAGGCGCAGGTTCTTCATCTGGACGATCTTGCCCTGCGTCGCGACGGCGAAGAACAGAAGAATCAGAGCGAAGCCAATAAGAGGAAGGATCGAGCGGAAGTTGACCTTCGTAAGAAGGCCGCCTTTGCCCTTCTCCCCCATGGCGTTGGCCATGACTGCGGAGTTGTTGGTGTCAGACATTTGGTTCGCCTCCCACTAAACCATCAGAGCGATGAGGTCTTGCTCGGTCAGCTCCCTGGAGCGCTCGAGCTCGCCGTTGATCTTGTGGTCCTTCATGACCAGGATGCGGTCGCACATGCCGATGAGCTCCATGATCTCCTCGGAGATGACGAGGATCGCCTTGCCCTGCTTGCGCATCTCGTCGAGAAGGGCATAGATGTCTGCCTTGACCTTGATGTCAATGCCGCGCGTAGGCGAGTCGAGGAGCAGGATGTCGGACTCGGCGCCCAGCCAGCGGGCGAGGACGACCTTCTGCTTGTTGCCACCCGAGAGCGCCGAGACGAACTGGTCGGTGTTAACCATCTTCACGGACATCTCCTTGGCGTACTTGTTCGCAAACTGTTTCTGCCTGCGCTTGGAGAGGGGAAGACCCATCTTGCGCAGCGAGGGCAGCGTGATGTTGTCCTGAATCGTGTCGGCAGTGAGCAGCGACTCGTTGTCGCGGTCCTTGGACGCGTAGGCGATGGAGTGGTTGATGGCGGTGTTGATGTCCTTCACGGACGTGCCGTCAGCCAGGGTGACTTCTCCGCTCCTCTCGAACGACGCGCCAAAGAGCGCCTTGCCAACCTCGTGCATGCCGCACTCGGACAGGCCGCCGATGCCGAGGATCTCGCCCTTGTGCAGGTCGAGGGAGACGTCCTCGAGCTGGTTGGGGACGGAGACGTCCTTCATCGAGATGGCCACGTCACCTGCCATCGACCCCTCGTAGTCCTCGCGGTAGTAGTGCTCGGACATCTGGCGACCAACCATCAGGGTCTTGAGCTCATCTTCCGTCACGTCCTTCGCGCTCACCGTCTTAATGAACTCGCCGTCTCGCAGGATGGAGATGGTGTCGCTCATGGCAAGGACCTCGGCCATGTCGTGACTGATGAAGATGACGGTGCGGTTGTCCTCGCGGACCTTGTTCATGACGGTAAACAGCTCGGCGCGGCCGTTCTGCGAGAGCGCCGTCGTGGTCTCGTCGACGACGAGGACCTTGGGACCGAACCATGTCGACTTGACGATCTCGACGAGCTTTCGGTCCTCGAAGTTGTAGTTCTCGATGGGGTCGACGGCCTTGATGTAGTCGAGGCCGTAGCTGTCAAGAAGCTCCTGGGCCTTCTTGATCATGGCTCCGGTGTTCTTGATGCCGCCGGAGATGAACTGGTCTTCGTCTCCCAGGAACATGTTCTCGGCGACGGTGAGGCCATCGAGCGTTCCCTGCTCCTGGACGATGACGGCAGCCCCGTGGTGGTTGGCGTCGACCTGGTTCTTGGGCTCGATGCGCTCGCCATCGAGCTCGAACGTGCCCTCGCCGATGCTGATGATGCCCGTCAGCATGTTGGTAAAGGTCGACTTGCCCGAGCCGTTCTCGCCGATGAGCGCGTGAATCTCGCCCTTGTTGAAGTCGAGGGAGACGTGATCTACGGCATGCGTGGGCCCGAACTGCTTGTCGATTCCCACGGCGTGGAGCATTACTTCCTTGGCCATGTTCTTCTCCCTCCCTTACTTGACTACCGCGCCGTTGCGACGCTTAGTGGTCAGCGTGACGATGGCAAGCAGCGTGACGCCGGTGACGATGTTGTTGACGGTGGTGGGCATGCCGAGGGCGACGAAGCCCGCGAAGATCATGGCGACGATGTACTCGCCCATGAGGATCGAGAGGACCGGATGTCCGTACTTCTTGAAAGCAAGCCCGAAGAACGTGCCCATCAGGGGCTGGAAGTTGAGGGCCTGGGAGAGCATGCCGGTCTGCGGGGTCTGGGCGGTGCCGTAACCCAGGTAGAGAATGGACATGACACCCATGAACGTTCCGCAGAGGGTGAATGCGATCGCCTTGTACTTGTCGACGTCGACGCCCATGTTCTTTGCGACGAGCTCGTTGGCGCCAATGGCGTTGGTGTACGTGCCGATCTTGGTGTAGTTCAGGATGAACCAGCAGAGGAGGAACGCGAGAAGGGCGACGATGAGGTTCCAGGGATAGGACCCGAAGAGCTTGTAGGCGTCGTCGAGACGCGTGCCGTTGACGTCGGCAATCCAAACCGAGAAGCTCTCGTAGATGAGGGAGAGTCCGGTCGTGACGATGATCGACGGAATATGCATCTTGATGTAGGCAATGCCGTTGGTGAGGCCGAGAATGACGCCCACGACAACGGGAACCACGATGACGGAGAACCAGCCGAGTGTCGGGATGAGCGCGATTGCGGCAAGCTCGGCGGCAATCAGAATCGAGCCGATTGAGAAGTCGAACAGACCCATGACGCAGATGAAGTACATGCCACAGCCGCCGATGGCGTAGATGAGGGCGGACTGCAAGTAGGACATGAGCTTGTCGGGGGCACCGAACGTTGCGGGGGCCCCGACCTTGAAGACCGCCCAGATTGCAAGGGCAATTAGTGCGAGAAGGCCGACGCCATACCACTGGCTCTGCTTTGCCTTCTTAAGAAACGATTGCATGCATCGCTCCTTCCCTTTCCAGGTCAGCAAAAATCGGAGGGGCCCGAAAGTCCCAGGCGCCCCTCCGATTCAGTTGATCGCTTACAACGGCGAAACCAGCAAGAGGAACTTATGCGTGACGCTTCTTCACGTCCTCGATCGAGAGAGACTCGGCGGCCTTGCAGAGGGCGTCGAAGTCGTCCTCCGCCAGCGCCTTGATCTCGTCCTCGTTGTAGGGAGCGTCGTCGACGAAGTACTTCGCATAGTCCTTGTACTCGTCGGAACTCGAGACGTAGACGTAGGGGAACTTGATCTCCTTGCCGAACTCGCCGTCCTTCACCTCGAGCTTGCCGGTGCAGGCCTGGTAGGTGAGGATGAACGCGTACAGCGGATCGCAGAAGTGACCGCCGGACTCGGCGAAGATGCCGCCGGACTCAAGCTGGTCGGCGAGGTCCTCGAGGAAGTCGGTGGAGACGACGGAAATCTGGCCCGTCTTGCCCATGTTGGCAAGCTGGCCGATGGAACCGACCAGCGGGTCTCCGCCGCCACCGGCGACAATCAGGGCGTCCATGTTGGGGTTGGTGTTGACGAACTGCTCGGTAACCTTTGCACCCTCAGCGGAGGAGGTGTTGGCGTAGACGGGCTCGGTCATGGTCGCCTGGTCGTCGGGGTGGGCCTGGTTCCACTCGTCGAGACCCTCCTTATAGCCCTGCCAGCGCAGCTGGAAGGTGGCGTCGCCGACGGTCCAACCCTCGAGACAGATGTTGCGGGCGCCCGTCTTGTTGGGGCCACCCTTCTCTAGAAGCAGTCCCATGAGGGTCTTGCCGTTGAGGACCTCGTCCTCGTGGACGGCACCGACGTAGAACTTGGAGTTCTTCGCGACCTCGTAGACGTCGGGGGAAGCCTCCTCGGAGATGATACGGTAGAACTGGGTGACATACATCTCGTTCTCGTTACAGGTGTTGATGACGGAGGTCATCTCGGAGTCTGCGGAGTTGCAGATGATCATGCCGTTGCAGCCGGCAGCGGCGAGGGTCTCAGCAGATGCGGTGACCTGCTCGGAGACGTGACCCTGGTCGACGGTCTGGACCTCGCAGCCCAGGATGTCTGCGGCCTTCTTGCAGATTGCGACGGAAAGAGAACCAAGCGCGTCAGTGGAACTCCAGATCGAGATGCCGATCTTCTTGCCCTCGCCGGACGCACCGTCACCACCGTCGTCCGAGCCACCGCCACCGTTGCAGGCGGCCAGCAGCGCGGAAGCACCGAGGCCGGCACCGGTGACGCCCGAAAGCTTGAGGAAATCGCGCCTAGAAAGATTGCCCATTCCAAAAACTCCCTTCAAACCCCTCTATCTTGTTTACCGAGTGCGCGTCTAGCCCAGATAAGCAGTAGAAACTTTTGGCCCCTGCCTACCGGAATCAAGCGATGATTGTTTTGCAGATTGTTTTGTGCCTTCTGCTCCCACGCTGTCGTTCCGGAAACACATCGACCGAATGGATCGCCTTGCCAAAACCGAACTAAAACAACGCTGTGGGATGGTCGTTTTTTCCTATGCCATCCCTCGCACAACTGAAGTTTTACTCCTGTTAACACCCGTTGTACTAGCCTTTGACTGTGAACGGTTGCGAAACAGTATTAAACGGCTAAACAGCTGTTAGATGCAGGTAAAACGTTCCTTTTGCAGGTATAAGTGGATGTAAACACATACCATTCTGTTTAGTTAACACGCAAGCGAATCGCGAACCCGTAGATGCCGACGGCGACAACAGGCGCCCCTTCTCGGCCATAACGTTTATCGAGCGCACGGCGACAGGTGCGTCACGCACACGCCCCACGGGCGACACGCGTACGTAAAATGAATGTCACGCGCGCATGCGCCTCTCGCGCATCGGCGCTGACGCATGCATAATGCTGTCTGAACGACCGTGATGCGGAGACAATGCCGTAAGGCAGAAGAAGGATGTGGATATGGCAATCACCCCAGACGAGGTAGCCGAGACCCTCAGCATGGTCACGGAGCAGAACCTTGACCTCAGGACCATCACCATGGGCATCTCGCTGCTTGGCTGCGCAGACGAGGACATGGACCGCATGTGCACCAAGATCTACGACCGCATCACCAAGACCGCCGAGAAGCTCGTGCCCACGGCCGAGAACCTCGAGCGCGAGTACGGCATCCCCATTGCCAACAAGCGCGTCTCGGTGACGCCCATCGCACAGGTCGCCGCAGGCTGCCCCGACGAGGACCTCACCCCCATCGCGCACGCCATGAACCGCGCGGCGGAGTCCCTGGGCATCGACTTCATGGGCGGCTTCTCCGCACTTCTCCAGAAGGGCATGGGCGCCACGGACCGCAGGCTCATCAACTCCATTCCGCACGCCATGGCCACCACGGACCGCGTCTGCTCTTCCCTCAACATCGCAAGCACACGCGCGGGCATCAACATGGACGCCGTCCTCCTGTCCGCGCAGACCATGATCGACTGCGCCAGGGCCACGACCGACATCGACTGCTACGGCGCGGCCAAGTTTGTTGTGTTCGCCAACATGGTCGAAGACTCCCCGTTCATGGCAGGCGCGACGCACGGCTCGGGCGAGGCGGACGCCGTCATCAACGTGGGCGTCTCCGGCCCCGGCGTCATGGCCGCCGCCCTGCAGCAGCTTCCCGAGAGCGCCTCTCTGATGGAGGTCGCGGAGCGCATCAAGCAGACCGCGTTCAAGATCACGCGTGCAGGCGAGCTCATGAGCCGCGAGGCGGCCCGTCGCCTGGGTGCCGAGAAGGGCATCGTCGACCTAAGCCTGGCACCCACCCCCGCCGCAGGCGACTCGGTTGCGAAGATCCTCGAGACCATTGGCGTCGGCGAGTGCGGCGGCCCCGGCACCACCTGCGCCCTCGCACTCCTGAACGATTGCGTCAAGAAGGGCGGCGTCATGGCGAGCTCCAGCGTCGGAGGCCTTTCCGGCGCGTTCATCCCCGTGTCCGAGGACGCCGGCATGATCCAAGCAGCCAAGGACGGTGCCCTGTCCATCGAGAAGCTCGAGGCCATGACCTGCGTCTGCTCCGTCGGCCTCGACATGATAGCCATCCCCGGTGACACGCCCGTCGAGGCCATCGCCGGCATCATCGCGGACGAGATGGCCATCGGCGTCATCAACACCAAGACGACGGCCGTCCGCCTGATTCCCGCCATCGGCAAGAAGGAGGGCGACGTCCTCGAGTTCGGCGGCCTGTTCGGCAGCGCCCCCGTCCAGCGTGTCAACCCGTTCGCGGGCACCGTCTTCGCGTATCGCGGCGGCCGCTTCCCCGCGCCACTCAACTCGCTCAAGAACTAGGCGAAAGGGATCACGGGACGGCATCCCGGCAACAACCGCAGTGCATACGAGCAGGCGGGCATCGTGGTCTTCCACGATGCCCGCCCTTTTTCAAGCAGATGCTGTAAGCCCTTCTCGCCGGCGCAAGACGATGGGGATGAGCCGGTCGCTACTCGCCCAGGAAGAGGACCTCGGTCTCGAGTTTGACGCCAAACTGGCGCGCAACCTCCTTTTGTACGTGCTCGATGACGGAATGGACGTCCGCCGAGGTGGCATGGTCCACGTTAACGACGAAGCCCGCGTGCTTGGTGGACACCTCAGCGCCGCCCGCTCGGTAACCCCGAAGGCCCGCGTCGGAGATAAGCTTGCCGGCAAAGTAGCCCTCGGGACGCTTGAACGTGGAGCCCGCGCTCGGAAGCTCGAGCGGCTGCTTGGACTCGCGGCGCTGGGTGAAGTCATCCATCTTCTCTCGGATGGACTCCGGGTTCGCCTCGCGCAGGGAGAACGTCGCGGAGAGCACAACGAGCCCCTCGGTGCGGATGCGGCTGGTTCGGTAGCCGAGCTCGAGCTGGTCGGCGGGGATGGTCTCGAGAGAGCCGTCGCCCATGAGCACGCGCACGCTCTGGAGCACGTCGGCCATGCAGCCGTCGTAGGCACCGGCGTTCATGAAGCAGGCGCCGCCGATTGAGCCGGGGATGCCACAGGCGAACTCGAGGCCAGAAAGGCCAAGCTCACAGGCCATCTCCGAGGCCTCGCGAAGGTTGACGCCCGCCTGGCAGGTCATCTCTTCGCCCTCGACGCTCACGTTCAGCAGCCCCTCGGTCAGCGAGATGATGACGCCGCGATAGCCCTCGTCGGAGACGAGCAGGTCGCTTCCACGCCCCAAGATAAAGAACGGCACGCCCCTCTCCCTGCAGAGGGAGACGACATCGTGCACCTCCTCGGGATCGTCCGGGATGACGAAGAGGTCAGCGGGGCCACCAATCTCGAAGGTGGTGTGGGCGCTCATGGGCTCATTCGCGAGGACGTTGTCCTCCCCCACTACCTGACGAAGCTTCCAAGACAAAGACTGCAAGTGGTCGGCACTGTCGGACATGCCTTCTTCACGCTCCTTGAAACGGCCGTTTGGCAAATCGTCCCCATAGTATAGCAAGTGTGACAGCAGGACCCTCAAAGCGCATGGGCACCGCACGGCTCGTAACACGTCCGTCGCACCCCCCCGCCATACCTGGCCGCAACGCCATCTCAATTGCCCGCCGCCCTTTGACAGTTCACGAAGAAGTGATACCGTTACCTAGTCAGTTTCAGGGCGGGGCGAAATTCCCCACTGGCGGTAACGAAGGCGAGAAGCGTCGAAGAAGTCCGCGAGCCACCATCACAATGCGTGGTTGACCTGGTGTGAGTCCAGGACCAACGGTTACAGTCCGGATGGAAGAAACGGAGGGCCTCATGGCCGCATCAACCACCAGCAGGCACGATACCCACTCGACCACCGCCCAGGGATCTGGCTGGTCCACAAAGCGCATCGCGATTACCGCGCTGTTCTGCGCCGTCTCCGCGATTTGCACGCTCGTGCTGGAGTTCCCGATCATCCCCGGCATCACCTGGCTCAAGTACGACCCCTCGGGAATCGTCGCGCTGATCGCCGGCTTCGCCTATGGCCCGGCAACCGCAGTCGTCGTGTCGATCATCCCGTACCTCGTGCACCTTGCGACGCAGAGCGGGATCTACGGCGTCATCATGGCCGTTCTCGCCACGCTGAGCCTTTCGGTGCCCGCCGCACTCGTCTACAGGCGTTTAATGTCCCTCAGAGGAGCCGTCGCGGGAATGATCGTCGGAGCCGTCTGCTGCCTTGCGGCCTGCATCCTTGGCAACGTCCTCATCACGCCCCTCTATTCGGGCATGGCGACGGAGGCTGTCGTCGCGTTGATAGTCCCCGCCCTTCTCCCCTTCAACGTTCTTAAGATTGCCATCAACTGCGTCGCGACCACCCTGGCATACAAGCCCGTCTCCAAGGCACTCGCGGACTAGAGCACGCAACATGGAACCGGATAACGCCATCCTCGTCGACCTCGACCACGTCACGCTCAGATTCGAGAGGGGCGTGGTCGCCTTGAATGACGTGAGCCTTCGCATCCACGAGGGCGAACGCATCTGCATCCTCGGCGCAAACGGATCGGGAAAGTCGACCCTGGCGTCCGTCCTGTGCGGCCTGCTAGCGCCCGACCAGGGAGGGGTATCCCTTCTGGGTCGCAAGGTCGCCCAGGACGGTGACGTCAACTATGACGCCTACGAGGCCGTGCGCAGGGAGCTTGGCCTTGTGTTCCAAAACCCGGACGACCAGATTGTCACCACCGTGGTCGAGGACGACGTGGCCTTCGGTCCCGAGAACCTTGGGATGGCGCCCGAGCAGATAGAAACGCGCGTCAGGCGCGAGCTCAAGCGCGTGGCCATGCAGAGCTTTGCCAAGGCAGACCCCACCAGACTGTCCGGAGGCCAGAAACAGCGCGTCGCCATCGCGGGCGCGCTTGCCATGGGGCCGCGCGTCCTGGTGCTCGACGAGCCCGGCTCCTCGCTTGACGTGCGCGGAAGGCGATCGATAATGCGCGTGATGAACCGACTCCACGCAGCCGGGACAACCATCGTGCACGTCACCCACTTTATGGAAGAGGCCCTCTGCGCCGACCGAGTCATCGTGATGGACCACGGTCGCATCATCCTCGAGGGTGAGCCGCAGCGAGTCTTCTCGCAGGGGGACACCATTCGCAATCTCGGTCTCGAAGAGCCCTTCTCCGCAAGGCTCGCCAGCAGGCTCGCACAGCTTGGCGTGCCCGTAAGATGGACCTGCAGCGCAGACGACCTCAAGGACCAGCTAGTCAACCTGGGGAAAGAGCTCGTGGTGGACGACCTGGCCCCAGCCGGGACAAGGTCCCGTCTAGGCGCCCGCGACGAAGTCCCCGCCTCGCAGTCGCCACATGCGACAGAGGGCCGCATCAGCGCATCGGGCGTCTCGTATTCCTATGCGGGAACGAACGGCAGGCAGGCGGTTGGGGGAGCGTCGTTTGAGATTGCGCCAGGAACGAGCTGCGCCCTGATTGGCCAGACCGGCTCAGGCAAGTCCACGCTCCTGCGCCTGATCTGCGCGCTCGAGAAGCCGGATGCGGGCCGCCTTGAGGTCAACGGCTTCGACGTGAGCAAGAGGCGTGAGCGCCGCATGCTGCACGGGCAGGTCGGCTACGTCATGCAGCATCCCGAGCGCCAGCTGTTTGCAGAAACCGTTTGGGAGGACGTCGCCTTCGGCCCAACCAACCTTGGGCTTTCCGTCGAAGAGGTCGGGCACCGCTGCGTCAGCGCCCTCGATCTTGTGGGACTTGCCGACCAAGAGAGCGCCTCTCCGTTCGATCTGTCCGGAGGCCAGCAGCGCCTCTGCGCAATTGCGGGCGTGCTCGCCATGCGCCCCCGCCTCCTGATTCTGGACGAGCCGATGGCGGGGCTCGACCCACGCGGCCGACAGGCGATTCGATCGATCCTCGGGAAAATACACTCCCTGGGCGTGACGGTGGTGCAGGTCACCCACTCGATGGAAGACGCCGCGCTCCAGCAGCAGGTCATCGTTCTCGACCAGGGATCCGTAGTCGCACAAGGCACGCCTCACGAGGTCTTCAACGCCCGGACCGGTCAGACGCTTCACGAGCGCGGGCTCGGCCTGCCCCAATCCCTTGCCTGGGCGCAGGAGCTCGCCGCGTCGGGACTGGACCTGGGGCAAGACCCCCTGAACCTCAACGACCTCGCGCGGGCGATTGCCCATCAGCTCGACCCCGCGGCCTCTTCATCCCCACGCGACAGAGGAAAGGAGTGAGATGGCACTTCGGCTGAGCATCGGACAATACTATCCGGCAGAGTCTCCCATTCACAGGCTTGACCCGCGTGCGAAGGTTGGCTGCGCCCTTGTGGCGATGGCGTCAACGTTCCTCATCCGCACGCCGCTTCAGCTGGCGCTTGGGGTCGCCCTCGCCCTCGCACTCGTCGCCGCGACGCGCATCCCCGTGACAAAGGTTCTGGAGTCGATTCGCCCGCTCGTCACCATTCTTGTGCTGTTGGGTCTCTTCAACCTGTTTCTCGTCAGGGACGGAGAGACCCTGTTCGCTTGCGGCCCGCTCCTCATAGGCGCCGAAGGCGCCTGGTCTGCCGTACTCTACTCGCTGCGTTTGGCGATTGCCATCCTCATGGGCGCGCTCATGATGCTCACGACCACGCCCACCCAGCTGACCGACGCCTTCGACGCGGCCCTCTCGCCCCTCGCGCGACTGGGATTGCCCGCCCATGAGATTGCCATGGTCTTCTCGCTCATGCTCCGCTTTATACCGACCATCGCAGACGAAGCGCAAGCCATCGCCGATGCCCAGAGGACCCGCGGCGGAGCTCTGGGAGAGGGATCGCCCCTCCACCGTTGCCATGCCATAGCCGCCATCCTGGTCGCGCTTTTCGCAAGCTCCGTCCGTCACGCCAACGACCTTGCGAGAGCGCTTGACGCACGGTGCTACGCCGGCGGAGAGGGGCGCAGTCACTGGCACCCCGCGCACATGCGTCCACGCGACTGGGCCGCCGTCGCAACGTGCGTGGCTTGCATTGCGGCGATTCTGTTCGCCGGGACGCTCTAGCCACAAGAAGGAGCACTCTGCGCGCACCGAACTCAGCCAGCGACGCCCTCAATGCGGACCTTCGACCCCTCGCGACCCGCCTCGACGACGATCTTGCGATCAATCGACGAACGAAGCTCCTCGACGTGGCTGATGATTCCGACCAATTTGTCAGGGCCAGACAGCTCCGTCAGCGTCCTGACGGCGAGGGCCAGGGACTCCTCGTCCAACGTGCCGAAGCCCTCGTCCACGAACATGGCGTCCAGCTGGATTCCGCCCGCAGCCGCCTGCACCACGTCAGACAGTCCAAGTGCCAGCGCCAGGGACGCCTTGAACGATTCTCCGCCCGAAAGCGAGGAAGCCGGGCGGGGTTTGCCCGTAAACGTATCACGCACGTCCAGGCCGAGACCTGATTGGGCCGAGCCGCTCCGCTGCCCCTTCTGACGTTCCAGCTCGAAACGACCGTTGGTCATAACCGAGAAGCGCCCGTTGGCTGCCGCTATGACGCGATCGAACCAGCGTGCCTGAAGATACGTCTCGAAGCTCAGGCGCTCCTTGCCGCTCAGTTGCCCCGTCGCAGTCTTGGCGAGCGTTTCTATCTCGCCATATTGGTCGGCAATCTTTCGCGCTCGCTCCCTCAGCGCCTCCAGTGCCTCTTTTGCGCTGGCGTTTGCCGCAGCCCGCGCGGTCAGGCTCGTTATGGCATCCTCAACCTCACTATGCCGGGCGCCGACTTCATCCAGCTTCGAAGTGACCTCTTCAACGGATTGACCATCCGATTTGCGCAGTTCATCTATCTGTCCGGACAGAGTCTTCGCCCTCTCCAAAAGTTTGTCCCTACCGGACTCGGCATCCACAAGAGCCTTGCGCGCTGCCTCAATGCCTTCCGTGATGCGGAGTCCCCGCCCCTCGAGGCGGTCCGCCTCGGCCTTGGCGGCGACGCCACTCTCAAACTCAAGGCCATCGGCAAGGGTCTTGACCTTGGCCGAGGACGCGCTCAACGCTTCGCGCGCCCCCGCCTGCTCCGATGCGGCCCTCTTATGTCTGCCCTCAAGCTGAGCTTTCCGGGACTCCAAATCCGCCATCTTCTTGGACAGGTCGTCGAGCTCGTTGACGCGGGCGCGGGCGGAGTCGACATCCCTCCCGGCTTGCTCCAGCTCCCATTTCGCGGTGTCCGCCTGCTCGCGAGCACGGCTGACGTCCGGAAGGTTGAGACTCGCCCTGAACTCCTCGCAAGAGGCGGACGCGGCCGCCAGCTCATTGGACGCCGCGGCACTCGCCTTGCGCAACTCCTCCAGGCAGGCGGCCGCCGCGTCTGAAGCGTCTCGCGCAGAGGACAGGTCGCGTTCCGCCTGCGCAAGTTCCTTGGCACGCTCCTCGGAACCGCTCAAGTCCCTCTTGGCCTTTTCGAGGTCTTTGCTCAGCTGCTCCAAGCGGCTTTCCACGACGTCGAGAGTTCCTACGCGCTCGACCAGCGCCTTGAGCTCGTTCTCTGCGGACTCACGCCTTGCCTTCGCCTCTCCCGAGCGCCTGGAGGCCTCATCCATCCTGTCGCGGCTCTCGCTCGAGGCCTCCCGTGCAGACCGCACGTCGGCCTCCGTTGGAGCAAACTCCCCAAGTTGGGCGGGGTGAGGATGCGACGTTGAGCCACAGACCGGACAGGGGCTTCCCTCGCTCAGGTCGCGGGCAAGGATGCCTGCCCGTGCATCGAGAAGCGCCCCCTCGAGGTCAGCCACCCTCGAGCTTGCCTCATGGTACTCACGCACGGCAACGACGTAGGCCCCCTTGGCCAGCTCAGCCGACTTCCCCGCTTCCACTGCCATGACGGCACGGCGTCTGAGCTCGTCGCGATCTTCCTCCACGGCAACCTTCCGCTTTTCGAGGTCGTCGACGGTCGCTTTGCACTTGGCGGCCAAGGCCGGCGCATCCGAAAGCTCCTTGCGACGCACCTCGAGCGCCTCAACCGCCTTGGCGGCCTCGCCCAGGGCGACCTCGCCAGTGAGCAGCTCGTCAGCGGCATTTTTCGCCTTGTCTCCAAGCTGTTCAAGCTCGCCCTCGCGACGCGCAAGCTCGTTGCAGGACTCGAGGACCTTCTGGGCATCGCTCATCTTGCGTTGGGCGTTGCCGCGAACGGCCTCCGCCCTAACCAGGTTCTGCGGGGCCTCCTCGAGGTCCCCTCTGCGCGCCTTCATCTTCTCGAGGTCCCGGCAAACCAAGTCGAGATCCTTCTGCACGCCCCCAAGGACGGCGTCAGCGGTCTCGAGGCCCTTGCGCAGTTCTGCCTCCTTCGCGCGTTCGCGATCGAGCTCGTCATAGCGGACGAGCTGGTCGCGCAGCCGCGCGGCGGCTTCCGTAAACTCCCTGGCCTTTCCCGAGCACTCCTGCCAGGCAGCAAGCTCCCTCGTGCGGTTCTCCACCGCCTCGCCGGCGGGGCCGAGCTGCCCCCTTATCTCCTCGACCTTCCTCTCCAGCCCCTCCGCGCGACGGGCGCGATCAAGCAGGGTTGACAAGGCGGAGCGCTGGCCGTCGAGCTCTTTCCCCTCCGCGCGAAGGCGCTCCAGCACGGGAGCGTCGGCTTTCGTCTGTTCCTCGATAAGGCCCAGGAGGGCCTCCGCATTGGGCGCGGCAGACTCGCTCAGCGCCTCGAGCCTCTGGGCCCGGTCCTCGGAGCCACCGACCCTGACGGCCGAGCATGCCCCCTTGATTTGGTTGTTCACCTCGCCGTTTTCCCCACGAAGCCTCTTGCGCCGGTCGTCTAGGGCGTATGCGAAGCGCTGGTAGGGCTCGGTTCCGAACAGCTTGCGCAGGATTTCTCCGCGCTCCGAGGTACCCGCCGCCAGCAGCTTGCGGAAGTCCCCCTGGGCGATCATGACGATCTGGGAGAACTGCGCGCGGTCGATTCCCAGCAGCTCACCGACCTTGTTGTTGACGTCGGTCACGCGCGTCAGGACCTTTGCCTCGGGATTGTCGAGCTCCTCGAGCTCCGCGTTCGCGTGCTCGGTGGCAATTCCGCTCCCCCGCTTGGCCGGACGCTCGTACTGCGGGTTGCGACGAACCCGGTAGCGCTTCCCCCGATGAAAGAACTCGAGCTCAACGTAGGTGGGCGTTGCACCATCCGCAAAGTCGCTTCGGAGTGAGTCGGTCTTCCGGTACGAGCCCGTGGCCTCTCCGTACAGGGCAAAGGCAATGGCGTCGAAGATCGTAGTCTTGCCGGCGCCGGTGTCGCCGCAGATGAGGTACAGACCATCGCTGCCAAGACTCGCGAAGTCGATTGCGGTCTTCTTTGCATAGGGGCCGAAGGCGCTCATGGTCAGCAGGGTGGGACGCATGCTACATCACCCCCGCAGACTGAAGCTCATCTGTCACGACCTTGCGCTGGAGCTCCGAGAGCCCCTCACCGTTCTGAGACTTGTAGAAGTCGCAAAAGAGCTCGAACGGATCGAGGTTGTCATCCGGGGCGGCAGCATCTGCGGCCACGCCAGCGGCGCGTGTGCGGGCATTGTCGTATTCGATGTTCATGACGTTGGGATAGGCCTCGCGCAGGCGGGCCATGGCGTTGGCGACAGGATGCTCGTCGGTAAGAACGACGTGCAGGTAGTCCTGCGAATCGGCCGCGGTGACCACCCGGTCGGACACGAGCTCATTCAAGGGGCCCTTTATGCGTCGGAGGTCATGCAGGGGCTTCAGGGGCACAAGCTCGATGCCAGGCTCTTCTCCCTTGGCGCCCATGGTCACCAAGACGGCCGACTTGTCGTAGTCCGCCTCGGAGAGCGAGTACTTGAGCAGCGAGCCGGCATAGCGCGCGGCCTCGCGGCCTATGCGCTGGGGACGATGCACGTGCCCAACCGCAACGTAGTCGAACGCGTCGAACACGTCGACGTCAACGTTGTCGAGTCCGCCCACGGACACCTCTGAGTCGCTCCTGTCTACGGCGGACCCCGTTGCCGTCACGAACTGATGGGTCACGGCGACGTTGCGCCGCGAGGGGTCCACGGGAAGCGACTCCACAAGCGCACGGAGTGCGTCGTCGTAGCTCTCGATCTTGGCCTCCGGCAGGACCGCGCGCACGTCGGCCGGGCGGACGAAGGGGATGGGCCAGATGCTGACGGGGCCGAACTCGTCATTCAGCACGACGGGCTCAACGTTCCCGCGATACGCTCCCGATACGTAGACGTTCTGCTGCGCGAGGAAGTCCCCCGCATAGGACACGCGTTCCGCAGAGTCATGGTTCCCGGGAATGACGATGGCCGGCACCCCGGCCGACGCAACGCCCGAGAGGAACTCGCTCATCAGCTGGACCGCCTCGGCGCTGGGCTGGGCCTTGTCATACAGATCACCCGCAACGAGGAGGGCGTCAATCCCTCGCCCCACCGACTCCTCCCGCTTAAGCAGGTCGAGCAGTCCCCGCAGAACGTAGCGCTGGTCCTCGAGCATCGAATACTCGCAGACGCGCTTGCCTATGTGAAGGTCCGCAATGTGCAGCAGCCGCACGGACGTCACCTCCCTCGCCGCGCGCGAAGCGCAGCCTCATGTGTCCAGACGATTCTATCAAGCACGCCGGACATTAACCCCCCCTCCAAAGCGCCCCGTCCCAAGAGGGTCGCAATCGTGAAGATAATGAATGAGATTTATTTCAGTCTGTAAGTGAATTGCACAGCAAAAGCACCGATAGCCAGAGGTTCGCCGTATCATAAAAAACGGCGTGCGCCGACGCGCACGACGCCACAAGTACGACCACCGAGCTCTCATGGGAAAGGGTAGTGAACAATGGTCTCACGCGTGTACGTCGAGAAGAAGCCGGGGTTTGACGTCGAGGCGCAGCAGCTGCGCCACGAGCTGCGCCACACACTGGGCATCAAGGGCCTCGAGGGACTTCGCGTCGTCAACCGCTACGACGTGGAAGGCATCACCAAGAAGCTCTTCGAGCAGTGCATCCCCACCGTCTTTAGCGAACCGCAGTCCGACACGGCAACCACCAGCATGCCCAAGGCCGCCAAGGGGGTCGAGGTTTTCGCCGTGGAGTTCCTCCCCGGCCAGTTTGACCAGCGCGCAGACTCCGCAAGCGAGTGCATCCAGCTGATCAGCCAGGGCGAACGCCCCGTGGTTGCCTCCGCAAAGCTCTACTACCTGCAAGGCGAGCTCTCCTCCGCCGACGTCGAGACCATCAAGCGCTACGTCATCAACCCCGTCGAGGCGCGCGAGGCCTCGCTCGAAGTGCGCAAGACCCTCAAGGTCAACTACCCCAAGCCAGGCATGGTCGAAACACTCGACGGCTTCCGAAAGATGACCAAGAAGCAGCTGGCTGCCTTCATAGAAGAACGCGGTCTTGCCATGGACCTGGCAGACATCCAGTTCTGCAAGGACTACTTCAAGAGCGAGAAGCGCGACCCGACCATCACCGAGATCAAGATGATCGACACGTACTGGTCCGACCACTGCCGTCACACCACCTTCGGCACCGAGCTCGAGAACGTCACGATTGACGACGAGGTCGTCAAGCAGGCCTTCGAGCGCTACCTCAAGGTGCGCAAGGCACTGCGTCGCGGCAAGAAGCCCGTCACCCTGATGGACATGGGCACCATCGGCGCCAAGTACCTCAAGAAGGAGGGAATCCTCAAGAACCTCGACGAGTCCGAGGAGATCAACGCCTGCACCGTCAAGGTCAAGGTCGACGTCAACGGCGAGGACCAGGACTGGCTCTTCCTCTTCAAGAACGAGACCCACAACCACCCCACCGAGATCGAACCCTTCGGCGGCGCGGCAACCTGCATCGGCGGCGCAATCCGCGACCCGCTGTCCGGCCGCTCCTACGTCTACCAGGCCATGCGCGTAACCGGTGCCGCCGACCCCACCGTTCCCGTCAGCGAGACGATGGAGGGCAAGCTACCCCAGCGCAAGCTCGTCCGCACCGCAGCCGCGGGCTACTCGAGCTATGGCAACCAGATCGGCCTGGCGACCGGACAGGTGAGTGAGCTCTACCACCCCGGCTACATCGCCAAGCGCATGGAGATCGGCGCCGTCGTGGGCGCCACCCCCGCAAGCCACGTACGTCGCGAGTGCCCCAAGCCCGGCGACCAGATCGTCCTGCTTGGCGGTCGCACCGGCCGTGACGGCATCGGCGGCGCAACCGGCTCCTCCAAGGCACACAACGTCGAATCCCTCGAGAAGGACGGCGCCGAGGTCCAGAAGGGCAACGCCCCGACCGAGCGCAAGCTCCAGCGCCTGTTCCGCCGAGAGGACGCCTGCAAGCTCATCAAGCGCTGCAACGACTTCGGCGCGGGCGGCGTCTCGGTCGCCATCGGTGAGCTGGCCGACGGCCTCTTCATCGACCTGAACAAGGTTCCCAAGAAGTACGAGGGCCTCGACGGCACCGAGCTCGCCATCAGCGAGTCCCAGGAGCGCATGGCCGTCGCCCTCGACCCCAAGGACGTCGCGGAGTTCATGGGCTATGCCAAGGAGGAGAACCTCGAGGCGACCGTCGTCGCAGAGGTCACCAAGGAGCCTCGCCTCAAGATGGTCTGGGAGGGCAAGACCATCTGTGACGTCAGCCGCGAGTTCCTGGACTCCAACGGCGCCTCCAAGCACCAGGACGTCCACATCGCGGCACAGGGCAGCTACGCTCCCGAATGGCCCGGCGACACGCTCGAACAGAAGATGGCCTCCCTCGTCCGCGACCTCAACGTCGCCTCCAACAAGGGCCTCTCCGAGCGCTTCGACTCCACCATCGGCGCCGCGACCGTCCTGATGCCCTTCGGCGGCAGGAAGCAGCTGACCCCCAGCATGGCCATGGTCGCCAAGCTCCCCGTGTTCGGCGAGACCACCACGGTCTCCGGCATGGCCTGGGGCTTCAACCCGTACCTCATGAGCGCCAACCAGTTCACGGGCGCCTACCTCTCCGTCGTCGAGTCCGTCGCCAAGCTCGTCGCGGCCGGCCTCGAGCACAAGAATGCCTACCTGACCTTCCAGGAGTACTTCGAGAAGCTGCGCCAGGAGCCCGAGCGCTGGGGCAAGCCCGCGGCCGCCGTCCTGGGTGCACTCATAGCCCAGCTCGACCTGGGCATCGGCTCCATCGGCGGCAAGGACTCCATGTCCGGCTCGTTCGAGGACCTCGACGTCCCGCCAACCCTGGTCTCCTTCGCGACGGCCGTGGGCAAGCTGGACCGCATCACCTCACCCGAGTTCAAGCACAAGGACAGCAAGCTCTGGCTGGTCAAGCCCCACTACCTTGCCGACGGCATCACCCCTGAGGCAGACTCCTTCCTCAAGGTCCTCGACTTCGTCGAGCAGCGCATTGGCGACCACGACGCACTCGCGGTCTCAACGCCGGGCTATGGCTGCCTCGCCGAGTCGCTGTTCAAGATGTCCGTGGGCAACCAGATCGGCTTCGGCCTGACCAACGAGTTCGACGTCGACGAGCTCTTCAAGCTCGCCTACGGCAGCTTCGTGATCGAGACCACCGACTGCACGTACATGCCTAAGGGGTCTGCCGACTTCGACGTCGTGGACCTGGGTGGCACCTCTGCAGAGTTCAAGATGTGGGCCAAGGGAGAAGTGCTTGACCTCGGCAAGCTGCAGGAGGCCTGGGAGCAGGGCATCGAGGGCGTCTTCCCCTACCGCGGCGCCGGCGAGAAGGTCGAGACCATCGACTTCGACGTTGCCGCCAAGGGAGTCCAGCGCATTTCTCCGCTGGTAAAGATTCCCAAGCCCCGCGTGGTCATTCCGGTCTTCCCCGGCAACAACTGCGAGTACGACTCCGCCGCCGCCTTCGAGCGCGTGGGCGCCGAGGCAAAGACCTTCGTCATCAACAACCTGACGCCCAATGCCGTCGCCGAGAGCACCAAGGCCTTCGTCGAGGAGGTCGCCAAGAGCCAGATCATCATGATCCCCGGCGGCTTCTCGGGTGGCGACGAGCCCGACGGCTCTGCAAAGTTCATCACGGCGTTCTTCCGCTCGCCCGCCGTCACCGAGGCGGTGCGTGACCTCCTGCAGAAGCGCGACGGTTTGATGCTGGGAATCTGCAACGGCTTCCAGGCGCTCGTCAAGCTGGGCCTCGTCCCCTACGGTGACATCCGCCCGATGGACGAGACCTGCCCGACGCTGACCTTCAACACCATCGGCCGTCACCAGAGCCGCCTGGTGCGCACCCGCGTCGCGAGCAACGCCTCCCCCTGGCTTTCGAAGTGCAGCGTGGGAGACGTCCACACCATCGCGATCAGCCATGGCGAGGGTCGCTTCGTGGCATCCGACGAGCTGCTCAAGAAGATGCGCGAGACGGGCCAGATCGCCACGCAGTACGTCGACGAGGGCGGCGTCCCCTCCATGGACCTCAGCGTGAACCCCAACGGTTCCGTGCTCGCCATCGAGGGCATCACCAGCCCCGACGGCCGCGTCTTCGGCAAGATGGGACACACCGAGCGCTCCGGCAACGGCCTCTACAGCAACGTTCCCGGCAACAAGTACCAGGAGCTCTTCGAGGGCGGCGTCTCCTACTTCGCATAGGGTACGCGCAACTCGGTCGATTTAGCTAGATGGCGAGAAGGGCGTCGGCGTACCGGCGCCCTTCTTCCTTTTGCAACGCTCGTGCGCCCTTGGTCGTTGCGCGCTAGCTGGACGGGATGAACGGCCTGATGGCGTTGGCGACGCCGCTGATGGGCATCGTCTGCAGCCAGATGCGGCCAGGACCCGTGAGGACGGTGTTGAAGAAGCCCTCGCCGCCCAGCATCTTGTTCTTGAGGCCGGCCACCTGCTGGATGTCAATCGAGACCGTCGACTCGAAGCCGGCGACGTAGCCGGTGTCGACCACCATCTGCTGGCCCGCCTCGAGCTGGTACTCGATCAGGTCACCGTCGATCTCGGCGAAGGCGATGCCCGTGCCCGAGACCTTCTGCATGATGAATCCCTCGCCGCCAAATATGCCGGCGCCAACCTTCTTGTTGAAGAAGATGTCGAGCTTCACGCCCGGCTCGGCCGCCAGAAACGCGCTCTTCTGCAAGACAAAGGAGTTGCCGCTGAGCTGAATGGGAACGATTCTTCCGGGGAAGCTCGAGCCAAAGGCGATCATGCCGGCACCATGAGCGGTGTAGATGTTCTGGAACATGCTCTCGCCCGAAAAGGCCTTGCCAAACATCTTGCCGATGCCGCCTCCGACGGTTGTCATCTCCATGTTGGGCGTCATCCAGACCATGGAGCCCTTTTCGGTGATCATCTTCTCGCCGTCGGCCAGGTTGCAGAGCACGACGGGAAAGGCCCCGCCCTTGATGTCGTAGTTCATGATGCCCCCTCGGGTTGCTGCAGACTACACCGCCCCGACCCACTGGCGGGCCGGATTCTTTCCATTTTCCCACGCTGCGGCGCGCCCCGAACAAAGACAGCGGCACGCGGGCGTTAAGTTTTCGTGGGCGGAGGGCCAACGGCATCGCCCTCGAAACCCAAGAGTGCAAAGGTAGTCAATCGTAACTAGCAAATCAAAAGGGCAATCGGCCCGAGGGGAGCGGCCAATGGCGTCGAACGACGGCCTCCGCGGCAGCACGAAAACGAACGACAGCGCATTCCTTTCAAGCACGCACGGCGTGCTCCTGTTTGCGCTCTGCAGCTGTTTCCTGTGGGGCTCGGCCTTCCCCTGCACCAAGGTCGGCAATGGCCTGTTCGCGATCGCCCGGCAGGACACGGCATCTCAGCTGCTGTTTGCCGGCGTGCGCTTCGTTCTTGCGGGCACGATGGTGATAGCCGCCATGAGCGTCGCACGCGGACGGGCACTCGTCCCCAAAAAGCGCGACTGGAGCGCAATCGCGCGCCTGTCGCTGTTCCAAACCATCCTTCAGTACGGGCTCTTCTACCCCGGCCTCTCGCACGCGAGCGGCACGTCGAGCTCGATCATAGAGGCCAGCAGCACCTTTTTGGCCATCATCCTCGCAGCGGTCGTCTTCAGGCAGGAGCGCCTGACCCCACGTAAGGTCATCGGCTGCCTGGTGGGCTTCGCGGGAGTCGCCCTGGTCAACGTCAAGGCCGGTGGCACGTTCACGCTCTCGCTCGGAGGAGAGGGGCTCGTGTTCTTCTCGACATTCGCGGCGGCCACCTCGTCCTGCCTGATCCAGGGCCTCTCCAAGGACCACGACCCGGTTCTCCTGAGCGGCTGGCAGTTCCTTGTAGGCGGCCTGGCACTCACGCTCGCGGGGGCCTTCGCGGGCGGAACCCTGAGCCCCTGCGGCCCCGAGGCCATCGCACTTCTGGTCTACATGGGGTTCATCTCGGCGGCGGCCTACTCGCTCTGGTCGATGCTGCTTTCGGCAAACCCCGTCTCGCGCGTCACGGTCTTCGGCTTCATGAACCCGGTCTTCGGCGCCGGACTCTCCGCCCTCATCCTGGGCGAGAGGGCCAGCATCGACCCCGTGCGCGCGGGCCTTGCCCTCGCGCTCGTGTCCGCGGGCATCGTCGCCGTCAACCTGAAACTGCCCGCTCGTTCCGGCGGCACGGGACGGGCCACGCACGCCCGAAATGAGCTCGCGGGCATGCTGCGCAGGGGAATGCTTGAGCAGGAGGCTGCCGTGCGCGCCCTTACCGAGCGCCGCGCGGCATAGCGCCACACCAGGGACACGCGACCCAGCAACCAAAATCGTAGTGAAGGAGAATCATGCACAAGAGCAAGCTCATCAAGGACACCACGCGAGAAGAGCGCATCGCCATCGTGCAGGAGGCCCTCTCGTGGGGCGACGAGTGCGACGGGGCCAGCACGCAGGCCGCTTCCGTCGACAAGTTCTATCTTCCCTACATCGAGGGCGAGTGCGAGCTGCGCGAGCTCAACATGCGCAAGGCCAGCACGAGCTACGTGCTCAGCGGCAACGACCGCGGGCAGAACGGCCCTTCCTGCATGATGTAGCCCCGGGACACCCCGGCACGCAGGCCGAAGCCCCTACTCGGACTTGAGGCAGAGTATGTCCAGCGGCTCGACCGCAAAGGGCAGCTCGACGCGATAGAGGTCCATTGCCCGGTTCATCTGTGACACGGGCTCCCACGAGCCGGTCGCCTCGTCCCAATGGTCAGCGGCCTCCAGGGAGCACTCCCTGATAGGCTCCGTTGCGGAAAGCACCTGCAGGATGGAGCCGAAGGCTGCCCTGTTGCGGCACCTGACCTCACAGGAGTAGCCCCTGCCGCCGCCAAGGGGGGCGCACTTCTCGACCGTGGCAACCATGAGCCTGTCGCGCGCGTACTCCACGCGCCCCGGGTTCTGCGTGGGATTGCCGTAGAAGAAGCCCGTGGAGTACGGACGGTGGCTCACGGCGTCCAGCTCGCCCATCCAGGCGGAGGCGGGCTCGCCATCCAGAACGTGACGGTAGGCGTTGGTTACGCAAGCCGTGTAGTAGGCGCCCTTGGCACGACCCTCGATCTTGATGGCCGAGACGCCGGCTTGGGCAAGGTCGCCCAGGTGGTCGAGCATGCAGAGGTCGTTCGAACTGAGGATGTAGCTCCAAGACCCGTCGTATTCGACGGGCATGCGGCGCACGTCCGGCTGGGACTCCTCGACCAGCGCCCAGCCCCATCGGCAGGGCTGTGTGCAGGCGCCCACGTTCGCGCCGCGCTCGCGCCCCACGAGCTCGCTCGAAAGGAGACAGCGCCCCGAGAGGGCCATGCACATCGAGCCGTGGGCAAACACCTCGATCTCGAGCTCGGGCGAGAGGCGCTCGCGCAGGCGGGCGACGTCCTCGACGCTCATCTCGCGGGCGAGCACCAGGCGACGGGCACCCAGGCGCGCATACTCCTCTGCGGCACGCGCGTTCATGATGGAGGTCTGCGTCGAGGCGTGGATCTCGACGTGGGGGGCGTGCTCGCGCAGGAGCGAGATGGCCCCTAGGTCCGCCGCGATCGCCGCGTCGACACCTATCTCGTCGATAAAGTGCAGGTACTCGGGCAGCGCGTCGATGTCCTCGTCGCCCATAATCGTGTTGAGGGTCAGGTGCACGCTCACGCCCGCCGCATGGGCCTCCCGCACCGCCGCCACCAGTTGGTCGCGGTCGAAGTTCTTGCTGCGCGCGCGCATGCCCCAGCGGCTGCCCGCAAGGTAGACCTCGTCCGCACCAAAGTGAATGGCCTGGCGAAGCTGCTCGGGGCCGCCCGCGGGCGAGAGGAGCTTCATGGGCAGGGCTGATGCGGGGCGCTCATCCATCATTCATATCCGAATCCGGGCGCCTCGGACGGTGGCCGCGCGCCCCTTTGACGTGCGACGGCACCGTCGCGGCTCGTTTTCGTTCCAGCCCAGAGTACCTCACGCAAGGAGGCGCCGCGCGGCGTCGCCCTGCCCCGACAACAAACAAGCAGACCGCAGGGCGGCTATACTCGATTCGGCAGGCGGCCCCATCCAGAGACGAGGACGAAAGTGTCAGGCAAACACGCGCGCAACCAGAAGACCGACCCCGCGAATGCAGGCGAGAGCACGTCTTGCGAACGGCATAACCGTCCGAAGGCGGTGGCGGCAGCGCTTGTCCTGGCTGCCGTCTGCGCGCTCGCGGCGCCGGCAACGCGCGAGGCGCTGTTCTCGCTCCTTTCCCGCCAAAAGACCGCAAGCGCCCAACCCGCCGCAGAGGAGCAGGCGGGCGAGAAGGACGCAGGCGCCGAGGTCGACAAGGGCGCCGCAGACCCCAAGGAGAACCCGGCCGCAGCCGACGGGGAGGACAAGACCCCGCTCGAGACGGGCGCCGCGGCATCGATGGCCACCGTCACCAGCGACGCGGGCATCACGTCCTGCGCGCCCGAGGGATTCGTCGACACACCGACCTATCAGAACCTCGAGTCCGCCGTCGCGACGTTTCGCGCGAGCGGCTACGACATGGGCTTCGCCTTGGTCGACCTTTCGACCGGCAGGTCCATCAGCTACCAGGCAGACAAGCTGTTCTATCCCGCGAGCAGCTGCAAGGCGCTCTACTGCACGGCCGTGCTCGAGACCACCGGGGGCAGCGCCGCAAGCACCAGCGGGGAGACCATACAGAGCTGCATCGTCAACTCTGACAACGACGCCTTCCGCAGCCTGCTGAAGACCTACGGCTACCGTACCTGGGGCAACTGGCTCTCGAGCTACGCCCCCGAGTCCGCGCGCGAGGCCTACACCTACAACTACCCACACATGAGCGCCAACGGAATGCTGGGCTGCTGGAAGGAGATATACCGCTTCGGAACGTCCGGCGAGGCGGGCTCTGACCTTCTGACCTCATGCCTTGCGCAGTCCAACCACTCCGCCTGGGGAGGGCTGCTGCGCGACCGCTACACCGTCTGGTCCAAGCCCGGCTGGTACCCCGCCAACGAGGGGCTTGCCTCCACGGCGACCGCCGACAACGGCATCGTGTTCTCGGATTGCGGCGACTACGCCGTCGCGGTCCTCACCGACGCGCCCTCCGACTTCGACGCGCTCATGCCAGTGCTCGACGCGCTCAACGCCGCCCACGGCAAGATGTGCGGTGGCAGCTCCAAGCTCGTCCTGGCCTCACGGGGCGAGGGTGCCGCGGCCTAGGGCGGAGGCGCTTCTCGCCTTGGAAACATGGTCAGTCACGTTGCCTAGCCTTTTCCGCGAGCTTGCCATCCATACCGCGCACACGCCGCAACCGTATACTTCTTCCCGTTGCGTCTCGAACGCACCACGGCATGCGCGGCGGCGCAGGCCGGACAACGACATCCTGAAAGGACACCCATGAGTGAGACCAAGGATCCCAAAGACACAACCGTCCTCGTTACCGGCGGCGCCGGGTTCATCGGCAGCCACACGGTAGTCGAGCTACTCCAAAACGACTACCAGGTCGTCATCGTAGACGACCTGTCCAACGCGAGCGAGAAGGTCCTCGACCGCATCGACACCATCGTCGGCGAGGAGCATGCGAGGAACCTCTCGTTCTACCGCGCTGACGTGAACGACCGCGCTGCCATGGAGTGCGTGTTCGACGACAACCAGATAGACCGCGTCATCCACTTTGCCGGCTTCAAGGCCGTCGGCGAGTCCGTCACCAAGCCCATCGAGTACTACAGCAACAACCTGGGCAACACCCTCGTCTTGCTGGACGTCATGCGCGAGCACGGCTGCAAGTCGATCATCTTCAGCAGCTCCGCGACCGTCTACGGCGACCCCGACAGCCTGCCCCTGACCGAGGAGTCCCCCAAGAAGCCGGCCACCAACCCCTATGGCTGGACCAAGTGGATGATCGAGCAGATCCTGAGCGACCTGGTCGTCGCCGACCCCGAGTGGAACGTCGTCCTCCTTCGCTACTTCAACCCCATCGGAGCTCACCCCTCGGGACTCATGGGCGAGGACCCCAAGGGCATCCCCAACAACCTGCTCCCCTACGTCGCGCAGGTGGCCGTGGGCAAGCGCGAGTGCGTCCACGTCTTCGGCGACGACTACGACACCCCCGACGGAACGGGCGTGCGCGACTACATCCACGTGATGGACCTCGCCTCCGGCCACGTCGCCGCACTGAGCTGGATGAACGGCCGCGAGGGAGTCGAGATCTTCAACCTGGGAACCGGCAAGGGCACCAGCGTCCTCGAGATCGTCAAGGCCTTCAGCAAGGCCTGCGGCAAGGAGCTTCCCTACCAGATCGACCCGCGCCGCGCCGGCGACGTGACTGCGAACTACGCGGACTGCAGCAAGGCCAAACGCGAGATGGGCTGGGAGGCACAGTACGGCATCGACGAGATGTGCCGCGACTCCTGGAACTGGCAGCTCAAGAACCCCAACGGCTACGAGGAGTAAGAGCCCGTGCCCAACAACGAAGCCCAGAGCAGCGAGGCTCCCCTGGGCGTCCATGCAGCCGAGAAGCACATGGGCGCCCAGGGCTTCGTCGCCTACCTCGCCGAGAGGCACCAGGCAATAGAGGACGCGCTCAGGCGAACGCAGCCAAACGCCGGCAAGGCGGGCGAGCCCGGTGACGGGATCCGCCTCGACCTGAGCCGCTACCTCTACGACCCCCTCTCGCGCTTCACCTCCTCCGGAGGCAAGCGCACGCGCCCGGCACTGTGCATGCTGGGCGCCGAGGCCGTCGGGGCCGACCCCGCGCGCGCCCTCTCGTTCGCCTGCGCCGTCGAGAACTTCCAGAGCGCCGCGCTGATTCACGACGACATCGCGGACAAGGGCGAGCTGCGTCGCGGCGAGCCCTGCGTCCACGTGACCGAGGGCGTGGGCGTCGCCATCAACATTGGCGACCTCGCGCTCGTGAACGCCTCGCGCGTCGTTCTGGACGATGCGACCCTGGGTGCCGAGACCAAGCTCCGCCTGCTGCGCGAGCTCACTGCCCTTGAGGAGCGGACAATCGAGGGCCAGGCGCTCGACCTGGGCTGGGTCCGCGACGGTCGCTGGAACATCACGCCCGACGACTACCTGTACATGGCGGCGCACAAGACGGCCTACTACTCGGCCGCCGTGCCGCTGGCCGCAGGCGCCATCTGTGGCGGGGCGAGCGAGCGCCAGGTGGGGGCGCTGCGCGAGTTCGGCATGAGCTGCGGCCTGGCCTTCCAGCTTCAGGACGACCTCCTCAACCTCGTGGGCGACGCCGCCGCGCAAGGCAAGGACTTCCGCAGCGACATTACCGAGGGCAAGCGCACGCTCGCGGCCGTCTGGGCCCTCGCGCAGCTCGACGAAGACGAGCGAGCCGAGCTGCAGGCACTTCTTGACAGCGGAACGACCGATGAGGGCGACCTGGCCCGCACGGTCGAGCTCATGAGGCAATCGGGGGCAATCGAGCACGTGAGGGACGAGGCACGCCGACTCGTCGACGATGCC
This sequence comes from Parafannyhessea umbonata, assembly GCF_900111255.1. Classification (GTDB taxonomy): domain Bacteria; phylum Actinomycetota; class Coriobacteriia; order Coriobacteriales; family Atopobiaceae; genus Olsenella_J; species Olsenella_J umbonata_A. Next base: position 175,393 of record NZ_FOGP01000003.1, read on the forward strand.
AAGGGCCGTCTTGCTTCTGCGGACTTTTTTCCCAAGTCATATGCAACGCTCATTTCTATGGCAGACTTTTTTGTCGAGCGCCTGGGCTAGGCGCCTAACGACAACGGATATCGGAGATTGACATGGATCCCATTCGCGAAGGCGCCAGCGGCGCCGCAGTTGAGGACATTCAGGAGCGCCTGGCGTCCCTCGGCTATGACATCGACGCAAGCGAGCGCGAGAGCAAGGCCTTCGGCCCCTCCACCGCTTCCGCCGTCGCGAAGTTCAGACTCGACCACGGAATGCAGTTGGGCGCCGAGATCGACGCCGCGACGTGGTCCGAGCTGGTCGACGCCTGCTACGAGCTGGGCGATAGGACCCTTTACCTGCGTCTTCCCAACCTTCACGGCAACGACGTGCGCGAGCTGCAGCAGAGGCTCAACATCCTTGGCTTCTCGTGCGGTGACGCAGACGGCTGCTTTGGCGTGCACACCGAGGCCGCGGTGAAGCAGTTCCAGGAGAGCCAGGGCATGCTTGCCGACGGCATGGCCTTCCCCGACACCTTCGACGCGATCGATCGCCTGCACCACGTGTGGGCGGGCAAGCCCGCCGCAGGTCCGCATCCCATGGGCGGCATGGGCTTCGCACGAGCGGCCAGCGTCCTGGACAACGTCCAGATCTCCATTGCTGCGGAGGACCCAATCTCGCGCAACGTCGCCGGCCGTATCTGGAACCTTGCCTCGGCCACCAGCGACAAGAGCGGACTTGACCTAATCGACAACGTCGATTCCCCGCGCGAGGGCGACACCGCCGTCATCCTGCTCTCGACGCAGCCCCTGCCCGACGGCAGCAAGCTCGCCAACCTCACCGCCGACGACGTTGACACCCTTCCGGCGCGCCTGCGCACCACCTGCGAGAGCCGCCGCGCTGCCGGCAGCAGGGTCCCCGTCATCCGCGTGGAGCTTCCCCACGGCCTGGGGTACGACGGCACCTTCACCATGGGCGACGCCCAGACCTTCGCGGTCATGCTGCTTGACGCCATATGCTCGGCTTTCGATTTCTGATAAACTGAGTGAGCGGTGGCTAGGCCGAGCCGCGCAAGGCGTGGCCAGGCCCCCAACGCTGCGAAGCATTGGGGTATCGTCCAGTGGTTAGGACACGGGTTTTTGGTGCCTGTAACCTAGGTTCGAATCCTAGTACCCCAGCCAACGCACCCTCGCCGGCGCCCATGGGGCGCCGGCTTTTTTCTTATCGAGAGCCCCTCCAAGACGTCGGCAGGACGCCAAGCGGCTGTGTGTAAATCGTCTGCATGCCGTCTGAAATGCGGTTCCGCCGATTCAGGCGATTATCATTAAAGAGCTGTGAACGCCACTTGATTGTTTGGGTGGCGCACGCCAAAACCGCTTACGCACACTGGAGGCCTCTACATGCCTGTAACCGCGATCGTCCTCGCAGCTGGCGAGGGAACGCGCATGAAGTCGCGCCACCCCAAGGTAATGCACCGCATGCTGGGAAAGCCCCTTGCCTGGTGGGCAGTCAACTCGGCGCGCAAGGCCGGAATCGAGCGAATCGTCCTCGTAGTCGGCAACGGCTCCGACGAAGTCCGCTCGTACTTCTCTGCTGACAAGGACGTCGAGTTCGTCGAGCAGACCGAGCGTCTGGGCACCGGCCACGCGGTACGCGTGGTGCGCGACGCCCTGGGCGGGTTCGGCGGCCCCGTCGTCGTCCTTTCCGGCGACTCCCCGCTCGTCCGCCCCGAGACCATCGAGGCGCTCGTCGCCAAGAGCACGAGCGAGCACAACGCCTGCACCGTCCTAACCATGACCCCGCCCGATGTGACCGGCTACGGCCGCGTCCAGACCGACGAGTCGGACGCAGTCCAAGGCATCATCGAGCACAAGGACTGCACGCCCGAGCAGCGCGAGAAGCTCCTCGAGTGCAATTCGGGCGTCTACTGCTTCTGCGGCCGTCGCCTGAGCCAGAACATCGACAAGGTCGGCAACGACAACGTCCAGGGCGAGTACTACCTGACCGACATGGTCGGCATCTACGTGGGCATGGGCGAGCCCGTTGCATGCGTCCACTGCGACGACTACTCCGAGCTTCTGGGCGTCAACAGCCGCATCCAGCTTGCACAGGCCACCAAGATCATGCAGCGCCGCATCAACGAGGGCCTCATGGCCCGGGGCGTCACCATGCTCGACCCGGATCAGGTCTGGGTCGGGCCCGAAGCCACGATCGGGCAGGACTGCGTGCTTCTCCCCCAGACCTTTGTCTGGGGCAAGACCTCCGTGGGCTGCGACTGCACCATCGGCCCGAACAGCCGCCTCGAGAACGCCACGGTCGGCAACGGCTGCACCGTGGACGAGACCATCATCGTGGACTCCTCCATCGACGACGACGTCAACTGCGGCCCCCGCGCCTACCTGCGCGGCGGCACCCACTTCTGCAAGGGCGCCAAGGCCGGCACGCACGTCGAGCTCAAGAACTCCACCGTGGGCGAGGGCTCCAAGGTCCCGCACCTCTCCTACATTGGCGACACCACCATGGGTGCCGGCGTCAACATTGGCGGCGGCTCAATCACCTGCAACTACGACGGTGTCCACAAGAACAAGACCTTCATCGGCGACGGCGCCTTCATTGGCTCCGACACCATGATGGTCGCCCCCGTCAGCATTGGGGCAGACGCCATCACCGGCGCCAGCTCCTGCATCACCAAGGATGTCCCCGCCGGCGCGCTCGCCATCGAGCGCTCTGACGAGAAGATCATTGCCGGATACGCCGCAAAGCGCCGTGAGCGTCTCGAGAAAGGGAACAAGTAGAGATGTACGAGAACCTGAGCCAGCCTCTCAACGTCGAGAAGAACATTCGACTCTACACGGGAACGGGCAACCCCCAGCTCGCACAGAGGATCGCGAACGTCCTGCACCTCGAGCTCTCCGGCCTCAAGCTCGAGAAGTTCGCCAACGGTGAGACCTACGCCCGCTTTGAGGAGACCGTCCGTGGCAGCGAGGTCTTCTTCGTCCAGTCCATCGCCGGCCAGAACGTCAACGACCTGCTCATGGAGACCCTGATCGTCGCCGATGCCGCCACGCGCGCGTCCGCCGCGAGCTTTACGGTGGTCATCCCCCACTACGGCTATGCCCGCCAGGACCGCAAGGCCGCCTCGCGCGAGCCGATTACCGCCCGCCTCGTCGCAAACCTGATCGAGGCCGCCGGCGTCGACCGCGTCATCGCGCTTGACCTGCACTCCAACCAGATCCAGGGCTTCTTCGACATCCCCGTCACGCACCTGACCGCCCTCTACCAGTTCGGCGACTACTTCAAGACCAAGAACCTCGACATGAATAACACCGTCGTCGTCTCGCCTGACATGGGCCGCGCGAAGGTCGCCAAGAAGCTCTCCGACTACCTGGGCTGCGAGGTCGCGATCGCCCACAAGAGCCGCCCGAAGCACAACGCCGCCGAGGTCATGGGCATTATCGGCAACATCAAGGGCAAGACCTGCATCGTCAACGACGACATGATCGACACCGCGGGCACCCTGGTGGGCTCCATCACCAAGCTGAAGGAGATGGGCGCAGGCGACATCTACATCAGCGCCACGCACGGCATCTTCTCGGGCCCCGCTATCGAGCGCCTCGAGAACGCCCCCATCGAGGAGTGCGTCGTCACCGACGCTATCCCCTGCGCCGTCGCCAACACCGTCGGCTCCAAGATCAAGAGCATCTCCATCGCCCAGGAGCTGGCCGACGCCATCTACGCGGTCTACGCCGACAAGCCGGTCTCCGGCGTCTCAGGCGGAAACTCCGAGATGTAATAGGCGGCCTCCAGCTCGCCTAGCAGCACGACACGCAAGGGCCGTCCCACTTGGGGCGGCCCTTTTTGCGCGGCGCCCCAAGTGGGACGGCCCTTGCGACCCACGGGGGCGCCAGCAGCGTCGCAGGTACAATATAAGATGAAGCCAGAAGAGAATCGCTGGACACGCACCAAAGGACACGTCATGGCCAAGCAGGCACAACCCAAAGAGATAAAGCTGATCTGCGGCCTGGGCAACCCAGGACCCGAATACGCGCGCACCCGACACAGCGCGGGCTTCGCAACCGTCGACGCGCTCGCGGAACGCTCGCACGTCTCGTACTGGAAGAGCCAGGCGGGCTGCGAGATGGCCGACGCCAAGCTGCGCGCGGGCGGCGAGCTTCATGAGGTCATCCTCGCCAAGCCGCAGAGCTACATGAACACCAGCGGCGGCCCCCTCTCCAAGCTCATGCGCGAGCTGCGCATATCGCCCCAGGAGATTCTGGTGGTGCACGACGAGGTGGACCTGCCCGTAGGGACCATCCGCGTCAAGTGGGGCGGTGGGCTCAACGCCCACAACGGGCTGCGCTCGATCGCAGACAAGCTCGGCACGCGCGACTTCGCGCGCCTGCGCTTCGGCATCGGCAGGCCGCCCGGAAAGATGAGCGTCGCCGACTACGCGCTGCGCCAGCTCAAGGGCAGCTTTTTAGACGAGTTCGAGGTCACCGCCCAGGACGCGGCCTCAGCCTGCGAGAAGTGCCTCGAGCGTGGGGTGCTCTGGTGCCAGGACAGCATCCGCTAGCGGGCGGGCAGGGTTTCTCGACGGCTTCTTCGGGCTCCTCGGCACCCGCACCCTCGGCGAGCCCCAAGCTCTGCCGAGCAATAGCGTCCAACAGCCAATACGTCACGCATTTTCGTGACTGGTTAGCTATCATGTCGAGTTGCGAGCGCACGGGGGGCGCTCGCCGTAACGGTATTCGCGGCGGTGCGCCGCTGCGCAAGTGGCAGTGTTTTGTGAGAGGAGTTCGTTGATGTACAAGATCCTCGAAAAGACGCAGTTCTCGGAGAAGGTCTTCAAGTTCCGCATCGAGGCACCAGAGATGGCCAAGCACGCCCACGCTGGCCAGTTCCTGATGGTGCGCCCGAACGAGAGCGGCGAGCGCGTTCCGTTCACGTTTGCGGACTGGAATGCCGAAGAGGGCTGGGTCGAGTTCATCTTCATGGTCGTCGGAAAGACCACGACCATGCTGTCCTCGTACGAGGCCGGAGATTCCCTGCTCGACGTCACGGGCCCCCTTGGCCAGCCCACCGAGATGGGTGACGGCAGGTGGTGCGTCATCGGCGGCGGCGTCGGCCTCGCCATCGCATTCCCGGTCGCTCGTCAGCTGGCGGCGACCGGCCACGAGGTGCACGCCATCATGGGTGCCCGCACCAAGGACCTCCTGCTGCTCGAGGACCAGTTCAGGGCCATCCTACCCGAGGACCACGTCCACATCACCACGGACGACGGCTCCTACGGCGAGAAGGGCGTCGTCACTGCCCCCCTCGAGCGTCTGCTGGATGCCAAGGCCGTCGACCAGGTCTTCTGCGTCGGCCCCGTCCCGATGATGAAGTTCTCCACGCTCACCGCCCAGAAGTTCGGCACCCCCATCACCGCGTCGCTCAACCCCATCATGGTCGACGGCACGGGCATGTGCGGCTGCTGCCGCGTCGAGATCGACGGCCAGACCAAGTTCGCTTGCGTCGACGGCCCCGACTTCGACGCAACGAAGGTCGACTGGGATGACCTTCGCGCACGTCAGGCTGCATACCGTACCGAGGAGGGCCAGTCCCTCAAGGCCTATGAGGAGGCGAACTGCGCATGCCACAGGTAAATGGTCGCTGGGTTGCCGACATGAAGGCACCCCGCACTGCAGACAACGAGGAGCCCGCAGAGGAGCGTGCCCGCGACTTCCGTCCGGTCGACCGCGGTTTCACCGAGGAGATGGCAGTCGCCGAGGCCGAGCGCTGCATGAGGTGCAAGAACCCCAAGTGCGTCCAGGGCTGCCCCGTCAACATCAACATCCCCGCCTTCATCGAGAAGATCGCCGAGAGGGACTTCGGCGCCGGCCTGGACATCATCCGCGAGTCCTCGATGCTGCCCGCCATCTGCGGCCGCGTCTGCCCGCAGGAGAACCAGTGCGAGGGTAAGTGCATTCGCGGCATCAAGTCCGAGCCCGTCGCAATCGGCCAGCTCGAGCGCTTCCTGGGCGACCAGCCCGAGCTCGCGAGCAAACCCGAGATGAAGCCCTCCAATGGCATGAAGGTCGCCGTGATCGGCTCCGGCCCCTCCGGCATCACCTGCGCCGGTGAGCTGGCGCGCAACGGCTTCGAGGTCACCGTCTTCGAGGCGTTCTTCACGGGCGGTGGCGTTCTGGTCTACGGTATTCCCGAGTTCCGTCTGCCCAAGGCCGTTGTCAAGCGCGAGATCGACGGCCTGAAGGACATGGGCGTCAAGTTTGAATTCAACTCCGTTATGGGCAACCTCGCTGATGCCGAGGAGCTTCTGGGCGAGAAGGGCTTCGACGCGATCTACGTCGCAACCGGCGCCGGCCTCCCCAAGTTCCTGAACATCCCGGGCGAGAACCTCCCCAACGTCTTCTTCGCCAACGAGTACCTCACGCGCGTGAACCTGATGAAGGCGAACAAGTTCCCCGAGTTCGACACCCCCACCAAGCATGGCAAGCAGGTCATCGTCTTCGGCGGCGGCAATGTCGCAATGGACGCCGTCCGCACCGCAAAGCGCCTGGGCGCCGAGCGCGCGATCATCGCCTACCGCCGCACCGAGGACGAGATGCCTGCCCGTAAGGCCGAGCTCCACCACGCCAAGGCCGAGGGCGTCGAGGTCATGCCGCTTGTCTCCCCCCTCGAGTTCCTCAAGGGCGAGGACGGCAACGTCTGCGGCGTGCGCGTGCAGAAGATGGAGCTGGGCGAGCCCGACGAGTCCGGGCGCCGTCGCCCCGTCCCCATCGAGGGGGCCGTCGAGGAGATTCCCTGCGACGTCGCGATCTCCGCAATCGGCACCAACGCCAACCCCTTCGCCAAGAAGATTGGCGGCATGGAGCTCAACAAGTGGGGCTACATCATCGCCGACGAGGAGACGGGCCGCACCTCCAACCCCAAGATCTGGGCAGGCGGCGACATCGTCACCGGCGCCGCAACGGTCATCCTGGCCATGGGCGCGGGCAAGAAGGCTGCCGCCGACATGACCAAGGTGCTGACGGACCAGGAGTAGCCAAGCGACGTCCCCCAAGCGGAAGGCGCGCGAAAGCGATTCAGACGGAGGCCGACCCCGAAGGGTCGGCCTCCGTTCTCAAACGAACGTTATGCCATGTGCATTTGGCCGTGCGACGCACAAGCGGCGCTTCGCACGGCCCCAGGCCCCGCCCATGCACTACCATTGACGAGGCAAGCCACACCCAAAGAAGGGGGACCTTTGATGCAGGACTACAAGCGCGAGTTCATTCAGTTCATGGTCGACAGCCACGTGCTCAAGTTTGGCGACTTCACGCTCAAGAGCGGTCGCAAGTCCCCGTTCTTCATGAACGCAGGCGCCTACGTGACCGGCGAGCAGCTCCTGATGCTGGGCCGCTACTACGCACAGGCAATCCACGACAACTTCGGCGACGACTTCGACATCGTATTCGGCCCGGCATACAAGGGCATCCCCCTGTCCGTCGTGACCGCCGTCGCCTATCACGAGCTCTATGGCAAGGAGATTCGCTATTGCTCCGACCGCAAGGAGGCCAAGGACCATGGCGCCGACAAGGGCCAGCTGCTGGGCGCCGAGCTGAAGGACGGCGATCGCGTCGTCATCGTCGAGGACGTCACCACCTCGGGCAAGTCGATCGACGAGACGTACCCCAAGCTGAAGGCCGCAGCCGACGTCGACGTCAAGGGCCTCATCGTTTCGCTCAACCGCATGGAGGTCGGCAAGGGCGGCAAGGTGTGCGCGCAGCAGGAGATCCAAGAGAAGTACGGCTTCCCCGTCACCAGCATCGTCAGCATGGCCGAAGTCGTCGAGGAGCTCGAGGGCTCGGTCATCACGCCAGAGCTCAAGGCCGCCATCGACGCCTACTACGAAAAGTACGGTGCGAAGGAGTAGACCTCGGGCCAAAGCCCCCATACGGCCGCGAGGGAGGTCGCAGGGACAAATATGAGACTGGTGGAGAAGCACGTACTTCTCCACCAGTCTTCCTTTCTCTTGCGGAGGCGCACGAGGCGCTGTGACACCAGCTCCCCACCCCTAGCGGTTGGCCTTGAGCGTCGCGAAGAGCTTTGTGTTGTGGCGCTTCACGAACGAGATGAACTTGCCCTCGCGATACGCAAGCGCAGCGTTCCTCTGCCTGATCGGCGCGAGCATCATCTGCATCATGCGGGAGTGCGGACGCGCCACGGCGACGGCAACCTGAGCTCGGTCAGTCGAGATCATGCGCTCGATCTCGGCCATCTTCTGGTGGACGCTCAGCGTGCACTTGGGGTTGCAGACGTTTTCGATGCAGCCCACGAGTCGCTCCGCATAGCGGCGCTGGACCATCTCCATGCTGGCAGCGTCACCGTCGAGTCCCCAGTGGTGGTAGAGGTCGAGCATCCAGCCATGCTCCTCCTCGCGCTTGTCGTACATGTCCGGCCTCCAGCGCGCGGTCTCGGACTCGCTGCGCTGACGGATGAAGTGGTAGTACGGGTGCGAGATGACGCCTACCTTCTGGACGTCGCGAATGTAGTCGAGCACGTAGGGAAAGTCGTCCCAGAACGTGGGACGGAACCTCAGCCCAAGCTCCTCGATGCGCGAGCGCAGGAACAGCTTGTTCCAGGGTGGATACAGCTGGTTCACGTCGAACAGTCGCCATGCGGCGGCGCGGAAGTCTGTCTGGGTTGCGAAGACCGCATCGGGGCAGTTCTTCACCTCGGTGGTGTGCTGGTCGGCGGCGCCGTAGTAGGTGTCGATGTAGAAGCCGGCAATGACCAGCTCGAGGTCATGCGCGTCGCCGAACTTGACCATGTCGGCGAGCATCTGGGGCTCCGCCCAGTCGTCGGCGTCGAAGAACATCACGTACTTGCCGCGGGCACGGTCAAGCGCATTGTTGCGTGCTGCCGGTGCGCCGCCGTTCTCCTGGTGGATGACCGTGACGCGGATGTCCCTGTCGGCGATGGAGTCCAGAATCTGGCCGGTGCGGTCACTCGAGCCGTCATCGACGGCCAGAAGCTCCCAATCCTCAAAGGTCTGGTGCTGCAGGCTCTCGACCGCCCTTCGCACGTACCTGTCGACGTTATACGCCGGCATGATGATCGATATCTTGGGCAACCTTGGGGTCATGCTGCGATATCTCCAGACCACGGGGTTCGAACTACACGGGCGAGGCCAAACGGGACTCGCCGCACAGGGTGATTATCGCCTAGCGCGCAAGCTGCCATGTGAACGTGGCGTGATTATCAAAGGATTTCAGCAGATTCACAGACCGAGGAACCCGTGAACGTCACTGCGCGGCGACCAGGATTCCCAGCTGGACGCCAAGCTGCACGGGGTCGAGAACCGATCGCGTCCCGCCCGCACCGTTGTCCTCCGACGTGACGGCGGCGTCGAAGTGCTGGAAGTTCGCGACACCGATGGACTGGACGAGCTCGGCGAGGCTCATCATGTCGCTAACGCTCATGTCGGTGTTGATGGACGAGAAGATGTCGGACGCGGACCCCAGGATGGCCGAGACGCCATGCCCCTTGAGCGCAGCAACCTTGTCCCAGACGTCCTCCGTCGCGACGACCACGTGGGTCATCCTCAGGTTTGACGCACCGGCGATGGGGACGATGCAGGCGGAGGGCCCCTGCTCCTGGTAGAGCTCGGCCAGGGTCGTCTCGGTCTCGCCGTTCGCGACCTTGGTGTCCAGGGGAATCGACGCGATTGCGGCCGTACGGGCCGTCGCGTCGAGCGTGAGGATCTCGGCACGCTTCAGCTGGGGCTTCTCGGCGCTCACGTCGTCAACGGTGAGCACGAGGACGTTAGTGAACGAGTGCGACGAGAAGGAATAGCCATCTGGGCTGGTGGCGCCCTCCTGGGACTTGACCGCACTGCCGAGGGCCTCGTCCGAGATGCGGGTCGGCTGGTTCGCCTTGCCCCAGAGGCTAGACACCACAAGGGCGAGCGCGACGAAAATCACCACGAGGACGGCAACCGCCACCGGGTTGAACTTAGGATCGTAGTGCCAAACGTCCGTGCGCTCGAACTTCTCGCGCTCCTTGAAAAGCATGGTGCCTCCCTGCAGCCAATCGTTTCTGTACCGATGATACCCAATGAGAGGGGACGCCGCCCCCGGAATGCCCCGGAGGCGGCGTCCCGCCATGCTTTTGGCAGCCAGGCTACGCCTTGCTGGCGTCGCTGACCGAGTCCTGCAAGAACTCGTAGGCCTCGGCATCGGTGTAGCCCTCGTGGACTATCTTACCGACTGCCTGCGCCATCTGGACGGGATACGGGCTCTGGAAGATGTTGCGCCCCATGTCAACGCCGCGAGCACCCTTGCGAATGACGTCGAAGGCAAGGTGAAGCGCGTCCTTCTCGGGAAGCTTCTTGCCACCGGCGACGACGATGGGCACGGGACAGGCGGCAACGACCTCCTCGAAGTCCTCGCAGTCGTAGGTCTTCACCATCTGGCAGCCCATCTCGGCTATGATGCGCGTCGCAAGCTTGAAGAAGCGGCCCGTGCGCTCCATGTCCTTCCCCACCGCGCAGACGCCGAGGGTCGGAATGCTGTAGCGGAAGCCCGCGTTGATGGTGCGGCTGAGGTTGTCGATGCTCGAGAGCTGCCCGTCGCCTCCGATGAAGGTCTGGACGGCCATGCAGTCGGCGTTCAGGCGGATCGCGTCCTCGATGTCGACGGCAACGACCTCGTGGGAGAGATCCTCCTGCAGCATCGAGGAGCCCGAGGTGGTGCGCAGGGCGACGGACTTCACAATCTCGGGCGGCACGCAGTCGCGCAGGGCGCCGCGCGTCCCCATGAAGACGTCGATGTAGGGCGCGAGCCTGGGGAGCAGCAGGTCAAGGCGCTCGAGACCGGCCGTGGACCCCATGAAGTAGCCATGGTCGAAGGCGAACATGACCGTGTTGCCGCTCTTGGGACTGAAGATGTTAGACAGGTGCTTCTTCATGCCCCAATCGAGGCTGTTCGCGCCCTTGACGTAGAAGCCCCTGTCGTTGGCGAACGGGATGTCAACGTGGTAGTCCTTTGCCACCTTGACCCCATCGAGATCTGCCATGGTGCGTTCCTTTCTGCGTTTCCCGCAAGAGGAGGGCCGGCGGGCGAGCCCGTCGACCCTCCGCGTTACAGATCCGAGAAGTAATTAGAAGTCGTAGTCGCCGACGTTCTTGGAGGTAAAGACGAGGCGCTCGGGGAGCAGGATTACGCCGTTGTTCTCGTCTGCAGTCTTGGCGCCCTCAGAGATCGAGTCATTGGCCAGAACCTCGCACTCGCCGATGTCGGGAATGTCGATCTTGTCACCGACCTTGACCTTGTTGCCCGCCGCAAGGAACGCCGAGACGTAGCACCCCATGGCACCCTGCAGGCCGCAGTCCCAAAGGCCCCAGTTGTAGATCGTGCCGTGGTCGCAGAAGTCCTTGATGGACATGGGCGACGCGAAGCCGGTAATCGTGATCTTCTGGGCATCGTAGCCCTTGTTCTCGGCGGCCTGGCACTGGCCAGGCAGGGCCGTGGAGTCGTTGCAGATGATCAGGTCGATGTCCGAGTAGGCGTCCAGGATGGACTCGCCGATGGAGATGGCCTTCTCGGCGTCCTGCTCGGAGTAGTAGTTGTCCTCGTGGACGTTGGTCCAGTTGGGATACTTCTCCTTAATGACCTTCTCTGCCGCGACGTGCCAGGAGTTCTGGTCGGTAACGGTCGCCTGCGAGTAGTGCCAGACGTACTTGATGGGGTCCTTCTCGGGATCCTTGCCGCGCTGCTTGAGACCGTCGACGGACATGTCAATGAGCATCTGGCCCAGGATCTCGGGCGTGCCCTGGGAGACCATGAGCGCGCGATCTTCCGGGTTGGCGTCGGAGTCCCAGGCGCAGACGGTCACGCCCGCGTCAGCTGCGGCCTTCAGCGCGTCGGAGACGCCTGCCGCGTCGACCGTCGAGATGCACAGCGCGTCCACGCCCGCAGCGACGACGTTGTTGATGACGGAGACCTGCGCGGAGACGGACGCCGTCGCGTCTCCCTGGTAGTCAACGGTGAAGCCCCAGTCCTTGGCGTGCTTCTGGGCACCGTTGTTGGCGGACTCGAAGAAGGCGTTTCCGGTCACCTTCGGGATGAAGGCAACGGTCTTACCCTTGATGTCGCCGCCCTCGGACGCGCCGGAGCCAGAGGAGCCACCGTCTGCGGGGGCCTGGCCGCCGCAGCCCATGAGCCCAAGACCCAGGAGCGCAACCGTGGAACCACTTGCCTTGACAAAGCTACGACGTGAAAGCTGACTCATAAAACTACCTCCAAATGCTGTAACCCCGCCCTATACCTTCGCTACTTCCTTCTTGCCGAGCAGCGACTTCAGCCAGGGAAGGACCCCCATGCTTCCGGCTGCCGAACGGCCAAGAATGATCACCATCAGCAGGACGCCGATGGGGATATCCAGATACTGCGTACCGACCTTGAAGCAGAGCGGCATGCCAAAGCGCACGAGGCCGATCGCGAACGATGCGAGCGCCACGCCGATGACGGAGCCCTTCCCGCCGGTGACCAGCGTGCCGCCCAGAACGACTGCAGTAATGATGTCCATGGTGAGGTCGGCGCCGAGGTCGGACTTCGCGGTGCCGAGATACGAGGTGAGAAGGACGCCAGCGATTGCCGCGAAGAGTGCGCTGAGCATGTAGGTGCTCATGACCGTGCGGCGCGTATTGATGCCGGAGTACTCCGCGGCGCGTGGGTTGGTGCCCGAGAGGATGACCCTGCGGCCATACTTGGTCTTGTTGAGCAGGACGAACGAGAGCGCCAGAAGGAGCAGGAAGACGAGCATCTGGAGCGGCACCATCCCGAAGAGCTTGTAGGTGCCCAGGAACTTGAAGTCGCTCGGGAAGCCGCTGATTCCCTGGTAGCTCTCCGTACTCGAGAAGGTCGAGATGATCAGCGCGAGGCCGGAATACAGGAAGCTGCCGCCGAGCGTGACGACCATCGCCTGGACCCCGCAGTACGCAATCAGGAACCCCGAGAACGCCCCGCACAGGACGCAGACCACGATGGCCAAGGCCACCGCCCCCCAGATGGAGAGACCCCAGTCCTGCCACGCGACGCCGACGATGATCGAGGTTAGGCCCACCAGGGAGGCGACCTGGATGTCGATTCCGCCGGTGATCATGACGAACGTGACGGCCGTGGAGATGATGAAGACGGGCAGCGAGTCGTTCAGGCTCGTAAAGAGGAGCGTGGGCCTCAGGAACTTGGGGTTCGCCGCGCCGAACACGATGAACTCGGCGATGATGAGCCCGATAAGCAGGAGATTCCAGCTGCCCTGCCCCGCGCACAGGCGGGACCAGACCCCTCTTGCGCCGCCAGAGACCTTAGCCATGGCTACTCGCCTCCCTTCAGGCCCTCGTCGTCTGATCCGACGCGCGCCGCCAGACGAGCATGACGGTTCTTCCGGGCGCTGCGCACCTGAATGAGCGCATCCACGACGACGATGACGATCAGGATGATTCCCGTAATCGCGTTGTCGTAGTTCGACGAGAAGCCCATGAATACCAGCAGGTAACTGATGGATGCCATGATGACCGCTCCCACGGCCGATCCGATGACCGAACCCACGCCACCAGCCAGGCTGATGCCGCCGAGCACGCAGGCGGCAACCGCCTTCATCTCGTAGCCACTGCCGGAGGTCGAGGTCACGAATCCGATGCGGCTGCAGAAGATGATGCCCGCGATTGCCGAGAGCACTCCGCAGATCACGTAGGCCAAAAGCATCGTGCGCGTCGAGTTGATTCCGACCAGGTTCGCACCGTCCCTGTTGTCACCGACCGCCTTGAAGTTGTGGCCTCCTTTGGTCTTTTTCAGCAGGAGGTGGATCGCAATGGTCACGAGGACGACGCCGCAGTAGTAGACCGTGAGGTCGCCCACGGCGGTGACGGCCGAGAAGTCCTTGAAGGCCTTGGGGAGGTTCTCGACCCACGCGCCACCGGCTATGAGGTACATGAGGCCGCGCAGCACGCCGTTGGTCCCCAAGGTGAAGATGAGGGAGGGTGCCTTCATGACAGCGACGCCCCAGCCGTTGATAAAACCTATGAGCGCGCCAATCGCGATGCCTACCAGGACGGCGACGGCGACGCCCTGCCCATCGCGAAGCATCATGCCGACGACCGTCGCGACCAGGCCGAGGTTGGAACCAACCGAAACGTCAATCTCGCCGATGAAGAGCGTGAACGCCATGCCGACGGCGACGAGCGTGTAGACGACGGCTGTGTTGAAGCACGCGGAGACATTGGACCCGTTTAGAAACGCAGGGTTGATGGCCCCTACGACAAGGAACAGCGCGATCAGAAACAGGATCGAGCTTATCTCCCTCGCCTTGAGCGCCTTCTTGATGACTTCCATAACCGTGCCTCCACCTACTTCCACAGACTGGGGTGCCTCTCGTCTAAATGGCTTTTGCCGACTCGCGGTCAAGAGCGCCGAACGAAGCGGCCATGAGGTTGTCCTGGGTTATCTCGTCCTTCGAGAACTCGCAGTTGATGCGCCCGCGATACATGGTCACCGCACGGTCGGCAAGCTCGACGATCTCTTCCATGTCAGACGAGATGAGGAGGATGGAGACGCCGGTCTTGCGCAACTCCTGGAGGACGGCGTACACGTCGCCTCGCGCAGCCGCGTCGATTCCGCGCGTGGGCTCGTCAAGGATGACGAGCTTGGGGCCAGTGGCGAACGCGCGCCCGATGACAATCTTCTGCTGGTTGCCACCAGAGAGGCTTCCGACCTCCTGCGCGAGCCCCGTGACCTTCGTGCGGAAGTCGTCGACATAGGACTGGGCGACGGCGTCCTCCTTGCCCTTGCTCAGCAGGAACGAACCTATGCGCCCACCGCCAAGAAGTGCGGAGGTCGTGTTCTCGGCAACGTCCCTCAGGCCAAAGATTCCGTAGTTGAAGCGGTCCTCCGACACATAGTTAAGGCCCGACGCGATGACCTGCTTGGTCGACTTGCCCGTGATGTCCCTCCCGTTGAGGAACACCTTTCCGCCCAGGACCTTGTCGCGCCCGAAGATGGTGGTCGCCATCTCCGTGCGCCCCGCGCCCACAACGCCGGCAAGGCCGAGCATCTCGCCTGGATAGACCTTGAGGTTCACGTGCTTGAAGCCGAAGCCCGAGAAGTCCCTCAGATCAAGGACCGGCTCGGCGTCGTAGTCGATTACGTTGGGACATGCGCCGCTCTTGCGGCGGATCTTCGCCGCATTGGGAGGCAGAAGCCCTTTCACCAGGTCGTCCTTGGTGAAGTCGCGCACATCGCCGGCCGTCGCGATGATGCCGTCGCGCATGATGCAGACGCGGGTGGCAATCTCGAAGACCTCGCTGAGGCGATGCGTGATGTAGATGATGCCGATGCCCTTCTCCCTCAGGCCTGTGACGACCGAGAAGAGCGCCTTCACCTCGTCGAAGGCAAGGGCAGAGGTGGGCTCGTCCAGAATAAGGACCTTGGACTTACGCATGATGCCTCGCAGGATCTCGACCATCTCCTGCTCGGCGATGGAGAGCGTCGAGGCCTTGCGCGTGAGTTCGAGGTGCCAACCGACCTCGTCCATCGCCTCGGCGAGCTCGCGGTCGAGCTCGGCCTGCGGACGGTCGAAGCCGATGGTGATGTTCTCGGCCACGGTCATGTTGGGAAATAGCAGCGGCTCCTGGGGAACCATGTAGACGCTGCGCGACAGCGCCTCTTTAGTGCTGTTGTGCTCGACCTTGACGTTTTCGACGAAGATCTCTCCGGCGTCATGTCCGTAGATGCCCATGACGATCTTCATGAGCGTCGACTTGCCCGCCCCGTTGCCACCAATGAGGGCTAGCACCTCGCCGGGCTCCAGGTCGATGCTCACGCCCTTGAGGACCGCATTGCTGCCAAAGGACTTGTAGATGTCGCGGACCGACAGGAGCGTGCTTTCTGGAGTGTATGGCTCTGGAGTCCTAAGCATCCCGTCACATCTCCCTTGCGTACATATCGCGTTACGCCTGGACATATGTTTTCCGTTGCTATTGTTTACGACAAAGGTAGCCACTTGTTTCATTTGTCGGACATACGGTAGTGATTTGCGGGTGCGCGGCAAGCGGGTATTTTGCGGCGGCAAACGGTGCCAGAAGAGCCGCCCAAAGTGGCCCCTTTTCTCATAATCACGTTATTTACCTCGTACTTTATTGCAACATCTTGTAGTAAGAAGAACATTGCGACACCTACCGCCAAAGCCTCCCATCCGCTGGCCGAGACTTGAGGTGCGTTCAAAGTAACTAGCGCAAAAGTTCGGTTGACGCACATTCGTCTAATGTCGTAGTACTGCATTGGCTATACTTTTCAGAGACACGTTCGTCTGACGAGTGAACATTAGCCATGATTGGAGACCCCATGGTCGACTTCGAGTACCAACAGATGGTGCGCGCTGCCTGGAACTATTACCTCCAGGAGCACACCCAGCAAGAAGTTGCCAACTACCTCGGCGTATCGAGGGCGAAGGTGATTCGCCTGCTCAACGATGCGCGCGAGCAGGGCGTCATCCAGTTTGTCTTCCGTCCCGAGGACGACAAGCGCATGTCGGTCGAGCAGGACCTCATCAGCCGCTACGGCCTCAAGGACGCCTACGTTGTCCCGAGGGAGGACTCGGATTCCATCAAGGAGAGCGTCGCCCGTGCGGCCGCCCAGTACATCTCGCAGCACCTTGGCGACGGCGGCTTCCTCAACGTCGGCTACGGCGACACCATGGGAGCCATCCTCAAGCACCTCGCCAACGGCGGCAAGCGCGACCTCAACGTGATCAGCCTCACCGGCGGGGTCAACTACTACCTTCCCATGGTCGGCGCAAGCGCCTTCAACCTGAGGCTGTTCCTCATCCCCGCCCCCCTGGTCGTGTCGAGCGTAGAGGTGCGAGACGCCCTCATGCAGGAGCCCGGCGTTCAGGAGGTGCTGCGCATGAGCTCCCACTCGAACATGAGCGTCGTCGGCATCGGCGCCATGACGTCCGACGCCACGGTCATGCGCAACGGGATCATCTCTCAGAGCGAGTTCACGATGCTCAGCATGCAGAATGCGGTCGGCGACGTTCTTGACCACTTCGTCGACGCCGACTGCAACCTCATAGCGACCGACATCGAGGACCGTCTGGTGGGCACGAGCCTCGAGGACCTCAAGCAGATGGACAACGTCGTCGGAGTTGCCGGCGGACCCGACAAGGCCGACGCGATACGCGCGGTCCTCAAGGGCGGCTGCCTCGACATCCTGATTACCGACGAAGGCACGGCACGGGCAATTCTCGCCTGACGGCCCCGGAGGGGCCAGGAATGGGGGATGGTTATGAGCAAGTACCTGATGGCCATCGACGCAGGCACGGGCAGCGTACGTGCGGTCCTCTTCGATACTGACGGCAACCAGATAGGTGTCGCGCAGACCGAGTGGACGCATCGGGAAGACCCCCGCTGGCCCGGGTCCATGGACTTCGACTGGAAGCACAACTGGGACCTCGCGAGCGGCTGCGTGAGAGAGGTTCTCGCCAAGACCGGCGTGGACGCCCGTGACGTGCGCGCCGTCTCGACCACCTGCATGCGAGAGGGAATCCTGCTGTACGACGTCCAAGGCGAGGTCATTTGGGCCTGCGCGAACGTCGACGCGCGCTCCAACGACGAGGTAGCCGAGCTCATCCAAATGAACCCCGAGCTCGAGCGCGAGATCTACCTCGAGAGCGGACAGACCTACGCCCTAGGGGCGCTTCCCAGGCTCCTGTGGGTCAAGAACAAGATGCCCGAGATATACGAGAAGTGCGCGCGCGTCGGAATGTTCAACGACTGGCTCATCTATAAGCTCACTGGGGTCCTGGCAGTCGAGCCGTCGAACGGGTCAACGACCGGCATCATGAACCTCTCTAATCGCGATTGGGATCCGAGCATCGCCGAGCGCTGCGGAATTAAGAGCGACATCTTCCCCGAGGTCCGAGAGTGTGGCGAACAAATCGGCGTCGTCAACGCACGGGGCGCCGAGCAGACCGGCCTCGCCGAGGGGACGCCCGTCATCGTCGGTGGCGGGGACTGCCAGCTCGGCATGATAGGCATCGGCGCCTGCGAGCCGGGTCAGGCCGGCGTCTTCGGCGGCAGCTTCTGGCAGTATGAATTCAACACCGACAACGGCAGCACCGACCCCAAGTGCCGCGTCCGCGTAAACTGCCATGCCGTGCCCGGCGTTTGGCAGTACGAGGCGCTCGCATTCAAGCCTGGCCTCGTGATGCGCTGGTTCCGCGACGGCTTCTGCCAGGCCGAGAAGGAGATCGCCCGACAAGAGGGCCGCGACGTGTACGACGTCATGAACGAGCGGGCACGCGAGATTCCCGCTGGCTCCCATGGAATGCTCTGCTGCTTCTCGGACGTCATGAACTTCATCCACTGGACACACGCGGCACCGACCTTCACCAACTTCGAGCTCGACCCGGAGCGCTTCAACAAGTACACCTTTTTCCGCGCGATCCTCGAGAACACGGCAATGCTTGTCCTAGGCCACATCGACCTTGTGCGCGAGGCGACGGGCAACGAGCCGCAAGAGCTCGTCTTTGCAGGAGGCGCCTCGAAGAGCCCGCTCTGGGCCCAGATTCTTGCCGACGTCACGGGAAAACCAGTCAAGGTCCCTGTCGTAAAGGAAGCCACCGCTCTGGGCGCCGCCATCCTGGCCGGCGTTGGCATCGGCGTCTACGCAAGCGTCGCAGACGGGGCGGCGAAGGTGGTCAAGTGGGACAAGACCTTCGTGCCCAATGCGGACAACCACGAGACCTACCGCCTGCTGTACCAGCAGTGGCGCACGGTATACCAGGCACAGCTCTCCCTTGCCGAGGGCAAGGCGACCAAAGCCATGTGGAGCGCCCCTGGAATATAGGTCGAAAAGAAGACGCGCGAGAAACGATTCCGCATCCAGCCGGTGGCCACCAAGAAAAGAGGCTCCATGTTCGTCGTAAACGAGAATGACTTCGAGTATCGCTACAAGACCTATGGTCCCAAGTACCTGATGAAAGGGCCGCGTATGAACTACGCGCTCGTCGCCTTCCAGCCCGGCGACGACTTCCAGGCCCACTATCACAACGTGATGGAAGAGAACTTCTTCATCCTAGAAGGAAAGATAGACATTGTGGTAGACGGCGTGGTTAACACCCTTACGACCGGCGACTTCATCCACATCGAGCCAGGCGAGGAGCACTACGTCAACAACGCCTACGACCAGCCAGTCAAGATGGTCTCGACCCTTGCACCCTATCAGGAGGTCGACAAGGTCAACGTCGACAATCCCGAGTACTAGCGCGAGCCATACAAGCCCGGCGCTCCGCCCAAGGCCTCTGCCCCCCCGGGCCTCCCTTCCACGACGCGCGGCGTCCCAGACACCGCGCGTCGCCCTTTTTTGGGGACACTGCGGGACCAGACCAAGGAGGCCGGGGGGCAGCTAGACCCAAGGGACCAAGGCACCCTCGTCATACTCCACACTCTGGAACGTAAGCCCCTTCGCAGGCGCAGTGGGGCCCGCCGCCCTACGGTCCCGGGCGAGAAGCGCGGACGCGACCCACTCGGAATCTCGATGTCCCCTGCCGACCTCGACCAGGGTTCCCGTGATCGAGCGAACCATGTTGTGCAGGAAAGCATTGCCCACGACGTCAATCGCCACGATCTTCTCGCCCCCCTCGATATCATCCGTCACTCGCACCGCTTCGAGGAATCGAGAGGTCGAGCGACCGTCCGACTCGATGAGCTCCGCCGAAGACGCCTTGCAGAAGCTCTTGAAGTCGTGCTCCCCCACAAGATGCGACGCGGCCTCGTCCATCGCCGCGACATCTAGCGAACCGACGCCCCTGAGCCACCAGGCATGGTCCCACGCCAGCACCGGACGCGCGGGCCCACAGCAGATGCGATAGCGATAGCTGCGTCGACGGGCGTCAAAGCGGGCCGAAAAGCCCGCGCGAGCGCGAAAGAGCCCCAAGACCGAGATGTCATCGGGCGTGAGAGCCACAAGCGAGGCATGAAGCCTTCTGCCGACGCGCTCAAGCTCCTCAGACGTCACGGGCACGCTCACGTACTGCGCAAGCGCATGTACGCCCGAGTCGGTCCTTCCGGCGCACTCCATGTCCACGGGGCGCCTGAGGGCGGTCTCAAGCGCCTGACGGAGCTCGCCCTGGACGGTCCTCTGGCCCGGTTGCTCGGCGTAGCCCGAGAACTCCGCTCCGCGATAGCCAATTCGTGCGACGAGGGTTCCAGCCACGTCCTCCCGCGGCAGGCAACCGCACTCGAGCTCCGACATCGAGTCTCTCCTAACCTGATCGGGGCGCGACGCATGCTCGGAATGGAATCAGCCCGCCGCAGCACCTCTTGCTTCCATCATCAATCATATGACACAAGCAAGCCCTCCCGACTTCGGCAACCCCTTGGAACCACAACTAAAAAAGGAGGCCCCAAAGGGACCTCCTCAAACGTTCTTGTGTGAACAAAGCCTACTCGGCGCTCTCCTCAGCCTCGGCAGGTGCGGCCTCGACCTTCTCGACCTTCTTGACGGAGGTCTTGGCGGCCTTGGCGACCGGCTCGGTCACGATCTCGATGATGACAACCTCTGCGTTGTCACCCTTGCGGGGACCAAGCTTCATGATGCGGGTATAACCACCGTTGCGGTCAGCCCACATGCCCTGAGCGGCCTTTTCAAAGACCTCGCGGACGAGCTCCTTGTCGCCAACCTTGGCGATGGCGAGGCGGCGAGAGTGAAGGTCACCCTTCTTGGCCCAGGTGATGATTCTATCAACGTCGCCACGAATGGCCTTGGCACGAACGTCAAGGGTCTTGATGCGATCGTTGGCAAGAAGAGAAGCGACGAGGCTCTTCTTCATGGCCTTGGTATGGCTGGCATCAGTGCCGAGCTTCATACCCTTCTTCTTGTTGTGTCTCATGGTCTAGCTACTCCTCAGTAAAACGTGCGACTTGTCCTAGGCCTTGAGGCCAAGACCCATGGTCTCGAGCTTGTCCTTGACTTCCTCGATGGACTTGACGCCAAAGTTGCGGATGTTGAGCAGGTCGTTCTCAGAGAACTCAACCAGCTGACGAACGGAGTGGATTCCAGCGCGCTTGAGGCAGTTGTAGGAGCGGACGGAGAGGTCCAGATCCTCAATCTGCTTGTCAAGCTCGGTGTTGTCCTCCTCGACGCCAGTGGCAAAGATGGAGACGTCCTCATCGGGCTCCTCCTCATCAGCCAGGCTCATGAAGGCGTTCATGTGCTGGTTGATGATATTGGCCGCATCGACGACCGCGTCACGCGGGGCGATGGAGCCGTTCGTCTCGACCTCAAGGACGAGGCGGTCATAGTTGGTGTGCTGGCCAACACGGCAAGGCTCGACGGTCTTTGCGCAGCGGCGCACGGGCGAGAAGAGCGAGTCGACGTGGATGACGCCAATGGGGTCACCGTCGCGCTCGTTGTCGTCGCCAGAGACGTAGCCACGACCGGTACCGATGGTCATCTGCATGGTGAGGTGCGCACCCTCGGCCAGCGTGCAAATCACGTGGTCGGGATTCACGAGCTCAAACTCAGCGGGGACACGGAAGTCGCCGCCAGTGACCGTGCAGGGGCCGTCGATGGACAGCGTTGCCGTTGCCTCGTCGCCAGTGCCCATGGAGCTGAACACGAGCCCCTTGACGTTCAGGACGATATCGGTAACGTCCTCGCGGACGCCCTCAACCGTCGTGAACTCGTGCTGGACGCCGTCGATCTGGATGGACTCGACAGCAGCTCCCTCAAGAGAGGAAAGCAGAACGCGGCGAAGAGAGTTGCCGAGGGTGTCGCCATAGCCACGCTCGAGCGGCTCCGCGATGACGCGGGCGAGGTTGTCGGAAATCTCTTCCACCGACACCTGCGGTCGGATGAATTCGGACATGAATACCTCCTACCGTTCCAGGCTTACTTGGAGTAGAGCTCGACGATGAGCTGTGCGTCAATCTCAAGATCGATCTGATCGCGAGCGGGAGTCTGGAGGACGGAGCCCTGCAGCTTCTCGATGTCAACCTCGAGCCAAGCGGGAACCGCCATGTGCTCAGAGGAGATCAGAGCCTCCTTGATGGGGAGAAGGTCCTTCGCCTTGTTGGCGACGGCGACGACGTCGCCAGTCTTCACCTGATAGGAGGGAATGTCGACGCGCTTGCCGTTCACGGTAATGTGGCCGTGGCGGACGGTCTGACGGGCCTCCTTGCGAGTGCGGGCGAAGCCGAGGCGGAAGACGACGTTGTCAAGACGGGTCTCGAGGAGAGCCATCAGGTTGTCACCAGTGACACCCTCGATCTTCTTAGCCCTGTCATAGTAGCTGCGGAACTGCTTCTCGAGAACGCCGTAAATAAACTTGGCCTTCTGCTTCTCACGCAGCTGCATGCCGTACTCGCTCTCCTGGCGACGACGACGCTTGGGCTGACGGTTAGACTTCTTGTTGAGGCCCATGACGATCGGATCGATGTCAAGCTGGCGGCACCTCTTAAGGACAGGGGTCCTATCAATTGCCATTATGCTGTCCTTCCCTACTAGTTACGACGACGCTTCTTGGGGCGGCAGCCGTTGTGTGCGATGGGGGTCTTGTCCTGAATGCCAGAGACCTCGAGGCCAGCGGCCTGGAGGGAGCGGACTGCGGTCTCGCGACCGGAACCCGGGCCCTTGACGTACACGACGACCTTGTGCAGACCGTGCTCCATTGCTGCCTTGGCGCAAGCCTCGGCTGCGACCTGAGCCGCAAACGGAGTGGACTTACGAGAGCCCTTGAAGCCGGCGGTACCACCAGACTGCCAGGCGATGACGTTGCCCTGGGGGTCGGTGATGGAGATGATCGTGTTGTTGAACGTGCTCTTGATGTGAGCCTGGCCCACAGCAATGTTCTTGCGCTCAGCGCGACGGACGTGCGTGGTGCGCTGGTTCTTCTTCTGTGCCATTGTTTACTCCCTAACCGCGCTTCTTTGCACCGATCTGACGCTTCTTGCCCTTGCGGGTGCGAGCGTTGGTGTGGGTGCGCTGGCCGTGGACAGGAAGACCCTTGCGGTGACGGAGACCGCGGTAGCAGCCAATCTCCATCAGGCGAGAGATGTTGGTGCGAACCTCGCGGCGGAGGTCACCCTCGGTGGTGAAATTCGCGTCGATGTAATCGCGAATCTTGGTCACCTCGTCCTCGGTGAGATCCTTGACGCGGGTATCGGGGTTAACGCCGGCCTCCGCGCAGATCTTGGTCGCGCTGGTCTGACCGATGCCGTAAAGATACGTAAGACCGACCTCGACGCGCTTGTCACGCGGCAGGTCGACACCATTAATACGTGCCAACTTCGAACTCCTCTCTTAGCCCTGACGCTGCTTGTGGCGAGGGTTCTCGCAAATCACGTAAACCTTGCCATGGCGACGAATGACCTTGCACTTGTCGCACATCTTCTTGACCGAAGGACGTACCTTCATGCTCAATTCCTTCCGGTAGTGCGGATACGAACTGGTGGTGCTTCTGGCGCCCAGGTGGAGCTGAAACGCCTCTATCTACTCGCCCAGCCGCAGGCGTGAATATCCAAAGGCTGGATGCGTCCGAGGACGCGAGCTGTATTGCCCGGTTACTTATAGCGATAGGTGATGCGCCCGCGAGTCAGGTCATACGGGGAAATCTCGACGACAACCTTATCGCCCGGAAGGATGCGAATGTAGTTCATTCGAATCTTGCCGGAAATGGTGCAAAGGATGACCTTGCCGTTTTCAAGCTCGACGTTGAACATCGCGTTGGGAAGGGGCTCCAGTACAGTGCCCTCCAGCTCGATTCCTGCTTGTTTGCTCACCCTACCTACTTTCTCCCTGCTAATCACAGCGACTGAATATCATACATAAGTATGAAAGGCACGTCCATACTGGCACGCACCGTCCACATCAACTGCGCAAACAGAGCCCGATTATGCTCAGAGCAAAGCCAAATAATCGCAGCGAGTTAGCCCGCGTCCTTCTCCCCGCCCTGCATCGAACACCACGGGCCGTGATCGTCCTGCGTGAGAACGACCGGACCGTCTTCAGTGATGCCGATCGTGTTCTCATAGTGAGCGGCGGGAAGCCCATCTTTGGTAACGACGGTCCAGCCGTTGTCGAGTACTCGATTGCGATACGACCCGAGCGTGATCATAGGCTCGATGGCAATGACCATGCCGACCTGCAGACGGACGCCGCGTCCCCTCTTCCCGTAATTAGGAACATTGGGGTCCTCGTGCATGCTGTGACCAACTCCGTGGCCAACATACTCACGCACGACGCCGTAGCCGTTGCCCTCTGCGAGACTCTGGATCGCGTAGCCGACATCACCCAGCGTGTTGCCCGGAACGGCCTGCTCGATGCCGGCCTTCAGGCAATCTCGCGTACATTCGCACAGACCCCGAACCTCATCGGACACGTTGCCAACGTAGAATGTCCAGGCATTGTCTCCCGCCCAGCCGGCTTTGTTGGCACCCACATCGATTGATAGGATGTCTCCGTCCTTGAGGATGGCCCCCATAGAGGGGATGCCGTGAACGATCTGTTCGTTGACCGAGGCACAGAGGCTTCCCGGAAAGCCACCATAGCCCTTGAAGCCCGGCTTGGCATCATGAAGCCTAATGAACCTCTCTACGGCCGCATCAATCTCTGCGGTAGAGACTCCCGGCCTGGCCATCGACCCAGCAAGGCGGAGAGCACGCTTGGACAGGTCGCCCGCAGTCAGGCGATAGTCCTCCATCTCCGCCAGGGACTTAATGAAAATCATAGTCCGAGGAGGGTCTTGACATCGGCGTAGACCTCGTCGACGGGACGGTCGCCGTCGACGGTCTTCAGGATGCCGTGACCGCCGTAGTACTCGACCAGGGGCTCAGTCTGGTTCTTATACGTGTCGAGGCGACGTGCGATGGTCTCAGGCTTGTCATCGTCGCGCTGATACACCTCGCCGCCGCAGCGGGGGCAGGTGTCAACGCCGGCGGGAGCGGTGTAGCCGCAGTCCTTGCAAGTGCGGCGCGAGGAAAGGCGGCTGATGATGACCTCAGAGGCGACGTCGACGAGAAGAGCGGCGTCCAGGTTCACCCCCATGGCCTCGAGCTCGCCGTCAAGAGCGACGGCCTGGTCGGTGTTGCGGGGGAACCCATCAAGGATGAAGCCCTTCTTGGCATCGTCCTCCTCGAGACGCTCCTTGACGAGGTCGATGACGAGCTGGTCGGGAACGAGCTGGCCTGCGTCCATGTAGCCCTTGGCTTCCTTGCCAAGCTTGCTCTGGGCCTTAACGGCAGCGCGAAGAAGGTCGCCCGTGGAGATGTGGGCAACGCCGTAGTCCGCGACGAGCTTCTGAGCCTGTGTGCCCTTACCTGCGCCAGGAGCACCAAGGAGAACGATGTTCATGCGGTAGACCGCCTTTCGAAAACGACATGCGAACAGTAATTGGGCGCAAACGCCCATCATCCACCAGTCTAGCCACGTGCAGGGCTTTCGTGAATGTGCTAATTAAAAATCCCACGCGCAGAAAAAGAAGAGCCAGGTCTCCAAAGGAAGACCTGGCTCTTTTTGAAATACGCACCGCGTTTGAGCTTACTTAAAGAAGCCCTCGTAGTTGTGCATCTTCAGCTGGGACTCCAGCTGAGCGATGGTATCCATCGCAACGCCAACCAGAATCAGCACCGAAGTTCCGCCAAACGACTGCATCAGCGTGTTGCCGGTGATGCTGAAAAGAATAGACGGCACGACGGCAAGAACCGCCATGAAGAGCGCGCCCGGAAGCGTAATGTGATCGAGAACGCTCTTGATGTAGCCTGCCGTAGCGCCACCAGGTCGAACGCCCGGAATAAAACCGCCGGCCTTGCGAAGCTGATCGGCCGTCTCCTCGGGATTGAACACCATGGAAGTGTAGAAATATGCGAAGAAGACGATGAGCAGAACAGAGAGGGCCCAGTTAATCCAACCAGAGGCGAGTGCATTCGCGAACGCCTGGATCCAACCGACGCTCGGGAAGAACACAGCCAGCTGAGCAGGAAGGTACAGCAGCGCGGAGGCGAAGATTATGGGTACGACGCCTGCGGTGTTGACCTTGATCGGCAGATACGTGGACTGGCCACCCATGATCCTGCGACCAACGACCCTCTTGGCATACTGCACCGGGATGCGGCGCTGGCCACGCTCGATGTAAATAATCACCGGAATGATGGCGATGACGACGAGCAGGGTAATGATCGTAATGATCATGCCCATGGAGTCGCTATTAATCGAAGAGATTAGGGCAGTAGGCAGACCGGCGATGATGTTCGCAAAGATGATGAGAGACATGCCGTTGCCGATGCCGCGCTGCGTGATAACCTCACCCAGCCACATAATGATGATAGCACCCGTCAGAAGGACGCCCACGATGACGAAGTCCTCGATGACCTCAGGGAAGCCCATCTGGGAGAAATCAATGCCGTAGCTCTTAAAGAGGAAGAGGTAGCCAATCGCGTTGATGAGCGCAAGGACAATCGTCAGATAACGAGTGTACTGCGTAATCTTGCGCTGGCCGGACTCGCCCTCCTTGGCAAGCTCGCCCAGAGAGGGAATCACTGCCTGGAACATCTGCAGAATAATCTGCGCGGTGATGTAGGGCATGATTCCCAGACTGAACACGGAGACGCGAGAAAGTGCGCCGCCGGAGAACAGATTCAGAACCGCAATGGCTCCGCTGCCAGCGGACGCGGCAGAGAACGCGTCGAGCATGCCCTTGAAGGGCACGCCCGGCGCGGGAAGATAGGCGCCAAAGCGATAGAGGAGCAGGATTCCGACCGTAACCAGAATCTTGTTCCTAAGCTCAGGAACTCGGAATGCGTTTGCAATTCCCTTTAGCACGCCTGCTCGACCTTTCCTCCGGCCGCCTCGATCTTGGCCTTAGCAGAGGCGGAGACCTTATCAACCTTCACCGTAAGCTTCTTGGTGAGCTCGCCGTCGCCCAGGACCTTAACAGGGATGTAGTCGTGCTTGATAACACCCTTGGCCATCAGGGACTCAGCATCGACGGTGTCGCCGTCGGCGAAAAGGCCCTCGAGGCGAGCGACGTTCACAGGAGCGTACTCGACACGGTTGTGATTGGTGAAGCCGGGGAGCTTAGGAAGACGCATGGCGAGCGGCTGCTGGCCACCCTCGAATCCTGCGCCCTTGCCACCGCCGGAGCGGGAAAGCTGGCCCTTGGTGCCGCGGCCGGCAGTGGTGCCGTGACCAGAAGAGTTACCGCGGCCGATGCGCTTGCGGTTCTTCTTGGCGCCCTCCGCGGGACGAAGATCATTGAGCTGCATTGGATAACTCCTAGTTCTCTTCAACCTCAACAAGGTGCTTGACCTTGAAGATCATTCCACGAACGCTCGGGTTGTCGGGCAGCACGGAGACGTCGCCGATCTTGCGGAGACCCATTGCACGACAAGTGCGAGTCTGGTCCTCCTTGACGGACGCAACGGCGCTGCGGACGAGCTTAACGGTGAGCTTCTTCTCTGCCATCGTTATGCCTCCTTACCGTTGAACATCTCGCTGACGGTGATGCCGCGACGTGCTGCGGCCTCCTCGGGGCTGTTGAGCTCCTTGAGAGCCTCGGCGGCAGCCTTGATCGCGTTAAGAGCGTTGTTGGTGCCGAGAGACTTGGAGATGACGTTGCGGATACCCGCGAGCTCGAAGAGAGGACGGACGGGGCCGCCGGCGATAACACCGGTACCCTCGACAGCCGGCCTCATGATGATGTGGCCCGCACCGTAGTGGCCCTCGACGGGGTGAGGAATGGAACCGCCCTCGGTGACAGGCACCTTGAACATGTTCTTCTTAGCATCCTCGACGCCCTTCTGGATGGCCTGGGGGACCTCAGCGGACTTGCCCATGCCAAGGCCGACGTTGCCCTTGCCGTCGCCGACGACGACGAGAGCGACGAGCGACATGCGGCTGCCGCCCTTGACGGTCTTAGAGACACGGTGGATGTAGACTACGCGCTCCTGAAGATCGGAGTCATTCTGGCGCTTACGATCACGTGGCATTCAAATTCCTCCTAGAACTTCAGGCCCGCAGCGCGAGCGGCGTCGGCCAGGGCCTTTACGCGGCCGTGATAGATGTGGCCACCGCGGTCAAAGGTAACCTCGGTGACGCCCTTCTCGAGAGCACGCTCTGCAACGAGCTTGCCGACGAACTCCGCGGCCTCCTTGTTGGAGCCGATCTTGTTCTCAGCCTTGAACTCAGCACTGAGCGTAGAAGCGGAGCAAAGGGTCCTGCCTGCGACATCGTCGATGACGGAGGCATAGATGTTGGCGTTGGTACGACGAACGCTCAGACGAGGGCGCTCGGCGGTGCCGGAAACCTTGGCGCGAATGCGGCGCTGGCGGCGCTTGAGGCCGGCGCGCTTTGCCTGGTTCTTGTTCATTCCTTCTCCTTAACCACGCCATCACCTGACGGGGTGATGGTCTTTCCTTATCGTCAGCGAGACTACTTAGCAGCCTTGCCGAGCTTCCTACGAATGTGCTCGCCCTCGTAGTGAATGCCCTTGCCCTTGTACGGCTCGGGAGCACGCTTGGAACGGATCTCGGCGGCAACCTGGCCGACCTGCTCCTTGGAGATGCCCTTCACGGTGATGTGGGTGTTGTCGGGGACGTCGAAAGAGATGCCCTCGGGAGCAACGTAGACAACGGGGTGAGAGTAGCCAAGGGAGAGGTCGAGATCCTTGCCCTTGAGAGCGACACGGTAGCCGACGCCCGTAAGCTCGAGCTTCTTCTCGTAGCCCTCGGAGACGCCAACAACCATGTTGTTGATGAGGGTGCGGGTGAGGCCCTGCTGAGCGTTGGACTCAGTGGTGTCGTCGTTGCGGGTGACGAGAATCTCCTCGCCCTCCTGTGCGATGGTCAGAAGGTCGGAGAAGGTGCGAGTGAGCTCGCCCTTGCCGCCCTTGACCGTAACGGTGGTGCCCTCGATGGTCACAGTAACTCCAGCCGGAACCGTGACAGGCTTCTTACCAATACGAGACATTGTCTCCTCCTATCGTGATTCTGACGAGTTACCAGACGAAGCAGATGACCTCGCCGCCGATGCCGAGCTTGCGAGCATCGCGGTCGCACATCATGCCCTTGGAAGTGGAGATAACGGCCGTGCCGAGACCACCCATGACGCGGGGCAGCTCGTCCTTGGTCGCGTAGATGCGGAGGCCAAGCTTGGAGATGCGACGGATGCCGCGGATGACCTTCGCGTTACGGGCGCCATACTTGAGCGTGATGTGGAGGGTCTTCTGAGGCTTGGTGTCCTCGACCTCGTAGCTCTCGATGTAGCCCTCTTCGCAGATGACGCGCGCGATCTCGACGAGCACCTTGCTGGAGGGCATGGAGACCTCCTGCTTGCCCGCGCTGTTAGCGTTGCGGATGCGCGTGAGCATGTCTGCGATGGGATCAGTAACCTTCATTGATTCCTTCTCCTTTGTTAGTGATGAAACTGCGCATGCGGTTCACTCGAGCCCATGGCCCCAGCGCCTGCACGCGAGAGCTCCTTCTTACCAGCTTGCCTTGCGGACGCCAGGGAGCTCGCCCTTGCTAGCCAGCTCGCGGAAGCAGACACGGCAGAGACCAAACTTGCGGTAAACGGAGTGGGGACGCCCACAGCGCTGGCAACGGTTCTGCTTGCGCGTCGAGAACTTCGGCTCGCGGTTCGCCTTGACGATCATCGATGTCTTAGCCACAAATCCTCCTTCAGGAAGAGGCCCCAGACTCCCTGGGGCGACTTACAAACTATTGACTAGGCCTTCTTGAACGGGAAGTTGAAGGCAGCGATGAGTGCCTTGCCCTCCTCGTCAGTCTGGGCGGTGGTCACGATGGTGATGTCCATACCACGAGTGCGGTCAATGGAGTCGAAGTCGATCTCGGGGAAGATCAGCTGCTCGGTGACGCCCATGGAGAAGTTGCCGTGGCCGTCAAAGCTGTTGGCCTTGATGCCTCGGAAGTCGCGGATGCGCGGGATGGCGATGGCGATCAGGCGATCCAGGAACTCGTACATGCGGTCGCCGCGGAGGGTAACCTTGGCGCCGATAGCCTGGCCCTGACGCAGGTGGAAGGTTGCGATCGACTTGCGAGCGTGCGTGACCATCGGCTGCTGGCCGGTGATGGCGCGAAGGTCGCGGACGGCGCCCTCGATGGCCTTGGAGTCGGTAGCGGCCTCGCCGACGCCCATGTTAACGACGATCTTCTCGATCTTCGGGATCATGTTGACGTTCTTGTAGTTGAACTGCTTCTGCAGCTCGCCGCGAATCTCGGAGCGGTACTTCTCCTTGAGGCGCGGGGTGATGCTCTCTGCCATTTGACACTCCTTACTATGGGGTTTTAAGTGCGGGGTCGGTCCTCGCACCTCCTGGATGGCTCCAGGAGCCGGTTGCGCCAGATGAGTTCGAGACATAGCTCTCCCTATCTAGAGACGCAAGTTGCAATAATACGCCCTTAGGAGCCGAAAGGGGCCGATAGCTGGAATATCCACAATTCTCCGCAGCTTGTTCACGTACGCGAGAAGGGCTTGGCGTCCGAGTCGTCAAGCCCTTCTCCCCTGTTTCTACACATATACCCAAATGCGGTGTTAGTCGCCCTGATGCTCCTTGTCCGCCGTATCGTCGTGGTTGGTCGCGCCGTGGCCGGACTTCTTATGGCGGGCCACAAGGCCAAGGCCGATCGCCACAAGCCCGAGCGCGAGCGCCGGGGCGATTGGCGCAACGAGGTCGCCGGTCTGGGCCAGACGCTCGAAGAGTGACGCCTGCTTGGGTGTCTGCCCCTCCCCCTCGCGCGCGACGGCCTCGTCCTCGCCGCGCTTGGTGACGGTCACGGTGCGCTCGTCCGGCAGCGCGTCGTCATAGAGGGCAAAGCTGAACTTGTCGGTCAGAACGCAGTTCTGGGAGCCGTCCGCCTTCTCGGCGCCGGCCAAAATGACCACCGTGGTCTCGAAGTTGGAGTCCGAGAGCAGATAGAAGCTGACGGGGTCCGCCTTCTGGTAGCCGTCCGGGGCGGCAAGCTCCACGAGGACGTAGCGTGTGGCATCGGCCGCATTGGCCGACGCGTTGAGGCGCGCGTTCTTGGCGATATGGTGCACCTCGCTTGCCGTCCACCAGCTGTCGACGGGGTCCGAGAGGTCGCCTGCGTCGTAGTCCTCCTGGGTGAAGATGGCCATGTGGGCGCCCACGACGTACTCCCCGCCGTCGGAGCCGACCTTGGCGACGTTGAGCTTGGTGGTCTCGTCGCTCACGCCGGCGCCGTCGTGCTTGTACTCGAGCGTCACGTCGGCAGCGACCGCCGGCGCCGCAAGCGCGCACGAGAGCGCCGCGCAAATCGTCACCACGAGCAGAAGAGGCGCGGCGCAGCGGGCCGCCCCATTGTCGATGCGATTCATTATTTCAGTCCCTTGACGAGTTGAGAGAACGTCGGATCGTCCTCGTAGACGAGGTGGTACGTGCCACCCTCGGCGCTCACCGTGAAGTACGCGGAGCGATACGGGTCGACCAGGTGGCCGGCAGGGGCGGTCTCCTCCTTGAAGTAGTAGGCGACACCCTCGGTGAGGGGCACGTCGAAGGTCATGTAGCCGTCGTCGCCCGAAACCTGGTTGCCCATGTAGACATCGTTGCCGTTGGCGTCTATCATCCACAACCCGTAGCGGGCGTCGGCAAGCGGCTCGTACGGCGCGTCCTTCGAACGCTTCTGGACGCGGACCGCAAGCGTCTTGACGGAGTTCACGAATGTCGGGTCGTCGGTCGGGGCCCCGTCCTTAGCGTAGCTTCCGCGCGCGACCAGCCTGCCGCCCTTGCCCTCGGTCACCGACACGTGATAGACGATGGTCGAGCCATCGTAGTTGATGGTCTGGTCGGAGCCGTCAGCCTGCTCGACGATGCGGAATTCATACTCGCCGGGCTGTGTGAACGTAAGTCCGCCGATCAGCTGCCCGGAACCGTCCTGCTGGCTGGACGCATCGAACCTAACGGCGCCCGTCGCGCCGTTGGTCGCCGTGGCCAACAGATTGCCCTGGGCGTCCAGAAGGGCGAAGCGGAACTGCCCCGCGCTCATCGTGGCACCCTTGAGCTCCTTCCTCACTTCGGGGACGACGCTCACCTTGCGGACCCTCTGGGCCTTGCCCGCAAGCGAGACGCCCCTGAAGGAAAGCCTCACGTTGGCGTTGTTGTAAAAGGCAATTGCGCGGTCGCTCGAAAGGCTCGCATCCACCCCCATAAGCTGCTGGCAGACCGAGGTGGTCTGGTCAGGGGCGACGTGGACCCTGATCAGATACTCGCTGAGGTCGTTGGCGTCAGGCTGGTCCTGCAGCTCGCGCAGGACATAGTAATAGTCGCCCGGCTTGCGGTAGCCGATCTGGGGAAGGTCGACCCCGGCGACGCCGTTCGCGAACTTCTGGTTGTGAACGGTCACGCTGAACTGCTGGCCGTCATCGACCACGTCCTGCCCCCCGGCATACGCAACGCCTGCCCCGGAGCGCGAATTGCCCTGGGCATCGGCCGCCTTGAGCTCATACGAGAAGGACGCGGCGCCATCGGGCCCGAAGTAGTGCTTCTCCGCACGGATGGACGCGGTCGCGTCGAAGCGCGTGTTGACGAAGGTCGCTGGATCGCCGCTCGCCGCATCGCCGTCGTAGCTGACGGCGGTCTGCAGGGTTCCGCTGCCGTCGTCGGTGACGTGAACCGTCACCTTGGCCTCGTGAGCATCATAGGTGACGCCGTCAAGCGTCCGGGTCCCGTCGCCGTTGTCGGTGGCCCCGGAGGGAATGTCCTCGCGCACGGAGTATGCGAAGTCCTTCTCGTAAACGCGCTTGCCGCCCTCAACCATCTGCGAGGAGTCAAAGGCGAGCGGCTGGAACCTCACCGTGCCGTCGGATCCGTTGGTCGCCTGCCCCACAACGTTGCCGTCGGCGTCGGAGAGCGTGAAGCTGAACTGGCCCTCCGCAAGGGGAAGTGCCTGCCCCGCGGCGGATCTGAAGGCCTTGCGGACCTCGACCGCAGCCGAACCCTGGGCCTCGTAGCTGTTGGTAAAGGCAATGCCGCCGTTGTCGTAGGAGGCGGTCGCCTCCAGCTGGCCCCGGCCGTTGTCGGCAACATTGATCGTGACGGGCTGCGCGCTGTCGTCGTAGGTGACTCCCCCGCGCGCGGCATCGTCCTGGGGCGCAAGCTCCCTCACCACGTAGTGGTAGCTGCCCGCCTTAGTAAACTGGTTTGCAGGAGTGCTAAGCGAGAACGTGCCGTCCGCACGGTTGGTGGCGGTGACCAGCGGCTCGGTCGCGTCGGAGCTCTCGTACAAGCCGAAGGCGAACTCCCCGGCCTTGAGGTCGCGGCCCTTGAGGACCTTCGTGCCCTCTACGGTCACGCCCGTGGGATCGGTTTGGTACGTGTTGACGAAGTCAAGCGCGCGTGCGCTATCTGAGGCCGTCACGCCAAGGGTGCCGTCGCCGTTGTCGGCGACATTTGCCGTCACCGTATAGGTTGCGGAAGAGTACGTGACACCGTCCCCCGTCTGCCCGGCGCCATCCTCGCTCACGGTGTAGCTGTGGCTTCCGACGTCCTTGCAGGTGTACTCGATGGGAGCGAAGATGATTTTCCCGCTCGCATCGTTAGTGCCCGTCGCCACAACGTCCTGCCCCTCGCGAACGGTGAAGTGATAGGCACCCGCCTCGAGCGTCTTGCCAGTGAGGGTCTTGGTCCCCTCGAGCGTCAGGGAGCCCTTCGCCTCGTAGCTGTTGCGGAAGACGGGGACCTCCGCCCGACCGTCGTCATAGCTCACGCTCGCGACGAGGCTGTCGCCCTCCTTGCGGACGTCGACCACGGCCTTGTGCGCCGACGTGTCATAGACGACGCCGTCCTTGGTCGCGTGCTGGGCATCCACGCCCTGGGGCAGCTGCTCCGCAATCTGATATTCGTAGCGGCCAGGCGCGTCAAACTCGATTTCGCCGAAGGAAGGCGCCTTGTTGTCGCTCGTCGCGGTGATGGCGTCGGAATCGGGCATAGGGGCGCCCTGGGTCAGCGGGCTCAGCCTGAAGCCGAATGCAGTGCCCTTCTCCCACTTGTTGTAGTCCTTGGACACGCCGAGCGTTGCCGTGGCGCGCGCCATGGTGGTCTTCGCGTTGTTGAAGCAAGGCTTACCCTCTACGGGCTGCGTGCATGCCTCGTCGTAGTAGTACTCGGGGTCGGACGCAACATACTGGTACGCCGTCGTACCATTCTGGGTGGAGACCACGCGGGCGACCCTCACCTTGGCGTAGTAGACGGTCGCGTCCGACTTGTAGGAGTTGCCGTCTGCGTCGGTCGCGCCCTGCGACTCCCTGATGCGGTACAGGTAGTCCTGTCCGTCGGTCGAGGAACTGTAGTTGTCTTGGTTGTACTCGATCGCGTCGAACGTGACGTCCTTGCCGTCGTTCTGCTTGGTCTGGATCGTCTTCCACCGGTCGCCATCCTTGTAGTCGAGGTCGAAGGAGAAGCCCGAGGCCGTCGAGTCGCTGCCGTCTACCAGCTTGTTCGCACCGAGCGTTGCCGACGACCCCTCGTGAAGGACCTTCTCCTTGTCGTAGACGTTATGCCACTCGCCGCTGCCGATGACGACCTTGTCGGCCACGAGCCAGCCGCTCGACGTCCCGTCAACCTTAACGCAGGCCTTGGGCGCAAGTACGACGCCAGTGATGGAGCCGCAGATGTCGAGGTCCGTGGCGTTCATGAAGTTCCAGACGATGCTGGTGGGCACTCCGGCCTTCGCTGCCTGGTCACCCAGGAAGCTGTCGGCGCCCTGGCCATTGACGTCGTACTTCTGGATTCTGGACACGTTGCCCGTGACGTTGAACACGATGGCCTGGTTGTCGTCCTTGTAAATCTGCAGCCTGGACGCCTCCGAGAGCGCCTTGCCGTAGAGGTCGTCGTCAAGCGTCACATAGTAGGCGCCCGCACCGCGACCCCTCGTGTCAAGCTCGTACTTCTGGCTGTTCTTGTTGTAGGACAGTGCGGCGTTGGCCTGATGAGCGCCGAGTGTGGCCGACTGGGAGCGACCCTGGTCCAGAAGGGCATTTACCTCGGCCTCGAGTTGCTCCGCGGACTCGCTGTCGTCAATCTTGAGGTAGCTTGCCCCGACGCTCGCGACCTTGCCCTTGTCCTCGGGGTTGGTCTTGACGTACGCGCCGTCGCCCTTGATCTTGAACTCGGTGTCGACGTGAGCCAAGATGAACGTCTGCTCGACGGGATTGGTTTTGTCGTTTCCCGTTTGCGTGCTACACCTGCCCGTGATGGCCGCGACGTTGGTCTCCGCGTCCCCTCCCATGAGGGTGAAGTCTCGCGCGATGACGCCGTAGTACACGCCTCCCTTCAGGATGGAGTTGTACGTGTCGCTTCCGGGAGCCGAGAAGCCCTTGGCCTCGATCTTGTACTCCTGCCCCGCCTTCGCGTCTCCCTGGGGCAGCGTCAGGACGTACCTGTTGCTCAGCACGTCTCCCGTAGAGTACCTGGCCTCGTTTTGGTCGTACTTGTGCTCCGCCCTCAGGTCGCTTCCCGTGAAGAGCGTGACCTTGTACGAGACGTTCGGGTCAATCGAGCCGCCTCCGCCGCCGATCTTGTTGCCGTTCTGGTCGCGCAGCTCGTCAACGTTTGCACCATACAGGCCGTTTCCGCGATACTCGAGCGGCGCCGTCACGCGGGCGTTGTTCGGACCCTCGATGTAGACGGCAAGCCTCTCGCCAATCTGGTCGTTAGCGGGCTTGCCGTCGGAGTCGGTCAGCTGAAGCGAGAAGTCCAGCTGCCTGCCGTTCGCCGCAGAAAGGTTGTTCGCGCTTGTGGCGAGCGACGTCGCCTCGACGCCGTCCTGCACCCGCTCGGCCTCGTGCGTGCTCACGCCGATGCCCATACCGCCCTGAATCTGGCTGGCGCGAACGGTATACACGCCGTCCGCGTCAGGGGCGAGCACCTGCTTGCCGCCATTGACCGAGACCGAGACCTCGTCAAGCTCGCGCCCCTCGTCGGGCGAGACTCTGAACCTGAAGTCTGCGCCAGCGGGAAGCGTCACCTTAGTCGCAGGCGCGCTGATGGTCTGTCCGTTGTAGCTGATGTACGCTCCCTCGAGGCCCAGGGCCACGTCCACGGGTTGGGCTGGCGCCGCAACCGCAACGGGCGCCTCCTCCCTCCCCTCCTCGACAGCGCCAGCCGTCACCGGCATCTGGGTCACCACCATGGCGAATGCAAGAAATGCGGAAAGGGCCCTGCGCCCCATGCTCATGCTGTCCTTCACGTTCGTTCTCTCGATTCGAGCTCTCATACCTAGCGGACCTCGCGTCCGTCTGCGCCATCGTCCTCCGCGCGCCTCCTGCGTCTGCGGAGCACGGCCACAATCACCAGCGCAAGCGCGGCCGCGCCCGCGATGGCGGCCAGGCACTTCTCCCAAAGGGGCGTCTCTGCTGCCCACGTGCCCGCACCACCCGAGGCGAGCGGCGTCTCGTTGTCGTCAATGCGCACGGTGTTAAGGTCGTCGCCCTCGCCGTTCACGATTGTCGCGTCACCAAACCCGTTGTCCACCGTCGACAGCTGCTGCCCCGCCGGAGCGCCCGTCGTGACCGCATCACGCGGCGACGCGGAACGCTGGTCAGACGTGTCCTCGCGTGTTCCGTCGCGTTCGGTTCCCAGGTCGACGTAGGTCGTCCTCCCCGGAACGAAGTCGAATAGCACATTGGTGATGACGGTGCGCTGGCTTGCACTGTCGTTCACGTCGCGGTAGTAGACGGTGTACGTGGAGCCGGGCGTGTAGTAGCCGGTCCTGACGCCACCCTCCTGCCCGTCGAGTCGGACGTAGCTCTTCGGCCCGACGGTCAGGCTTGCTGGCGTATCGATGACGACGTCCTCGCGCATGTCGGCGCTCAGCGTGCGGTTGTCCTCGCCAATCTGCTCCCCCGTCGCAACGTCGACGTACCTGACCGTAACGGCGCGGTCCGAACGGTCGACCTTGGTCCCCCTTGGGGCGTAGTAGACATATGTGACGGGGCCGCTCTGGCCCCACACGTAGCTGAAGTCGCTACCGTTGACGGGAGACCAAGTCTTGCCGTCAACGTCCATGTTGCCAGCGTAGTAGCTCGCCGGACAAGAAGCCCCGTTGGACGGGCCAACCTCGACGCGCTCCATGCCGAGCACCCTGCCCGACCCCTCCTGGGTGGCATCGATCTTGACGATCTGCCAGTAGGTCTTGCCCTGCACGCGGCGATAGCGCACGTCAAAGGTGCGCTGCCCGTCTTGCACGCCCTCGTCACCGGGGGCAAGCGAAAGCGTCGCGTCGCCGTCAAGCTCGTACGCCTCGATCACGCCGTCGCGGTCGGCATCCTTGTAGAGCGCGGGCGGATTGGCGTAGATGACGTCGCCAGCAACCGAGACGCTGTCGCAGGCAAGCACGTTGCCCCGTTCGTCGACCATGCGAATCTTCGCAGTATAGAACCCCTGCTTCCCGGCAAGGCCGTCACTCACCTTCTTGCAGCGCACCGTAAAGTCGCGCTGCCCAGGGTTCGCGGCGTCGAGCGTCTTGTTAAAGAAGACCGTGCGGTAATAGCCGCCATTGTCGGCCTTGATGATCTGAGGCACCTCGACCGAGCGATGCTCGCCCCAGGCGACGTCACC
Source organism: Parafannyhessea umbonata (assembly GCF_900111255.1). Lineage (GTDB taxonomy): Bacteria > Actinomycetota > Coriobacteriia > Coriobacteriales > Atopobiaceae > Olsenella_J > Olsenella_J umbonata_A. The sequence continues at coordinate 213,028 of NZ_FOGP01000003.1, forward strand.
TATGCCCTGGACAAGAAGCCTTTCTCCGCTGTCATCCACATACGTAATCGAGCCAGACTCCACCTCGTGACCATCGTTTTGCGCCTTGTATCGATACGCAGAAGAGGCCGTGCAGCCTCCGTCGAGTTCGTAGGTGTCGCTGCCATACGAGATCGTCTTGGGCGCCGCAAACGCGCGCTGCTCGGATCCGATGGTCCTCCAGGCAATGAGACGCTTCCCAGCAACGCCATCCAGCTCCGCATAGACCGGCTCCACCCTTCCGCGGTAGAGAAGGGCGTGCTCGTCAAAGTCGGAATAGGCGCTTATCTCGTAGCTTGCCGAGGGGTCGATTGCGCCGAAGTCCGCAGACACGATTCCGGTGACCCCTCCGTCGGAAGACGCAAGCCCGTCGTTCGAGAGAGTGTACGCAAGATGGTCGGCGAAGAGCTTGCCGTCTTTGGTAACCGAGCAGTACACCGTATCGCCGACGCTTCCGTCCACCGAGAGGACATCGATCGAGGTGCCGCTCTGTACAAGCGCATAGCAGTCGTTGCCCGTGACGCTCAGCGCCAGGGCGCTCGTCGGGACGCACAGGAGCCCCAGTCCCAGGGAAGCCGCACATGCACCTGTCAGCGCAACGCCCCTAAACCGCATTCCGCGTAGTTGCATTCGATTAATTTCTGCATTGCGCACGTTCACTGCGCCGCCTCGCTTACCGAATATATATTGACAGTTTTGACCATAAATGACCTTTGTCAGTCTATCCCAGTCAACGCCTGGACCGTAACGTCTACCGGAGTCAAAACGTTTTTTCGCGCAAGCATCAAATTGACAGCCTCGCGACATGAAAAAAGAGGCCCATCCCCTTACGGGAACGAGCCTCTGAAAGTCGTCTAAGCAAAACTTAGAACTTGGCGCCGCACTTCTTGCAGACGCGGACCTTCTTGCCGTCCTCGACGTCGTGGCCGACACGAGTGGCCTTGCCGCAGCTGGGGCAGACGAGAGCAACGTTGGAGACGTCGATTGCAGCCTCCTTCTCGACAATGCCGCCCTGCTGGCTGGCCTGGGTCGGGCGCTGGGCCTTCTTCACGACTGCAACGCCGCGAACGATGACCTTACCCTCAGCGGGAAGGGCAGCAATGACCTCGGACTGAGTGCCCTTGTCCTTGCCGGACAGGACCTCGACCTGGTCTCCCTTCTTAACATTCATCTTTGCCATGAGTGTCTCTCTCCCTACAGCGTCTCGGGTGCGAGCGAGACGATCTTCATGTACTTGTGGTCGCGCAGCTCGCGAGCGACGGGCCCGAAAATACGGGTGCCCTTGGGCTCGCCTTCCTTGTCGACCAGAACGCAGGCGTTCTGGTCGAACTTGATGTAGCTGCCGTCCTTACGACGGGACTCCTTGACCGTGCGAACGACAACGCAGCGAACGACGTCGCCCTTCTTCACGGAGCCGCCCGGCGTAGCCTCCTGCACGGCGCACATGATGACGTCGCCGAGGCCCGCGTAACGGCGCTTGGAGCCACCCATGACCTTGATGCACTTCACGCGCTTCGCGCCGCTGTTGTCAGCGACGTTGAGCATGGTCTCCATCTGAATCATTACAGTTCCTCCGAACGGGTTCCCCTAAGAGGTGCGGTCACACGAGCGCCGCACGTTAGGGAATGGGGTGAATACGATCGTTACTTGGCCTTCTCCACGATCTCCACGACGCGCCAACGCTTGGTCTTGGACATCGGACGGGTCTCCATGACGCGAACGGTGTCACCAAGACCGCACTCGTTCTTCTCGTCGTGGCAGTGGAGCTTCTTGTGGATGGTCATCATCTTGCCGTACTTGGGGTGGTGCTTACGGTAAGTGATCTGAACGGTGATGGTCTTGTCGCCGGAGAGGGAGATGACCTCACCGGTGCGGACCTTACGCGCGTTCCTGCTTTCGGTATCTGCCATTTCTTATCTCCTGCGAACTAGTTCTGCGCAGCGGCGTTGTCCGCTGCATTCTTACGAGCGCGCATCTCGGTCTGGATGCGAGCGATGTCGCGCTTGACGAGGGTCACGCGGGCCGTGTTGTCGAGCTGGCTGGTAGCCATCTGGAAGCGGAGGTTGAAGAGCTCCGCGCGGCCGTCCTCGAGCTTCTGGGCAAGCTCCTCGTCGGAAAGCTCACGAATGTCCTGGTACTTCATAGTTGGTTACTCCTCCACGTCCGACTTGGCGCGGGTCACGATCTTGGTCTTGATCGGGAGCTTGTGCTGAGCAAGGCGCAAGGCCTCCTTGGCAACGGACTCCTCGACACCACCAAGCTCGAACATGATGCGGCCGGGCTTGACGACAGCCACCCACTCCTCGGGATTACCCTTACCGGAACCCATGCGGGTCTCAGCGGGCTTCTTGGTGATGGGCTTGTCCGGGAAGATGGTGATCCAGACCTTGCCGCCACGCTTCATCTCACGAGTCATGGCGATACGAGCGGCCTCGATCTGACGGTTGGTGATCCAGTGAGCCTCAAGGGCGACGAGACCGTACTCACCGAAGTGGAGCTCGGTGTTGCCCTTTGCGTGGCCCTTCATGGAGCCACGCTGGACCTTGCGGTGAAGAACGCGCTTAGGTGCGAGCATTAACGGCCCCTCCTCTCATTGCGACCACGACGGGGACGGCTCGTGCCCTCAAGCGCCGGGTTGGGCGCAGGCTGGCCGGGCATCTTCTCGCCGAGGTAAATCCAAACCTTGATGCCGCAGGCGCCCATGGTGGTGCGAGCGGTGGCCTCGCCGAAACCGATCTTGGCACGGAGGGTGTGCAGGGGCACGCGGCCCTCGCGGTACCACTCACGACGGCCCATCTCGGCGCCGTTCAGACGGCCGGAGCACTGGATACGAATGCCCTTGGCGCCAGCCTTGCGAGCGGACTGGACGGCCTTGCGCATGGCGCGACGGAAGGCGATGCGGCCCTCGAGCTGCTCGGCGATGGACTGAGCGACGAGCTGCGCGTCGAGCTCAGGACGCTTGACCTCGATGACGTCGACGGAGATGTTGCCCTTGGTGACGCCGGAGATCTTCTCGAGCTCGCCACGAAGGTTGTCGATCTCGGCGCCCTTCTTGCCGATGACGATGCCGGGGCGGCCGGTGTAGATGACGACCTTCACCTTGTCGCCGGTGCGCTCGATGTCAACGCGAGACAGTGCGGCGGAAGCAAGCTTCTTCTCGAGGAACTTGCGAATCTCGAGATCGTTGCCAAGGCTCTTGGCGTAGTCCTTCTTATCGGCGTACCAACGGGAACGCCACTCCTCGGTGATGCCGAGACGGAAGCCGGTAGGCTGTACTTTCTGACCCATTCTTCCCCTACGCCTCCTTTCCAGGTGCAACGACGACAGTGATGTGGCTCGTGCGCTTGTTGATGCGCGAAGCGGAGCCCTTGGCGCGAGGACGGATGCGCTTGAGCGTGGGACCCTCGTCGACGTAGGCGTACTTCACCACAAGGTTGTCAGCGCGGAGGTTGTTGTTGTTCTCGGCGTTGGCAACGGCAGAGCGCAGGACCTTGGCGACCGGCTCAGCGGCAGCGCGGGTGGAGAACTGAAGAACCTCGAGCGCCTTATCAACGGACTTGTTACGAATCTGGTCGACGACCATGCGGACCTTACGCGGCGCCATGCGCACGTACTTCGCGGTGGCCTTGACCTCAGTGTTGTTAGCCATTTACTCCATACCCCCTGTTATGCCTGCTTGTGGCCGCGGAAGGTGCGCGTGGGAGAGAACTCGCCAAGCTTGTGACCAACCATGGACTCAGTGACGTATACGGGGACGTGCTTGCGGCCGTCGTGGACAGCGATCGTGTGACCGACCATCTCGGGGAAGATGGTGGAAGAACGCGACCAAGTCTTGATGACGTCCTTGGTACCAGCCTCGTTCTGAGCGGCGACACGCGCAAGGAGGCGAGTCTCCACAAACGGGCCCTTCTTGAGACTTCTGCTCATTCTTGGAATCTCCTATTCGTGTTCCGACTACTTCTTGTTGCGACGACGAATGATGAGGCGGTTCGAAGCCTTCTTCGGGTCGCGGGTCTTCTTGCCCTTCGTCGGGATACCCCAAGGAGTAACGGAAGGACGACCAGAGGTGTGGTTCTTGCCCTCGCCGCCGCCGTGCGGGTGGTCGACAGGGTTCATGACGGTACCACGAACGGTCGGACGAACGTTCATGTGGCGCTTGCGGCCAGCCTTGCCGATGACGATGTTGCCGTGCTCGGCGTTGCCAACGACACCGATGGTGGCGCGGCACGTGAGAAGGACGCGGCGAAGCTCGCCGGAGGGCATGCGAAGAGCCGCATAGCCGTTGTCCTTGCCCATCAGCTGGACGGAGGTGCCGGCGGAGCGAGCCATTGCGGCGCCCTTGCCAGGCTGGAACTCGACGTTGTGGACAAGCGTGCCGACGGGAATCTCAGAGAGCGTCGTGCAGTTGCCCGGCTTGATGTCGACGTCCTTGGTGCCAGAGACGACCATGTCGCCAACGTGCAGTCCCTCGGGAGCGAGGATGTAGGCCTTGGCGCCGTTCAGGTAGTGGAGAAGGGCGATGCGAGCAGAGCGGTTGGGGTCATACTCAATCGTGGCGACCTTAGCCGGCACGTCGTCCATCTGGCGCTTGAAGTCGATCCTGCGGTACTGGCGCTTGTTGCCGCCACCCTGGTGACGGGTGGTGATACGGCCGTTGTTGTTACGGCCAGCCTTCTTGGGCAGGGGCTCGAGGAGAGACTTCTCGGGCTTGTCGGTGGTGATCTCAGCGAAGTCGGAGATCGTCTGCCAACGACGGCCTGCGCTCGTAGGCTTGAGGTGTCTAACTGCCATTACTTCATTCCCTTTCTGTTCCGTTGGCCATCTCGCTCAGGGAGTGGCGAGACGACACCGGATTACCACGGTACCGCGCGTATCCATCACGTGCGGCATAACAGCCCGGCCTCCCAAAGGAGGCTCGGGCGGCTTAACTACTCCTCAGCAGCTGCCTGCTGGTTGGAGAAGACCTCGATCTGCTCACCCTCAGCGAGAGTGACGACGGCCTTCTTCCAGGTGCGAGTCTTGCCGGTGACATAGCGCACGCGCTTGTTCTTGGGCTTGACCCACATGGTGTTGACCTTCTTGACGTGCACGTTGAAGAGCTTCTCAACGGCGGAGGCAATCTCCTCCTTGGGGGCCTTAGCGGAAACCTCGAAGGTGTACTTGCCCTCAGCCATAAGGTCGAAGGAACGCTCGGAGACGACCGGGCGGATGATGACTTCGTAGGCGGAGTTCATTATGCGAGCACCTCCTCGAGCTGCTTGGCAACCGCAGCGGACATGACGAGAGCGCTGTTGTCGATGAGGTTGCGGGTGTTGGCCTCGGAAACGCCAATGACGTTGACCTTCGGGAGGTTCCTGAAGGCAAGGTAGGTCTGGACGTCGTCGTCGGCAACGACAACGGTGACACGCTTGTCAGCGACGCCCAGGGCAACGAGGACAGCCTTGGCCTGCTTGGTCTTGCCCTCCTCGAGCTTCAGCTCATCCAGGAGGAAGAGCTGGGAGTCAGCGAGCTTGCCGGAGAGGACGGAGCGCATAGCGAGCTTCTTCTCCTTGTTGTTGCTGCGCTTGGCGTGGCTGTGGGGGTTGGGGCCAAAGACAACGCCGCCGCCAGCCCACTGAGGCGCACGGATGGTGCCCTGACGAGCACGGCCGGTACCCTTCTGGCGGAATGGCTTGACGCCGCCGCCGGAGACCGCAGAGCGGTTCTTGGTGGAGTGCGTGCCCTGGCGCATGCATGCCTCATAGGCAACAACGACCTGGTGCACGACCGGGATGTTCGGCTCGATGCCGAAGACGTCAGAGGAGAGCTCGACCGTACCGGCCGCCTTTCCCTCAACGTTCTTAAGATCGATCTTGGACATTAGTCCTCCTTATAGACCTAAAGGATTGTTTTCCAACGGGCCCTTAGGCCATGCGGATGGAGACGAGGGCGTTCTTGCCGCCGGGGATTGCACCCTTGATGAGCATGAGGTTCTGCTCAGCATCGACGCGAACGAGCTTGAGGTTCTTGACGGTGACGCGCTCATCGCCCATGTGGCCTGCCATGTGGAGGCCCTTGCGGACGCGAGCGGGGTACGCGCACTGGCCGATGGAGCCCGGGCGACGCTGGTTGCGAGAGCCGTGGGTCATGGGGCCACGCGAGAAGTTCCAGCGCTTGATGGTGCCCTGGAAGCCCTTGCCCTTGGAGGTGCCGGTGACGTCGACGGTCGTGACGTCGGCGAAGTCGGCAACAGTGACGACGTCGCCAGTGTTGTGCTCCTCGCCCTCAGCAACGCGGACCTCGCGAAGGTAGCGCATGGGCTCGACGCCAGCCTTGGCAAAGTGACCCGCCATGGGCTTGTTGACGTGCTTGGACGTGATGTCTCCGAAGCCAAGCTGAACGGCGTCGTAGCCGTCGGTTGCCTTCGTCTTGACCTGCGAGACGGTGCAGGGGCCGGCCTGGACGACGGTGACGGGGACGACGTTGTCGTTCTCATCCCACACCTGCGTCATCCCGATCTTACGGCCGAGAATCATGCTGACCATTCCTGGTCCTTTCCTTAGGTGGTCATGGGACCAAAGGAGCGCGTCCTGCGCTCTCCCCCAGCGGACCACATCTGACGTGTGCCTCACCCTCATGCTTCTTGCCGGCATCCACGGGCAGGTACCGACTCACAGGTGTCGGCAAGTGGATAGACGCAGCAATCCCCATAAAAGTGCAGCCTGAATAGTGTACACGCACGGCACCGTGGCTTGGCTCACTAGTTTTCATCTCACAATCCCTGCAAATTCGGCAAACGTAAAAAGGACCCCTCCGAGCGGAGGGGTCCAAATATACGCTGCTGAGAAGAGCTTAGAGCTTGATCTCGATGTCAACGCCCGCGGGAAGGTCGAGACGCATGAGCGAGTCGACGGTCGAGGAGCTGGGGTCGAGGATGTCGATCAGACGCTTGTGGGTGCGCATCTCGAACTCCTCACGGCTGTCCTTGTCCTTGTGCGGCGAGCGAATGACCGTGTAGAGGTTGCGCTCGGTAGGCAGAGGAATAGGGCCGGAGACGCGGGCACCGGTCTTCTGAGCGGTGTCGACGATGAGCTTCGCGGACTGGTCGATGACCTCGTGATCGTAGCCCTTGAGGCGGATCCTGATCTTCTGGCTTGACACTTGAAATACCTCCATTGAATGGCAGTTGGCTGCCGATGACCACTTTACTTACGAGGCGCTGCCGCCGTTCTTGCTGACAATCTCGTCCTTGATGTTCTTGGGGACGGCCTCATAGGAGTCGAACTGCATCGTGTAGGATGCGCGACCCTGAGTCTGGGAGCGAAGATCGGTTGCGTAACCGAACATCTCGCCCAGGGGGACCTTGGCACGGATGACCTTGGTGTTGGCACGATCCTCCATGCCCTCGATCTTGCCACGGCGACCAGAGAGGTTGCCCATGACGTCGCCCATGTACTGCTCGGGCGTCTCGACCTCGACGAGCTCGATCGGCTCGAGAAGGACGGGATCAGACTGCTTCAGGGCCTCCTTGATGGCCATGGAACCTGCGACCTTAAATGCGGCCTCAGAGGAGTCGACCTCGTGGTAGGAGCCGTCGACCAGGGTGACCTTGATGTCCTGGACGGGGTAGCCGGCGATGACGCCGCACTCGAGCGCCTCCTTGATACCCTTGTCTACAGAGGGGATGTACTCCTTGGGGACGGAGCCACCGACGGTGGCGTCAACGAACTCGTAGCCAAAGCCGGGCTCCATGGGCTCGAGGTCAATGATGGCGTCGCCGTACTGACCACGACCGCCGGACTGGCGGACAAACTTGCCCTGGCAGTGCTTGACCTCGTGACCAGCGGTCTCGCGGTACGCGACCTGGGGCTTGCCGACGTTGCAGTCGACGTGGAACTCACGACGCAGGCGGTCGACGATGATCTCGAGGTGAAGCTCGCCCATGCCGGCGATGATGGTCTGGCCGGTCTCGTGATCGGTGTGGACCTGGAAGGTCGGGTCCTCCTCGGCGAGCTTGGCGAGGCCAACGGACATCTTGTCCTGCTCGGCCTTGGTCTTGGGCTCGACGGCGACGTCGATGACGGGGTCAGCGAAGTCGATGGACTCAAGGATGATCGGGTTCTTCTCGTCGCAGAGGGTGTCACCGGTCTGGGTGTTCTTGAGGCCGACGCAAGCGACGATGTCACCGGCGGCGCAGTTGTCACGGTCGACACGGTCGTTGGCGTTCATCTCGAGGATGCGGCCGAGGCGCTCACGCGAGTCCTTGACGGAGTTGTAAACGTAGGAACCGGAGTCGGCCATGCCGGAGTAGACGCGGATGTAGGTCAGCTTGCCGACGAAGGGATCGGTCATGATCTTGAAGGCCAGAGCAGAGAAGGGCTCCTTGGGATCCGCGTGACGGATCTCCTCCTCACCCTTGTCGTTCTTGCCGTCGATCTCGGCGACGTCGAGGGGGCTCGGGAGGTAGTCGATGACTGCGTCGAGGAGCTCCTGGATGCCCTTGTTCTTGTAGGCGGAACCAACGAAGACGGGATTGAGCTCACCGGCGAGGACGCCCTTTCGAATGGCGGCCTTGAACATGTCGACGGGAATCTCCTCCTCCATGAGGACGGCCTCCATGAGCTCGTCGGAGAAGTTGGCAGCCGCTTCAAGCAGCTCCTCGCGCTTCTCGGCAGCAAGCTCGGCGAACTCCTCGGGGATGGCATCCATCTTCTCGGGGAAGATCATGCCCTTAGCATCCTCCTTGAAGTCCCAGGCCTCGTTGGTGACGAGGTCGACGAGGCCCCAGAAGTTGGCCTCGGCACCCATCGGGATCTGAGCCGCGACTGCGTTGGCGCCCAGGCGGTCCTTCATGGTCTCGATGGCGTGGAAGAAGTCAGAGCCGACACGGTCGAACTTGTTGATGAAGGCGATGCGAGGAACGCCGTAGTTCGCAGCCTGACGCCAGACGGTCTCGGACTGGGGCTGAACGCCTGCAACAGCGTCGAAGACGGCAACGGCGCCGTCGAGGACGCGAAGGCAGCGCTCGACCTCAGCGGTGAAGTCGACGTGGCCCGGGGTGTCGATGATCTGGATGACGTGATCCTTCCAGAAGCAGGTGGTAGCTGCGGAGGTAATGGTTACGCCGCGCTCCTGCTCCTGAACCATCCAGTCCATCGTGGCTGCGCCGTCGTGGACCTCACCGATCTTGTGGGTCTTGCCGGTGTAGTAAAGAATACGCTCGGTCGTGGTCGTCTTACCGGCGTCGATGTGGGCCATGATGCCGATGTTACGAAGGTCTTCGAGCTTGTACTTAACTTTTGCCATAAGTCTCTACTCCTCGGATTCCCTAACTTAGAAACGGTAGTGAGAGAACGCGCGGTTGGCCTCTGCCATCTTGAAGAGGTCCTCACGCTTCTTGACAGAAGCGCCGACGCCGTTGGCGGCATCGAGAATCTCGTTGGCAAGGCGCTCGGCCATGGTCTTCTCCTTGCGAGCACGGCTGAAGTTAACAATCCAACGGATGGCGAGGGTGGTAGCGCGGCGGGAGTTGACCTCCATAGGAACCTGGTAGGTAGCGCCACCGACACGCTTGGGCTTGACCTCGAGGGTCGGGCGGACGTTGTCCATGGCCTTCTTGAAGGTGGCCAGGGCGTCGCCGTCGGTCTTCTCCTTGACGATGTCAAAGGCACCGTAGACGATGCGCTCGGCGGTGGCCTTCTTGCCATCGAGGAGGACCTTGTTGATGAGCTGGGTCACGAGACGGTTGTTGTAAACGGCGTCCGGCATAACCTCACGACGGACTGCTGCTGCACGACGCGGCATGATATATCTCCTAATAACTCGTAGCTAATTCAGACTAAGGTGCGGAGTCCTACTCCTTGGGGCGCTTAGCGCCGTAGCGGGAGCGACCCTGCTTACGGTCCTGAACTGCTGCGCAGTCATAGGCACCGCGGACGATCTTGTAACGGACACCAGGGAGGTCGCGAACACGGCCGCCACGGATCAGGACGATGGAGTGCTCCTGAAGGTTGTGGCCCTCGCCGGGAATGTAAGCGGTGACCTCGATGCCGTTGACGAGACGGACACGGGCGACCTTACGAAGAGCCGAATTCGGCTTCTTGGGGGTCGTGGTGAAGACGCGCGTGCAGACGCCACGCTTCTGGGGGTTGTGCTGGAGTGCTGCGTTCTTCGACTTGGCCTTGTGAGAGACGCGGCCCTGGCGAACAAGCTGGTTGATGGTAGGCAAAGCTCTTCTCCTTATTCGTTCAAACAGAGTGTGTGGTGCGCGAGCACCTATGTATCAGAAGCACCTCAGCACCGATGCCTCGGATTGTCGGACAGATATGATGCGCACAAATGCGCAAGCGTGTACTTTACGCGCTTGCATGCAGGGTTGTCAAAACACCACGGACCCGGGCGTATCCCTTTTCCACGTTCTGCCCACAAGCGGGGTAAGAAGCGCGTGTCTACTCGCTCGTCTCCACGTCTTCCGACGCGTGCTGGAGACCGACGCGCATGAGCTCGGCCACGTGGGCGTCGGCAAGGCTGTAGATCATGCGCTGGCCGTCGCGTCTGGCGTTCACCAGGCCACGATCGCGCAGGAGCCTGAGCTGATGGGAGATGGCAGACTGCGAGACGTGACAGACTTCCTGAAGGTCGGACACGCTCCTCTCACCCTCGACGAGGACTCCCAGAATCTGGAAGCGCGTGAAGTCGGACAGGGCGTCGAATATCTGCGTAGCGCTATACACAACGTCGTCGTTTGCCAGGAGCTCGCGCAGCTGGTGGCCGTCAACCTCCTTCGCGTCAACGCCCCCAAAGTCCAAACTCGCCTCGTGCTCGCGCTGATCCGACATGCCCGCCCCCTCTATTTCTGCGTTACGTTTCCAGTGTACCCCGCGCCCGGCCAACGTGACGATTGGGGCACGGCTTTTGGGACGCGCCCACATCGCAGGTAGACTGGAGCGGACAAGACACGAGGCCAAACCACCGACGAAGATGCAGGTGAGCAGCATGAGCACAACGGACAGCACCCGTCAGATCGACCCTCTGGACCTTCCCGCCATCACGGTCCTGGTGGGACACGCCGGCGTCGGCAAGACGAACACCGCCCTCGGCCTGGCGCTCGCCCATGCTGCGCGAGGCCTTCGCGTGGCCCTCTGTGACCTGGACGTCGTCAACCCCTACTTCCGCTCGAGCGACTACGCGCGAGAGCTTGAGGAGAAGGGCATCGAGCTCATCGCCCCGGTGTTTGCCGGAACAACGCTCGACACGCCCAGCCTGAGCGGCCGCCTGGACGCGGTGGTCGAGCGCGTCACGCAGGCCCAGGCGCAGGCGGGCCGCGCCCCCTCCCCCGAGAGGCTGATCATAGACGTGGGCGGAGACGACGACGGAGCCACCACGCTGGGACGCTATGCAACGCAACTCAGGCAGGCGGGCGTGCGTGTCCTGTACGTCGCAAGCGCATACCGCAGCCTGACGCAGACGCCAGAGGAGGCCGCGGCGATGCTTCCCGACATCGAGTGGCACGCCCGCCTGAAGGCCGACGCGCTCTTGAACACCAGCAACCTCTCCGACCAAACCACGCCCGAAGACGTTCGCCGCGGGCGCGCCTTCGCCTCCAGGCTCTCGAGCCTGACGGGCCTGCCTTTTGCCGGGAGCGTGGTGCCGCGCGCGACGATAGCGGCCCTTGCCTCGGAAGGTCCGTGCCAAGGGGAGGCGCGGGCACTTCTCGCCAGCGGCGGAGCGTGCGAAATCTGCGGCTCGTCGGCACCTGAAATTGCCGCGTTGTTAACAGACGCCGATTCGCCGTCAGAAAAACTCATCATGGTGCCTAGATTTGTCTCTATGCCCTGGGAGATGTAGAGGGGTCCCCGGGGCAGCATAGCGGCCAGAACGACCGCATGACCAACGCTTATGCCCCCAGAGAGGGAGGGATCGCATGGCTCGCATCATTGTTGACGATGTGCACTGTAAGGGCTGTGGCCTGTGCGTCGCGGCCTGTCCCAAGGGCGTGCTCGCGCTAGACAGCGAGCGCATCACGCCAAAGGGCTACCACCCCGCCAAGCTCGTTGACCCCGATGGATGCATTGGATGCTCTTCGTGCTACATGACCTGCCCCGACGTTGCTATTACGGTGGTGAGATAAATGGCAGATCAGCAGATTTCAGCCGCCTCGGAGGACCGCGTCCTCATGAAGGGCAACGAGGTCCTGGCAGAGGCCGCCATGCGCGCCGGCTGCCGGTTCTTCTTTGGCTACCCCATCACGCCGCAGACCGAGCTCGCCGCCTACATGGCCAAGAAGCTCCCCAAGATCGGCGGCACGTTCCTGCAGGCCGAGTCCGAGATCGCCGCGATCAACATGGTCTACGGCGCGGGTGCCGCTGGCGCGCGCGCAATGACCTCGAGCTCGAGTCCCGGCGTCTCGCTCAAGGGCGAGGGGATCTCGTACATGGCGGGCGCCGACGTCCCCGGCGTCATCATCAACGTCGAGCGTGGAGGTCCCGGCCTGGGTGGCATTCAGCCCTCGCAGTCCGACTACTTCCAGGCGACGCGCGCCATGGGCCACGGCGACTTCTTCATGCCGGTCCTCGCGCCCAGCACCGTGCAGGAGATGGCTGACCTCATCTACCTGGCCTTCGACCTGGCGGACGAGTACCGCACCCCCGCCATGATCCTGGCGGACGGCATGATCGGCCAGATGATGGAGCCCGTCACGCTGCCTCCCGCACGCGACCCCAAGGACCTCCCCAAGAAGCCCTGGGCAACCACCGGCACACACATGGAGCGAGAGCACAACGTGATCAACTCGCTCTTCCTGACGCCGCAGAAGCTTGAGGACACCAACCGCGAGCGCTTCGAGCGCTACAAGAAGATCGAGGCGACCCAGCAGCGCCAGGAGCTCTTCATGTGCGACGACGCCGACATCGTCCTGGTTGCATTCGGAGCCGCGTCGCGCATTGCCCGCACGGCCGTTCGCGCCGCACGCAACAAGGGCATCAAGGCAGGCCTCCTGAGACCCATCACCCTGTGGCCCTTCCCGACCAAGGCAATCGACGGCATCGTCGAGGGCGGCGCGAAGGCATTCATGTCCGTCGAGCTCAACATGGGCCAGATGGTCCAGGACGTCGAGCTGGCCACACGCGGCCGCGTGCCCGTGTCTTTCTACGGCCGCACCGGTGGCGTTCTTCCCACGCCCGAGGAGATCCTCGAGCAGATCGAGCTCCGCGCAAGCGAGCTCGGCATCAATCCCGCAAAGGCAGGTGAGTAACCATGGCAACCGCCCCCAAGACCCTTCCCGACTACCAGGAGGAGCGCATCGGCTCGCAGATTGCGGCAGACGAGAAGATCGTCTCTGCCCGACCCCACGCGCTCGCGGACAAGGTGTTCAACTTCTGCCCGGGCTGCACGCACGGCATCGTCCACCGCCTCGTAGCCGAGGCCATCGACGAGCTCGGCATCGAGGGCAAGACTGTGGGCATCTCGCCCGTCGGCTGCTCCGTCATGAACTACGACTTCTTCAACTGTGACATGATCGAGGCGTCGCACGGTCGCGCTCCCGCGGTCGCCACCGCGGTCAAGCGCGTCCACCCCGAGAACGTCGTCTTCGCCTACCAAGGCGACGGCGACCTTGCCTCCATCGGCACCGCCGAGACCGTGCACGCGGCAACGCGCGGCGAGCACATCACGGTGATTTTCATCAACAACGCCATCTACGGCATGACCGGAGGCCAGATGGCCCCGACGTCGCTGCCCAACCAGGTCACTCAGACCAGCCCGTATGGTCGCGACGTCACCAAGGTCGGCTTCCCCATCCGCATGAGCGAGATGCTCGCCACCCTGGACGGCCCGGCTTACATCGAGCGCGTCGCCTGCGATTCGACGGCACACATCCGGCAGGCCAAGAAAGCCATCAAGAAGGCCTTCGAGAACCAGGTAAACGGTGTCGGCTACTCCTTCGTCGAGGTCGTCGCCACGTGCCCGACCAACTGGGGCATGACCCCGCAGGCCGCCTTCGACTGGCTTCGCGAGAACATGCTTCCCTACTATCCGCTCGGCGTCTACAAGGACGTTTCCGCAGAGGGCTACTCGAACGCATACGAGGCTGCCGCGGAGCGCGCCAAGGACTGCCCCATCGCCCAAAAGAAGGAGGGCTAGCATGGCAATGCCAACGGACACCTCCATGAAGACCAACGAGATGCTCTGCGTCCTCTCCGGCTTTGGCGGCCAGGGCGTTCTGTTTGCCGGCAAGGTCATGGCCAACGCAGGCCTACTGGACGGTCGCAACGTCTCGTGGATGCCATCCTACGGCCCCGAGATGCGTGGCGGCACCGCAAACTGCAACGTCTCGCTCTCCGACGAGGCGATCGGCTCCCCGTTTATCACGAAGCCGACCGCCCTCATCGCGCTGAACCAGCCTTCCGTCGAAAAGTTCGGCCCCACCCTGGTCGAGGGCGGCATCGCGATCATCGACACGACACTCGCGATGAACGCTGATGCCGTCGAGCTTCCCGCGGGGGTCAGGCGCTTCTCGTTCAAGGCGACGCAACTCGCCGAGGACAAGGGCCTCAAGGGTCTCGCCAACATCGTCTGCCTCGGCAAGCTGTGGGCCGAGACCCAGTTCGCCGACCTGGACGTGCTCGAGGCCGCCCTCAGGAAGTGCGTGCCCCCCAAGCACGCCAACCTGCTGGAACCCAACCTCAAGGCCCTTCACATGGGCATCGAGCTTTAGTCAACGGGAGGAGACACACATGGAGTTCAGCGGCGACGAGCTCGCCGAGCGTGAGCAGCGCCAGGAGATCGCGAACCGCATTCGCAGCCTGCGTGAGGACAACGAGCTCTCCATTCAGGAGATGGCCTGGGCGACCGGCCGCTCCCCCGAAGAGTATGAAGCTCGCGAGTCCGGCGAGGCCGACCTTACGTTCACCTTCCTCTTCAAGTGCGCGCGCAAGCTTGGCGTCGACATCACCGAGCTCATGACCGGAGAGAGCCCCCACATCAAGTGGTACTCGATCGTGCGTGCCCACGAGGGCATGCAGATCAAGCGTCACAGCCAGTTCGAGTACCTTCACAAGGCACCCTTCTTCAAGGGACGCATGTGCGAGCCCTTCCTCGTCGACGTGCCGTACGACGAGAAGCTCCAGCACGAGCCCATTCACTTGTCCTACCACGCGGGCCAAGAGCTCGATCTGGTCATCAAGGGACACCTGCGCTTCCAGTTCGAGGACCACGCCGAGGACGTCGGCCCTGGCGACACCCTGCTTTACGATTCGGGCCGCGGACACGGCATCATCGCCATCGACGGTGAGGACGCGCAGATCTTTGCGGTAGTGCTTCCCACCGAAGAGCGGGACATGGATCCCGACAACAAGCCGATTGAGGGCATTAGGTAGGCATCGCCTGCTCACGCGGACGGTGCCCTATGACGGCCAAGCGCAAGCGAGGCTCGGTTTGCCATACCCAACGGCCGGCATTCGCCGGCATGTGCCCAAAAGGATCGAAACAATGAGATACATCAGCGAGAAGTACCTGTCCGAGTCGCGAAATCGCAAGGGCGAGGTGGCGCACCTTTCCCTGCACTACCCAGAGGACTTCAACTGGGCCTACGACGTTGTCGACGACATCGCCGATCATGAGCCCCATCGCCTTGCCATGACCTGGACCAACCCCGAGGGAGAAGAGCATTTCTTCTCGTTCGGAGACATGAAGTACTGGTCCGACAAGACCGCCAACTTCCTGGCCGACCAGGGCATCCGTAAGGGTGACAACGTTCTGGTGATTCTGCGTCGCCACTACCAGTTCTGGTTCACGGCCGTCGCCCTGCACAAGATCGGCGCGGTTCTTGTTCCCGCCACGTTCATGCTGCGCGACCGCGACATGGAGTACCGCCTGCAGGCCGGAAACATCAAGGCCGTCATCTGCACTGACAAGGGCGGCGTTCCCGACGTCGTCGACCACGTCGCCAAGCGTTGCCCCGATCTTGAGCTCAAGATAGTCGTAAACGGCGGCGGCGCCGGCATGAGCAACGGCGTCACCGAAGGTCCCTGCGACCGCGACGCCTACCTGTCTGGCCCTGACCACGTCTGCGAGCTGCCCTGCGAGCGCAGAGGCTGGGTTGACTTCAACACCGGAGTGCGCGCCGCACGCGAGTTCTGGGTGCGCGTCCCCACCTCCGTGTCCGAGCCGTTCATCATGTACTTCTCTTCCGGAACCACTGGTGAGCCCAAGATGGTCCTTCACAACGGGACCTACGCGCTCGCCCACACGGTGACGGCCAAGCTCTGGCACAACGTCACCGGCGATGGCGGCCTGCATCTTACCATCGCAGACACCGGCTGGGCAAAGGCCGTCTGGGGCAAGCTCTACGGCGCCTGGACCATGGAGACCGCAGTCATGGTGTACGACTTCGACCGCTTCCACGCCAACGAGATTCTTGACCTGGTGTCCAAATACAACGTCACCACGCTGTGCTGCCCGCCGACCATGTATCGACTCATGAAGAACGAGGGTGTCAGGGGCCACGACCTCTCGCCGCTCAAGTACTGCACCACCGCCGGCGAGTCGCTCAACCCTGACCTTCTGGAGTACTGGCGCGAGCAGACCGGCCTCACCATCTACGAGGGCTTCGGCCAAACCGAGACGCCCCTGACCATCGCGAACCTCAACAACTCGAAGCCCCTCAGCGGCTCCATGGGCAAGGTCGTGCCCCTCTACGACATCCAGATCCTCCACGACGACGGCACCCCCTGCGACTACGGCGAGACGGGCGAGATCTGCATTCGCTACGACCGCGAGAATCCACCCGAGGGCATCCTGATGTGCTACTACCACAACGAGGAGAAGACCAACGAGGCCATCCACGACGGCTGGTACCACACCGGCGACACCGCGTGGAAGGATGAGGACGAGTACCTGCACTACGTTGGTCGCAATGACGACGTCATCAAGTCCTCCGGCTACCGCATTGGGCCGACCGAGATCGAGAGCGTCCTTCTGCAGCGCCCCGAGGTTCGAGAGTGCGCCGTCACCGGCGTACCAGACCCCGTGCGCGGCAAGGCCGTCAAGGCGTCCATCGTGCTCAACAAGGGCTACGAGGGCTCCGACGAGCTTACGCGAGACCTCCAGCGCTACGTCAAGACCGAGACGGCCCCCTACAAGTACCCGCGTATCATCGACTATGTCGACGAGCTTCCCAAGACCGTGAACGGAAAGATTCGCCGCGCGGCCATTCGCGACCACGACGACGAGGCGGCAGGCAAGAAGCCCACGCACTCCGCGAAGATCGACGGACTCGTCTAGCAGCTTCGCCCAGCGGGCAAGTCATAGCCCATAGAGGGGCAAGGGGCCACTGGCCCCTTGCCCCTCTTCCCTTTCTCACGCGCCCAGCAGTTATTGGCAGTCAGACACGCCGACACCGCACAAGCATATGCATGCAAAAAGGGTCCGGCCTCAAGAGGTCGGACCCTTTGCTAGCGACTCAGATGAACCCCCAGGAGCTACTCGGCGTCCTGATCGTCCTCCTCGCTCTTCTCAACCTGGCTCAGCAGGTCGTGGAGAGAGCCGAGGTCCTCGTTGATAATTGCGGAGTCGGTCTCGGGTTCGGCGGAACCGCCGCCGATGAGCTCGTCCTCGTCATAGTTGTGCTTTGCGGGAGCCGCAGAGCCAAGCATGATGTCGTTGTCCGCGTCAGGCGAGAAGACCATGTTGAGGAGCTGCGAGAGATCCTCGGAGTCGGCCTCGTCCTCATCGGGCTCGAGGATGTAGAGCAGGTTGCGGGCCTCAAGGCCGTCACGAAGCTCCTCAATGGCCTTCGCACCGATGCCGTCGATGCGCAGGAGGTCATCCTCGGTCTTGCCAATGAGGTCGCCCACAGTCTCGATGCCGACCTCGCTGAACTTGTTGGTCCAGCGCTGTGACACGCCAAGGTCATCGAAGAGGTAGAGCTTCGCGTCCTCGGAAGACAGCGTGCGGCCGTTCTTGGAGTAGACGCCGCCGTAGTTGTAGTCGTCGCCAATCCAATCAAGCTGCTTGGGAAGCTGCTCCTCGACGCCCTTGAGGGTCTCGGGAGCCCACTCGGGAAGCGACTTGGCGTTCGGAGAGGTCGGACCATCGATGGGCACGCCATGGTAGGTCAGCTGGACATCGTCGTACGCCTTGAGACCAGTGCCTGCGGGGATCTTCTTGCCCACGATGACGTTGGACTTGAGGTCAAGCAGGTGGTCGACCTCGCCCTTGATGGCAGACTCGGTGAGGACGCCAGCGGTACGGATGAACGAAGCGCTAGAGAGCCAGGAGTCGATGGAGCTTGCGACCTTGAGCGTACCAAGGATGACGGGCTCGGCCTCGGGAGGCGTGCCTCCCGCGAGGGCGATGTTGTGAACGGTCTCGGCAAAAACATAGCGGTCGACGTACTGGCCAAGAAGGTACGTGGAGTCACCGGGGTTGGTGACCTGGACGCGACGGAGCATCTGACGCGCGATGACCTCAATGTGCTTGTCGTTCAGATCGACGCCCTGAGACGTGTAGACGTCCTTGACGGACTCGACGAAGGTGTGCATCGTCGACTCGATGTCGGTGAGCGTGCGCAGCTTGCGGAAGTTGACGAAGCCACGGGTGATCTGGTCGCCGGCGCGGACCTCGCACTGATCCTCGATGCCCGGCATGAAGCGGGCAGATGCGGGGACGCGCCACTCGGAGAGGATCCTGGTGTGGTCGTCGGCGTCGAGGATGCGAAGCAGGTACTCAGTCTGCTCGGGCGTGATGGAAAGGACGCCGCTGTACATGGCGAGGTCAGCCTCACGGCCGAGGATCTTCTCGTTGACGTTGCCGACGACGTCGAACATACGGGCAACGGTCGGCAGACCCTGCGTAATATCGTCAGCGCCCGCGACGCCGCCGGAGTGAATCGTACGCATCGTAAGCTGGGTACCAGGCTCGCCGATGGACTGTGCAGCGATGATGCCGACGGAGGTTCCGATGTTGACGGGACGACGCGTGGAGAGGTCCCAGCCATAGCACTTCTGGCAGACGCCGTACTTGGACTTGCAGGTAAGCAGAGCACGGAGCTGGACCTTCTTCAGGCCGGCGTCAACCATGGCACGGAGCTGATCGGTGTTCTCGACGTAGCCGTCCTTGGCGACGATGACCTCACCGGTCTGCGGGTTGACGATGTCGTCAAGCGCGCAGCGGCCAACAAGGTCGGCGTCGACGTCAGACTCGCCCGGCTTGATGAGGTCGTAGGTGACGGCCTCGTCGGTGCCGCAGTCCTCCTCGCGGACGATGACGTCCTGGGCAACGTCGACGAGACGACGGGTAAGGTAACCGGAGTCAGACGTGTGCGATGCGGTATCGACCAGGCCCTTACGCGCACCGTAGGTGGAGATGAAGTACTCCAGGGGCTGGAGGCCCTCACGGAAGTTCGCCTTAATGGGAAGGTCGATCGTATCGCCGGACATGTCAGCCATAAGGCCACGCATGCCTGCAATCTGACGAAGCTGCGTCTTGGAGCCACGGGCGCCGGAGTCGGCCATCATGTAAATGGGGTTATCCTCGGCGAAGCCGGCAAGCATCTCGGAAGAGAGAACGTCGGTGCACTCGGTCCAGGCGTTAACGACCTCGACGTGGCGCTCCTGCTCGGACAGGAAACCGTCCTCGTAGTACTCGTTGATGGAGTCGACCTTCTTCTGGGCCTCCTCGAGAATCATGGGCTTGTCCTCGGGGATGACCGCATCCCAGACGGAAATGGTCAGGCCGGCGCGCGTGGCGTAGTGGAAGCCGTTGTGCTTGATGGCGTCCAGAATCGGCTCGACCTCGGCCAGCTTGTAGCGGTCGCAGCAGTCATTGACGAGCTTGGAGATGTCGCCCTTGACCATCTTGTAGTTCATGTACGGATAGTCAACGGGCAGGCACTGGCGGTTGAATATGACGCGGCCGATAGTCGTCTCGAAGCGCACGGCGCCGTCGGTGACGTCGTAGTCGACGACCTCGCCCCAGCTGGTGCGGGTACGGAAGATCTTCTTGTCGCCCTCGACCAGGTTGGCGTCCTTAGAGGAAACGCGCACGACAATCTTAGCCTGGATATCAAGGTTGTTGCGGCAGTCATAGGCGTTCATTGCGTCCTCGAAGCTGGCAAAGACGCGACCCTCGCCCTGGACGCCGTCCTTCTCCATGGTGAGGAAGTACACGCCGAAGACCATGTCCTGGGAAGGAACGGTGAGAACCTTACCCGACGCAGGAGAGCGCAGGTTGTTGCTCGAGAGCATCAGCACGCGGGCCTCGGTCTGCGCCTGCGTGGACAGGGGCACGTGGACGGACATCTGGTCGCCGTCGAAGTCTGCGTTGAAGGGTGCGCAGACCAGCGGGTGCAGGTGGATTGCCTTGCCCTCGACAAGAACCGGCTCGAATGCCTGGATGGACAGGCGGTGCAGGGTAGGTGCACGGTTGAGAAGAACCAGGCGCCCCTTGATGACCTCATCGAGAACATCCCAGACAACGGCCGCAGAGCGCTCGATGGCACGCTTTGCACCCTTGATGTTCTCAACCTTGCCGAGCTCGACAAGACGACGCATGACGAAGGGCTTGAAGAGCTCGAGCGCCATGGTGGAAGGAAGACCGCACTGGTGGAGCTTGAGCTGAGGGTCGACGACGATGACCGAACGACCGGAGTAGTCGACACGCTTGCCAAGCAGGTTCTGGCGGAAGCGGCCCTGCTTGCCCTTGAGGGCCTCGGCGAGGGACTTCAGGGGGCGGCCACCACGGCCGGTGACGGGGCGGCCACGTCGACCGTTGTCGAAGAGGGCGTCAACGGACTCCTGAAGCATGCGCTTCTCGTTGTTGACGATGATCGCCGGAGCGTCGAGGTCGAGCAGGCGCTTGAGGCGGTTGTTGCGGTTGATGACGCGACGATAGAGGTCGTTAAGGTCAGAAGCCGCGAAACGGCCGCCGTCGAGCTGGACCATAGGACGCAGGTCGGGCGGAATGACGGGGATGACGTCGAGGATCATGTTCGCAGGATCGTTGCCACCCTTCAGGAAGGCGTCGACGATCTCGAGGCGCTTGACCGCGCGTTCCTTCTTCTGCTTCTGGGCGTCGTCGGAGGCGACGATGGCACGGAGCTCATCGGCCTCGGCACCGAGGTCAACGTGGCGCAGGAGCTCGCGGACGGCCTCGGCACCCATGCCACCCTTGAAGTAGATGGCATAGTAGCGCTTCATCTCGCTGAAGAGAGCCTCGTCGGAGATGAGCTCACGAGCCTCGAGCTGCATGAACTTGTCGTAGGCGTCCTGGCGGAGCTGCTTCTCCTCGTCGTACTCCTCCTTGAGGTCGACGATGCCGCGACGGATCTCGTCGGCAGAGAGGGGCTCGATGTCGCCGAACTCGTCGCCACCATCGGTCTCGCCCTGAGCCTTGAGGCGCTCGATCTCGTCCTCGCACTCGGCGTCAAGCTCCTCGAGGTCGGCGGCGAGCTCCTCCTTGAGCTCGTCGGCGTCGGCCTCACGGCCTTCGGCGTCAACCTCGGTGATGACGTAGCTTGCGAAGTAGAGAACCTTCTCGAGGTCCTTGCTCTTCATGTCGAGCAGGCGAGCGAGCGGGAAGGTCGCCGGGCTCTTGAAGTACCAGATGTGGGAGACGGGGGCCGCAAGCTCGATGTGACCCATGCGCTCGCGACGAACTTTGGCGCTCGTCACCTCGACGCCGCAGCGCTCGCAGACGATGCCCTTGAAACGGATGCCCTTGTACTTGCCGCAGGCACACTCCCAGTCCTTGACAGGTCCGAAGATCTTCTCGCAGAACAGGCCGTCCTTCTCGGGCTTGAGCGTACGGTAGTTGATGGTCTCGGGCTTCTTGACCTCGCCGTGGGACCAGCTGCGA
Source organism: Parafannyhessea umbonata (assembly GCF_900111255.1). Classification (GTDB taxonomy): domain Bacteria; phylum Actinomycetota; class Coriobacteriia; order Coriobacteriales; family Atopobiaceae; genus Olsenella_J; species Olsenella_J umbonata_A. The sequence continues at coordinate 234,877 of NZ_FOGP01000003.1, forward strand.
ATCTCATCTGCGGAGGCGAGCGAGATCTTTATCGCGTCGAAATCTGTGGTATCGAAATCTGCCACGTTCGCTACTCCTTATCGTTGGTGGTGTCGCCGACGAGGGCCTCATCGCTCTCGCCGAGATCGGCAGCAAGGCCGCCAATCAGGTCGTCGGCGCTGTCCGCGCCTGCGAAGACGTCGACGGAGTTCTCGTCGACAGTCTCCTGGACCGCCTTGGTGGTGTCCTCGGCCTTCCTGTAGGAGATGGGCTCGATGTTGAGCGCGAGGGAGCGAATCTCCTTGACGAGAACCTTGAAGGACTCGGGGATGCCGGGGTTCGGGACGTTCTCGCCCTTGACGATGGACTCGTAGGTCTTGACGCGGCCGTTGGTATCGTCGGACTTGACCGTCATGAGCTCGTGCAGGACGTTTGCGGCACCATACGCGTACAGTGCCCAAACCTCCATCTCGCCGAAGCGCTGGCCGCCGAACTGAGCCTTGCCGCCCAGCGGCTGCTGGGTAACCAGGGAGTAAGGGCCAGTCGAGCGAGCGTGGATCTTGTCGTCGACCATGTGGCCGAGCTTCAGGATGTAGGACGTACCGACGGTAATGGGACTCTGGAACTTCTCACCCGTGCGACCGTCGTAGAGCGTGGTCTTGCCGACCTCGTTGAGCTGGGGGACGAACTCCTCGTTCATGTGGTCGCCATAGAGGCGCCTGGCCTTGTTCATGAGGTTGATGTTGGTGCGACGGAGGGCCTCTGCGACCTCCTTGTCGGTGGCGCCGTCAAGGACCGGCGTAGCGACGTACATCGGGCCGTCGACAACCTTGTCGGAGTCAGCGGACTCGGTGTCGTAGCCGTGACTGGCGGCCCATCCAAGGTGGCACTCCATGAGCTGGCCGACGTTCATACGAGAAGGAACACCCAAGGGGTCGAGAAGGACGTCGACGGGCGTACCATCGGCCATGTAGGGCATGTCCTCGACAGGAAGGACGTTGCAGACGACGCCCTTGTTGCCGTGGCGGCCGGCAATCTTGTCGCCCTGCTGGATCTTACGACGTTGGGCGACGAAGACGCGGACGAGCTCGTTGACTCCAGGCGGCAGGTCGTCTCCAGCCTCGCGGCTGAAACGGACGACGTCGACGACGCGGCCGTAGGCGCCGTGCGGCATCTTGAGGGAGGTGTCGCGAACGTCGTGGGCCTTGGCGCCGAAGATGGCGCGAAGCAGGCGCTCCTCGGCGGTCAGAGCGGTCTCGCCCTTGGGCGTGACCTTGCCGACGAGAATGTCGCCAGGGCCGACCTCCGCGCCGATGCGGATGACGCCGTCGTCGTCGAGGTTGGCAAGCATCTCCTCGGACTGGTTGGGAACCTCGCGGGTGATCTCCTCGGGACCAAGCTTGGTGTCACGGGCATCGATCTCGTGACGGGAGATGTTGACGGAGGTCAAGAGGTCATCCTGAACGACGCGCTCAGAAACGATGATGCCGTCCTCGTAGTTGTAGCCCTCCCACGGCATGTAGGCCACGGTCAGGTTGGTGCCAAGCGCGAGCTCGCCCTCGTCCACGGAGGTGCCGTCGGTAAGGGGCTCGCCCTTCTCGACCTTCTGGCCGACGTAGACGACAGGACGGTGGTTGATGCATGTGCTCTGGTTGGAGCGCTCGTACTTGGGGAGGTCGTAGCGATCGACGCCCTCGGGAGAGTCAACCACGACGTGGGCGGCGTCGACCTCGACAACGGTACCCGCGTGCTGGGCGACGATGAGCTCGCCGGAATCGTGCGCAGCAGCCTTCTCGAGGCCGGTGCCGACGTAGGGGGCGTGCGGCCTGATCAGAGGCACTGCCTGACGCTGCATGTTTGCGCCCATGAGCGTACGCTTTGCGTCGTCGTGCTCAAGGAACGGAATGAGGTTAGCCGCGACGGAGAGAAGCTGGCGCGGGGAGACGTCCATGTAGTCGATCGTCGACACGGGAACGTCTGCAGGCGCACCGAAAGAGCCGTCAAAGTTGCGCGTACGGGCGACGACGGTCTCGGGGTTGTAGATGTTGCCATGGGCGTCGACGGCGATGAACTTCTTCGTCTTCGGGTCGTAGGTGGTGTTCGCCGGCGCGATGACGTGGTTCTCCTCCTCGTCGGCCGTCATCCAATCGATGTCGTCGGTGACGACGCCATCGACGACGCGACGGTACGGCGACTCGATGAAGCCGTAGTCGTTCACGTGAGCGTAGAGCGCGAGCGAGCCAATGAGGCCGATGTTCGGGCCCTCGGGGGTCTCGATTGGGCACATACGGGCGTAGTGCGAGTTGTGGACGTCGCGGACCGCCGTCGGGACGTTGGTACGACGGCTGGAGCCGGACTTGTGGCCGGCAAGGCCGCCAGGTCCGAGGGCAGACAGGCGACGCTTGTGCGTGAGACCCGCCAGCGGGTTGGACTGGTCCATGAACTGGGACAGCTGCGAGGAGCCGTAGAACTCCTTGATCGCAGCAACAATCGGCCTGATGTTGATCAGGGACTGCGGCGTGATGTCGTCGACGTCCTGAGAGGCCATACGCTCGCGGATGACGCGCTCCATGCGGCTCATGCCGATGCGGAACTGGTTCTGGACGAGCTCGCCGACGGTGCGCACGCGACGGTTGCCGAAGTGGTCGATGTCGTCGAACTTCTTGGTGGAGTCACCGGCGTGAAGGGCGAGGAGGTAACGCAGGGCGGTGATGATGTCCTCTGCGGTGAGGACCTTCTCCTGCGCGTCCACGTCAAGACCGAGCTTCTTGTTGATCTTGTAGCGACCGACGCGAGCGAGGTCATAGCGCTGGTGGTTGAAGTAAAGGCCCTCAAGCAGCGAGCGAGCGGAATCCACGGTGGGAGGCTCGCCGGGACGCTGACGGCGATAGATCTCGATGAGGGCGTCCTCACGGGTGGTGGCGACGTCACGCTCGAGCGTCGAGCGCACGATGTCAGAATCGCCGAGGAGGTTCATGATCTCGTCGTCGGACTCAGCGATGCCAAGGGCGCGAAGCAGCAGCGTCGCGCTCTGGCGACGCTTACGGTCGATGGAGACGACCAGGTGGCCGTGCTTGTCGACCTCGAACTCGAGCCATGCGCCACGGGCAGGAATGAACTGCACGCGCTGGACCTCGATGCCGTTGTCGAGCTCGGTGGAGAAGTACACGCCAGGCGAGCGGACGAGCTGGGAGACGACGACGCGCTCGGTGCCGTTGATGATGAAGGTGCCGCGGTCGGTCATGAGCGGGAAGTCGCCCATGAAGACCAGCTGCTCCTTGATTTCACCAGTCTCCTTGTTGACGAAGCGAACGTCAACGAAGAGCGGCGCCTGGTAGGAAATGTCCTTGGCGCGGCACTCGGCAATAGAGTTGGGGGCATCACCAAACTGATGCTCGCCAAAGGAGACCTCCATGGTCCCGGCAGAGTTCTCGATGGGGGAGAACTCACCAAAGGACTCGGCGAGGCCCTCGGTCATGAAGCGTTCGAACGACTCCTTCTGTACAGAGATGAGGTTGGGCAGCTCCATCGCACTTGGAATCTTGCCGAAGCTAACGCGCTTGCGCTGCTTCTGCTGTGCGGTTTGGGAAGACTTTGCGGTAGGCACCAGGCACTTCCTCCTTCGACTTGATAAAAAAGCGGCAGTTGTCGCAATCTAATAACTTAACGAAGTTGCACATCTAGGTCAATAATATAGTCTTGACATCTGGACCACTATTTATTAGCCGGGAACTTTAGGCCATTTACCTGCGATGATAATTCTTCATTTATGGATTCGGTGTGTTGCTTCACAAGTCCGATATTTGCCATTCAGCCGGCGGGCCGAAGCGAAACGGCTACGGCCCGCATAAAATTGTTGATGGGGGGGGGACTTAGGCGTTCCACATCAAGTCACCCCCCCTGCCCTCGAGCTAACAAAAAAGGGTCGAACCTTGCGGTTCGACCCCAGGTGCGACAAGTCGCGGAGTTATCGTTAGCTGAATTTACTTCAGGGTAACGGTAGCGCCGGCCTCCTCGAGCTGAGCCTTGGCAGCCTCGGCGTCCTCCTTCTTGGCACCCTCGATGAGGACCTTGGGAGCGCCCTCGACGGCCTCCTTGGCCTCCTTGAGACCAAGGGAGGTGAGGGAACGGACGACCTTGATGACGGCGATCTTGTTGTCGCCGAAAGCGGTCAGCTCGACGTCGAAGTTGGTCTTCTCCTCGGCAGCAGCAGCGCCAGCAGCAGGAGCAGCAGCGGCAACGGCAACGGGAGCAGCAGCGGAGACGCCGAAGACGTCCTCCAGCTCGTGAACGAGCTCGGAAAGCTCGAGGGCGGGCATCTCCTTGAGGGCCTCGATGATCTCATCCTTGGTGCAAGCCATGTGATTTCTCCTTTTGTAGTGGGCGCATCGTGCGCCCAACAGCTTTTAACTTAGGTGCCGCTCACGCGGCAGGTAAAACAACGTGCGACGAAGTACGCGTCTTACGCGGCCTTCTGGTCTGCGACCGCCTGAAGGGCAGTAGCGAGGCCCCTTGCAGGACCAGCGAGAACCTGAGCGATACCGGACAGCGGGCTGCCGATAACGTACACGAGCTTGGCCATGAGCTCCTCGCGGCTGGGCAGGTCGGCGTAAGCCTTCGCGTCCTCAGCAGTGAGAGCCTTGCCATCAGCGATAGCACCGATCCACTCGATCTTCTCGAATGCCTCGGCCTTCTCCTTGATGACCTTAGCGGCCTCGACGGGATCGTTCTCGTAGAAGACGTAAGCCACGGTGCCGTTGAGGCCATCAACCTCAGGCATCTCTGCGTTCTTGAGGGCGATCTTCACAATGTTGTTCTTGTAAACCTTCATGTGAGCGCCAGCCTCACGCAGACCGCGACGAAGCTCCTGAGTCTCCTTAACGGAGAGGCCGCGATAGTCGATGAAGAAGACACCCTTGGAGTTCTCCAGGGACTCAGCGACCTTTGCGAGCATGTCGACATTCTTGGAATTGGGCATGTAGTACACCTCCTTGCTATTTATGACTCGGGCACGAGCCGCCGACGCGGCGGGCCTTCGCATAAAAACGGACCCCGCTTGGCGCAGCCAAAGCAGGGTCCAAGAAAATCAATTCCAAGACCACCTCGGCAGGCGGATTTCTCCTTTAAGCCACATGGGCACCGGCTGTCTTTGGCAGCGGACGTGCGTTTTGCACTTGCTGCATGCGTAAACATGCAGCAAGAATTATTGACCGACCAGGTTTCTGCGTCAAGCGAGAAGGACGCTCTTCTCTCCTTGCACACAAACCCGTGCCGTACAACATCACCTGAGCTGACCGCAGACAAAAAACCGGGCCGGCTGATGCCGACCCGGTAGAACGAACTACAGCGTCCTTGGCTTACGCCAGGAAGTCGCGGGTGATTGCAGAGTCAACCTTGACGCCGGGGCCCATCGTGGAGGACAGGCAGATGGACTTGACGTAGCGACCCTTAGCAGAAGAGGGCTTGACGCGCAGGATCTCAGTGTAAAGAGCCGCGTAGTTCTCGACGAGCTGCTCGGTGCTGAAGGAGACGCGACCCATGGGAACGTGGCAGATGCCATAGCGGTCGGCGCGATACTCGACACGGCCGGCCTTGAGCTCCTTGACCATCTTCTCGACGTCCATGGTGACGGTGCCGAGCTTGGGGTTCGGCATCAGGCCACGGGGGCCGAGAACGCGACCGAGGCGGCCAACCTTGCCCATCATGTTCGGGGTAGCGATGACAGCGTCGAAGTTGATGTTGCCAGCCTGGATGTCAGCCAGAAGGTCGTCGGAGCCAACGATGTCGGCGCCAGCGGCCTCAGCCTCGCGAGCCTTGTCGCCCTCGGCGAAGACGGCGACGCGCACCTCCTTACCGGTGCCGTTGGGCAGCGAGATGGAGCCGCGGACGTTCTGGTCGGCCTTGCGGGTGTCGACACCAAGGCGAATGGAGACCTCAACGGTCTCGTCGAACTTAGCGGAGGAGAGCTCCTTGACGAGAGCCATGGCCTCCTTCGGCGTGTATGCCTTGGTCTTGTCGTACTTGGCAACAGAGTTGTTGTAGTTCTTTCCGTGCTTCGCCATTATGATACCTCCTGTGGTAAGCGGGCGGCGTGGCCCTCCCACGTAGTTGGCGGATCCCTCCGCCGGTTAGCAAACCAGCGCAGCGGTTGCCCGCTGCGCATGAAACTATAGTTACTCGGCGATGGTGACGCCCATGGAGCGAGCGGTGCCCGCAACGATCTTCTTGGCAGCCTCGATGTCGTTGGCGTTGAGGTCCGGCATCTTGATCTCGGCGATCTTGGTGAGCTGCTCGTCGGTCAGCTGTCCGACCTTGTCGCGCTGGGGAACGCCAGAGCCACTCTTGATGCCAAGCTCCTTGAGGATCAGACGAGCCGCGGGAGGGGTCTTGGTGACAAAGTCGAAGGAGCGGTCCTCGTAGACGCTGATCTCGACAGGAATGATGTCGCCAGCCTTGTCCTGCGTGGCAGCATTGAATGCCTGGCAGAACTGCATGATGTTGACCTGAGCGGCACCGAGGGCGGGGCCGACGGGAGGAGCGGGGTTTGCCTGACCGGCAGGAATCTGGAGCTTAATGAAATGAACAACGTTCTTTGCGGCCATGTTGTGCCTCCTGTTGTTAGTTCTCGTAGATGCTATCTAGTACCGAGCTCCGAGAAGCAATCCTCACCGATAACGGATGCCCGGCCGTAGTGTTTAGACGATGACGGTCACCTGGTCGAGAGTGAGCTCGACCGGAGTCTCACGACCGAAGATCGTGAGCATGACCTTGACCTTGCCAGCCTCCGCATTGACCTCGGATACGGTGCCGTCGAAGTCAGCCAAAGGACCAGAGACGACCTTGATGGTCTGGCCGACCTCAAGATCAGTGGTGGTCGTGGTGTGCTTGTGAGCCTCAGCTCCCCTACCGTTCGTGCGACGCATGATCTTGTTGAACTCAGAGCGACGAAGCGGCGACGGGGTGCCGTCGACGCCCACGAAACCCGTAACGCCGGCGGTGTTGCGGACAACGGTCCAAGTGTCGTCGTTGAGCTCCATGCGAACCAGGACGTAGCCCGGGAAGACCTTGCTCTCCTTGGTCTCGCGCTTGCCGCCATCCTTGATCTCGGTGACCTCCTCGGTCGGAATCTGGATGTCGACGATCTTGTCGGCCATGCCAAATGTCTCGATGCGGTGCTCGAGGTCGGTCTTGACCTTGTTCTCGTAACCCGAGTAGGTGTGTACAACGTACCAACGCTTGGCCATGACTTATCCCCTCAGACCGGTGAAGCCCACGAGAAGGGCGACGAATCCGGTGTCGACAAGCCACACCGCGATGCCGCAGACGATCAGCATGGCGATGACGGCTACCGAATAGTTCTTGAGCTCGGGCTTGCTAGGCCAAACGACGCGGTGCATCTCACCGCGAACATCGCCCAAATACGCACCGAGGCGCCCGAAGAGACCGCCCTTGCCTTCCTTCTTGGCCTTGGAGGCCTTGTTGGCCTTCGCGGCGGGCTGGGCAACGGACTCGCTCTTCTGGGCCTTCTTGGGCTTGGAAGAGTCAGTCGTGGCGTTAGAGGTTGCCTGCTTTGCCTCAAGCTCGGCACGCTCGGCGGCACGCGCCTGGCGCGCGCTCCTCTTCTGTCGCTCCCTCTTTGCCATCTGCTCGTACCTCCTGGACAATGTCCCTCTTCATAGAAACCGGCTAACCCCCGAGGGGATAGCCGGTGGTGTAATCTGGCACGCCAGGTAGGACTTGAACCCACAACAGCCGGTTTTGGAGACCGGTGCTCTACCAATTGAACTACTGGCGTGTAATGACTCCTATTTTAGCGAGTCTCCCTGTGAAGGGTGTGCTTGTGGCACCACGGGCAGTACTTCTTGAGCTCCATGCGGTCGGGCGTGTTGCTCTTGTTCTTATCCGTGGTGTAATTGCGACGCTTGCACTCGGTGCATGCGAGGGTAACCTGTGTACGCATTGATCCTCCTGTTGATAGTCGCCGCCGATAGGATTCTTCGATGGCGACGCGAAGAGATACGCTATCAGTTCGCGCTTATCCCTGTCAACTATAACGCGGCTTTCCCGGCCACCTCGACAAAACCACCAAATGTGACAGACCGAGCAGCGGGAAGCATACTCACAAAAATAGCCCGGTGCCCTCTTTGAAGGCACCGGGCCTAACAAGCAAACCTAGCTAGGAAGCTATTTTACTCGACGATCGTGGAAACACGGCCATCGCCGACGGTGTGGCCACCCTCGCGGATTGCGAACTTGAGGCCCTGCTCCATAGCGATGGGATGGATGAGCTCGCAGGTAACGGTGATGTGGTCACCAGGCATAGCCATCTCGACCTTGCCGCCGTTGGCATCGGTGAGCTCCTGGATGTCGCCAGTCACGTCAGTGGTGCGGAAGTAGAACTGGGGACGGTAGCCAGAGAAGAACGGCGTGTGACGGCCACCCTCCTCCTTGGTGAGGACGTAAATCTCGCCGGTGAACTTCTTGTGCGGCGTGACCGAGCCGGGCTTGCAGAGAACCTGGCCGCGCTGGATGTCCTCGCGCTTGATGCCACGGAGGAGGATACCGACGTTATCGCCAGCCTCGCAGAAGTCCATGGTCTTGCGGAACATCTCGATGCCGGTAGCAACGGTGGACTGGGTGTCCTTGATGCCGACGATCTCGACGGTGTCGTTGAGGTTGAGCTGGCCACGCTCGACACGGCCGGTAGCAACGGTACCACGGCCAGAGATGGTCATGACGTCCTCGATAGCCATCAGGAACGGCTTCTCGTTGTCACGGGCAGGCGTGGGGATGTAGGAGTCGACGGTCTTCATGAGCTCGAGGACGGAGTCAACCCACTTCTGCTCGCCGTTGAGGGCGCCGAGAGCGGAACCACGGACGATGGGAAGGTCGTCGCCGGGGAAATCGTACTCGGAGAGGAGGTCACGGGTCTCCATCTCGACGAGGTCGATGAGCTCGTCGTCGTCAACCATGTCGCACTTGTTCAGGAAGACGATGATGTAGGGGACGCCGACCTGACGTGCGAGGAGGATGTGCTCACGAGTCTGAGCCATCGGGCCGTCGGTAGCAGCGATAACGAGGATTGCGCCATCCATCTGAGCAGCGCCAGAAATCATGTTCTTGACGTAGTCAGCGTGGCCGGGGCAGTCGACGTGAGCGTAGTGACGCTCCCAGGTCTCGTACTCGACGTGAGCGACAGAAATGGTAATACCACGCTGACGCTCCTCGGGAGCCTTGTCGATGTTCTCGAATGCGGTGAAGTCTGCCTTGCAGCCCTCAGCCTCAGAGAGAACCTTGGTGATTGCAGCGGTAAGGGTGGTCTTGCCGTGGTCGACGTGACCAATCGTACCGATGTTTACGTGCGGCTTGCTACGATCGAATTTCTCCTTGGCCATGCCGTCCTCCTTTTGAAAACAACCTTTTGGGCCATTGCCTTAACTATGCCAAACGGGGCCGAAGCCCCGTAAGTACTCTGGTACCGGTGACTGGATTCGAACCAGTGACATCGCGGGTATGAGCCGCGTGCTCTAACCAGCTGAGCTACACCGGCATGTATGCCAGCTTGAAATGGAGCCCGCGACCAGATTCGAACTGGTGACCTCTTCGTTACCAACGAAGTGCTCTACCGACTGAGCTACACGGGCATGGTGGGGATGATTGGACTCGAACCAATGAACCCAGAGGGAGCGGATTTACAGTCCGCCGCAGTTGCCGCTGTGCCACATCCCCATGCTGTTTTCAAGCTGCTCGCAGCGGGCTTTGTCCCCTGCAAGCGGAAAGTATATTACGACCCGTTAAACCCTCTGTCAACGTGTTCCACCCACCCGGGCGTATCTATCCCACTTTTCCTACACAAATGCAGGTCAGAGCACATGCTTTTTGCGCAGTGGCGTTGCCGCGATAAGAAAAAACGCCAAATCCCGCAAAAGAATTTGGCGTAATAATTTCTGGAGCCAGCTACCGGACTCGAACCGATGACAACCTGTTTACAAGACAGGGGCTCTACCAACTGAGCTAAGCTGGCGCGTTACTGCATCATACCCTCTTGCGTCGCAGCGCGCCACAACGAGTTTGGGGTCATGCTCTTTCCCCCGCTCAAAGGTCAGGCGGACCTCACTCGGTCGGACGGATGAGCGGGCGAGAAGGGCTAGCGCCGTCCCAGGAGCGCGTCGAGCTTAGCGCGCGTCTTGGGGTCGAGGCGGTCCTCGAGGGTGAAGCGCACGTGGTTGCGCTCGTCATTTGCGCGCTCGACGTCCTGCACGATGTCCCCCACGTCTGACACGAGCACGTCGCTCGAGATGCGCGTCACGGGGATGCCGCCGACGGTCGCGCGAATGGTGTTGTCCGACGTGACTACGGTGACGTCGCGGTTCTCGCGGCGGGCATCGCTCACCAGGCGCTCAATCACGGCGTCGGCGGTCTCGCCGGTCTGCGAGAAGATCGTCTTAACGCCAGCCCGCGTCAAGTTGGGACGATCCGGGGAGACGTTGCCTGCGGCGTCGAACACGACGATCGGGGCGTAGCGTCCCTGCGCGTAGGCCGCGACGTCGCCTATAAGCATCTCTCGCGCACGCATGAAGGGGTCGTGCCCATCCGACTCGTCCATCACGCTCGTGTAGCGCGGGGACTTGTAGATTACGTTGTAGCCGTCGACGACGAGCAGGGGAGGTCGTTGCTTTGCCATGGTCTACGCTCCCCCCTGCGCCTCGGTGGACCTGCGAAGCCACTCGTAGCACATGACGGTCGTCGCCTGTGCCACGTTGAGGGACTCGATGGTGCCTCGCTGGGGCAGCTTGCACTCGAAGTCGCACTTCTCGCGCACGAGGCGCGAAATGCCGTTGCCCTCTGAGCCCATCACGAGGCAGAGGCGCCCGCCCATGGGCGCCTGCCAGACGTCCTGCCGGGCATGCTCGGTCGAGCCCGCCACCCAGAAGCCCGCATCCTTGAGCCGGTCGATGGCCGTGGCAAGGTTGGAGACCTGTGCGATGGGAACGTGCAGGACGGCGCCAGCCGAGGTCTTGTAGGCGGCGGTGCCGACGCCAGCGGAGCGCGCCTTCGCGATGACGACGCCGGCCGCGCCGACGACTTCGGCAGAGCGGACGATCGCCCCGAAGTTGCCCTCGTCGGTCACGTGGTCGAGCAGCACGACGAGCGCGTCGCCCTCGCCGGATCTCCTGATGATGTCGGAGAGGTCGGCGTATGCGAACGGGCGCGACTGCACCATGATTCCCTGATGGGCGCCATGCGAGCTCATTGAGTCCAAGCGCGCTTTCGAGACGAACTCGACGGGCACATCGGCCGCCTCGAGACGTCGGACGATGCTCGCCAGGGTCTGGTCCTGGGCCCCCTCGCCCGCGGCGACGAGCGCGCGCCTCAGGGGCACACCCGTCTCGAGGGCCTCGGCGCAGGCACGACGCCCCTCGACCATGTCGGACATGGGCCTCGAGAAGCGCTGTCCATCGGGCCTCGATCCCTTTCGGCCCTGCGGCCCCCTGTCTGCGGCGAACTTGCCCGAGGGCCTAGGCGAGAACTTGCCCTTACCCCCCTTGACCGCACCGCCAGACCTTCCGGCCGGTTTGGCGCCGCGCCCCTTGCCGCCGCGCACGTCGCGACCGGGGGTCCTGCTCTGGTTCTTGCCCATGAGGTCCCTACGCTTTCTCGTTCACGTGCAGACGGGCGCCAGCAGCGGTGTCCTCAAGCACAAGCCCCAGACCGGTGATGCCGTCGCGAATGGCATCGGCGGTGCCCCAGTCCTTGGCAGCACGGGCCTCCTGGCGCGCGGCCAACAGTGCGTCGGCAGCCGCGTTGACGTCGTCGCCGTCGTAGGAGGCGTAGCGCTTGGCTAGGTCGACGAGCTCGGTGGGAAGCTGCTCGCCCTTGCCGACCTTCGAGAAGTCGATGCCCAGCACGTCGCAGAGCTCGACGATCATGTCTGCGGCTCTCAGCGTCGGAGCGGTCGCGACGTCGCCTGCCGCGTCGGCCAGGTACTTGTTGGCGGAGTTCGCCAGCGAGAAGATCGCGGCAAGGCCACCGGAGGTGTTGAAGTCGTCGTCCATCTGCTTTACGAACTCGGCGTGGGCCGCGTCCACCGCGGCGCCCAGGCTGCGGTCGAGCTCGGTGAGCTCGCCGTCCTGCGGGGCGTTCTTGGCGGCCCAGCGCAGGTTCTTGACGCAGGTGCGCAGGTGGTCAAGGGTGCCCACGGCACTCTGGAGCAGGTCGGTCTGGAAGTCGAGGGCAGAGCGGTAGTGGGTCTGCAGCATCAACAGGCGGACGGCGTCAGCCGGGTACTTGTCGAGCGTCTCCTTGAGCGTGAGGAAGTTGCCCAGGGACTTGGACATCTTTTCGCCGTTGACGCGCAGCATGCCCGTGTGCATCCAGGTGTTGGCAAGCGCCGCATCCCACGCGCACATGGCCTGCGCGGTCTCGTTCTCGTGGTGGGGGAAGATGAGGTCCTGGCCGCCGCCGTGGATATCGATGGGCGTGCCCAGGTAGCGGTGAATCATCGCGCAGCACTCGGTGTGCCAGCCAGGACGACCGTCGCCCCAGGGGCTGGGCCAGCTGGGCTCGCCGGGCTTCGCGGCCTTCCACAGCGCAAAGTCGAACGGGTCGCGCTTGTCCTCGTTCACCTCGACGCGCTCGCCCGCGCGAAGCTGGTCGAGCTCGCGTCCGGAGAGGATGCCGTAGTTGTGGTCGGAGCGGACCGAGAAGTACACGTCACCATTGTCGGCGACGTAGGCGTGGTCCTTCTCGATGAGGAGCTGAATCATCTCCTGCATGGCCTCGATCTCGCGCGTCGCGCGCGGGCGGATGTCGGGATCAAGGATACCGAAACGATGCATCTGCTCGATGAAGGCGGCAGAGTACTCCTCCGCGACCTCCGCAGCGGTGCGGCCCTCGTCGTTAGCGCGGTTGATGATCTTGTCGTCGACGTCGGTCAGGTTCTGCGCGAAGGTGACCTGATAGCCCTTGTACGTAAGGTAGCGGCGGATGACGTCGAACGAGAGGAAGGTGCGGGCGTTGCCGATGTGGATCTGGTCGTAGACGGTAGGGCCGCACACGTACATGCGAATCTTGCCCTCTTCGATTGGCTTGAGCTCTTCTTTCCTGTGGTTCTGGCTGTTATAGACGAGCATTGGTTCTCCTCAGTGTCGCGGGCGTTCGCCGCGCTTGTCGTAGTTCGGCATTGTAAATGGTAACGGGGGGGCGGCTGCAGAACGGAGTCTCGGGCCTAGCCTTCGCCGGCCCGCCCGCTACAGTCCGTGTTCAAAAGGACGACGGCCCAGGCGGCGATGCCCTCCTCGCGCCCGACGAAGCCGAGTCGCTCCGTCGTCGTGGCCTTGACCCCTACACTCGAGACGTCGACGCCCATGGCGCGCGCGAGGTTTTCGCGCATCTGCTCGCGATACGGGGCAAGCTTGGGGGCTTGCGCCGCCACGGTGCAATCACAGTCGAGGAGCTTGGCGCCCCTCCGACGAACAACCTCCATCACGCGCCGCAGGAGCACGAGGGAGTCGGCACCCTCATAGGCGGGATCGTCGTCAGGAAAGAGCTGCCCGATATCGCCCTCCTTCAGCGCGCCCAGGATCGCGTCCATAAGAGCATGGGTCAGCACGTCGGCGTCGGAATGGCCCATGAGACCGCGACCCGACGGAACGTCAACGCCGCCCAGGATGCACCTTCTTCCCTCCGCAAACGCATGCACGTCAAAGCCGTGCCCAATGTGCATCACAGGGAATCACCTTCGTTCAAGTCGAGAAGGTCGAGGCCGCAGCCATCGACGGCGAGACGGCTCTGAAGAAGAGCGCGCGCAATGAGAAGGTCCTCGGGAAGCGTCACCTTCAGGTTGTCACGCGGCGTCTCGACGCACACGACGCGCGCGCCGGAGCGCTCAATGAGGGAGGCGTCATCCGTCCCTAAGTACTTGTCGCGCGCGGCCGCCTTGTGGGCCGCCACGATCTGGGCCGTGCGGAACACCTGCGGCGTCTGGGCCGACCAGTAGAAGCTGCGGTCGGGCGTCGCGACGATGCTCGCGTCCTCGACGAGCTTGAGGGTGTCGGTCACGCGGGCGGCGCAGATGGCGCCCCCCGCGCCGGCGTCGTCGCGAACGCACGCGATAGCGCGCTCAACCGAAACCGGCTGGATGAGGGGGCGCGCCGCGTCGTGAATCGCAACCAGGCCAAAGTCCTCGGGAACGGCCGCGAGCCCCGACCTGACGGAATCCTGTCGCGTGGCGCCGCCCTCGGCTATGGTGACCTCGCACCTCAGGCGCAGGCGCGAGATGACATCCTCACGCATCTCTCGCCTGTGATCGGCCGCGCACACAACGACGATGTGGCCGATAGACGGAGAGCGGTCGAGCGCAATGAGCGACCAGCAGGCTAGCGGGAGACCGCAGAGGTCGACGTACTGCTTCCCGCGCGGGTCACCGAAGCGCTCCCCTGACCCGCCCGCCACCACGACGGCGCAGGTGTCTCGACGAGTGCCCGAGACCCCCACGCGCTCCGGGCAGGCTTCCGCGCAGGGACCAAGACCGCTCATGCGCGCTTGCCCCACATGCGGTACAGGCTGTCCGCAAGGATACTGGGGTTCTCGACGCCCACGCGGTCGAGGCGAGCGGGGTTCTGCTCGATGTCATCGAGGAGCTGCTGGAGCGAGCCGTACTCGTCGACGATCTTGTCGGCCATGCCCTTGCGGACGACCGAGACGTTGGAGAGCGTGCGCAGGCCCAGCGAGTGCATGATCGAGTCCTCGTTGTGCTCGTCGAATCCCAGCAGGGCGCCGACGCGCTTCGAGGAGCGCAGCTTGTCGTTGGCGGTCTCGTGAAGCGTCGCGCGGATGGCGAGCGCGTTCTCCTCGGAGGAGTCGTTGGCATAGTCGCGGATGAGCAGCGTGTACACGTCGGACATGTCGCCGATGAACTCCTCGCGCTGCATGGCGATGGTCTTGCCCTTGGTGCCCAACTCAAGAATGAGGTTGTCCAGCTCGTCCGCCGCGGTCATCAGGACCTCGAAGAGATAGATGGTCTCGGTGATGTCGGAGAGCGTGACGTAGTTGTCGAGCTCGAGCGTCGTGAGCCTCAGCAGCGCGCGGTCTAGCTGAGTGCGCGTGCTCTGGAGAGAGACGAGCAGCTGGTTGACCGAGCTCATGATCTCGGACACGGAGCGCAGCGAGTGACCCCTGCCGTCGATGTAGACCGTAACGACCTGCCTGCGCTCGGAGACCGAGATGACCATGGCGTTGGTCAGGAGGCTCATGCGGGCCGCGGTGCGGTGACGCATGCCCGTCTCGGACGTGGGGAGCGAGGGATCCGGGTTCAGGTGGTAGTTGGCACGAAGAATCTGGGTGAGCCCCTTGTCAACTACGATGGCGCCGTCCATCTTGGAAAGCTCGAACAGTCGGTTTGCAGTGAAGGAGATGTCCAGGCAGAAGCCATCGTCACCCGTCGCAAGGACCGCGTCGGTATCGCCGATGCAGATGAGTGCGCCCAGGTGGCCGGCAATAATCATGTCGAGCGCGTGCCTGAGCGAGGTGCCCGGAGCCGTCTGCCTAATGGCGCTGCGCATGCGCTCCTTAAAGTCCTGCACTGGCTCGGAAGCCTCAAACGCCCTCTCGGTGCCTTCCATTTCTCACCTCCATATGAAAGCCGACCCGCAGCGCGGGCCGGCCGGACTGACACTCTAAGTATATGCGCGATGGCTCAGCTTCACGTCTACTCGGCAGAACTCGCGCTATCACCAGGAACCGCCGCGCGAGGTGCAGGGCCCGCCGTCCAGTGGTCGCGGGCGCGCGGGAGCTCCATGTGCACGCGCTCCTCGATGGTCGGGATCTCTCCCTCACCCGGCTTGAACACGATCTTCTCGCCCTCGACGTCCACGGACACGATGTCTCCTGCCTTCCAGTTGCCCATGAGCAGCTCCTCCGAAAGGGGATCCTCGATGAGCGTCTGGATGGCGCGGCGCAGCGGGCGCGCACCGTAGATGGGATCGGTGCCCTCGCGCGCGATGAGGTCACGCGCGGCGTCAGTGAGCTCGATGGACATGCCATTGGCGACCAAGCGGTTGCGCAGGTCGCGGACCATAAGGTCGACGATGCCGCGCAGCTGCTCGGACGTGAGCGACTTGAAGACCACGATCTCGTCCACGCGGTTGAGGAACTCGGGCCGGAACAGGCGCTTGAGCTCGCTCTCGACGCGACTGCGAATCTCCTTGTCGGACAGCCCGCCGTTGCCCTGCGAGCTGAAGCCCATGGGTGCGGTCTGGGCGATATCGCGGGCGCCGATATTGGACGTCATGATGATCACGGTGTTCGAGAAGTCCACGGACCTGCCCTGGCCATCGGTCAGGCGACCCTCGTCCAGAATCTGGAGAAGGACGTTGAACACGTCGGGATGGGCCTTCTCGATCTCGTCGAACAGGACGACGGAGTAGGGACGCCTGCGGACGGCCTTGGTCAGCTCACCGCCCTCGTCGTAGCCCACGTATCCGGGAGGGGCACCAATCAGCTTGGATACCGTGTGCTTCTCCATGAACTCGGACATGTCGAACGAGATGAGCGCGTCCTCGCTGCCGAAGAGGAACTCGGCGAGCGACTTGGCGAGCTCAGTCTTGCCCACGCCAGAGGGCCCCAGGAAGATGAACGAGCCGCCGGGTCGGCGCGGGTCCTTCAGGGGCGAGCGGCTGCGACGGATCGCCTTCGCGACCTTCGTGACGGCCTCGTCCTGGCCCACAACGCGCTGGTGGAGGGCATCCTCGCAGCGCAGGAGCTTGGACGCCTCGGCCTCGGTGAGGTTTGAGACAGGCACGCCCGTGATCTCGCTCACGACGTCGGCGATGTCCCGCTCGTCCACGACGACGACATTCTTGCCCTGCTCCTCGCGCCAGGCCTTCTCGAGCTCGTCACGCCTGGCACTGAGCTCCTTTTCCTTGTCGCGCAGGCGCGCCGCCTCCTCGAACTCCTGGGCGTCGGCGGCCTTGGCCTTCTCGTCGCTCACGTGCGAGAGCTCCTCGTCCACCTGGGCGAGCTCGGGAGGGAGGCTCATCTTGCGGACGCGCGTGCGTGCGCCGGCCTCGTCGATGATGTCGATGGCCTTGTCGGGCAGGAAGCGATCCTGCACGTAGCGGTTGGACAGGCTGACGGCCGAGGCGAGGGCCTCCTCCGTGTAGCGCACGTGGTGGTGCTCCTCGTATGCCTTCTGCAGGCCATGGAGAATCTCGAGCGTGTCCTCGGGCGAGGGCTCGCCGATGAAGACGGGCTGGAAACGCCGCTCGAGGGCCGAGTCCTTCTCGATGTGCTTGCGATACTCATCTGCCGTGGTCGCGCCGATGACCTGGATGTCACCGCGGGACAGGGGCGGCTTCAGGATGGACGCCGCGTCAATCGAGCCCTCCGCGGAGCCGGCGCCGACGATGGTGTGGATCTCGTCGATGAAGAGGATGTCCTCGTCGCTGTCGGTCACCTCTGCGATGACCTTCTTCATGCGCTCCTCGAACTCACCGCGGTACTTGGAGCCGGCAACGAGCGAGGCGATGTCGAGCGTCCAGATCTTCTTGCCGCGCAGGATGTCGGGCACTTCTCCAGAGGAGATCAGCTGAGCGAGCCCCTCGGCGATGGCAGTCTTGCCGACGCCCGGGTCACCCAGGATGAGAGGGTTGTTCTTCTGGCGGCGAGCCAGAACCTGCATCACACGCTCGACCTCGCGGTCGCGGCCGATGACGGGATCGAGCTTGCCATCCGCGGCGAGCTTGGTGAGGTTGCGGCCATACTGCTCGAGCATCGAACCGTCGTCGCTCGAGCTTGCGTGCTGCGAAGCCCCCACGCCCATGAACTGCGGGCCGAAGCCCATGTCAGATGCAGCGTGCGAGGACTCTGTCTGGTCGTTCTCCTCGATGAGGGCATTCACGGCGTTGCGAACGGCGTCGCCCGTTACGCCCATGCGAGAGAGCGTCGTCATGGCACGTCCGTCGCCCTCCGCCACGATGCCCAGAAGCAGGTGCTCGGTGGCGATGTAGGTCTGGCCGTGCGTCATGGTCTCGCGATACGCATCCTCGAGCACGCGCTTGGCGCGCGGCGTGAAGGGGATGTGCCCGCCCGCCGGCGACTCCGCCTCCTCAGTGGAGATCTCTCGGATGGTGGTAACCGTCTCTTCGTACGTGACGTCGAGCTTCTTGAGGGCCTGTGCGGCGATGCCGTCGCCCTCCTTGATGAGGGCGAGAAGCAGATGCTCCGTGCCCACGTACATCTTGCCCAGGCCTCGGGCCTCGTCTTGCGCGAGGCTCATGACCTTACGAGCCTTGTCGGTGAACTTCTCGAACATAAGGGCCTGACGCCTCCATTCCTGATCGTGGTGCCCAACACGGGGGCGGGGCGCACCAATGGTTTGCTCTTGCATGTATACCCAAGCGGCGCATGGGATTTCCTAGGATACTGAGGAAATCTAACTGAACCCCACTCACATATTTACTGCACATGCCGACGCACAAAAAAGCGCCCCGGATTGCTCCGGGGCGCGTCAGGCCTGGCATTAACGCACGCAGCACAATGCGGCGTCGTTACTTTGCGACCCTCTCGTAAAGGTCGATGAACTCGTTCGCGAGAATTCGGAAGCTCTCCGCCTGCATGAGCTGGTCTTCCGAATGGACAAGCAAGAGCGACACGTTCGTGCTTCCCACGCCAGCTGCGTCCTGCTGGAGAAGCCCGAGGTGCACGCCATGGCCCTCGACGAAGATGTCGTTGCCCTCGTCCACCTTTTTGCGGGCCTCGTCGAACTTGCCCTCCTTGGCAAGGCCGATGGCCTCGATGAACATCGACTTCGCCGCGCCAACAGACGCGATGATCTGGAAGCAGGCCTCCTCCATCGGACCCATGTCGTCACCAGAGTTCTGAATGCCGTTCTCTGCCATGAAACTAATCCTCCTACCGGGTTTTACTTGTTGGCGAGCGCCTTGGTGGCCTCTGCGATGATTCCCTTTGCGTTCATGCGGCCGTAGTCTGCCATGGGAATGACGATGACGGGCTTGTCGCCGGCGAAGCTCTCGGCATCCTTCTTGGCATACGAAATCTGGGGTCCAAGCATGAGAATATCGAAGTCGCCAATGGCCTCGAGCGCTTTGTTGAGCGGCTTGGCCTCGATGGTCGCCTCGACGCCCTGGGACGCTGCCTCTTTGCGCATCTTCTGGACGAGGAGGCTGGTAGACATACCGGCGTTGCAGGCGAGCAGGATGTTCATGGTAGGAAATCCTTTCACGAGAGAATACGTAGTTCTTATCGTAGCGGGAAGCTACGGGGAGCGGGTGGCCTTTTGGCCGGCCACCCGCCAAGGGGGCATGTGTTCTTGCCTACATGGGGGCTCGAATGCCTAGGCAGCGTTTGCCTCGAGCTCCAGCTGCTTCTGGACGGCACGCTCAGAGACCTTCATGAAGGGCAGGTAGATTGCCATGGCGCCGGCGATCTCGATGACCTGCCAGACGGCCGCACGCCAGTCGCCACCAGTGGCGAGAAGGGCGCTGATGACGGGAGGGGTGGTCCAGGGAGCCTGGACGACGCAGGGGGCAATGACGCCAGCGCAGGTGAGACCATAGGTCGCTGCAATGAGCAGGTCGGGGATGAGAACGAAGGGAATCATGAGGGGCAGGTTGAAGACGATGGGGTAGCCATAGATGACCGGCTCGTTGATGTTGAAGAGGCCGGGCAGGATGGAAAGCTTCGCAACCTCCTTGGAGCCCTTGTTCCTGGAGAACAGGAAGGTGTCGAGCAAAAGCGCAAAGGTGCAGCCAGAACCGCCGATCAGTGCGAAGGAGTTGACGATCTGCATGTTCATGTAGTGGTCCGCGGGGATGGGCTGACCAGCAGCGAAGGTGGCCATGTTGTCGATGATGAGCATCGTAAGAATGGGCTCAGCAAGGACGCCGGAGATCGTGGACTGGTGGATGCCAAGGCAGAACAGAAGGTTGGCGAGCGTGTAAATGACGATGACGGCCCAGGGGCCAGCGTTCATGATGCCCTTGAGAGGAGCAGCGATGCCGGTCGCGATCAGGGTCAGCAGGTCGGTGCCAAAGCCGGCGAGCACGGCAGCAACGAGAGCAAACAGCGAAAGGGTCAGGAGCATCGGGATCATGACGTTGAAGGAGTCGGCAACCGCGGGAGGCACGCCCTCGCCCAGGTTGACCTTCAGCTTCTCGAGGCCCGAAAGCTTGATAAAGACCGTGGCGGCAAGAAGGCCGATGATGATGGCACCGAAGAGGCCGTTGGCGCCAGTGTTGCTCGTGGCGAAGGCGCCGGTGACATCGACGCCGGAAAGGGCGTAGCCGTCGGCCATGCCAAGGGCGCCGGAGAAGCTGTCGACCGCATAGCTCAGCGTAGCCGCAGTCTTGTCAGCGGCGTTCGTCGCATAGACCGCGCTACCCAGCGTGGCGACGATGGTCTGGGGCATCATGATAACGAATGCAGAGATGCCGACGACAACACAGGAGATGGCGTTCTCGAAGTGCTTGTTCACGGCGAAGCAGTAGCCCAACACGCCAGCAAGGATAACTGCCGCGAAGTTGAGCGTGCCCAGGGTCACTGCGCTGCCCCAGACCTGCGCCGCGCTCAGCGAGTCACCGGAGAGGAACAGGGGGAAGAGGACCTGGCTGACGAACACAGCAATACCCGCAAGGATGTAGAGGGGCATCACCGTTGCGAACGCGTCACGGAGCGTCCTTAGGTGAATCTGGTTGCCAATCCTGGCCGAGACTTCGGCGAACTTATCAAGAAACGCCTGTCCCTTACTTTCTTCTGCCATACATAACTCCTTTCCCGAGCGTCTAAGGCAGATTTCAACCGAAACGTCGCAGTCTCTTATGCGACCTCGTGAGTAGTGGCGACCTGACGGAGCCATTCGGCGGACTTCTTGAGGTGGCGGCTGTAGCCATCCATGAGGTCAACCTCAACGAAGCCATACCTGTTCTTAAAGGCGTTGTTCCAGGACCAGTTGTCGATGACGGCCCAGTAGTGGTACCCGCGGCACTTTGCGCCATCCTCGATGGCCTTTGCGATCCACTTCAGGTGCTGGCCCACGAAGTCAATGCGATAGTCGTCCTGAATGGTGCCGTTCTCGTCCTTGGAGGCATCCTCGCCCTCGATGCCAATGCCATTCTCGGAGACATACCACTCGAGGTCGGGGTAGTCGTGCTTCATGGTCATCGCGAAATCGTAGATGCCCTTGGGATAGATCTCCCAGCCGCGAGACTCGTTCATGACGGCGTCGGGCCACACGTACTCCTGCGCAAAGACCGGGTTGCCGAACTCGTCCTCAGACTTCTCGGGTGCCTGGACGCGAGCCGGGTGATAGTAGTTGAATCCCAGCCAGTCGACGACACCCTGCGCGAGAATCTGCTCGTCGCCCGGACGGACGGGAAGGTCAATGCCACGCGCAGAGAGGGTGTCGATAACGTCCTGGGGCAGAGAGCCCTTGGTCACGAGGTCGAGCCACCAGCGATTGTCCACGCCATCGGTCATGCGCACGGCCTCGAGGTCGGCCTCGCTCGGATTCTCCTTGGTGTAAGGCGGGGTAAAGCAGTTGATGAGGCCAATCTTGGCATCGGAGCGAATCGTTCCGTCGGCCTTGAGCTCGCGGAAGGCCTCGACGCCCAGGGAGTGGGCAAGCGAGATGCCGTACTGGATGCGGCAGGCCTGGGCAAAGTCGCGGTGGAAGGGGTACCAGCCACCGTTGGTGTAGCGGTTCTGGGGCTCGACGACAGGCTCGTTGAAAGTGAACCAATATTTGATCTCCTGGCCGAACTCACCAAAGGCCGTACGCGCGAAGTTGGCATACGCCTCGATGACCTCGCGGCTCTCCCAGCCGCCACGGCGGAAGAGGTACGTAGGCATGTCAAAGTGGTAGAGATTCACGAAGGTCTCGAGACCGGCCTCATGGGCATCGGCGAAGAGATCGTGATAGTACTTGGCGCCCTCGGGGTTCAGGAGACCGTCTTCGTCCATCAGACGGGACCACTGGATAGACGTGCGCCACGTGGTAAGGCCCAGACTCTTGAGAAGGGCGAAGTCCTCGTTGTGCCGGTTGGTGAAATCGTTACCCGCATAGGAGCCCACACGGTTAAAGAAGTCCTCGATCTTCTCGTTGGACCAGGTGTCCCAAAGGCTGTCAATCTTTCCAAAGCGACGCCACGCACCCTCGGTCTGGGGACCAGACATGGCGGCGCCAAAGAAGAAGTCCTTGGGAAGCTTGCTCGTCTGCAACACGTTCTCCTCTCGCTGCCTTTTTACACGTCCATATAATTGAGAACTATTTGACATGTCTTTTCTTATGTGTCTCTATGTTGTTTGGTACTTTTACGCATTAGCTATGGGAAGTCAAGGGCTATTTATTTTTAATCGCCAAGCGATATTGATAATGTTCCCTAACGGGGTTATTGGTAAGATACGGATGATAGAAAGTGAGGCGATATGCTCAAGTACGAGTCAGTTGCAAGCGACATCCGAGACAAGATTGCCTCTGGTGCCTACGCGCCCAACGACCAGCTGCCAACGACTCCGGAACTCTGTGACCAGTACCGGGTCAGCAAGATAACCATCAAGAAGGCCATGGACGAGCTGTCCCAGCAGGGCCTCGTGGCACGTCGCCGCGGTTCGGGCACGTACGTCAAGCGCGTCACGACCCCCGAGGCCAAGTCGCCCACCGGATGGGACATGTCTTCTCAGATGACC
Source organism: Parafannyhessea umbonata (assembly GCF_900111255.1). Taxonomy (GTDB): domain Bacteria; phylum Actinomycetota; class Coriobacteriia; order Coriobacteriales; family Atopobiaceae; genus Olsenella_J; species Olsenella_J umbonata_A. Next base: position 257,560 of record NZ_FOGP01000003.1, read on the forward strand.
GGCTTCTGCGCCGACCACAAGGGACACAAGGTCACCTCTGAGGTGCATGACTTTTCGGTCGTGCGCCCGACGGTCGAAATAGCATCTCTTCTGGGAGTCGAGAGTGACGAGTTTGCCTATCACGTATGCCGCACACGCCTGGTTGACGGCATCCCGCACGTAATCGAGTACACCTACATGCCGATCAAGCTCATTCCCGACCTGCGCGAGCGCAACGTCGAAAGCACCATCTACGGCTACCTCGAGGATGAGCTGGGCCTGAAGATCGGAAGCGCCCACCGCATCATCAAGGCAGTCCTCCCCACCCCCGACGAGGTCGAGTGGCTCGACATCGAACCGACGCAGCCGCTGCTCGAGGTCAAGCAGGTGGGATTCCTGGATGACGGCGTTCCCTTCGAGTACTCGATCGCGCGCCACTGCCGCGGCTACGAGTTCTACTCCATTTCGACCCACTAGCCAATGCGGGAGACGACGATCCGGACGCCAGGCAACGGCAAGCAAAGCCCACAATACGCAAAAAGCAGGCGAGAAGGACGTGTTCCCTTCTCGCCTGCTTCTGTTTGTGAGTGCGCCTCTTGGAGCGAGGCCCCTTACTCGGCGCTCTGCCCGGACTGATCCTTGACGTAGATGTCGCCAACCGGCGCGATTGCCTTCATGGCCTCGAGCACACTGGCCATCATGTCGTCGAGCTCCATCTCGTTGAGCTCGGCGCCGTGGCGGATGACGTCACGGTCGCAGCCGGCAGCGAAGCGCTTGTCCTTGAACTTCTTCTTGAGGGACTTGAGCGGCATGTCGGTGACGGAGCCGGAAGGACGCATGCGGGCGGCTGCCTGGATCAGGCCGGAGAGCTCGTCGCAGGCGTAGAGGACCTTCTCCATCTTGTGCTCGGGAGCGGGAAGCTCCTCATTGAGGTCGTAGTTGTGCGTCTGGATGGAGTGGGCCAGGCGAGGGTCGGCCCCAGCCCCCTCAAGCAGCTCAGCCGTCTTGACGGTATGAGTCTGATCATCCTGCCACTTCTCCCAATCGAGGTCGTGGAGCAGGCCGACCTGACCCCAGAACTCGACGTTCTCGGGATCGTATTGCTCGGCGAAGTGACGCATGAGGCCCTCGAGGGTCTCGCCGTGGCTCACATGGAAGGGATCCTCGTTGTACTTCTTGAGCAGCTCGAACGCCTGGCCGCGCGTGAGGCCGGTCTCAAGCTTGGGAGCTTCCTGCTTGCCCATCTTGGCAACCTCTGCGGAAGCGCCGGTCTCGGAGTCGGAGTAGAGCGTGTCGACATCTGCCGAGGCGTTGTCGGTCTTCGCGCCAGCCACCTGAGCCTGGATGTCAGCCTTGGTGACGACCTCGGGCTTCATCTGGGGGAACAGGAGGACATCGCGGATGGACGCGGAGTCGGTGAACAGCATGGCCATGCGGTCGATGCCGTAGCCGATGCCACCCGCAGGCGGCATGCCGTACTCGAGTGCGCGGACGTAGTCGTAGTCGTAGCCCATGGCCTCGTCGTCACCGAAGCCCTTGGCAGCAACCTGCTCGGCAAAGCGCCCGGCCTGGTCGACAGGATCGTTGAGCTCAGAGAACGCATTAGCGTACTCGTGGCCGGCGATAACGAGCTCGAAGCGGTCGGTAATGCGGGGGTCATCGTCCTTGCGCTTGGCAAGCGGGCTGACCTCCTCGGGGTAGTCACACACGAAGGTCGGATTGATGAGGGTTTCCTCGCCCAGCTCGTCGTAGAGCTCGAACAGGAGCTTGCCGGCACCCCAGTTCTCCTGCCACTCGATGCCGTGGGCGGCGTTGACCTCGCGAAGGTGCTCGATCGGAGTGTCGATGGAAAGCTCTTCTCCGCAGACCTCGGAGGCAATCTCGGCGACGGTCGCAGAGCGCCAGGTTCCGGAGAGGTCGATCTGCTGGCCCTGGTACGTGATGACCTCGTGGCCCTCCTCGCAGCCGCAGACCTCACGGGCGATGATCTTGAAAAGGCCCATGGTCAGGTCCTTCATGCCCTGCAGATCAGAGTAGGCACAGTAGGCCTCCATCGAGGTGAACTCGGGATTGTGCGTGAGGTCCATGCCCTCGTTGCGGAAGATGCGGCCGATCTCGAAGACGCGCTCCATGCCGCCGACGATGAGGCGCTTGAGCGGGAGCTCGGTTGCGATGCGCATGAAGTAGTCGCGATCGAGCGCGTTGAAGTGCGTGACGAAGGGCTTGGCGTTGGCGCCGCCGAGAATCGCGTGCATCATGGGGGTCTCGACCTCGATGTAGCCGTCGCCCTCCATGTAGCGACGGATCAGCGAGACCATGCGGCTGCGCTTGCGCATGGTGTCACGAACGTCGGGGTTCATGATGAGGTCGACGTAGCGCTGACGGTAGCGGACCTCACGGTCGGTCAGGCCGTGGAACTTCTCGGGCAGGGGACGCACGGACTTGGAGAGCAGCACGATCTGCGTGGGCGAGATGGAGAGCTCGCCACGCTTGGTGCGAATGACGGTGCCCTTGGCCTGGATGATGTCGCCCAGGTCGAGCTGGCCCAGAAGCTCCCAGGCACCCTCGCCCAGGGTGTTCGCACGGCAGAAGAGCTGAATCTCGCCAGAGACGTCCTCCAGGACGATGAAGCGAATCTTGCCCTGCTTGCGGTAGGCTCGGATACGACCCGCGAGGGAGTACTCGTCCTCGGTCACGCCGCCGTCCTCAAGGTCAGCGTACTTCTCTGCGAGCTCAGCGGCATGAGCGGTAATCTCGCTCTTGATGGGGTACGGGTTAATACCAGCGTCGATCAGGGCCTGGCGCTTGGCGCGGCGGACTGCCCTCTCGTCATTAATGTTGGTCTCGGGGGCTGTGCTCTGGTCGGCCATTCCAACTCCTGTTCTCGCGGCTGGGCGCCTGTCGGTCCAGACGTTTGGTCCAATGATGCTCTTGGCTAGTTTTATTCAATAGTACTGTAGCCGTTCGCGACGGGATTCCGCGCGTTACCACGGAATGTGCGCACCCGTGACCCCAAGCGGAAACGACTAGTCGCCACGCACGGCCGAAACAAAAACGGGCCCCGCCTGAACGGGACCCGCCGCGTGCGAATGGTTGCGAGACTAGCGCGTGATGTTCCTGATGGTGAACTCGCGCGTCTTGCCGGTCGGCGTCTCGTAGGAGACGGTGTCGCCGGCGACGTGGCCGATGAGCGCAGCACCCAGGGGCGACTCGTTGGAGATGCGGTGGTTAATCGAGTCAGTCTCGGTGGTGCCGACGATGGTCACCTTGGAGACGCCCTTGGCATCCTCGATCTCGACGGTGGTGCCGATGGAGACGGAGATCTGGGCATCGTCGTCGTGCTCGATGACCTTGGCGGTCGCGAGGATATGACGGATCTCGTTCACGCGAGACTCGTTCTGGGACTGCTCCTCCTTCGCGGCGTCGTACTCGGCGTTCTCGGAGAGGTCGCCGAAGCCGCGAGCCTCCTTGATGCGCTCGACGATCTCGTCGTGCTTCTCGCCCTCGCGATAGGCGAGCTCGTCAACGAGCTTCTGACGTCCCTCGGGGGTAAGGATGATTTCCTTGGCTGCCATATGCGTACTTTCTACTTGGTGACTTCTGGTGACTGGCGACTACTCGCCGAGCTTCGCGCCGCAAGCGGAGCAGAAGGCGGCACCCTTGGCGTTCTTGGCGCCGCACTTGGTGCAGAAGACCGCGTCAGACTCGACGGCCTCGACGTCCTCGGCCTCGTCAGTGTCCTCGGCATCCTCACTGGCCTCGACCTTGGGCTCCTCGCCCTCGTCCATACCCTCGCGAACGTTCTTGACCGTCTGGCCAAGGGACTTGCCGAGCTTCGGGAGGTTCTTGGGCCCGAAGATAACCAGAACGATGACGAGGATGATAAGAATCTCGGGAACGCCAAGACCAAGAATCATGCGATGCCTCCAAACAAGCGGTGCTAAACAAGAGTTCTGTTGAGATGGTAACGCCCTATGATGAGCGATAACGCAACGGTTAGTATAGCCGAGACGTGCAAGAACTCACAATCTCTACTCGCGCCATGCACCATTTGGCCCGCAAAAGGAAACACTATGCCACTCCCCCTGATTGTTCTGGCTAGCGTCATCTGCGCGCTGGACGTGTTCATCCTGCTACTGCCACGGATTCTCAGGAGCCGAGGGGTCTTCCTGTACCCGAGGACCAAGTTTGGCCCCGCCCTGGTATTCGACTCGAACGACGACGAGGGGACCGAAGTTCGCCTGCTAAACGTTGGTGGCAAGTTCCAGTCCATCTGCTACGTGGCACACGAGCTGCGCTACCGCCTGGTCTGCGTCTACCACCTCTACTTCTCGCAAGTCGTGCAAATGCAGGGAGAAGTGCATGCCGCCTCGGCCGAAGGCCGTGACACCCGACGCAAGGCGCTCGTCATCGGTGGCGGCGGATACTCGTTTCCCAAGTGGCTCGTAAGCGACAATGACGACGTAGACGTGACCGTGGTCGAGATTGACGAGGTCGTCACCAAGATCGCGCGCAAGCACTTCTACCTAGACGAGCTCATTCGCGAGTTCGATGCCGAGCGCGGCGGCCGCCTGCGCCTGGTGTGCGACGACGGCTGGGCGTTCCTGGGCAATGCCGACGAGCGCTTCGACATCATCGTGAACGACGCCTTCGGTGGACGCAAGCCGCTGGGCCCCTTGGCCACGCAGGAGGGTGCGCAGGCGGTGCTCGAGCACCTCTCCCCCACTGGCGTGTACCTGGCAAACGTCATCAGCCCCCTGGAGGGCTCCACCAAGAAGACAAAGATTTTGCGCGACTCGCTCGATGCGTGCAAGGATGCCTTCGAGCACGTGTACCTGATTCCCGAGGACGGGGACGACCCCACGATCGTCGGCGACAACGTCCTGGTCGCCTCGAACGCAAGGCTGCCCTTGGCCAATGCGTACGTGATCAAGTAGCGAGCGCCGCGCGTCCGGCGGCCCACGTCACGGCCGTCGTGCCCTTTTATTCCCACCGCCGAGGTGGGTTTTGTTTCCGATTGTTTATTCCCACTTGCTAGCTAGGTTTTATCGTGCCATCCTTGTGCCTATGACGAGTTAGGAAGGCCCGCCGGACGGCGCCCCCGATGGCGCCAGGCCCGCCAACGTACCTCGTCTCCAGAAAAATGCCCCGCTTGGGGCAGTCATAAGGAGGACGTATGTTCGTAGCAGGCAAGACCGAGGCCCTCATTGGCTCCACCCCCCTGGTGGACCTTTCCGACCTCGCCAGCGGCAAAGCAACCATCCTTGGAAAGTACGAGGCGACCAACCCCGGCGGCTCCATCAAGGACCGCGTGGCCCGAGCCATGCTCGACGCCGCCGAGGCCGACGGCAGCCTCAAGCCGGGCGGCACGGTAATCGAGCCCACCAGCGGCAACACCGGCGTTGGCCTGGCCATGCTGGCAGCCGAGCGTGGCTACCGCATGATCTTGGTCATGCCAGAGACCATGTCCATCGAGCGCCGCAAGCTCGCGGCTTCGTACGGCGCAGAGATCGTCCTGACCCCCGGCACCGAGGGCATGAGGGGCGCCGTCGCCAAGGCCGACGAGCTTCGCGCCAACACCCCCGGATCCATCGTCGCCGGCCAGTTCGTCAATCCCGCCAACCCGCGCGCCCACTACGAGACCACCGGCCCCGAGATCTGGCGTGACACCGAGGGCACCGTCGACATCATCGTCGCAGGCGTGGGCACCGGCGGAACGATCTCTGGCTCCGGCAAGTTCCTCAAGGAGAAGAACCCCGCCATCGAGGCAGTGGCGGTTGAGCCCGCCGAGTCCCAGGTGCTCGCCGGCAAGCCCTCCGGCGCCCACAAGATCCAAGGCATTGGCGCAGGCTTCGTGCCCAAGACCTTTGACGCCAGCGTTGTCGACGAGATTCTCCCCATCGCCTCGGCAGACGCCATCGCGACCAAGAAGGAGCTCGCCTCCAAGTCCGGCTTGCTTGTGGGCATTAGCTCCGGAGCTGCCGTGGCGGCGGCCATCGAGCTGGCCAACCGTCCCGAGAACGCTGGGAAGACCATTGTCGCCGTGCTCCCCGACACCGGAGAGCGCTACCTCTCGATGGAGCTCTAATGTCTAAGGCACTCGTTGACACCACCGCGCGCGACCAGGGCGGGGCAGAGGCCGCGGCCGACCGCCGCGTAAAGGAGCCCTCGCTCTTCCAACTGATGCGCGAGGACACCCAAGCGGCATTCGAGCGCGACCCCGCGGCGGAGAGCAAGAGCGATATCGTTCTCTTCTCCACGGGCACCCGCATCGTCTGGGCGTATCGCCGTCACCACTGGCTCTGGACCCACGGCATGCGCAAGCTCGCCCTGTGGCTGGCCAAGCGCATGCGCCGCAAGCTGGGCGCAGACATTCATCCCGGCGCGCAGATCGGGCGCCGCTTCACGATCGATCACGGCATCGGCGTCGTCATCGGTGGCACGGCCATCATCGGAGACGATTGTCTGATCTACCAGAACGTGACACTGGGCATGACCGGCAAGCACGGCGGCAAGCGCCACCCCACGCTGGGCAACAACGTGATGGTGGGCGCAGGCGCGACGCTCTTGGGCAACATCAACGTGGGAGATGACGTCAAGGTCGCAGCGGGCTCGGTCGTCGTGCACGACGTCCCCAGCTGCACCACCGTGGCAGGCGTACCCGCGAAGGTCGTGCGAGAGGGGCACAACAAGCTCCTTCGCCTGGTCTCAAGTGGCTTCAACCCCGCACAGCTCGACAACGAGAACGTGCGCTGGTCCTGCGCGCTGTAAGACGCTCCAGCCGCCCGCAGCGGCAAGCCCCCCGCACCCACCCGAACGCACAGACGGCCCCGCCGGCAGCGACTCGCCGGCGGGACCGTCTCTAATGCAGAAGCTGCCTCGGCCGCGAAGGCGGTCACTTCTTGGCCACAGAGGTGCCCGAAGGCTACTCCAGGGGTGCGCCGTAGATCTCGCTTGCCGCTATGTTGACTGCCTCCTCGGGGTCGTCTGTCATCACAAACGACAGGTCGTCGATGTTGCCCGATGCCAGCACGGTGTCGCGGAGCCAGTCCTGGAGGCCAGACCAGTACTCCGAGCCATACAGGACCACTGGCGTCCGGTCGACCTTGTGCGTCTGGTGCAGCGTCAGCAGCTCGAAGAGCTCGTCCAGAGTCCCCATGCCACCCGGGCAGACGATGGCGCCCTGTGAGTACTTGACAAACATGGTCTTGCGCACGAAGAAGTACCTGAAGTTCATGGCAAGGTTCACCCACTCGTTCAGCCCCTGCTCATGGGGAAGCTCGATGCCCAGGCCCACGGAGACGCCGTTGTTCAGCGTGGCGCCACGGTTGGCCGCCTCCATGATGCCGGGGCCACCTCCCGTGATGGTCGCGATGCCGTTCTGCGCAAGCAGGGCACCCATGCGCTCGGCTGCCTTGTAGTAGGGGTCCTCGGGCTTCGTGCGCGCCGAGCCGAACACCGCCACGGCCGGGCCAAGCTCCGCAAGGGCGTCGAAGCCCTCGACGAACTCCGACTGGATGCGCAGGACGCGCCATGGATCCATGTGCAGCCAGTCGGTAGGCCCATCCTCTTCCAGAAGGTGCTCGGTCGACGTGCCGCGCGGAATCATGCGGTCGCGATAGATGACGGCGCCCTTGCGGTACGTGCGCGTCTTCCTGTCCATGAGAGCCTCCTTTGCTGCGTTTTGCGTACGTGTACAGACAGCGTACCCAAGCAACCCGCCCCGCAAGCACATGCCACGGGATGGGTCGGACGTATGGATACGCTTTGATATGCACCGGCATAGGCAAGAAGTGCGCGGTACCCGGCCTCGCTAGGCAAACTGGCTCTGGTAGAGCTCCGCGTAGCGCCCGCCCTTGGCCAGAAGCTCGAGATGCGTGCCCTGCTCGATGATGTCACCGTGGTCCATCACCAGAATCAGGTCAGCGTCGACCACCGTCGAGAGGCGATGAGCGATCACGAAGCTGGTGCGATCCTCCATGATCGCCTCCATGGCGCGCGTGATGTACTGCTCGGTACGCGTGTCGACGCTCGACGTTGCCTCGTCCAGGATGAGCATGGCCGGATCGGCGAGCATGGCGCGCGCTATGGTCAGCAGCTGGCGCTGGCCCTGGCTCACGCTCTCGGCGTCGTTGGTGAGCACGGTGTCATAGCCCTGGGGCAGCGTGCGCACGAAGAAGTCGACGTGCGCGGCACGCGCGGCGGCCTCGACCTCGTCGCGCGTGGCGTCCAGCTTGCCATAGGCTATGTTCTGGGCAATCGTGCCCTCGAACAGCCAGGAGTCCTGCAGGACCATGCCGAAGCTCCTACGCAGCTCCGAGCGAGAGATCGAGCGCGTGTCGACGCCGTCTATCGTGATGTGTCCGCCATCCACCTCATAGAAGCGCATCAGCAGGTTGATGAGAGTCGTCTTGCCCGCACCGGTCGCGCCCACGATGGCCACCTTCTGGCCGGGCTCGGCCACCAAGTTGACATCCTTCATGAGGGGGCAACCAGGCCTGTAACCAAAGCGCACGTGCTCGAAGGCCACGCGTCCGCGAAGCGGCTCGGGAAGCGCCAGGGGCTCCTTGGGGTCGGGCTCGACCTCGTTCTGGTCCAGCAGGAAGAACACGCGCTCGGCACCGGCGAGGGCGCCCTGTAGCAGGTTGATGGTCCCCGACACTTCCGTCAGCGGCTCTGAGCCCTCGGTGATGTACTGGAAGACCGCCTGGAACCGGCCGACGCTGAGCGTCCCGTTGAGCAGGAGCCGTCCCGCAAGCAGCGCGATGACGACCTGGGCCAGCCTCATTAGGAAGCGAATGACGGGTGCGACGGCGCTTGCCAGGAAGTCTGCAAACGCGCCGGCCCGTGCCAGCTCCTCGGCGTCGTCGCAAATGGATTGGAAGCTCTTCTCCTCGTCGCCGAAGGCCTTAATGACGGCGCGTCCGGTGTACGCCTCCTCCACCTTGCCGGAAAGCCTGCCCATGACCGCCTGACGCCTGTCGAAGGCCCCGTAGGTCTTGGCGGCGACCACCTTGGTCAGCAGGAACGACAGAGCCGCCGCAAGAGCGAACAGCCCCGTCAGCGCCAGGTCGTAGGTCGTCATCATGATGACGGCGCCAACGAGCGTGAAGGTGCTGATGAGCAGCTGGAGAAGACCACGCTGCATGACCTCCGAGACCTTGTCCAGGTCATTGGTTACGCGGCTGATGGTCTCGCCAGGCTGGCGCGCGTCGAAGTACGCAAGCGGAAGGCGATTGATCTTCCGGCTGACCTGCTTGCGAAGGTTCAGGTTAAGGCGCTCGGCGAAGCCCGACATGACCAGCGCCTGTCCACTGTAGAAGAGCCATGCAAGGGTCCACACGCCAAGGAGGCCCAACACCTGGGCGCCGCCGCTCTCCCAGCTCACCGCAAACGTGCGCCCCTGCTCGAACGAAGCTTGGATGAGCGCCCAAAGGCAGTCGATCAGATACGCGCTATATATGGGTGTCGCCAGAGTAGCCACGACATACAGGACGGCGAAAATCGTCGCGACAGCCAGTCGCCAGCGCTCGCCGGCAGCTGCCTTCCACAGTCGCAGGACGGCGGCGCGGGCGTCGTGCGGCATCCCGTACTCCTCTTCGCTATCCACGCAGATCGCCTCCCCGTTGCTGCGACTCGACAATCGCCTGGTACGTTGGACAGGTTTCGACCAGCTGGTCATGGGTGCCCAGCCCCACCTGCCTGCCATCTTTCAGGACAAGAATCTGGTCCGCATCACGAATGGTGCTGACGCGTTGCGCGATTATCAGGCGCGCCGAAGCGCCAAGCTCAGACGAGAGCGCATGGCGCAACGCGGCGTCGGTCTTGTAGTCAAGCGCCGAAAACGAGTCGTCGAACACGTACAGGTCGGCCTTTCGCGCAAGCGCGCGAGCGATGGCCAAACGCTGTCGCTGGCCGCCGCTGAAGTTCGTTCCCCCCTGCGTCACGCGGGCCTCGAGCCCCTGCGGCAGCTCGCGCACAAACGACGCCTGGGCAGTGTCGAGTGCGTGCCACAGCTCGTCGTCGGTGGCATCAGGCGCGGCCATCCGCAGGTTCGAGGCGATGGTCCCCGAGAAGAGCCAGGCCCTCTGGGGCACATACGCCATGCGGGACCGCAGGTCCGCCAGACTGCGGTCGCGCACGTCGCGCCCAGCGACCCTTAGCTCGCCACCTGTTACGTCGTGAAAGCGCAGAAGCATCTTCGCGATCGTCGACTTGCCCGAGCCTGTGTTGCCGATGATGGCGCAGATCTCGCCCCTTCGAACCGCAAAGCTCAGGTCGTGAAGGGTGTCCTCGCTCGCGTCGTCAAAGCGGAAGTCGACGTGATCGAACTCCGCGACAGGAGACTCTCTTTCATTGGCGAGTAGCTCTTCCGCCGGAGGAGCAGGCGCTTCTCGCACGGAATCCTTGATGCTCGGCTCGAGCTCCAAGAGTTCCGTCGCACGGGTCAGGCACGCCAGGGCACGCGGGACCTGGAGCATGGCGAACTGGGCCATCATCATGAAGAACAGCAGGATGATGGCAAACTGGACCAACGCCGAGATCGAGCCTATCTGCATGGCATGTACGCCGACGCGATCGGCGCCCAGCCAAACGAAGAGCACTTCCACGACGTTCATCAGGAAGAACGTCGTGCAGTCCGCCACCGAGAAGATCAGGTTCACGCGCACCGCGTTTTCGGCGTACGCTTCGAAGGTCTCGTCCAGATGTCTTCGCTCCCGCCTCTCGCGACCGAACGCGCGGATGACGCGAACTCCCGTGATGGTCTCGCGCAGCCGCACGTTCATGCGGTCAACAAACTCCTGCAGGTGCAGGAAGATGGGAGCCGACCGCCTGATGGCCACGAGGGAGACCACCGTCATGGCGACCGCGATCGCGACGAGCACTTGCCCCATGGCGGGATCGATGCCCCACGCCAGCACGACCGAGGTCACGGCGATCACCGGCACCGGAAGAATCATCACGAAGCACATGACGATGGTCTGCTGCACGACGTTCGCATCACCCATCGTGCGGGTAATCATCGAGCCGGTGCCGAAGCGCTCGAAATCCGACGCGGAAAGCTCCAGCGACTTGCGATACACCGAGACGCGAAGGTCACGGCCGACGTCTGCCGCTAGGCGCGCAGCGAGGAAGTACGAGGCAACGCAGCTCCCGGAGCCGACCACCGCAGCCACGAGCATGCGCAGGGCATGGTCCCACAGCGGGCCCATGCCCTGCGCGCCAATGGCAGAGTTGAGCAGGGCGGAGAGCTCCGTCGGAACGTAGAGAGTGCCGATGGTATCGAGCAGAAGCGTCACGAGGGCCGCTACCGCGAGCGGCCTGTAGGGAGCCATAAGCCTGCCAAGAAGCGCAAAGGCCCCTCGCCCGACAGCCCCCTCCGCAGGCGAGCACTCACCCGAGACCACGTCCGTGTCGCAGGTCGTACCTGCCTTAGATTGCCTGGAGTCGTCTTTTGTCGTCACGAGGCGTCGCCACCCTTCTGATCGTCCAGGCCAAGCGCAGAAAGCTCCGCGTCGATGGCGTCGGCGTACGTGCGGGCAATGCGAGCAAAGGCGATGCGGTCCTCAACCGAAAGCGAGTCGAAGGCGCGCATCTCCGCCTCGATGGCCGGAGTCACAAACCTCTTGCAGAACGTGGCACCCTCGTCCGTTAGGCACACTAGCTTGCTGCGACGGTCGTCCTCCTCTGGCACAAGGGTGACGTAGCCCTTGCCCACAAGAGACTTGACGGCAGAGTTGACGGTCTGGCGCGAAAACGAGTACTCGTCAGCAATGTCACTTTGTCGCGCTCGCCCATCCCTCAGGGCGATAGATACCAGCGACCAAAACGCGCCATCCGACAACTTGCAGCCATGTGCGACCCGATTGTACAGGCGCTCTGTCTCCTTAAAAATGACGTCGATTCCACGCGCGGTGGGCAGTGCGTCTTCTTGAACGGATGACATGATCTTCTCCTCCGGTCCCACTCGCCCTGGGTCTGTATTTGGTCTGATTTCGGACAATTAGACTGGCAGAAGCATAATCCAATTTCGGACAAAGTCGAGCGGTGCCGTTGCCTCCATTCAATATGCATATTGCAAAAAAAGAGGGTCATCGGAGCTATCCGACAACCCTCTGGAGCCACTATTGCCAGCTGGAAAACAGCTTCGCACGAGCTATCCGACGAGCACCTGCGCAACCAGCAGCAGCGCGTTAAGCACGATGGTCGCAACAAGGAGCGGGTTGATGAACTTGATCCAGCGGCTGAACGGCACGTCGACCATTGCGAGCGAGGCAAGAATCAGACCCGTGGGCGTGACGTACGAAATCAGACCCTGGCCATAGTTGTAGGCCGCAATAATGGAGGCGCGAGAAACGCCGACCGCGTCGCCGAGGGGAGCCATGATGGGCACCGAGAGGACGGCGAGGCCCGAGGAGGAGTTGATGAAGAAGCCCAGAATGACGTAGACCAGCAGCATGACGATGATGAACAGGATGGGGCTCATGCCGGTGACCGCACCCGAGAAGAAGTTCAGGATCGAGTCGGAGATGAAGCCGTTCTCGAGCAGGATGTTCACCGCACGGGCGACGCCGACGACCAGAGCGACGCTCATGAGGTCACCGCAGCCGCCGATGTACTTGTCGAAGAAGACCTCTTCCTCGAGCCCGGAGGTGAAGGCAAGAATGATGGAGCATGCCAGGAAGACGGCGGTCATGTAGTCGAACCACCACTGCTGCGCGACGATGCCCCAGACGAGCACGACGAAGGACAGGCCGAACACCGCAAGGGAGACCTTCATCTGCGTGGTGAACTCGATGCTGTTGCCCTGCTGACCCCAGCGCTCCTCGATCTTACCCTTCATGTCATAGCAAACGGACTTGGAGGGATCCAGGCGAACCTTGTGCGCGTAGACCATGATGTAGGCGACGGCCATCACGGCACCCACAATCAGAGCAATGAAGCGCCAGCTCATCTGCTCGGACATGGCGATGCCCGCCGCCTTGGTCGCGACGCCGATGGCAAACGGGTTGACGGTGGAGTACATCGTGCCGACAGACGCGCCCACGAAGATGACCGCGATGCAGGTCATGGCGTCATAACCAGCAGCGATGAAGACCGGCATCAGGATCGGGTAGAGGGCGATCGTCTCCTCGCCCAGGCCAAAGGTTGTGCCACCGATGACCATCAGGAGCGACAGGATGATGATGAGCAGGTACTCCCTGCCCTTGGTGAGCCTAGAGAGCGCCGCAACGGCCGAGTTGAGCGCACCCATGTAGTTCAGGACGCCGATGCAGCCACCCAGTAGGAAGACGAACAGAATGATGTCGATGGTGTCATACACGCCCTGGATCGGGGCAAGCAGGAACTCGACTATTCCCTGCGGGGCCTGATCGACGCGCTCGTACGTTCCGGGGATGGCGATGGGCTTGGAGATCGAGCCATCCAGGAAGCTGTCCAGGCTGCCCGAGACGCCCAGCGAGTCAAGGGTCTGCTGGGTCGGAGGCATCAGCTCCGTGGAGTCATCGGGCTTGGTGATGACGAACGAGTCCTGATCGGCGTCATATGTCAGCTTGGAATACTTGCCTGCGGGGACGATATACGTCAGCGCCGCGGCAAACAGCATGACGATGAACAGAACGGTGATAGCGGTCGGAAAGTGAAGCCTGTGCCTCTTCGGCTCTTCCGCGGCTGCCTGCTCGACTGCGATGTCTTCTGTCACGATGCAATCCTTTCGAATGATGACTTTCAACTAGACGAGAAGTACTTCTCCCTAGGCCTCTGCGTAGACCTTGACCAGCTCAATGAGAGCCTTGGTCGCAATATCGATTCCCTCGACCGTCGCGTGCTCGAGGGGGCCGTGGTAGCCATCTCCGCCGGTACCCAGGTTTGGGCAAGGCAGACCGCGGAATGAGAGCTGGCAGCCATCGGTACCTCCGCGGATGGGCGTCACCTTGGGGGCAATACCTGCACGCTCGCACGCCTTCTTGGCGTTGTCGATCGTGAACATGTAGTCCTCAATGACGTTTTCCATGTTCTGGTACTCGTCCTTGATAACAAGTGACACGGTGCCCTCGCCCCACTTCTCGTTCAGGACCTTTGCGATGTGGCGGAGCGTCTGCTTGCGGCATTCGAATGAGGCGGCATCGAAGTCGCGAACGATGTAGGACATGCCGCCGGCACACTCGTCGCCATGAATCTCAAGAAGGTGGTAGAAGCCCTCGTACCCCTCGGTGTAGCGCGGAGCCTCGAGGGTCGGGAGCATGTTGTTGATGTCACAGCACACCTGCATGGCGTTGACCATGATGTCCTTTGCGGAGCCGGGGTGGACGCTGACGCCCTTCACCTCGAAGTCAGCCTCGCAGGCGTTGAAGTTTTGGTACTGAATCTCACCCTCGGCATCACCGTCCATGGTGTAGGCGACGTCGGCATCAAAGAACTCGACATCAAAGTTGCCAGCTCCAGTTCCGATCTCCTCGTCAGGAGTGAACGCGATGCGAAGCGCGCCGTGGGGAACGTTGCCAGAGAGGATGCGCTCGAGAGCGGTCATAATCTCGGCAATGCCCGCCTTGTCGTCGACGCCCAGAATAGTGGTTCCGTCCGAGGTCAGCAGAGTACGACCCTTCAGCTCAGCAAGGCGCGGGAAGTCCTTCACGGTCAAGGTCCGTCCGCTGTCGCCCAGGAGAAGATCGCAACCATCAAAGTTCTCGTGGAGCACCGGCGTGATGGGTCCGTCGCAGAACTGAGAGACGGTATCCATGTGCGCGATCAGCCCGAGCCTCTTCTTTCCCTCGTAGCCAGGTGTTGCAGGAATCTTTGCGTAGACGAAGCACCTCTCGTTCACCGTAACGTCCTCGATACCGAGACCCTTCAGCTCTTCGGCAAGCAGGTTGGCGAAATCGAACTGCTCACTTGAGCTGGGGCAGGCGGAATCGTTGTCCTCGTTGCTCGGCGTCTTAACCACTACATACTTAAGCAGGCGGTCGATAGCCTCCATACAAACGTCCTCCACTTCTTAAGACAAACAAGGACCGCACCCCATCGGGCACGGTCCCCAAAACGCTGCTCGAAACAGTTTAGAAATATAAACGTTCCGTATAGCGCGTCAGGCCCAAATTATGCGAACGGTTAAAATTGGCACATATTGTGCCATCAAAAATGCATTTGCGGTATTAACGACTTGTTCGATTTATGAGCATAGTCATGAGTACATTTGGCATGATTTAGCGAACAGCATGATAAAACAACAGTTAGCTTATGTGTTCTCAGCTCAGCTATAACTATAATCTGAATTCTGTGCCGAAGAATCCGTTCGTTCAGCTTAGGTTGAAATGCGCAATTTTGCAAATAGCATACATCCATACTTAAAGGCCAGAGCATCAATATTCTAATTAATACGACCGATGCGGTCTCTCAAAAGCGTTAGACGCTGGTTCTAGCGGTTAGGCTTTCGGTGAGTCAGGTGCCAGCCACCGCAATAACCACAGTGGTACACAAAGAGCTGCGGGGCATCTTTCCTCCGCGCGCCGCGTTTCGCCGCCTTCTTGGCTTCTACGGCGCTCGCGTAGCGCTTTTTGCAGTCGCACGATCTGAACTCGGCATGGCTTTCGCCCACGAGCGGTTTTCTGGCCCCGTTGCGTCTCGCGCCACGACTTGGCATTCGCTTTCTTCCCCCAACAGTGCGCGCCAACAAAAAGGACGGACGCGATGCGTCCGTCCCCATTATGCTTCCGTAGCTGCCGTCTTACTAAGAAAGCGCACCAGCAAGCTGAGCAACTCCGTCAAAATCAACCTTTGTGTTGCCGTTAACATGGTCGATTTTCGTAACCGTCCCCTTCCACTTGGGCTCCCTGTCCTCGGAGTCGCCTCCGCCAGGCGCGCCATTCTCGTCGAAATCCTCAGATCGGACGACGAAATCTGGCTCAAACACATCCTCGCCGGGCCAGTCTTCCTTATGGAAACCGTACTCAAGCCCATCAAGAAGCTGCTCCATCTCGTCCAGACGAACGGTGGGGTCACTTACGGAGATGAGGCCACGCTCCACGTTGAATATGGCGTCAGACCCAACGTAGATAGTCCTAATCTCCTCACGACGCTTCTTTTCAGCACGCGAGATAACGACAAAGGATACGACGATAACGACCCACCAGATAATGCTCAAAACGAGATCGAGCGGATTATCCACCCGGTTAAAGCCAAGGTAGTACCAAAGCCAGAGAAGGAAAATGGAAGCGATTAGAAAGACCGTAAGAAGAATCCAATTACTCTTCTTCATTGCTACTCACCCTCTCCCTGAAGCACGGCAGAAGAGGAGTCAACCTCATTGCCATCAGATTCACCTGTAACCTTGCGCTCACGCCGGCGCAGCTCGTCCGTGTACTTTTTGCGACGGATCACCACGCAGATGGCGTAGATTGTGTTGACAATTATTCCGAGGATAATCCACCAGTGGACCCAGCAGTCCACATGCATACCGGCAAGAGGAGTTTCGTCATCCGAAATCTCCTCAGGCTGAGCCGTAGGCGTATCGTCGTCAGGAATAGCCGCAGTAGGAATCACTGGCGTCGGCGCAGGAACGCCTGCAGTAGTCGCAGGAACCGCGGCGTCAGTAGGAACGGGCGTGGGTGTCTGAGGCGACACGGGAGTAACGTCAGCAGGGGCGACAGGCTCGGCAACGTAGTAGACCTTCACCACGTGCGTGGACGGGTCGGTCGCCTCGCCGGCGGCCAAAGTGAAGCTCGTCTCACCATTAGTTTCGGCCCAGATATAACCTACGAACTTATCAGTCTCGTTCGGGATGAGGTTAACAGTGACTTCTTCGTTAAGCCAGGAGGTGGCAATCTTGAGGTCGTCGGTGGCGTCGGCCTCGGACTTGGCCTTGGCCTCGGCGAGGGTGTCGCCGAAGTAGTACTCGACCTGGGCGCTGACGGAGTGGGTCTGCGAGTCGTCCCTGACGTAGTAGACCTTCACCACGTGCGTGGACGGGTCGGTCGCCTCGCCGGCGGCGAGCTCGTAGGAGGTCTCGCCGTCGGTGGAGTCCCACTTGTAGCCGGAGAACTTGTCCGTCTGGTTGGGCTCGACCGTCGCGGTGACGGCGTCGTTGATCCAGCCGGTCTCGGTCACGGCCTCGTCGGTGGCGTCGGCCTCGGACTTG
>NZ_FOGP01000005.1 GCF_900111255.1 Parafannyhessea umbonata
CTTCGTCATGCCCTCGTCGACGACGGCGCGCGCGGCGGCGACCTTGGTCTCATATGAGTAGACGGCGTATTTCTTTCCCATGTCTGTCAGCCCCTCGATGCCGACGGATCTGTACGTGTCGATCCATTTTCTCACGGCCTCGTAGGGAACACCGATCAGGCTGGAGATGGCTTTGACACCGTTCCCCGCGTCGTAGAGCTCGGCGGCTTTCGACCTCGTGGCGGCGTCGTACAAAGTTCTTCGGGTCATGAAAGAAGCCTCCCTTTTCTCATGTCCAAGAAAAGGGAGGCGGTTCAATGCGCTCCGGGCGGGCCGCCTTTCTCTCGCACGTTGTCTCTCGTGCTACTCCGGTGCCTCGTCGGGGTACTTGGGGGCGAAGCCGTCGTCCCGGTTGAGGATGTTCATGAACTCCTCGCCGGTGATGGTCTCCTTCTTCTGGAGGTAGTGTGCGATCTCGTGCAGCTTGAAGCGGTTCTCCTTGAGCGTTCTGAGAGCCGTCTGGTGACCCTCCTCGACCAAGGCGCTGACCTCGGCGTCGACGGCTGTCGCCGTCTCGTCGGAGCATGTGAGTTCGGTGCCTCCGCCGAGGTACCTGTTCCTGGTCTCGCCGAGTGCCATCATGCCGAACCTGTCGGACATTCCGAGCTGCGTGACCATGGCCCTCGCGATCTTCGTGGCCTTCTCGATGTCGTTGGCAGCCCCCGAGGTCATCTGGCCGAAGATGAGCTCCTCTGCTGCGCGGCCGCCGCAGATCACGGCGATGCGCTGCTTGTACTCCTCGCGCGTCGTCAGGTAGTGCTCGTCCTCCTCCGTCTGCATCGTGAAGCCCAGTGCGCCCGACGTTCGCGGGACGATCGTGATTTTCGAGACGGGGCGCTTCCCGTTCTGCACGGCAGCGACGATGGCGTGGCCGGTCTCGTGGTAGGACACCACCTCCTTCTCGTGCTCCGACAGAACCGTCGACTTCTTCTTCGCACCCGCGATGACCACGTCGACCGACTCGGTGATGTCTTCCTGCGTGACCCTGTCGCGTCCCATCCTGACGGCCCTTAGTGCGGCTTCGTTGATCATGTTCGCCAGATCGGCTCCCGATGCGCCTGGCGTCTGGCGTGCGATCGCGCCGAAGTCCACGCCGGGCTCTATCTTCACGTCGTTGCCGTGGAGCTTGAGGATGGCCTCGCGACCCGTCAAGTCGGGGAGCTCGACGGGCACGCGGCGGTCGAATCGGCCGGGGCGCAGCAGCGCGGGGTCAAGCGAGTCCGGCCTGTTCGTGGCTCCGAGGACGACGATGCCCTTGTGGTTGTCGAAGCCGTCCATCTCGGTGAGGAGCTGGTTGAGCGTCTGCTCGCGCTCGTCGTTGGTGTTGAGCGAGACATCTCGCTTCTTGCCGATGGTGTCGATCTCGTCGATGAACACGATGCAGGGGGCCTTCTCGTTCGCCTGCTTGAAGAGGTCGCGGACCTTGGCGGCGCCGCGGCCGACGAACATCTCGACGAACTCTGAGCCGGATATCTGGAAGAAGGGTACATTGGCCTCGCCGGCGACCGCCTTGGCGAGCAGCGTCTTGCCGGTTCCCGGAGGGCCCACGAGCAGGGCGCCCCTTGGGCATCGGGCGCCGATCGCGGAGTACTTCTCGGGGTGCTCGAGGAAGTTGACGATCTCGGCCAGGGATTCCTTTGCCTCGTCCTGTCCGGCGACGTCCTTGAACGTGACGCCGGTCTCTCGACCCTTGACCTCCTTGACGTTCGAGCGACCGAGTCCTCCACCCATGCCGAAGCCGCTTCCGAAGTTCATGGAGGGACCGTCCTCACCCATCTGCTTTCGAAGCTGGCGGTTGAGCAGATATCCGCCGCCCAGGATTAGCAGAATCGGAAGGCCATAGCTTGCGAGCAGGTAGATCCACATGTTCGAGGACTCGTCCGGGATTTGGGCCGAGAAGTCCACGTTCTTCTTCTCAAGCCTCTTGACCAGGGAGTCGTCATTGGGGAACTGGTTGGTCTGGTAGGTCTGCTTGTCGTCGCCCTCGCCGGTCGTGAAGCGGATGATGCTCTTGCCGGTGTCGAGCTGGACCTGGCTGACCTTGCCGTCGTCCACCATTCCCAGGAACTCGCTGTAGCTCACCTCCTTTATCTGGGGCTGAGTGATGCTTGGGTACAGCACTGACCTCAGCACAATCGCGGCGACGACTGCGACGATCAGGTAGAGGATCATCGACTGTCGCTTCTTCTTGTCGTCCATCTGCATCGGGCTTTGCTCCTTACAGGGTCTGTTAGTTGCCTTCGCTTTGGCTACATAGATACCCATCCGCGTGCCTTTCACGCACCCGACACAACTATTAAAGGTAAATTCGGGATTCGCGCCTTCGGCCAAGCGTCGTGCTAGAATGCTTCCGAAGCATTGATGGGGACATTAGCCTGGGTTGCCGTCGCAAAGCGAGCGGGGGAGTGGTGAGAGCTCCGCCGACGGTCCAAGTGAACATCACCCCGGAGCTGCGGCCCGAAAGCGTTGGTTCACGACGCGAGTAGACGTCGCCGGAGTGGCCGCCGATACAGGTCAGCCGAGTAAGGCGGATTTCCGCTCGCTGGGTGGTTACAAGCGAAGTGACTTTCGGGAGCGCTTCGTCCCAGCCTGAGGGACGAGTGCTCTTTTTTATTGCGCTCGGTACGGGAAAGGTGTGAAAGGTGGCAAATCAGTACAAGAAGACGATGAACCTGCCCAAGACCAGGTTCTCGATGAGGGCTGGTCTCGCCCAGCACGAGCCCGAGCGGCTTAAGGACTGGGACGAGAACGACGTCTACGGCCAGCTCATGAAGAAGAACGAGGGGCACGAAAAGTTCGTGCTCCACGATGGCCCTCCGTATGCCAACGGACCTATTCACCTCGGCCACGCTCAGAATAAGATCTCGAAGGACATCATCAACCGCTACTGGTCGATGCGCGGCTACCAGACTCCCTATGTCCCCGGATGGGACTGCCACGGCCAGCCCATCGAGCACAAGGTCGAGGAGATGCTGGGCACCGCCAAGTTCAACCAGCTTCCCACCGAGAAGATTCGCGAGCTCTGCCGCAAGATGGCCGTCGAGCAGGTCGACACCCAGCGTCAGGGCTTCAAACGCCTCGGTGTCCTTGCCGAGTGGGACAATCCCTACCTGACATACGTTCACGACTACGACGCCACTGACGTCGAGATCTTCAAGGCCATCTTTGACAAGGGGGCCATCTATCGTGGGCGCAAGCCGGTTCACTGGTGCCCCCACTGCCACACCGCCCTGGCGGAGGCCGAGATTGAGTACGGCGATGAGGTCTCACCCGCCATCTTCGTGCGCTTCGAGATGACGACGGTTCCTGCCGGCCTCGAGGCCTACGAAGGCAGGCTTTGGGTCGACATCTGGACCACGACCCCCTGGACCCTTCCCGCTGACGACGCCGTCATCCTTCATCCCGAGGCTGACTACGTTGCCGTTCTCGTCGATGGTCGCGCCGAGATCATGGCGCGCGCCCTCGTCGAGAAGGACTGCGCCAAGTTCGGCTACGAGTCGTATAAACTTGCGACCGACGCCGATGGCAACGTATGGAGCATGACGGGCACCGAGCTCGCCCACAACAAGTACAAGCAGCCCATCTTCGCTGACCAGGGCGAGGAGGGCGAGTTCATCTACGCCGACTATGTCACGCTCGACGACGGCACGGGCATCGTCCACACCGCGCCTGGCCACGGCGTTGACGACTACAACGCTGGCATGCGCTTCAACATCCCCATCATCATGCCCGTCGACGACAACGGCTGCTTCTACAAGGGCGATGGCATCGGCACCGGCGGCCCGTGGTCTGGCATGGACGTCAACGAGGCCAACCCCAAGATTATCGAGTGGCTCGACGAGCGCGGCACGCTCATCCTGCACGAGGACATCAACCACAGTTACCCCCACTGCTGGCGTTGCAAGCGCCCCGTCATCTTCCGCGCCACCAGTCAGTGGTTCGTCTCTATGGATAAGACCGGCCTGCGCAAGGACGCCCTCGAGGAGATCTCCAAGGTCAAGTTCTACCCGACGCACGCGGTCAAGCGCATTGGCTCTATGGTCGAGGGCCGTCCGGACTGGTGCATCAGCCGCCAGCGCAACTGGGGCGTCCCTATTCCCGCCTTCACCTGTCAGGACTGCGGCGAGGTCGTCATGAACGACGCCACGCTCGACAAGGTCATAGAGCTCTTCCGCGAGAAGGGCTCTGACGCATGGTTCACCGATGACCCCAAGGATTATCTGGGCGACGCCTGCGTCTGCGAGAAGTGCGGCAGCCACAACCTCAAGGCGAACAAGGACATCCTCGACGTCTGGTGGGACTCCGGTGTCTCGCACACCGCCGTCTGCAAGCACCGCGACAATCTGAAGTTCCCCGCTGACGTGTACCTCGAGGGCTCAGACCAGCATCGAGGCTGGTTCATGAGTTCCCTCATGACCTCGGTGGGCGCCTATGGCATGGCTCCCTACAAAGCCGTTATCTCGCAGGGCTTCACTCTCGACGGCCAGGGCCGCAAGATGTCCAAGTCGCTGGGCAACGTCATCGACCCAAACAAGGTCTGCGACAACCAGGGCGCTGACGTGCTTCGTCTGTGGCTCTCTTCGGTCGACACCTCCGTTGACGTCCCGTGCGACGACACCATCCTGAGCCACGTCGGCGATGCCTACCGCAAGATCCGCAACACGCTGCGCTTCCTGCTTGGCGAGCTCGAGGGTCAGTTTGATCCCTCCGTCGACGGCCTTCCCTTCGAAGAGCTCGAGGAATTCGACAAGGTGACTCTTGCCCACATGTGCGAGGTTCACGACCAGGTCTCCAAGGCCTACCCCGAGTACCGCTTCAACGTCGTGTATCGCACGCTCTACGACTACGTCACCGAGCTCTCCAACGGTTACCTCAACGCGACGAAGGACCGCACCTACTGCGGCGGCAAGGGCAGCCGCGAGCGCCTCTCCGCGCAGACCGTCTGGGCCCACATTCTGACGATGCTCGTCCACGACCTGCAGCCCATCCTCGCCTACACCACCGACGAGATCATGGAGTTCCTGCCCGAGTCCATGCGTGACGGCCAGAAGTACGCCGCCCTTCTTGACTGGTATGAGAACCCCGTCTCGTCTGAGGTCTACGCGAAGTACCTTCCTGCGTACAAAGCACTCGTCGACGCTCGCGCCGCTTTCACCAAGTCCTACGAGGAGGCCACGACCAACGGTACCGTTACCGAGAAGACGACCCAGGCCACGCGTGCCGAGCTGACCGTCGGGCCCGACGAGTACGCCCTTCTCGGCTCCCTTGGCCGCGACGGCCTTGCCGAGGCCTTCGTCTGCTCCGACGTCTGCCTGCACGAGGGAGACGAGCTCTCCTGCGAGGTGCTTCCCGCCAATGGCGAGAAGTGCCCGCGCTGCTGGAACTGGAGGGAGCTTGGCGAGGATGGGCTCTGCGAGAGGTGCTCTGCGGTTGTCTCCGCTCTGCCGGCAGGGGAGTAGTGATTTCTTGGGCTCACGCACACTTAGGTCGACGCGCGGTCAGCGCGTCATGGCCTTTTGGATCATCGTTGTTCTGGGTGTCATCGTTGACCAGGTGGTCAAGGCTGCCATCCGCGCGACGCTTTCCGTTGGGGAGAGCGCGCCCTTCGTGCCAGGTGTGATTGAGCTGCGTCACGTCGAGAACACCGGCGCCGCCTTTGGCATGGGCGCCGGTGCCGGCGTAGCCTTCGTGGTGATAGCGGCTGTCGTTCTTGTCGCTTCTCTCATGTTCGTCTGGCGCAAGCGGATTCCCATGCAGCTTGCGGTGTCTATCGGTCTCGTTGCCTCCGGTGGCGTGGGAAACATGGTCGACCGTGTGATTGCGGGCTCGGTGACGGATTTTCTCTGCACTACGTTCGTGAGCTTCCCGGTCTTCAACGTGGCTGACATTATGGTTACGTGTGGTGTCGCCGTATCGCTTGTCGGCTACTACGTCTGGGAGTCGCGCACCGAGAGCTAGCGGCGAGTCCTGACAAGCGACCAATGGCTTCCATGGGACGCCCTCGCGCTTGCGCGACGGCGTCCCTCTTGTCGCATGAGAGGAGTTTGATGGCAATCAAGGTAGTTAATGCACTCGTCGGGCCTTCTGGCGACGGGATGCGCCTGGACGTGTTTCTTGCCCAGGTCGAAGGCTGTCCCTCGCGCAGCGCCTGTGCGCGCCTCGTCGAGAGCGGAGCCGTTACCATCAACTCGACTGAAGCCACGTCGAAGAGCGAGGCCGTCTGTCTTGGCGATCGAATCTGCGTGCAGGTCGACGTTCCGGAGCCGCAGGGGCCGCTCTCGCCGAACCCTGACATTCCACTCGATATAAGGTTTGAGGACGAGAGGCTCATCGTGTTGAGCAAGCAGGCTGGTCTCGTCTGCCACCCCAGTCCAGGCCACGTGAACGACACCCTCGCGAACGCCCTGGTCGCGCACTGCGGCTATGGGCATCTTGGCATGCTCCAGGGTGACGACCGCCCTGGCATCGTGCACAGGCTCGACATGGACACCTCTGGGCTCATGGTCGCCGCCAAGGACGACGAGGTCCAGAAAGACCTGCAGGACCTTATTCGCCTTCGCGTTCTTGACAGACGATACGTGACACTCGTCCACGGCTACGTTGCCCTTGACGAAGGGAACATCACGACGGGCATCGCGCGCTCGACGAGGGATCGCCTTAGGATGGCCGTTTCGGATGCGCCCGGCGCCCGCGAGTCAATCACGACCTTCAGGACACTTGAACGCTTTGAGGCCGGGCGCTTCGACGACGGGTACACCCTTCTTGAGTGTCATCTCTACACGGGCAGAACACATCAGATTAGGGTCCATATGCGCCACGTTGGGCACCCTTGCGTCGGCGACCCGCTCTACGGCAGGGGGGATGACCGTGCGAACAGGGGTCTTAGGAGGCAGTTCCTCCACTCGTGGAGCATTGCCTTTGACCATCCCATTACGGGAGAGGCGATCGAGCGAACCGATCGTCTGCCGAAAGATCTTCTTGCTGTACTAGAATCCCTTAAAGGAACCTCAATGGGCCGTACTGCGGCGGGCGAGGAAATTTGCCCGAAGCTCGGCCTTGGTGACCTTTCGTAAATAACGGAACAGAGAGGTTGTTCTCGTGGAAATCAGCAGGCTTGGCCTAACGCCCATCGTCATCTTCAACCTGGTGGTGTGGCTGTTCTTCACTCTGGCTTACTTCTATCAGATTGTGTATATCGTCAGGGTCATCGCCAAGGGAGACGTCATGCTTCCCAAGGCGAAGAAGAAGCACACCTACGCCTTCGTAATTGCCGCGCACAACGAGGAGCCTGTTATCGGCAACCTTGTGCGCTCTATCCTCGGGCAGGAGTACGACGGACGGATCGACTGTTACGTCGTTGCGGACGCCTGCACTGACTCGACGGCCGAGGAGGCCCGCAAGGCAGGCGCCATCACCTGGGAGCGCAACGATCTTGTCCGCAAGGGCAAGAGCTGGGTTCTCGACTTTGCGTTCGACCGCATTCTCAACGAGACGGGCGACAAGTACGAGGCGTTCTTCGTCATGGATGCCGACAACATCATCGCGCCCAACTACGTCGACATCATGAACGATGCCTTTGATGCCGGCTACCTTGTCTGCACGAGCTACCGCAACTCGAAGAACTTTGACTCCAGCTGGATTAGTTCGGCCTATGCCCTCTGGTTCCTGCGCGAGGCGAAGTTCCTCAACAACGCCCGCATGATGCTTGGTACAAGTTGCGCCATCTCGGGTTCCGGTTGGATGGTTTCCTCGGCCATCATTCGCGGCATGCACGGTTGGAACTTCCATACCCTTACCGAGGACATCCAGTTCACGACCTTCTGCAACACGCACGGTATCCAGATTGGGTACGCGCCCGCGGAGTTCTTCGACGAGCAGCCGCTTACGTTCAAGGCCTCGTGGACCCAGAGGATGCGCTGGACCAAGGGGTTCTACCAGGTGTTCTTCTCGTATAACAAGAACTTCCTGCACGGCGTATTCGTGGATCACTCCTTCGCGTCCTATGACATGCTCATGACGGTCGCACCGGGCATGATCCTTACGCTGCTCTCGTTCTTCATCAACGCCGCCTATCTAATAATTGGCACCCTGAGTCACGGTTTCATCGCGACGCAGGCAGAGCTCACCATGTGTGTGGGATCGCTGGTGATGACGTTCGCCTCGATGTACCTTGTCTTCTTCGTCCTTGGCGTTCTGACCACGGTCTCCGAGCGCAAGCATATTCACACGAATAAGAAATGGCGCATCGTCTCCAACTGTTTCACGTTCCCGATTTTCATGATGTCCTATATTCCCATCACTGTTGCCGCGCTGTTCAAGAAGGTCGAGTGGGTTCCTACGAAGCACGACATCGTGGTTAACTTTGATGAGGTTATGGGCGAGGGCTCAAAGTAGCATTTTCGTAACGTATCAGCGCTATACTTTCCTGCAATTTATCTGCTAACGGACTGAAATGGCGCCAAGGTCCACGTCGAAAGGAGACATGCATGGCAACGTTCTTCGAGGGGGAGTCGCACACTTTCTCCGAGTACCTACTAGTCCCTGGATATTCCTCTCATGAGAACATACCGGCCAACGTGTCCCTCGAGACCCCTTTGGTGAAGTTCAAGCGCGGCGAAGAGTCTGCTATCAAAATGAATATCCCGATGGTCTCCGCCATCATGCAGGCTGTCTCTGGCCCGCGCTTGGCCATCGCGCTTGCGCAGGAGGGTGGCATTTCGTTCATCTACGGCTCTCAGACGCCTGAGAACGAGGCTGCGATGATTCGTGAGGTCAAGACATACAAGGCTGGCTTCGTCGTCTCAGACTCGACCCTCACTCCCGACATGACCCTTCAGGACGTTCTCGACCTTCGCGAGATGACCGGTCACACCACCATGCCCGTCACCGAGGACGGTACCGCCCACGGCAAGTTCTGCGGCATCGTCACCTCTCGTGACTACCGCGTCTCCCGAGACGATCGCAGCAAGAAGGTCTCCGAGTTCATGACCCCTGCTTCCGAGTGCGTCACCGCTGACCTGAGCACTTCGCTCAAGGTCTGCAATGACATCATCTGGGAGCACAAGATCAACACTCTGCCGATTGTCGACGGCGAGGGCAACCTCTCTTCCCTCGTGTTCCGCAAGGACTACGACTCGCACAAGTCCCGTCCCGAGGAGCTCCTGGACGAGCACAAGCGCTACATCGTCGGTGCGGGCATCAACACGCGTGACTATGCCGAGCGTGTCCCCCTGCTGGTCGAGGCTGGCGCTGATGTTCTTTGCATCGACTCCTCCGAGGGCTATTCCGAGTGGCAGAAGCTTACCCTTGATTGGATTCGCGAGCACTACGGCGACTCCGTCAAGGTTGGTGCGGGTAACGTCGTCGACGCAGACGGCTTCCGCTTCCTCGCCGAGGCCGGTGCCGACTTCGTCAAGGTCGGCATCGGCGGCGGTTCCATCTGCATCACTCGTGAGCAGAAGGGCATCGGCCGCGGGCAGGCTTCCGCACTTATCGACGTTTGCCGTGCGCGTGACGAGTATTTCGAGGAGACGGGCATCTACGTCCCGGTTTGCTCCGACGGTGGCATCGTCTACGACTACCACATGACGCTTGCTCTCGCCATGGGCGCCGACTTCCTCATGCTCGGCCGCTACTTCGCCCGCTTTGACGAGTCTCCCACGCGGCGCCTCAACGTCAACGGCTCCTATGTCAAGGAGTACTGGGGCGAGGGCTCTGCCCGTGCGCGTAACTGGGCTCGCTACGACCTTGGCGGATCCAAGAAGCTCTCCTTCGTCGAGGGCGTCGATTCCTACGTTCCCTACGCTGGCCCCCTCAAGGACAATGTCGACAACTCGCTTACTAAGGTTCGCTCGACCATGTGCAACTGCGGTGCGCTAAACCTAGCCGAGCTACGGGACAAGGCAAAGATCACGCTCGTCTCCTCCACCTCCCTCGTCGAGGGCGGCGCACATGACGTTATCCTTAAGGACTCCCAGTCTGACGGGTTCCGCTCTTAGCGCACTCCGCCCGGTTCCGTAGGACCGGGCTAGTTTCGAGTATCAGACGGTTCGTGGTCTGCCACCGCTTTCCCCGTATAATGGGGCGCGGTGGCAGACTAGGTTAGAAAGGTAGCTACGTGACTGACAACAATGACGCCGAGCGCGAGCAGGACTATCCGTCCTACGACGCTCAGGCAATCGAGAAGAAGTGGCAGGCCGCGTGGGAGCGCGACGACCTCTACAAGACTGACGAGGATCCCTCCAAGCCCAAGAAGTACGTCCTCGAGATGTTCCCGTATCCCTCAGGCGACCTCCACATGGGGCATGCCCGCAACTACACCATCGGCGACGCGATGGCCCGCCAGGCACGCATGCGCGGCTTCGATGTCCTTCACCCCATGGGCTTCGACGCATTCGGCCTTCCCGCCGAGAACGCTGCCATCAAGCACAACACGCAGGCGTCGAAGTGGACTCACCAGAACATCTCGCAGGCCGTCGAGACCATGAAGCGCATGGGCTTCTCGTATGACTACGACCGCATGTTCAACACCTGCGACCCCGAGTACTACAAGTGGGGCCAGTGGATGTTCATCAAGATGTGGGAGAAGGGACTGGCATACCGAGACACGTCTCCCGTCAACTGGTGCCCGACGTGTCAGACGGTTCTTGCAAACGAACAGGTCGTTGACGGCAAGTGCTGGCGTTGCGGATCCGTCCCCGAGAAGCGCAACCTCTCGCAGTGGTATTTCAAGATCACCGACTACGCCCAGGAGCTCCTGGACGACCTTGACAAGCTTGGCGGCTGGCCCGAGAACGTTAAGGCGCAGCAGCGTAATTGGATTGGTCGCTCCGAGGGTGCCGAGATCGACTTCACGCTTGCCGCCGAGGATGGCGTGACCCCGACTGACCGCAAGGTCACCGTCTTCACCACGAGGGCCGACACCATCTTCGGCGTCTCGTTTATGGTGCTGCCTCCCGAGTCCGAGTTCGCCCACGAGCTCGTGAGCGGCACTGAGTACGAGCAGGCTTACCTCGAGCTCAAGGCTGCCACCGAGAAGGTCTCGAGCGTTGACCGCCAGGGTTCGGATCGCGAGAAGCACGGTATCTTCACTGGTCGCTACGTTATCAACCCGGTCAACGGCCGCCAGGTCCCCGTCTGGGTCGCAGACTACGTCCTTATAGACTACGGTACCGGCGCGGTCATGGGCGTGCCCTGTGGCGACCAGCGCGACTTCGACTTTGCTAAGAAGTATGGTCTCGAGATCGCCCCGATCATCTGCAAGGAGGATGACCCCCTCTACGAGGAGCTCAAGGACGAGAAGGAGCTTCGCGTGCGCTCCGTCGACTGGGACCACGCCATGGCTGCCGAGGGCATCCTCGTCCAGTCTGGCGAGTTCACCGGCCTCAAGGGCGGCAAGCACTCTGAGGCTGTCGACGCCATCATCAAGTGGCTATCCGACAACGGCTGCGGCCGCGAGACCATCCAGTTCCGCCTGCGCGACTGGCTCATCTCCCGCCAGCGCTACTGGGGCAACCCTATCCCCATGATTCACTGCGACGACTGCGGTGACGTCCCTGTCCCAGAGTCCGACCTGCCCGTCATGTTGCCCGACAACCTTGACCTGGGTGCGGGGGAGACCCTCGCGGAGTACGCTCCGTTCTACGAGACCGTCTGCCCCAAGTGCGGCAAGCCCGCGAAGCGCATCACCGATACCATGGACACCTTCACCTGCTCTAGCTGGTATTACATGCGCTACACCGATCCCCACAACGACAAGGCTCCCTTCTCTAGGGATGCGGTCAACCGCTGGATGCCCGTTGACAACTATGTCGGCGGCATCGAGCACGCGATCCTCCACCTTCTGTACTCGCGCTTCTGGACCAAGGTCATGCGCGACCTCGGCATGATCGACGTGGACGAGCCGTTCACCAACCTGCTCTGCCAGGGCATGGTTAAGGACGAGCATGGCGACGTCATGTCCAAGTCCAAGGGCAACGTCGTTCCCCCCTCGAGCGTCATCGAGCCCTACGGCGCGGACACCATGCGCCTCACCATCCTCTTCGTCGCTCCTCCCGAGAAGGACTTCGACTGGGACCCCGACGCCGTTGCGGGTGCCAACCGCTTCCTCAAGCGCGCGTGGCGCATCGTCTGGGCACTCGCCAAGTCTGGCGACAAGGAATCCAAGCTTGACCTGGCGTCCCTCGACTCCCAGAGCAAGGAGCTCAATCGAGTCCTCCATGAGATGGGTCTGAGGTGTACCAACGACTTTGACCGTTGCCAGTTTAACACCGCCATCTCGGCCGTCATGGAGCTCGTCAACGCCGCTTCCAAGTACGTGCTTGACGTTCCCACCGAGAAGCGCGACGCCGCCGTGTGCTACCGCGTCGCCCATGACATCGTCGCTATGCTTGCACCCATCTGCCCCCACTGGGCCGAGGAGCTGTTCCATGCGGCGCTCGGCTGCGATGGCTCGGTCTACAACGAGCCCTGGCCCACGTTTGACACCTCGCAGGCGAAGAGCGACACGGTCGAGATCGCCGTCCAGATCAAGGGCAAGGTGCGTGCCCGCATCGTCGTGTCTGCTGAGGCATCAAAGGAAGAGCTTGAGCGGGCGGCAAAGGAGGCCGTTGCTGACCAGATTGCCGGCAAGGAGATCAAAAAGGTCATCGTCGTTCCTAGCAGACTCGTAAACATCGTCGCGGTCTAGCCGATCGCCTCGCAATATCGCTATTCTCCTGAAGGCGCCCCATCGCTTTTTGTGGTGAGGCGCCTTCCTACTGTCCTATTTTGTGACTAAAAATGGCGCCCCCACTGGGGGCGCCATGTCATAAGCCTTGTGCGGTCTCCTTCTGGCGGGAGCCATGCGGCTTACGCAGGCTGTTCAGCCACGGCCTTCTTCCCCTGCTGTTTTGCCTGGTTCTGCTTGTAGACGTAAGAGGTGATGAGCGGCGTGAGTATCGCGGTCACGATTGCGCATGCCGCGACCTGCGCGGTTGCCGTCGCAAGCACGGCACCCCCAAACTGCTCGGCGTTGACCGTCGCCATGGCTGCGGGAGTCGCGACGTTGGCGCCTGCGCAGCTGGAGATAGCTGCACCCGCGACGCCGGAGCCGCCCGTCAGCCTGTCTGCGGTCACGTTGATGACGGCTCCACCGACAGAGCAGATGATTCCAAGCAGGATTCCGGGGAGGCCTGCCTCGACGATCTGGCCCAGGGTCATGGTCGAACCCATGGCGAAGAAGACGATCATGATGATGCCGGGGAGGCCGGCCGAGAGCGTTTTCTTGAGGCTCGGGAAGAGGTTGCCCAGCACGATGCCGACGAGGATCGGGAGTACGGCCCCGAGGAGGCTCCAGCCGAGAGGGGCTTGGCCTGCTGCGCCGAGTGCGATCATCGTGACGGGGGGTCCTACGACCAGGGTCGTGATTGCGACCGCGCCACGCTCGATCTCGGTGCCGTATGTTCCAGTGAGACCCGCATAGAGCGAGTTGTTGGCGCCGGAGCAGGCCGCGAGGATGACCATGGCGCTCAGGCCGAAGAGATTGTTGCCCAGACCGAACTGGACGACCATTGCGAGGGCGACGCAGAACGCGACCTTCGTGATGATTATGACGGCTCCCCTAAAGGCTGCCTGGGGAGCAGACTTGAACGAAATCGTGGTTCCCACGATCAGGAGGAACGCGCCTACGAGCGCGCCAGAGCCCTGCGTGGTCATCGCGGTGGTAAAGCTGCCGATGCCGAAGACCTGAGGGAAGAACGTGTTGATGACGCATGCGCTCAGAAGCGGGATGAGGATGTTCGCACCGGGAAACTTCCCGAGCTTTTTGAAGAAGCCCTCTTTTTGGGGCTGTTCGTCGTTAGCCATCTTTTGCTCCTTCTCTCTCTTGTATCAACTTGTGTCCCCTTATGGTTGGGACACATAAAAATGGGGCCTGAGGCTCTTGTCCCCAGGCCCCGTATTGGCTGGTTCAGAACAACTAGCCGTCCATGACGATTCCGCCGTCGCAGTCGCCTATTTCGCCGTTGACGAAGCTTGCGAGGTCGGATGCGAAGAACAGAACCATCTGTGCGGGCTCGGAGGGCTTTGCCGCGCGGCCAAGAGGAATCATGCCGATGACCTTTGCGTACTTGTCAGGGTCATTCTGGAGTGCGGTGGTCATGCCCGTGATGGTGAAGGAGGGGCAGACGGCATTGCATGAGATGCCGTACTTGCCGCCCTCTTTTGCGATTGCCTTAGTGAGGCCGTTGACGCCAGCCTTGGAGGAGGCGTAAGCAGCGGTTCCGAGGAGGCCGCCGCCGAGCTTGCCGGCAACCGAGGAGACGTTGACGATACGTCCGCCGCCGTTCTTCTTGAAATAGGGGAAGATGGCGCTGCACATGGTAAACGTGCCCGTCAGGTTGATGTTGATCGTGCGAGCCCACTCGGCGTCGTCAATCTCCTCGAACGGCTTGGCAGAGATGATGCCAGCGACGTTTACGAGTACGTTGACCTCGGGAACCTCAGCCATGATCTTGTCAACGGTCGCGCGAACCTCGGCGGGATCAGAGACGTTGAGCTTGTAGAAGTGGTTGCCTTCGCCAAGGGACTTCACGAACTCGTTGCCGCGCTCCTCGTTGATGTCGGTGACGACGACATGTCCGCCTCCATCAACGATGCCCTTGACAATCTCGCTACCAATGCCGCCGACGCCGCCGGTGACTATGGCAGTTTTGCCTGAAAAATCAAACGCCATTGTCTTCCCTTCTAAATCGCTTGCGAACTATGGTTCTGTTTACACGGGCCCCTAAAGACCGGGGGG
The DNA here is from genome assembly GCF_900111255.1 of Parafannyhessea umbonata. Lineage (GTDB taxonomy): Bacteria > Actinomycetota > Coriobacteriia > Coriobacteriales > Atopobiaceae > Olsenella_J > Olsenella_J umbonata_A. The sequence goes on from NZ_FOGP01000005.1 coordinate 14,819, forward strand.
AAAGATATCACTGGTGGGAACGAATGAAATGAGTGGGGCTCTCCCGATTGCGCATAGGATTCCTTTTGATTGCCTTCAAATATTTATTTCGCGCGCGAAATTATTCTCTGCGTCTCTGCCGCCTTTCGCGAGGCCGGCCGTCCGTATGCAATAGTGGACCTCGGCGATTCGGCGTTGTGGTTTGACTTTCCGGTATATAACACCATAAAACCTACATCTACCTAAAATTGATTAGAAATACTTGAACCAAAAGATGAAACGGCTTAATCAAATGTGTAGAAAAACGTAGAACAAAGCACGTAGACCCAACCGTTTGCCCGTCTCGTTCTCTGGTGGCAGTGCCTTTGGAGTCGTCTTGAGCTAGGCCTGAAAACTTTCTTTCCCACGTGTGTCAAAACGTGTTATCATTTCTTGAGCTTAATCGTGATTGTTCGAGGAAGTGGGGCGTTAGGTCGCCCCGCTTCCTTTCTGTATGTAGGGACTCCGGTCCCAGAGAGGGGGGAGCGTGGCGTCCAGCGAACTTGAGCTCAAGATTGTCGACGCCCTCGAGGCCGTTGCAGGTGAGCACGGCATCGACGTTGTGGACGTGGAGGTCGTCGGGTCCAGCAAGGTTCCCATCGTCCGTGTTAGGCTTGACTATGCGGATGAGGAGAGCGGACCCATTTCACTTGACGAGGTGTCTGCGCAAAGCCCCTGGGTCAACGAGGTGATTGACGCTGTAGACCCCTTCCCGGGCTCCTATACGCTCGAGATCTCTTCTCCCGGGCTTTCGCGTCCCCTGCGCAAATCGCGCGACTACGAGCGCTTCGCAGGCGAGACCGTCTCGCTTAACACGTTTGCCAAGGAGGGCAGGAAGCACTTTACCGGCAAGCTCCTTGGTCTCGAGGACGGCAAGGTGAAGCTCGACTGTGACGATGGCAGCTTTGCTTTTGACCTCGACGAGATTAAGAACTGCAAGATCAAGCCCACATTCTAGAAGCGGCTCAATAACTATTCGCAAGAATCGATATATGGAAGGAACAACAATGGCATCTGAAATGATGGAAGCCCTGATGATGCTCTGCCAGGAGAAGCACATCGACGAGCTGTACCTGATCGACCAGCTCGAGCAGTCTCTCGCCAAGAGCTACGCCGAGGTCATGCACCTCCAGGATGGCGCTCGCGTCACCATCGACCGCGCCACCGGCAAGGTCTACGTGTACAAGCTCGTTCCCAAGGAGGAGTCCTGGGATGACGAGGTTGGCCTCTACACCGAGTTCGACGAGGAGGACGTTACCCCCAAGGATACGAGCCGCACCGCAGCCCAGCACGCCAAGTCCGTCATCAACGAGATCGTCCGCAACTCTGCCCGCCAGCAGATTTACGAGGAGTTCAGCCAGCGCATCGGTGACATCATCACTGGTACCGTGCTCCAGACCACGCCCGACTTCGCCTTTATTAAGATTCGCGAGAACGTCGAGGCCGAGCTGCCCTATTTCGACCAGCGTCGCTATCCCGACGAGCGCAACGAGCGCCCAGCGGGCGAGCGTTATGCCCACAACCAGAGAATCCGTGCGATCATCGTCGACGTTCGCGACCCCAACAGCAACCAGCCTCCCATCCGTGGCGAGCGTCAGCGTCCGTCCATCGTCGTTTCTCGTACCCATCCCGATCTGATCCGTCGCCTCTTCGAGCTTGAGGTTCCCGAGGTCTATGACGGCGTAGTCGAGATTCGCTCTGTCGCGCGAGAGGCTGGCGTCCGCTCCAAGGTCGCCGTTTCCTCCCTCGACGACCGCCTTGACCCCGTCGGAGCCTGCGTCGGCCCCAAGGGCAGCCGTGTGCGCACTGTCGTCTCCGAGCTCCGTGGTGAGCGCGTCGACGTCGTCCTATGGAGCGACGATCCCGCCAAGTGCGTTGCGAACGCTCTTTCCCCGGCGCGTGTCTCCCGCGTCCTCGTTGACCGCGAGAACAACTACGCGACGGTAATCGTCCCCGACGACCAGCTTTCGCTCGCCATCGGTAAGGAGGGTCAGAATGCCCGTCTCGCGGCCCGTCTCACCGGTATGCACATCGACATCAAGAATGAGTCTCTTGCGGCTGACATCATGCGTGAGATGCCCAAGGAGGTCGAGGCTCCCGCAGAGGAGGGCGAGCACCGCTGCGAGTATGTCGGCCCGACCGGCATCCAATGTCGTAACATGGCTCGCCCCGGCTCCAGGTACTGCGGCATCCATGAGAAGCTTGCAGAGCTTGGCGACGACGTTATCACCGACGATCCCGACTCCCTGATCTAGCGCGAAACGTTAGGTCCCGATTCGTTTCGCCCTACGGAAAGGAAGGTTGGTCACATGGCAAAGACCCGCGTACATGACCTTGCCAAGGAATATGGCATGACAAGCAAGGAGATGCTTGGGCATCTCGCAGACATGAAGATTCCCGCGAAGTCGCCGTCCTCCACCCTTGAGGATGCCTACGTCTCCATCGTCCGCAAGAAACTCAAGCCAATCCTGGAGGAGCGTGCCGCGGTCATCGAGGCCGAGAAGAAGGCCGAGGCCGAGAAGAAGGCCGAGGAGGAGCGCATCGCTGCCGAAAAGGCGGAGAAGGAGCGCATCGAGGCCGAGAAGCGCCGCGAGAAGGAACGTGCCGAGGAGGAGAGGCGTCGTGCCGCCGAGGAGGCCGCTCGCAAGGAGGCCGAGGAGAAGCGCGCCGCCGAGGAGGCCGCTCGCAAGGAGGAAGAGGAGCGCAACCGCGTGCGCGACAACGCTCCGAAGAGCACTCCGTCCTTCTCGAGCCTGCTTGACCAGATCGCCCAGCAGGAGAAGGTCCTCCAGCAGCAGGCGGAGGAGAACGCCCAGAAGAAAGAAGCTTCGAGGGGCCGTGGCGACTCCGATGGCCGTAGGGGCAGGAAGAACTCCTCCTCCAGGAACAACTCCGCCGACACCGAGTCCGAGAGTCGCGGTCGCGGTAAGGGCCGCAAGGGCGGTCGCCGCGGAGGTCAGGAGGAGGACCGCTACTCCCGCATGGCCAGGGAGGCCGAGGAGTACAGCAGGTCTAAGGTGCTCGAGGAGGCCCGCGAGGCCGTCGAGGAGGCGACCCGCGAGTCGACCGGCAGGCGCAAGGAACGCAAGAAGCGCCGCAAGCAGCAGCAGGCCGAGGCGGCCAAGGAGGCCCGCATCGAGGAGGCCCTCGCCAACGACCAGGACATCTCGCAGCTTGACACGGTTAAGGTTCCCCAGGGTTCCACCGTCGCCGACCTGGCCGACCTTCTGGGTATCAACCCGAACGACATCATCAAGCGCCTGTTCCTCCTGGGAACCCCGCTCACGATGACCGAGTCCATGTCCGACGAGCTCATCGAGCTCGTCGCCGACGACCTCGGCCGTGACGTTAAGGTCATGACCAAGGAGGAGGAGAACTCCTTCACGTTCTACGACGACCCGAAGGACCTTAAGCCGCGTCCGCCCGTGGTTACCGTCATGGGCCACGTTGACCACGGCAAAACCAGCCTTCTGGACGCCATCCGTCACACCGGTGTTGCCGAGGGCGAGGCAGGCGGCATCACCCAGGCCATCGGCGCGTCTCAGGTCAAGATCAATGACCGCATCATCACGTTCATTGATACGCCTGGCCACGAGACCTTTACCGCCATGCGTGCCCGTGGCGCCAAGGTTACCGATATCGTCATCCTGATCGTCGCCGCAGATGACGGCGTCATGCCTCAGACCATCGAGTCCATCAACCACGCGAAGGCCGCCGAGGTGCCCATCATCGTCGCCGTAAACAAGATCGACAAGCCCGGTGCCGATCCGACCCGCGTGCGTCAGGAGCTCACCGAATACGGCATCATTCCTGAGGAGTGGGGCGGACAGAACATGTTCGTCGACATCTCGGCAAAGAAGCACATGGGCATCGACACCCTTCTTGAGAGCGTCCTGCTTGAGGCCGACGTTCTTGAGCTCAAGGCCAATCCCGACACATTCGCTTCCGGCAACGTCCTCGAGGCGAAGCTCGACCGCGGCCGCGGCTCGGTCGCGACGCTGCTGGTCAACCGTGGCACCCTTCACGTTGGCGACGCCATCGTTGCGGGTCTCTCCTTCGGCAAGATCCGCGCCATGATCGACCCCCGCGGCAACAACGTCACCGAGGCGGGTCCCTCGTACCCCGTCGAGGTCCTCGGCCTTCAGAGCGTCCCCATGGCCGGTGATGAGTTCCGCGTCTTCCAGGACGAGCGCGACGCCCGTAGCCTCGCGGACGAGCGTGCGCTCAAGGCTCGCATCGAGGAGCAGAACAAGGTCAAGCACGTCACCCTCGAGAATCTGTTCACCACAATGGAAGATGCCGAGGTCAAGGAGCTCAACCTCATCATCAAGGCGGACGTCCAGGGTTCCATTGAGGCCCTTCAGGACTCGCTCGACAAGATGGATCAATCCGAGGTTCGCATCAACACGATTCACTCTGCCGTCGGCGCCATCACCGAGACCGACGTCATTCTTGCAGACGCCTCCAACGCCATCATCATCGGCTTCGGCGTTCGTCCCGAGTCGAAGGCCAAGGCCGCCGCAGAGCACGCCGGCGTCGAGATCAGGACCTACAGTGTCATCTACAAGTGCATCGAGGATATCGATGCCGCTCGCATCGGCATGCTCAAGCCGACCGAGCAGGAGGTCCAGACCGCCTCGATCGAGGTTCGCAACACCTTCAAGGTTCCCAAGGTCGGCATCGCCGCTGGCTGCATGGTCGAGGACGGCGAGGTCTCTCGCGACGACCTCTGCAGGCTCGTGCGCGACGGCATCGTCGTCTACGAGGGACGGCTTGCGTCGCTGCGCCGCTACAAGGACGACGTCAAGTCCGTCAAGGCGGGCTTCGAGTGCGGCGTGGGACTCGAGAACTTCCAGGACATCCATGTTGGCGACGTCATCGAGACGTATCGCATCGAGCAGGTCGCCCGAACGGAGTAGTCGCTTATGAAGCAGAATCGCAATTCTCGCCGCATCAACAAGATCGCGCGTGAAAAGCTGGCAAGCATCCTTCTGTTCGAGGTTTCCGACCCCGACCTGGCGCTCGTGACCCTTACGAGCGTCGAGGTCTCGGTCGACAAGTCCGTGCTCAAGGCCTATGTCAGCTGCGACAGGGACCGCTATGAGGATGTCTCTGCAGCCCTTCAGAGGGCCAAGGGGCGCATCCGCGGCTTGCTGGGCCATGCGCTCGACTGGCGCGTCACCCCTGAGCTCATCTTCGAGATCGACACGACCGCCGACGAGGCGGAGCGCATCGCCATCGCCCTTGAGAACGTGCCTCCGACGCTCTCTGTCGAGAAGGACGATGCGGGCTATCCTGTTGCATCCGACGAAGACGAAGAGGAACCAAAGGAGTAGCTCGAATGGGATTGTGTTTTAGCCCTGAGCAGGCGGAGTCCTTCTCTGAGATTGAGGGGCTCATCGAGTCAAGTCAGACAATCGCCATCTGTGCTCACACTAGTCCGGATGGCGATGCCCTGGGGTCGACTCTCGGACTCAGGCAAGTCATCCTCTCCAAATGGCCCGACAAGTGCGTCGTCGGCCTGCTGGCGGACGACGACCAGGTCCCTCGCATCTACTCCTACCTTCCGGGCGCGGGCCAGCTCGTTCATGCCTCCGACTTCGACGAGAGCGTTGACCTCTTCGTGAGCGTCGACGTCTCCGTCGCTAGTCGCCTCAACGAGGGCGAGAAGGTCATGCGCCGCGCTCGTAGGACCGCCATCATCGACCACCATCCCTGCGACGATCCTGAGGCGGACGCGTACTTCATCAGGCCTGACGCGGCGGCGGTCGGCGTGCTCGTCTGCGAGTTCGCCCTTCAGCTTGGTGTTGAGGTGACGGCCGATATTGCGCGCTGCCTCTACTGCGCCGTCGCGACTGACACTGGCAGGTTTCAGTACCAGAATGCCGACCCGGAGTCGTTTCAGGTCGCATCCCTCCTGGTCGACGCTGGCGCTTCGCCCTCCGAGCTGTCGCTCAACGTCTATCAGAACTTCAGCCTCTCCTATCTTCACCTGGAGTCCCTCGTGATGGGCAGGATCACGACGTTTGCTGACGGCAAAATCTCTTACAGCTACGCGACCTCAGCCGACCTCGAGCGTACGGGCGCGAGTCTCGACGAGTGCGATGGCCTCGTCGATGTCGTCAGGAGCGTCGCCAGCTCCGAGGTCGCCCTGTTTCTTAAGGAGGTTCCCGGCAACAAGGTCCGAGGCAACCTCCGCTCAAAGACGGATAAGGACGTGTCGCAGGTCGCCCGTTCCCTTGGCGGCGGAGGGCACAAGGCTGCCGCAGGCTTTACGGTGGAAGGCGATATCGACCAAGCCCTGGCGTCGGCGTTGCCCCAGCTTGTCGCGCTCTTCTCGGATGCGCGTAAGCAGGAGGGAAACGATAGCGAGTGAAGCGTGGTCTCAGCGGAATAAACTGCCTCCTGGCGGTCGACAAGCCATTGGGCATGTCGAGTCATGACGTTGTCAACAAGGTTCGGCGCGCGCTTGGCGAGCGTAGGGTCGGCCATGCCGGCACGCTTGACCCGGCCGCCTCGGGCGTCCTCGTCGTCGGCGTCGGACAGGGAACCAGGCTGATGGGTAATCTCACCCTGGACACTAAGTCTTACCTCGCCCAGGTCGAGTTCGGGTTCGAGACGTCGACCGACGATGCCGAGGGTGAGCCCGTCGCCCGTGCCGAGGTTTCCGACGAGCTGCACGATCTCGGGTACGCTCGTCGCGTCGTCTCCGGCCTGGTGGGGGAGCACGATCAGATCCCTCCTGCGTACTCGGCCATCTCCGTCGACGGGAAGCGCGCCTACGCCCGGGCGCGGTCCGGCGAGGAGGTCGTCCTGCCCAGCCGCCATGTGAGCGTGCTCGAGGCGGACTGCCTTTCCTGCGGCGGTGACCCGCTCGTGTGGACCTGCGCCTTCACCGTCTCGAAGGGGACCTACATTCGCAGCATCGCTCGCGACCTCGGCCGCCAGCTTGGAACTGCGGCGCACCTCCGCGGCCTGCGCAGGACCGCCTCGGGGTCTATCGACATCGGCTGCTGTCTCACGCTCGAGCAGGTTGCCGAGCTTGGTCCCGGGCGTATCGTCACGCGTGCGCTCGATCCGCTTGCTTGCCTTGGCATCGTCTCCCAGGAGCTTGGCAAGAGGACTCTCGCGGACGCCATGTGCGGCAAGTCCATTCCTAACCGCTCCGGCGCCGCCGAGGGCGAGCGCGTCGGCCTCGTGTCCGACGGCAAGCTGATGGGCATCTGGCATGTCGTTGGCTCGTCGCTGCGCTGCGACGCAAACTTTCCATCGGGCGTCTCGGGGGTGGTCCTGTGACGCCGCTCTCGTACCCGTTGTCCTCGGCGACGTCCAGGGAGCTCATCTGCGAGTCGGTCTTCTCCGATGTCCAGCGCGGGTACGGTCGAGTCGAGCTTCCCTTTGGCATGGCGTACGTCGCCGATGGTGCCAGTCTTGCGGACAAGCCCCCTGTGGCATGCTGCATAGGTGCGTTCGACGGACTGCACCTGGGGCATCGCGACCTTGTCGGCTCATGCATGTCCGATGCACGCTCCCTTGGCGTCCTGAGTGCCGCGGTGACCTTCGATCCCGACCCGAGCGAGGTGCTGTCGTGCCCCTCCGCGAGGCTTCTGGGCTGTGCTGACCGGCTTCGCGGCCTCATGTCGCTTGGCCTCGACCTCATCCTGGTCGTGCGATTCGACGAGTGCCTGGCTGCCACCGATTATCGCGCCTTCCTCGAGGACCGCCTCGGTGGGGTCGTGCGGCTCTGCAGCGTGCACGTGGGCTCGAACTTCAGGTTCGGAGCTGGTGGCGCGGGAGACGTTGCGGCAATCTCCTCCTGGGGAGAAGCGCATGGCGTTCGCTGCTGCGGCCACGACCTCGTCTGCAGCGAGGGGCTGCCCGTGAGCGCCACGCGCATACGCTCGCTCGTGGCGTCTGGCGACATCGACTCCGCCCGCGAGCTTCTCGGACGCTGCCACTTCGTGTCCGGCGTTGTCGAGCATGGCCGCGGCCAGGGCAGGGCATTCGGCTTTCCTACTGCCAATCTGCGCTTTTCTCCGCTGTCTTGCGTTCCGGGCGCTGGCGTGTACGCCGGGTTCTTCCTCTTCGGGGGAAGGGCGTGGCCAGCTGCCGTCAACGTCGGTGTCCCGCCCTCGTTCGGAGGTCCTGACCCGTTCTTCCTCGAGGCACACCTCGTGGGGTTTGAGGGTGATATCTATGGGCGCTCTGCGAGCGTCGTCTTCGTCCGCTGGCTTCGGCCCTCCCGCGTCTTCGCGTCCACCGAAGAGTTGGAGACCGTCGTTCGCGGCAACATCGATTGGGTACAAGAGAACCTAGGCGTCGGCCTGGGCGACTCTGGTCTGGAGGTGAGCGCGTGATAACCGATGAAGACAAGGAGCGCGTTCGACAGGCCTCCGACATCCTGCAGATTGTCGGCGAGACCGTCGAGCTGCGCCAGCGCGGGAATGACTTCTGGGGCTGCTGTCCCTTCCACCACGAGAAGAGCCCGTCGTTCCACGTCATTCCCGCCACAGGCCTCTGGCACTGCTTCGGCTGCGGGGAGGGCGGAGACATCTTCGCGTACATCATGAAACGCGAGAGCCTGGACTTTCCCGACTCCATCCGCTACCTCGCCGACAAGGCGGGCATCGAGCTGCAGGAGGAGCGAGGCGGCCGACGCGGTCCCAAGCGCAACCGCCTGATCGAGTGCATGGGCGAGGCCGAGGCCTTCTACTCGCTCCAGCTGCTCAGGGGCAGGGGAGAAGGGCCCGACTCCGGACGCAGCTACCTTGGCGGCAGGGGATTCGGCTCCGACGTCTGCAGGCGCTGGGGGCTCGGCTACGCTCCTGGCCATGGCGCGCTCGTTCGGCACCTTCGCGAGAAGGGCTTCAGCGAGCAGGAGATGATTGCCTGCAACGCCGCGCTCGACGGAAGGGGCGGAGGAGCGCGCGACCGCTTCTTCGACCGCGTGATCTTCCCCATTCACGACGAGCTGGGGCGCACCATAGCCATGGGCGGAAGGGTCCTGACCAAGGGAAAGCCTGCCGTCGGCGGAAAATACGTCAACACGAGCGAGACCGCGATCTTCTCGAAGAAGAAGCACCTCTTCGCCTTCGATCGTGCCAAGGACACCATGGCGGCCACCGGTACCGCCATCGTCTGCGAGGGCTACACCGACGTCATCTCGATGCACGAGGCCGGCTTCACCAACACCGTCGCGACGATGGGGACGGCCCTGACTATGGACCACGTGAAGCTCCTTGAGCGCTTTGCCAAGCAGCGGATCATCTGCATGTTCGATGGCGACGCGGCAGGCCAGAAGGCCGCCGAGCGCGCTGTCCAGTACATCGGCAGTACCAGCGTCGAGCTGCTGTGCGTCGTGCTTCCGGACAATCAGGACCCGATGGAGTTCCTCTCGGCCCACCAGCCGTCCGAGCTCCAGGAGATCCTGGATCGGGCACGCCCTTTGATGGACTTCGTGTTCGAGAAGCGACTCGATGGCTACGACCTCTCGGTTCCCGGTCGCAGGGTGGCGGCGATGAACGACATGGCCGCCCTTCTGGCGCCGCTCAAGGGATCGATCCTCATCGACGGCTATGCCTCCCAGCTCGCCGACCTCCTTGGTGTAGAAGTGCAGCGCGTCAAGCAGATCGTGAGCGAGACGCCCGTGAAGTCTCCGGAGCAGAGGGGGACCGCACGCGCGGAGCGTCGTCCCGAGTATGATGCGAGAAGCTACGACGAGGTGCCCGCCTACGACGGACCTTATGGCGATCCGGTTCCCGCCCGCCCCTCGGGCTTCGGATCGATGCGGGGCCTGACCACGGACGAGAAGATGATCAAGGCGTCTGAGCGGGAGCTCCTCTCGCTCATCGCGACCCACCCCGACGTTCTGAGGCCCCAGTCGGAGCGCATCGCATCGTTCACCTGGACCGATCCGCGATATGAGAGCATGGCCTGGGCCATGCTCGCGACGCCTGCGGGATCATCTCCCCAGGACGTGGTGGCCGCGGCCTCCGAGGTCGTCCCCGAGGCACCCCGCGTGCTCTCCTCTGGACGGCTCGAGTCGACCTCCGCAATGTCAACCGAGGACCGAGCTTCATTCCTCCTTGACATGATCGACCTCTGGTCGAGCAGGCGTGAGATTCGCAGAATCAAGGGAAAGCTCAAGTCCGCTTCCTGCAGCGTGAATGATGCCGAGTCGGTAGAGCTGTTCAAGAAGGCGACCGAGCTACAAAAGCACGTAAATGAGTTGTCAAATAAGGTTTCAAGTGTTGTATGAGCGCATTTTTTGGGTAACATCTCAAAGGCATATGCGTCGAAAGGATTTCTGTGGCCACGAAGAAAGCTACCTCCGAGAGTACTGCTAACTTGTCCGACGAGCTTCTTGGTGTTGTTGACCAGCTGGTAAAGGGTGCCTCTGACTCAAGCATTACCGAGGATGACATTCAGGCTGCCATCGGTGACGTCGATGTCGACGACGACGAGCTCTCCGACATGTATGACCTCATTCGCTCGAAGGGCGTTTCCATCGAGAGCGACGGTGATGCCTCGACTTCCATGGTTTCTGACGACGAGGATGACAATCTCGACGAGGATGACATGGACGACGACAGTCTCGACGACGATGACGAGATGTCCGAGGCGAAAAAGGAGGCCAGGGTCGCAAACGAGGTCCTGCGCTCCGTGCCGAAGCAGAAGTCTCGCAAGCGCTCCTCGCGCGCCCGCGCCCGTCGGGTCGACGGCTCCACGGTCATGCTCACGGGCGACCCCGTCAGGATGTACCTCAAGGAGATCGGCAAGGTCGACCTCCTGACGGCCGCCGAGGAGGTCAACCTCGCCATGAAGATCGAGGCTGGCACGGAGGCGTCCGAGAAGCTCGAGGCCGCCGAGCGCGGTGACATTGAGCTCACCCGTTCTGAGAAGCGCCGTCTCATGCGCATCGAACAGGTCGGTCTCGATGCAAAGCAGGCGCTCATCAGTGCCAACCTCCGCCTCACGGTCTCAATCGCCAAGCGCTACGTCGGCCGTGGCATGCTCTTTCTCGACCTTATTCAGGAAGGCAACCTTGGCCTCATCCGCGCGGTCGAGAAGTTCGACTACACCAAGGGCTTCAAGTTCTCCACCTACGCAACGTGGTGGATTCGCCAGGCCATTACGCGCGCGATCGCCGACCAGGCCCGCACCATTCGCATTCCCGTCCACATGGTTGAGACGATCAACAAGCTCGTCCGCGTGCAACGCCAGCTCCTGCAGGACCTAGGCCGCGACCCGACTCCCGAGGAGATCGGTGCCGAGATGGGCATCTCTGCCGACAAGGTGCGCGAGATTCAGAAGATCAGCCAGGAGCCCGTCTCCCTCGAGACGCCTATCGGCGAGGAGGAGGACTCCCAGCTCGGCGACTTCATCGAGGATTCTTCCGCTGTCGCCCCTCCCGAGGCTGCTAGCGACTCAATGCTGCGCGAGCAGCTTGAGCAGGTTCTCGATGGCCTTGCCGACCGCGAGCGCAAGGTCATTAAGTTCCGCTTCGGCCTCGAGGACGGTCACCCACGCACCCTCGAGGAGGTCGGGCGTGAGTTTGGCGTCACGCGCGAGCGCATCCGCCAGATTGAGTCAAAGACTCTTGCCAAGCTTCGTCACCCGTCTCGCTCCGGCCGCCTCAAGGACTATATGGAGGAGTAGCCCCACGCAAGTGGCTTAAGATGCGGATTTGCGTGCCTTTTGATAACTGCCAAGAAATTTGATTTTCTGCTTGCATCGTGAGGGCGTATCCGTATACTTATTTCTTGCGTCGCGAGAGCGATTATTCCCCGATGGCGCAGTGGTAGCGCAGCTGACTGTTAATCAGCGTGTCGCAGGTTCGAATCCTGCTCGGGGAGCCAGAATCTTCGCAGCTGGAGCTAATGCTTCGGCTGCTTATATTCCCCGATGGCGCAGTGGTAGCGCAGCTGACTGTTAATCAGCGTGTCGCAGGTTCGAATCCTGCTCGGGGAGCCATGATTTTTCAGCCCGGGATCTTCTGCTCCCGGGCTTTTTGTTTGCTCGCATTCTGGTCTTGAGCTGCGCTTTGACTTGCCTGCTCTGACGTTTGTATGGCATCCACGGCCGCAATAGGCTCCTATGCTAATATTTTCCCGCTTATGTCCCTATCAAATGGGGCGATGTCGGATATAACCGTATGGAGGCAAATTGCAATCAGCCACCACCAAAGCGGGGGTTTCGGCAAAGGACGCCTGGTACCCCGCCTCTAAGCGAGACATCTTCATTCTGAAGGAGCTCGTCTCCAAGGACTTCAAGCTCAAGTACCGTCGCAGTGCCCTGGGTGTCGTGTGGAGCGTTCTCAACCCGCTGCTCATGATGCTTGTTATGGCGGCGGTCTTCGGCAGCTTCATGCGCTACAACGACCCCACCTTGGGTAACTACGCCGTCTACCTCATTCTTGGCAACACCGCGTTCCAGCTCATGAACGACGCGACGAGCCAGGGTATGGGCTCCATCATTGGTGCCTCGTCCCTTCTCAAGAAGGTCAAGATCAACCGATACGTCTTTCCGGTAGAAAAGGCGCTTTTTGCGGGCGTCAACTATCTTTTCTCGCTCATCGCAATTGCCATCGTCATGCTCGTCGAGCAGGTGCCCCTTGGAGTCACGGCGCTTCTCCTGCCTTTTGGCATCCTCATGTTGCTCTTCTTTAGCATCGGCTTGTCGCTCCTGCTCTCGGCGCTCTCGGTGTTCTTCCGCGACGTCATGCACCTCTGGAGCGTCGTGCTGACTGCGTGGACCTACGCCACCCCGCTCTTCTATCCCTTCGCTATCCTTCCCGGTTGGATGCAGGCGCTCGAGCGCTTCAATCCCATGTACGTGTACGTCACCTACGTTAGGGATGTCGTTCTGTACCAGACCGTCCCCTCGGTTGGCATGCACGTCGCATGCGTCGCCTTTGCCGCGGTCTCGCTCTTGCTGGGCATGGTGGTCTTCAAGAAGAACCAGCACAAGTTCATCCTCTTTATCTAGGAGCAGGTTTTGCCTAACACTTCAGCAGAGATGCCTGAATGGCTTCCCGTCGCGACGCTTACGCAGAGCGACCTCACGTTCGGCGAGCACACATTCCTCGATGCCTCCGTCATCGGCAATGCTCCTCGTCACGTTCTCTATTCCTATTACTGGAACATCGAGGGTGGCGGACTTGGCGACAAGACCGGCACTCCCGGCGATCAGACGAGGTTCGGCTTCATCCCTCCGTGTCCCGGCCGCTTCCTCCTCACCGTCGAGGCCCATGGCTCCGACGGCGTGGTGAGAAACGCGAGTGCCTGGGTCACCGTTAGGTCCTCGTCGGAGGCGACCCTCAAGCGTCCGGACGTATCCCAGAGCGATGCCGAGGACGTCATCTCCGTCGACGACGTCTCGATGATCTTCAACGTCGCCTCCGAGCAGTTCGGCTCGCTCAAGGAGTACTTCATCGCCCTCATGCGCCACGAACTCAAGTTCAAGGAGTTCCGCGCGCTCAACCACATCAGCTTCAACGTGAAGCGCGGCGAGGCGTTCGGACTCGTGGGCACCAATGGCTCGGGCAAGTCGACCATGCTCAAGATCATCGCCGGCGTCCTCGAGGCCTCCGAGGGCAACTGCAGTGTGCATGGGTCCATCGCACCGCTCATCGAGCTTGGCGCAGGCTTCGACATGGAACTCACCGCCAAGGAGAACATCTATCTCAACGGCGCCCTGCTGGGCTACCGCAAGGAGTTCATCGACGAGCACTTCAATGACATCGTCGAGTTCGCCGAGCTCCAGAACTTTATGGACATGCCCCTCAAGAACTACTCCTCGGGCATGGTCGCGCGCATCGCCTTCGCCATCGCCACGATCACTGAACCCGACATCCTCATCGTCGACGAGACGCTCTCCGTCGGCGACTACCTGTTCCAGCAGAAGTGCGAGAAGCGCATCCAGGAACTCGTTGCGTCGGGCAACGTCACGGTGCTTCTCGTCAGCCACTCCATCGACCTGGTCGAGCGCATCTGCAACAGGGTCTGCTGGATCGAGAAGGGGCAGATGAGGATGCTGGGCACGACCGACGAGGTCTGCGCGGCGTACAAGAGCATCGGAGCATAAATGAACTCGCAGGTAGACGTTACCGTCGTCCTTCCCATCTATAACACCGACAAATACCTTGACCAGGCGCTCTCGTCTGTCGAGAAGAACGATCGCATCAATCTCGAAATTCTTGCCATCAACGACGGCTCCACTGACCTCTCGCTCCAGATCATGAGGGAGCACGAGGCAAGGGACTCGCGCGTGCGCGTGATCGACAAGGCCAACCAGGGTTACGGCGCCTCCGTCAACAGGGGCTTCCGCGAGGCTCGCGGTACCTACGTGGCCATCCTCGAGCCCGATGACTATGTCGAGCCCCACATGTACGACGACCTGTTCGAGTTTGCGATGAGCTTCGGTATGGTCACGCCTCCCGACGTGGTCAAGTCCCCGTACTGGCGCATCTACATGCCTGGCACGCCCGAAGAGACGAGGCTCAACTGCGCCTACTACGATCGCATCAAGCCCAAGCGGCAGCCCTTCACCATCTTCGACTGCCCGCGCGTCGTCCAGCACCACCCCTCCATCTGGTCCGCTCTTTATCGCAAGGGCTTCCTGGAGGAGAAGGGCATCACCTTCAAGGAGGTGCCCGGTGCGGGATGGGTGGACAATCCGTTCCTGTTCGAGACCATGTGCCGGGCCGAATCCATAGTCTTCAAGAACACTCCGTACTACTGCTACCGAGAGGACCTGCCCGGCTCGTCGTCTGCCACGCGCGTGCTCTCGCTCTCGTTCGAGCGTTGGAATGACATGGCCGACGTCGTAGAGCGCCTGGGCATCACCGACGGGGGAGTCCTCAAGGCACTCGCAACCATCGGCTTCCGCTATGCCGGAGAAGCAATAGGCAGGGGAGCGCTCGACGACCCCGCCCTCAAGGACCAGATGGCCAAGCTCTTCTCGCGAATTGACGAAGAGACGATTCTGGGCCTGCAGAACGTCTCGCCCCAGCTGAGGAAGCTCGCCTTTGAGCTCTCGAATCGTCCCGTCCCCTCGATTTCGAAGCTCGGCTACCTCCTTGGACTCGTTTCCGAGTTCGCCTACGCCACGCGCTGCAACGGCCTTGGCTTTGCTATTTCGCAGATTTCGCGCTATCGCGACCGTAGGAAGCGTCAGGACAAGTGCTCCGAGGGGCATTCCGCCGAGGTCTAGCGAGGGCGATTGGCTTGCCGCGGGCTTGCTCGTGCGGTGGGGGAAGCCCCGCATTCGCTTACGTTTTTTATCGACCCGTCTATGGCGGGTCGATTTTTTTGCTATTGGCAAGATTCTCGCTTGTATCCGTTGTTTCTCGCGATATATTGAATAAGACCTTTAAGCGCGGTACGAGATGCCGGCAAGGACGCTTTGATTATTGTAGGATCTCCGTTTAGGTGGTCTGACATAGCTTTCTTCCGACGCTTGTGCCGCATGTGCGGACAGGCGTTTTTTATTGGAAGGAGTGCCATGGCAGAGAACAGCCCCAAGGCCGTCATCATGGATGGGCAGGCAATGGCTAGGGCAGTGACTCGCATTGCCCACGAGATCATCGAGCGCAACGAGGGTGCCCAGGACCTCGCCCTCGTTGGCATCATCAGGCGCGGCGAGACGCTTGCTAACAGACTCGCCGATGCAATCGAGGGGATCGAGGGGACGCGTCCCGTGATCGGCTCGCTCGACATCAGCTTCTATCGCGACGACTTCATGCGCAACGTAGCGCCCGTGCTGCACGGCACGAACATTCCCTTTGACATCGACAATCGCACGATCGTCCTGGTGGACGACGTGCTCTACACCGGCAGGACGGTCCGCTCCGCGCTCAATGCGCTGATGGACTACGGCCGTCCCCAGTCCGTGCAGCTCGCCGTCATGGTTGACCGCGGCCACCGCGAGCTTCCCATCCGTGCGGACTTCGTTGGCAAGAACGTGCCTTCTTCCCACGAGGAGGACGTGCGCGTGTGCATTACTCCGCTCGACGAGCGTGACTCCGTCGAGATCTGGAGTCTCGATACCGAAAAGAATGCCGGAGGTGCAAACTAGATGCTCTCAGTCAAACATCTCATCGACACGTACAGCCTTACAGCCGATGACATCACCCAGATTCTCGACACGGCCGCCGCGTTCGAGTCCGTCAACAACGCGCGCGTCATCAAGAAGGTTCCCGCGCTGCGCGGCCGCACGATCGTGAATCTCTTCCTTGAGCCCTCCACGCGCACCAAGAGCTCCTTCGAGCTCGCCGAGAAGCGCCTCTCTGCCGACTCCATCTCCATGGGCGGCAGCACCTCTTCCGTCGTCAAGGGTGAGAGCCTCGCGGACACGATCCAGACCATCGACGCAATGAACGTTGACATGTTCATCTGCCGCGCCCGTCTCGCCGGCACGCCCCAGAAGATCACCGAGAACACCGACGCCATCGTCATCAACGCAGGTGACGGCAAGCACCAGCACCCCACGCAGGCCATGCTTGACCTCTACACCATTCGCAAGCACTTCGGCCACCTCGCGGGCCTCAAGGTCGCCATCGTCGGCGACCTTGCCCACAGCCGCGTCTGCGGATCGCTCGCCCCTGCGCTCAAGACCATGGGCGCGGAGGTTGTACTCGTCGGCCCTCCCACCTTCCAGGTGGACGACCCCGAGTGGTTCGGCTGCCCCCAGACCTGGAGCCTCGATGAGGTAATAGACGACGTTGACGTCGTCTACATGCTTCGCGTTCAGCTCGAGCGCATGGAGGGCGCGACCATTCCTTCTCGCCGCGAGTACAACCGCCTCTACGGCCTCGACATGAACCGCGTGCACCGCATGAAGGAGAACGCGATCATCTGCCACCCTGGCCCCATGAACCGTGGCATGGAGATCAACGCTGACGTGGCCGACTGTGGCCGCTCTAGGATTCTGAACCAGGTCAACGCTGGTGTTCTTACCCGCATGGCCGAGATGTACCTGCTGCTGGGAGGAGAGAACAATGGCATTTCTGCTTAAGGGAGCCCACGCCGTCGACCCTCAGGTCGGCCTCGACAAGGTAGTCGACGTCCTGATTGACGGCGAGGATATTGTTGAGGTCGCGGAGTCCATCGACGCGCCCGAGGCCGAGGTGGTCGACGCCCGCGGCAAGTACCTGGTTCCGGGCCTCGTCGACATGCACGTCCACTTCCGCGATCCCGGCTTCGAGTACAAGGAGGACATCGCCTCCGGCTGCCGCGCCGCGACCCATGGCGGCTTCACCGACGTCGCGACAATGCCCAACACCGACCCCGTCACCGACACGGGTACCGGCGTACGCTACCAGATCGACCGTGGTCGTGCGGCCGACCTCTGCCACGTCCGTCCAATCGGCGCGCTTACCCGTGGCGAGAAGGGCGAGGCCCTTGCGGAGATCGGTGACATGGTCCTCGAGGGTGCCTGCGCCTTCTCTGACGACGGCCACGGCGTCCAGAGCGCCGGCATGATGCGCACCGCAATGGGCTACGTCTCCCAGTTTGACCGCGTCGCCATCGCGCACTGTGAGGTCGAGTCGCTCACCACGCACGGCGTCATCAACGAGGGTCGCGCCTCGACGCGCCTTGGCATGTTCGGCTGGCCGGCGCTTGGCGAGGAGCTCGAGATCTATCGCGACATCGAGCTCTGCCGCCTCACTGGCTGCCCTCTCCACATCGCCCACATTTCGACCAAGAAGGGACTGGACCTTGTCAAGGCTGCAAAGGCCGAGGGTCTTCCGGTCACCTGCGAGGTCACGCCGCACCACATCTTCCTCAACGAGGATGACGTGACCGCCGAGTACAACACCAACCTCAAGATGAATCCTCCTCTGAGGCTCAAGAGCGATATGGAAGCCCTGCGCGAGGGCATCGTCGACGGCTCCATCGATTGCATCGTCACCGATCACGCTCCTCACGCCAAGCACGAGAAGGACTGCGAGTGGGAGATCGCCTTCTTTGGCACCATCGGCCTCGAGACCTCGCTGCCCCTCATGCTCAACAACATGGTTCGCTCCGGCGAGATGAGCTGGGCTAGGCTCGTCGAGGTCATGGCCATCAACCCCCGCTCCGTCCTGAGGTTGAAGCCGGTCAAGATCGAGAAGGGCTCCAAGGCAGACCTCACGCTCATCGATCCCGAGAAGGAGATCACCGTCAGCGAGGACTATTTCGAGAGCAAGTCCAAGAACTCCGCGTTCCTGGGCATGAACCTCGTCGGTGTCGCCACCGACGTCTTTGTCGACGGCAAGAGGACCCTCGTGGACGGTCAGGTGGCCTAGTCCGCTCGCATCACATCTCGTGGCGCGATACCCTAATGGGGTCTCGCGCCACGTCTGTATAAGGAGGACGTACTGTGCATCTGGATGCCAAGGTACATCAATACGACTTTACGGTTGTATCGAACGAGCGGGTGGGAGACGGAATATTTCGCCTCGTCATCAGCTGTCCCGAGCTCGCCTCGCTGATTCTTCCGGGGCAGTTCATGAACTTCCGCGTTCCGGGGGACGCTTCCCACATCGTCAGGATCCCGCTTTCCTTCGCTTCGAGCGATGCGGGTACGGGCACCATCGAGCTCGTTTACGCCGCGGTGGGCGAGGGGACGAGGCGACTCTCCCTCTTGGAGGCCGGAGACGGTTCCGACCTGTTGGGGCCTTGCGGCCATGGCTGGAATGTCAGGCCTGGAGGCAGGGCACTCTGCGTCGCCGGCGGCGTCGGTGTTCCTCCGGTGCTTGCTGCCGCGAGGGCTCTCGTGCAGGCCGGCCGCACCGTCGACGTCGTGCTTGGCGCCCAGACCGCCTCGAGGCTCTGGGGCGAGACGGACGCGCTCGCCCTTGGCGCCGGGGAGGTCATGGTCTGCACCGACGACGGCTCCTATGGCATGAGGGGCTTTGCGACCATCGCCGTAGAGAAGCTCTTCTCCGCCAACGAGTACGACCTCGTGGTCACCTGCGGGCCCAACGTCATGATGGGCGCCGTCGCGCGCATTGCAGAGGATGCCGGCGTGGAGTGCCAGGCCTCCCTCGAGCGCATGATGACCTGCGGGTTCGGTGCCTGCAGCACCTGCAACGTCGCCATGAGGGCCGGCGGCTACAAGGCCTGCTGCATGGACGGTCCCGTATTTGACGCAAAGGAGGTCGCGTGGTGAGCGATACCGTGAACATGTCCGTCGACCTCGGCGGCATCAAGATGAAGAACCCCATCAACACTGCGTCCGGAACCTTCGGCAACGGTTGGCAGTTCGAGGGATTCTACGACGTCAGCACCCTTGGCGCCATCACGACCAAGGGTTGCGCGGCCGAGCCGTGGGACGGCAATCCCGCACCGCGCATGTGCGAGGTCAACTCGGCCATCATGAACTCCGTCGGCCTTCAGAATCCCGGGGCCCACGCGTTCGTAGAGACCTATGGCGAATACCTGGCGGGACTCGAGGGTCGTGGAACGCGCGTCATCGTCCAGGTCGCGGGCCACTCCCTCGAGGAGTACGCCCGGGCCGTCGAGCTTTTTGACGAGCTCGCGCCGTTTGCCTCCGGCTTCGAAATTAACATCTCGTGTCCCAACGTGAGCAAGGGCGGCGCCGCCATGGGCGCAACTCCCAAAGCGGCCGCCGAGGTCATGCGTGCGGTTCGCCCCCTCACTTCGAGGCCCGTCGTTGTCAAGATGGCGCCGCATGACGTCGCCGAGATCGGGCGCGCGCTGGAGGCCGAGGGTGCGGACGCACTCTCGCTCATCAATACCATTCCCGCCATGGCCATCGACGTGAGGACTAGAAGAAGCCGCCTCTCGAGGGCCACGGCTGGCCTTTCCGGCCCCGCCATTCACAACATCGCGGTGCGCATGGTCTGGGAATGCCACAACGCGGTCGATATCCCGCTGTGCGGAATCGGCGGCGTCTCCTCGGGTGCGGACGCGGCCGAGTTCATCCTGGCCGGAGCCACGGCCGTCTCTGTCGGTACGGCGAACCTTACCGACCCCACGAGTGCCCCGAGGATACTGTCAGAGCTTGAGCAATGGGCCGAGTCCCAGGGTGTCCGTGACATCAACGATTTGATTGGAGCTGCCGAATGCTAGGTGAAGAGGCTGCGCGTGAGTCCGTTATCGTCGCGCTAGATTGTGACAAGCAGATCGCGCTAGAGCTTGCCGACAGGCTTCGTGACAAGGCACGCTGGGTCAAGGTCGGCATGACGCTCTTCTACGCCGAGGGCCCGTCCATCGTGAGAGAGATGCACGATAGGGGGTTCAAGGTATTTCTCGACCTAAAGATCCACGACATCCCCTTCCAGGTCAGGGGAGCTGCCCGCTCCGCCTCGCTCTCGGGTGCAGATATCCTTTCCATTCACGGCCTGGGCTCCTCTGCCATGATCGCCCAGGCGCGTGAGGGCGTTGAGGAGGCCGCTGCCAAGCGCGACGGCGACCGCACGAGGCTCGTCGCGATTTCCGTGCTGACGAGCATGGACCAGGGCTCGCTTTCCGAGGTCGGCATCGAGCTTCCTGTCAAGGACGAGGTCGCAAGGCTCGCTAAGCTCTCCTTTGACGCGGGCTCCGACGGCATCGTCTGCTCTCCGCAGGAGGCTGCCCAGATGCGCAAACTTCTGGGTCCGGAGGCCCTGCTCGTAACCCCGGGCGTCAGGCCGGTCGGCTCTGCGGTCGGTGACCAGAAGCGCGTTGCCACGCCTGCGGCTGCGATTGCTGCTGGAGCATCGAAAATTGTGGTCGGTCGCCCAATAACGCAGGCCGATGAGCCAATTTCTGCCTTCGAATGCATAGTGAATGAGCTAGTGAAGGGCTAATATTCTTTACGGGAGCGGTATTGAAGTGCAGTTATGTGTATTTCAGCCCGTCCACGTGCGTTTTTGCCAATAGGTACTTGATAAATACAGGACATATTGGCAAACTATCGTCTTGCACGTTGATTAACAGCGCTTTTGCAAGGCGTTATACGTATGAATTCCGATGTTTGGAGGAACCCATGGCACTACCTCAGCTTACTGACGAGCAGCGTAAGGCAGCACTCGAGAAGGCCGCTGCGGCCCGTCACGCGCGTGCTGAGCTGCGTGAGAAGATCAAGCAGGGTGAGATTTCTCTCGAGGAGGTTCTCAACTCTGAGGATCCTATCGCCAGCCGTATGAAGGTCTCCGCACTCATCGAGTCCCTGCCTGGCTATGGCAAGGCTAAGGCTGCCAAGATTATGGACGAGCTCGCCATCTCCTCCACTCGTCGCGTTAAGGGCCTCGGTGCTCGTCAGCGCGAGCAGCTTCTCGAGGTGCTTTCCAAGTAAGTGAGCACTCCTCGTTTATTTGTCATTTCCGGACCGTCGGGTGCGGGGAAGGGTACTTTGCTCTCGCTTGTTCGCGAGCAACGGCCTGACCTCGGCCTGACGGTTTCGGCTACCACTCGTTCGCCGCGTCCCGGCGATGTGAATGGTGTCACGTACCACTTCCTCACCGATTCCGAGTTCGTCTCCAAGGTCGAGGCCGGAGAGTTTCTCGAGTGGGCGGACGTGCATGGCCACAAATACGGGACGCTTAAGAGTGAGGTTGACTCTCGAATCGCCGATGGCAAGTCGGTCATTCTCGAGATTGACGTTCAGGGGGCCTTTAACGTCAAGAGGATCTACCCCTCTGCCGTACTCATCTTCATCGAGCCGCCCTCCCTAGAGGTTCTCGAGCGGAGGCTGCGCGGTAGGGGTACCGAGGACGAGGCTTCCGTTGAGCTGAGGCTCACGAACGCCCGTCGAGAGATGGATTTGGCCGATCGCTACGATGCCCGGGTTGTCAATGACGATTTGGACAGGGCGGCAGCTGAACTTGCCCGCATTTTTGATCACTACGAGACGAATGGAGGTAACTCCTAACATGGCAGTTACTAAGCCCGAGATCGATGATCTCCTATCGATGACCGAGCAGAACCCGTTCCTGCTCTGCACCGTCGCTTCCAAGCGTGCGTGCGACATCAATAACATGGTACGTGGCCAGCACCTCCGCGTCACCGCCATCCAAGACTTTGACGACATCACTCCCGTCGTTTCGGGAGAGGACCCCGTCACCATCGCCATGACTGAGATCGAGGACGGCACCCTCGGCTTCGTCAAGGAGAAGTTTGACGAGGAGATCAAGGGCAACAACACTCGCGTCGAGCGCAACCTCTAGGCATGACTAACAGAGTCTGTCTGGTCCACTACCACGAGATCGGCCTCAAGGGCAAGAACCGTTCCACCTTTGAGAACCAGCTCGTGAGGAACCTTCGCTGTGCGCTTCGTAGCTTTCCCGTCAAGGGGATCAAGAGGATCTCGGGTCATCTGCTCGTGACGGTGGAGGATGGCTTCGCCTCTCAGGAGCTTGCTCATGCCATCTCCCGCGTTCCCGGAGTGGCGCGCGTCTCTCTTGCATACCTCTGCGGTCTTGAGCAGGATGAGTACTGTGCCGCTGCCGTCAAGGCCCTTGGCGAGGCGGGGGAGTTCACAACCTTCAAGGTTCATGCGCGTAGGTCGTCGACCGACTACGAGCTTCACACGCTTGACATCAACCGACTCGTGGGCGGCGTACTCTGCCAGGAGTTCCCCGACAAGAAGGTTGCCATGCACGGCCCCGACGTGACGGTCATCGTCATGGTCGTCAACGCGAGCGTCTACGTGTACGCCGACACCGGTCGTGGCGTCGGCGGTCTTCCCGTCGGCACCGCAGGTAAGGTCGTCACGCTCCTCTCGAGCGGCTTCGACTCTCCGGTCGCTACGTGGATGGTCGGACGTCGTGGTGCTACCTGTGTTCCCGTGCACTTCTCGGGTCGCCCCATGACCGCCGACACCAGCGAGTACCTCTGTCAGGACATCGTCAACGCGCTTGCTCCCTCCGGCATGATTGGGCGTATGTACGTCGTTCCGTTTGGCGAGAAACAGCGCGAGATCTCACTTGCCGTTCCGCAGAGCCTGCGCATCATCACCTACCGTAGGATCATGTTCGCCGTGGCCGAGAGGATTGCGCAGATCGAGGGTGCCAAGGCCCTCGTCACCGGTGAGTCCCTGGGGCAGGTCGCCTCTCAGACGCTCGATAACATCTCGGTCGTCAATGAGATGGTCTCGCTTCCCGTGCTCCGCCCCCTCATCGGGTCGGACAAGCTTGAGATCATGAGCCGTGCCGAGGAGATTGGCACGTACGACATTAGCTCCCAGGACGCCGCCGACTGCTGCACCCTTTTCATGCCGCGTCGCCCCGAGACCCACGCGAAGCCCGACCAGGTACACGAGGCCTGGGACTCCTTCGACCATGATGCCATGATCGACGACCTGGTTAACAGCATCGAGTACGTCGACTTTGACCAGTGCCCGAGCTACAAGCCCCCTCGTGGGTACCGTGCACGCCACCGCGAGCTCGCTCCTGCCGCCTTCGAACGTGATGACGTCAAGTAGGGTGTGCGTCGTGCCCCGTCAGCTAGGCGAGAGCTTGAAGTGACTTAGGAGCGACCATACCTTTCTGTTTCGCCAAAGCATGCCACCCCTGGGACGATGATTGTCCTGGGGGTGGTTTTTATGGCGCAGCGCAGAAGCAAGGGTCGGGCGAGTTCGTCGGTTTCCCTCTTTTCCGACTCGGTCTCCAAAAGGATTGCCCTGTCTGGGCGGCGGCGGAGTGCCGTCATCGTTCTTGCGTGCTGCTTCCTGTTTGCGGTCGTGGGCATCACGTTCGTCCTGCTTCGGCAGGGTGAGTATAGGCTCACGCGCTCATCGGGACCTGGGGTCGCGGCGGAGGCTGACGCTCGCCAGGGTGCGCACGAGTCGGAGCCTGTAGATCGGGGGGAACCCTCCGACTCAGAAGGCTCCTCGAAGGCGTCCGACTCCACGGAGACGTTCTTCGTGCACGTCGACGGCGCCGTCGCCTCGCCCGGAGTCTACGAGCTCGCCGCCGGCTCGCGTGCCAACGACGCGGTCCGCGCTGCCGGTGGACCCACCGAGGGTGCAGACCTTTCCATGCTCAACCTTGCGCAGAAGGTCTCGGACGGGGAGAAGATCCATGTCCCCGCTCAAGGCGAGGCGGCTCCCCAACCCTCGCAGGCAGATGTCGGTTCCATCGATCCCTCCGTCCCCCCTATCGGTTCTGGCTCGTCTAAGGGCGGCGCGTCGCTCGTTAACATCAACACGGCCAGTGTCGACGAGCTTAAGACGCTCAGTGGCGTAGGAGAGTCCACTGCCAAGGCGATCGTGGAGGACCGGACAAATAACGGGCCGTTCGCCAGCAAGGAAGACCTGATGCGCGTCTCTGGCATAGGCGAGAAGAAATACGCCAAGCTTGAGGGGAGCATCTGTGTCTAGGGAAGCGAGGTTTCCCGACCGCCCCGGCATTCCCGTCTCCCTCTACTCGCTCATCGTCGTCATGGCGGTGGAGAGGCTCGTCCTTCTCGGCGGGATGGTGCCGCCTCCCCTTGCAACGGCACCTCTTTTCCTACTTCTCCTCGCGCTTTCGTGCGTCCTCGTTCGAAGGGTCGGGTCCGAGGTCGTGGCGCTTACCGTGTTTGTCGCCGCTTCGGCGACGATTGCCCTATTCGCCTCCTCGGCGCGTTCGTCCTCGCTCGAACGTGCTGCTTGCGTTCTGGCCCGCACGCCTCCGTCTGCATGTACGTACCGCGTTTCTTCGGATTCCGCCGCATCGACGGGCGGATATCGTTCGCGTGCCGTCGCTTGCGTGGACGGCGAGGCCGTCGCAGATGTGTGGCTGTCTTCCAAAGATGAGCTTCGCGCGGGCGACGTCGTACGCTGCGTCGGTCGCTTTCGATCCAATTCGGATGACGAGTGGGGGAGGAGCAATCGCGGCCGGGGAATTATGGGCTCCGTCAGCGCGGTTCGCGTCGTCTCGCGCGGTTCCGACGACGGCGCGCTCGCACCTTTGCGTGCGTTTCGCGAGGACGTAATTTCGGATATCGTCTCGCAAGGTTCCGATGGGTCGACCGTCCTTGCGGGCTGTTTGTGCGGCTATCGAGGAGCCCTTAAGGAACGTGAGGTAGATAGGCTCTTCTCGACCTGTGGGGTGTCCCACCTCATTGCCGTGTCGGGGACTCACATCGCGATTGTGGCCGAGCTTGTGGCTATGGTCATGTCGCGTATTGGCGCTCGGCGCCTTGTCTCCGCTGTCGTTCTGTTGCTGTCGATCGGTTCCTTCGTCCTCTTTTGTGGAGCGCCGCCGTCCGCCGTCCGCGCGGGCCTCATGTCCGTCGTGGCTTCGGGTGCGGCGCTCGCCGGAAGGAGGGGGCAGTCGCTTTCGGCCGTCTGCGCGGTCGCCATTCCGCTGTGCCTCGTCGAACCTTGTCTCTCGTGTGAGGTTGGGTTTTTGCTGTCTGTCGTCGCGGTGGCCTCGCTTTGCCTGTTCGCGCCGTATGCCGCCTACGTCATCGAGGTGCTCTTCTCGTCCGAGGCGGCTTCTCGCTGGGCCTCTCGCAGAAGATGGGGGAGAAGGGCCCTCGAAACGCTCTCGGGAGCCAGACGCGCCCTTGCCGTCACCCTCGTTGCCCAGGTTGCGACGGCTCCCATTATTGTCTCGAACTTCTCCGAGATATCGCTCGTGGCACCGTTCACCAACCTGCTGGTGTCGCCTTTTGTCGCAATCGTCGTGGCCCTCGGCGTCGCGTCCTGCCTTCTCCGCCCCGCACCCTGGGCCTCCTTTGTCCTCGTCAGGACCGCCTCGGTGATAGGGGATGCGGTGGTTGCCGTGCTTCGCGCAGTATCCGCCTGTCCCTTCTCGTCTGTCTCCGTTTCGGCCTCTGAGGGCGTGGCATTTGCCGTCTTCTTTGGTCTCTCCCTCGCCCTGCTCATTTGGTGGCCTCGCGTTAACGCGAGGCTTGTCCGGCATGTGATGCTCGCGGTTTTCGTTGGAAGTGCTTGTCTGCTGTTCAGATGGCGCTTCTTCGCTCCAGCGCGGGTCTGCGTACTGGACGTCGGACAGGGTGACGCTATCCTGGTGCAGGACGGTTCCTCCGCGATCCTGGTCGACGTCGGTCCCGACGACAGCGTCGTCCAGGAGCTCCAGAGCCTTCACGTCCTTCATCTTGACGCCGTGGTCGTCACCCACCTTCATGGCGACCACTATGGTGGTTTCGACTCGCTTTCGAGGGGAATCGGATGCGACCGGGTCCTCGTGGCGCGCGGGGTCTCCTCCGGCTTTGCCCGGATCGAGTCGGGCGCTTTGGCCCGCACGGCTCCCGAAGGTGTCGGCGAGTTGGGTCTTGGCGATGCCCTTGACTGCGGAGGATTCCACCTTCGCGTCGTATGGCCCGAGTCTGACGTCGATGGCACGCAGAATGCGCACTCGCTTGAGCTTGTGCTTTCTTACGACGAGGGTGGTCGCTCGATGACGGGACTCCTTACGGGAGATGCCGAGCGTGACGAGACCGGTGAGGTCGTCGACTCGGGTCGTGTCGGTCGGATTGACTTCCTCAAGGTTGGGCACCATGGTTCGCGAGTTTGCCTCACGCCCTCCGAGACAAAGGCGTTGTCACCGCTTTTGAGTGTCGCAAGTGCGGGTGAGGGCAACTCCTACGGACACCCGTCCGAGGAGGCCGTCGACATGCTGGAGGACGTTGGCTCTCGCTTCTTCTGCACGAAGGACGTCGGTCGCGTCGTGGTGGCTCCCGGGTCGGGAGGGCTTGAGGTTTCATGCGAAAGGGTGCCGGAGCCCCTGCCCGATGTGGCATAGTATTCAAGGACGAAAGGGGATGTCTTGGCAAGAATTTCAAATGCGGCTCTGCTTCCCGCCTACCTGGTGGTCGGAAGCGACGAGCTCAAAGTCGAGAAGACGGTCTGCAGGCTCAAGTCCCGCCTGGACGAGGGTCTCGCCACCTTCAACCTCGACGAGCTGAAAGCATCTGCCGACCTGCTGCCCGGCACCCTGACCTCCTCGCTCAACACCATCCCCGTCGGCACCGGCTTTAGGCTCGTGGTTGTGCACGACGCCGAGAAGCTTCCCAAGCCGACCTCCGAGGCCATCATCTCCTACCTCAAGGACCCGAACGAGGGCTGCGTACTTCTCCTCGTCGCAAAGACTCTCGCCAAGACGACCAGGCTCTACAAGGCGGTCAAGGCGTGCGGCGACAAGTCCGTCATCGATTGCTTCCCGCCGAAGAAGCGCTGGGAACTCTCCGGCCAGGTCTGCAAGCTCGCTCGCGCGCACGGCCTCCAGATGGACGAGGCCGCCGCGACGGAGCTCATATCGCGCGTCGGCGAGTCGACCGTCATGCTCGATGCCCAGCTCAAGTCACTTGCTGCGCTTTTTGGTGACGGTGCCTGCATAGGTGTGCCAGAGGTCGAGAAGAACGTGGCGCGCATTGCCGACGTCAAGCCCTGGGACCTTCTTGATGCCGTCTCGGCGCGTGATGCGCAGAAGGCCCTGAGACTCTATCGCATGATGAGGAAGCCCTCCCAGATCGCGCTCGTCACCTTCCTGAGTGGAAGGATTCGCGAGCTCATCTGCGCCAAGTCGCTCGACGCTCGTGGCGAGGGCGGGATGCTCCCCGGCGAGCTGAAGAAGCAGCAATGGCAGGTCAAGAACTACGTCGGCTGGGCCCGGCGCTTCGCTCCCGGCGAGCTTGAGTCCGCGCTTTCCTCCCTTGCGCGCTGCGAGGCTGACCTCAAGAGCGGAGCGGATGCCGAGACCACCTTCGTCACGCTCATGCTCGAGCTCTGTGGGGTTTAGGCTCCGTTCCTCTCATACGGTCTTTCCCACGCCGTTTCTCTCGAGTGACGCTTCCAAAACATGGCGCAATTGTGTCGTTTCGAGTGATCGCTCGTGTCGCGGTGCATGCATTTCTCTGCTGTGCTGTTTTTTTGACATAAAAAG
The DNA here is from genome assembly GCF_900111255.1 of Parafannyhessea umbonata. GTDB lineage: Bacteria > Actinomycetota > Coriobacteriia > Coriobacteriales > Atopobiaceae > Olsenella_J > Olsenella_J umbonata_A. The sequence continues at coordinate 42,660 of NZ_FOGP01000005.1, forward strand.
GGCGCATCCAATGGATGCGCCCCATGAGCCTTTATGAGGTGAAGAAGCGTCTTACTTGAGGGTGTTGACGAGCTTCTGCATGCCAGACTTGCGCTCGGCAGCCTGATTCTTGTGGATGATGCCCTTGGAGGCGGCCTTGTCCATCAGACGACCGGCGACGTTGGCAGCCTTCTGGGCCTCCTCGACGTCCTTGGCCTCGACGGCAAGACGAACCTTCTTGACGGCGGTCTTGAGCTCGGAGCGGACTGCCCTGTTGCGGATGCGAGCCTTCTCTGCGGTGAGAATGCGCTTCTTCTGAGACTTGATGTTAGCCACGTGTGGTTCCTTTCGGTTCTTATCCTTGAGGCCTCTTATTTACGAGGTGTAGGACGTGGGGAATCCGACACCTGACACGGCGAGGTCGACTTCGGGAGTATAGCACGTAACGTGCGATTTACGCTATTATCTTCCGCATGGCTAACAATGATACTTCACATATTCGCAATTTCTCGATCGTTGCGCACATCGACCACGGCAAGTCGACCATCTCTGACAGGATCCTCGAGCTCACCCACACGGTAGAGCGGCGAGACCTAGCGAGCCAGATGCTCGACTCCATGGAGATCGAGCGCGAGCGTGGCATTACCATCAAGAGCAATGCCGTTCGCGTGGTCTACACCGCAGACAACGGGGAGGACTACCAGTTCAACCTGATTGACACTCCTGGCCACGTCGACTTCACCTACGAGGTCTCCCGCTCGCTTGCGGCCTGCGAGGGCGCGGTTCTGGTCGTCGATGCCACGCAGGGTGTCGAGGCCCAGACGGTCTCGAACGCGAGCCTCGCGATGAATGCGAATCTCGACATCGTCCCCGCTATCAACAAGATTGACCTTCCGTCGGCTCACCCTGACGAGGTCAAGGCTGAGATCGAGGAGGACCTTGCCATCCCGGCCGACGACGCCGTCCTTGTGTCGGGCAAGACCGGCGAGGGCATCCACGACCTCCTCGAGTCGATCGTGTATCTGGTCTCGCCGCCGAAGGGCGACGCGAACGCCCCGCTCAAGGCCCTCATTCTGGACTCGTATTTCGACGAGTACCGCGGCGTGGTGGCGACGGTGCGCGTGTTCGACGGCGTCATGCGCGCCGGCAAGAGCATGCGCATGATGGCACTCGGCGACACCTTCCTGTGCGACGGCGTCGGCGTCAAGCGCCCACTCGAAACGCCCCTCGACGAGCTCGGGGTGGGCGAGGTCGGCTACGTCGTCACTGGATTGAAGGATCCCGCCCTCGTCAAGACCGGCGACACCATCACGCTTGTAGACGATCCCTGTGCCGAGCCCTGTCCCGGCTACCACGAGGCGAAGCCCATGGTCTTCACGGGCCTTTTCCCGATTGACAACAAGCAGTACGAGAACCTTCGCGACGCGCTCGAGAAGCTCAAGGTCAACGACCCGTCGCTCACCTGGGACCCCGAGACCTCCGTCGCACTGGGCTTTGGCTTCCGCGTGGGATTCCTCGGTCTTCTCCACATGGAGGTCGTGAAGGAGCGCCTGGAGCGCGAGTTCAACCTCGACCTGATTGCGACGAGTCCCTCCGTCAACTACCACGTGTTCAAGACAGACGGCTCCATGATCGAGATCACGAGCCCTCAGGACATGCCCGAGGTGACGAGGATCGACCATATCGAGGAGCCCTACCTCAAGGCAAAGGTCATCGTTCCGCCCGAGTTCATGGGCGCCGTCATGCAGCTTGCCATCGACCACCGTGGCATCACGCAGGACATGGTCTACCTCTCCGAGAAGTCGGTCGAGATGCACTTCGACATGCCTTTGGCCGAGCTCATTTTGGACTTCTTCGACCAGCTGAAGAGCCGCACCAAGGGCTACGCCTCCCTCGACTACGAGCTGTCCGACTACCGCAGCTCCGACCTCGTCAAGCTTGACATCCTGCTCTCGGGTGACGAGGTTGACGCGCTCTCGTTCATCGTTCACAAGGACAAGGCCTACGAGCTCGCCCGCCGCCTGTGCGACAAGCTCAAGGAGATCATCCCGCGCCAGCAGTTCGAGGTTCCCATCCAGGGAGCCATCGGCAACAAGATCATCAGTCGCTCGACTGTCAAGGCTCATCGCAAGGACGTCCTCGCCAAGTGCTACGGCGGCGACATCTCGCGTAAGCGCAAGCTTCTCGAGAAGCAGAAGGAGGGCAAGAAGCGCATGAAGTCCATCGGCTCCGTCGAGGTCCCACAGGAGGCGTTCCTCGCCGTCCTCAAGGTGGATGACGACAAGTGATGCATGGTCTGAACTTCGAGGATTCTCGTCGCAAAGCCCCCGGGTCGCTTTGCGACGCCCCCGCCGCGTCCGAGGTGCTCGCCGCTTTGGCGAGAGGTGCCGGACTCTCCGACGCGCTCGAGCGCTTCCCCCGTGCGGGCACCCTTCGCGAGCGTCTCGAGCGCGCCCGCTACCTCATGGCGCCCATGGCCGGCGTATCTGACGCGGCCTATCGTATGATGGCGCGCGCCGGCGGGGCCGGTCTGGCATACTCCGAGATGGTGTCGGTCGCTGGCATCCACTACGAAGGCGAGAAGACCTGGGACCTCGTTATCCCGCGCGATCCCGAGCCCGACCTCGCCGTCCAGCTGTTCGGGTCGAAGCCCGACCAGTTCAGGGAGGCTGCGGCTCAGGTGTCTGAGCGCCTCGGCGACCGTCTTGCGCTCATCGACATCAACATGGCCTGCCCGGTTCCGAAGGTCACCAAGAAGGGCGAGGGCTCGGCTCTCCTGGACGAGCCGGAGCTCGCGGCCGATATCGTGCGTGCCTGCGTGCGAGAGGCGAGCGTCCCCGTTACCTGCAAGATCAGACGTAGCCGACGCCCCGGCCCCGAGCAGGCGCCCGACTTCGCGCGCGCTCTCGAGCAGGCGGGCGCCTCTGCCGTCGCGGTTCATGGCAGGTGCGCGAGCCAGCTCTATCGCGGCGAGGCCGACTGGTCCGTCGTCAGGCACGTGGTCGACGCGGTCTCGATACCGGTCATCGGCTCTGGTGACGTGCTCAGCGCCGAGAGCGCGTCTCGCATGCGCGCGGAGACCGGTGCGAGTGCGGTCATGGTCGCGCGCGGAACCTACGGAAACCCCTGGATCTTCGGGTCCGCTCGTCTCGTTGACGCTGGGAAGCCCCCCAAGGAGCCCTCGGCCCTGGAGCGTATCTCGGCATTCGAGTGCCACGTCAGACTGCTTGCTGCCACCGGTGCCCACCTGGCTCGCGCCCGCAGCCTTGCCGGCTGGTACTTCAAGGGCATGCCGCATGCTGCCGCCTGGAGAAACAACGCTATGTCCTGCGTCTTGCTCGAGGATTTTCTGAAGCTCGCGCGCGATCTGCGCATTCGCGCGCTGGAGGGCTAGCGTGCCTGCCGCGGGAGAGGTCGCGCTTTGGTCGGACCATTCGCTCGACCGCTCTGTGGGCGCGCTCTACGTCCACGTTCCCTTTTGCAAGAGCAAGTGTGCCTACTGTGACTTCTCCTCTCGGGCCACGAGCGCGGACGACCCGCTGCTTGCCGAGTACGCACGGGCAATCGAGGCGCAGCTCGAGGCGTTCGCCGACGTCGGCCTGCTCGATCGCTCCGACACCGCCTACGTTGGCGGAGGAACGCCGTCGAGGCTCGGCCCGGCGCTGCCGCCTCTTGTCGAGACCATCCGGCGCCTCTGCTCGCCGTCCGAGCTGAGCTGCGAGGCCAACCCAGAGTCGCTCGACGGGGCGCTCGCGCGCTCGCTCGCGCGGGCCGGCGCCTCGCGCATCTCGCTTGGCGTGCAGTCGACCTGCGACGTCGAGCTTCGTGCCCTCGGGCGCGCTCACGATGCCGCCGAGGCGCTTGCTGCCGTCTCGCGCGCCCGCGATGCCGGACTTACCGTCTCGTGCGACCTCATGTGCGCTACTCCTGAGCAGACGGACGAGTCGTGGGACCGCTCGGTCTCCGACGTCATCGCGGCCGGAGCCGATCACGTGAGCGTCTATCCGCTCGCCATCGAGGAGGGTACGGCGTTTGGAAGGCGCTTTGGAGACGACGCCCAGCCCTGGAACGACGAGGACGTCCAGGCCCGCCGCATGAAGATCGCTCGCGAGATTCTTGCCTCTTGCGGTTTCGCCCGCTACGAGGTCGCCAGCTACGCGCGGCCCGGGTGTCGATGCGCGCACAACATCGCCTACTGGACCGGCGTTCCGTACCTCGGCGTCGGCACCGCCGCGGCTGGCATGCTCACGCGTCGTGGCTACGAGCGCCTTAGGCTGGCGTGCCCGCAGCTCCCCGATGCTCCAGGCGGCGTCGTGCGCATACGCCTAACCGTGAGGTCAGACGCCCGGCAGATCGCGGGCGACCCGAGGACTGAGGCGCTCCTGTTCGACGGCGAGTTCCTGAGCGAGGAACAAGCCGCGGCCGAGGACCTCATGCTTGGCGCGCGCCTCGTCGACGGCGTGTCGCCTGCGCTTCTGGGCCACGCACGCGACGTATTCGGCCCCTCACGGCTCGACGATACGCTTGAGTCGGTGCTGGGGTCCGGCCTCGCCGTGCTCGAGGACGGGCGCTTGCGCCCGACCGAGAGCGGATGGCTTTTGGGCAACGAGCTCTACGGCTCTTTGTGGTCGCTCTCGAGCGGCGAAGTGACGTCCTTCTCGGCTTAGCGCAAGATCCGCGCAAACGCTTCTTTTTGAAGATTCGTGCAGCTAGCGCGGGTCCGTGTATAACGGGTGGGCGCTAGGGATAGAATTCTCTGGACTGTTTGGAAGATCCTGTCGATTGGTATAGCCGATGCCCTCCATGAACGAAAAGGACTACTACGCCATCCTTGGCGTCGAGAAGGACGCTACGAGTGACCAGGTGCGCAAGGCCTTCCAGCAGAAGGCGCGCAAGCTCCATCCCGACGTGAACAAGGAGCCGGACGCCGAGGAGCGCTTCAAGGAGGTCTCCGAGGCCTACGCGGTCCTTTCCGACGAGAGCAAGCGTCGCCGTTACGACGCAATGCGCTCCGGCTCTCCCTTCGGCGGCTATGGCGCGCCCGCGGGCGAGGCGCAGGGCGACCCGTTCACTGGCGGATCTCCCTTTGGCTGGGGTTTCCCCTTCGGTGCCGCTGGCTATGGAAGGCGCAGCGCCACGCGAGCGCGCTCCTATAACCCTCGGGCTGGTGCCGACATCACGTTCAACCTCACTCTCGACGACGAGACCGCTCGCAAGGGCGGCAGCCGCGGCGTGACTTTCCAACGCTTCGTCGTCTGCGACGTGTGCTCTGGCAAGGGCTCGGTCGAATCGGCGCATGCCGAGACCTGTCCCACCTGCGGCGGGCGTGGCAGGATCCAGGTCGACCTGACCGGCGTCTTCGGCTTCGGCGCCCTCGACGTCGAGTGCCCCGAGTGCGAGGGCTCGGGAAAGGTCGTTGCCGATCCCTGCGAGAACTGCGGCGGCTCCGGCCGCGTCCTTTCTGCCAGCGAGGTGGTCGTCGAGATTCCCGCGGGCTCCCATGACGGTGACGTTGTCAGGGTCAAGGGCATGGGCAACGCGGGCACGAACGGCTCGAGCTCTGGAGACTTCGTCTGCAGGTTGGGCGTTCCCTCCGAGCAGCTGTCCCCGCGCCAGGCCTTCGGGTTCCAGGTGCTCGGCTTCGACGCCCCGTTCATCGTGTTCGGCGCCATCGCGGGAGTGATTCCCTCCATGTTGCTCTACGTTGTAGCTCTGCTGCTGCTCGGCGCTTTCATGGTCGTCCGGGGTGGCCCCGTCGGTCGCAATGCCCGCTGGTGGAGAAATGCGCTCACCACGTTCCTGGGCGGCGCCGCCAACGGGGCGCTTCTCGCGCTGGTCATGGTTTCGATGTTCTCATGCGGGAGCTCCATGGGCAGGCGCGCTCTCTACCGGTCCGGCTTCGTCGGGCTCTAGGGGTCCCGATTCCGATAATTGTTCGATTTGTTCGTTGCTGTGTGGGAGATTGGTTAGATGTCTTCAGGTCGTGACTACTACGAGGTATTGGGCGTCGACAAGGACGCCGATGCGAAAACCATCAAGCGTGCTTTTCTTAAGCTTGCCAGGAAACTCCATCCTGACGTTAACAAGGAGCCGGGCGCCGAGGAGAAGTTCAAAGAGGTGAACGAGGCCTACTCGGTCCTTTCGGACGAGCGCAAGCGCGCCAACTACGATCGCTACGGCACCGCCGAGGGTCCCGGCGGCTTCGGCTCCGACTACGTCGACATGTCCGACATCTTCGGCGGCGGCTTCGGCATCGACGACATCTTCGACTCCTTCTTCGGAGGCTCTCGCGGCGGCTCGCGCCCGGCACGCACGCGTGGTCGCGACATGGGCATCACGCTGCAGCTAACGCTTGCTGAGGCGGCGGCCGGATGCAAGAAGACCGTCTCGTATGAGCGCCTGGCGCCCTGCGACGACTGCAACGGCACCGGCATTGCCGAGGGCGGGCACGAGACCACCTGCACCCGCTGCAACGGAACGGGCCGCGTGACCGAGTACCAGCGCACCATCTTTGGCCAGATGAAGTCCACCGGCGTCTGTCCCGAATGCGGCGGATCCGGAAAGGTCATCGACAAGCCTTGCGAGACCTGCGACGGCCAGGGGCGCACGCCGTCTCGCGAGACGGTCGAGGTGGACATCCCGGCCGGTGTGCACTCCGGTCAGTCGCTCTCCGTCAAGGGCAAGGGCGAGGCCGGCGTTCGCGGCGACGCGGCGGGCGACCTGATCGTCAGAATTGAGATCAAGCAGGACGAGCTCTTCGAGCGCCAGGGAGACGACCTCTTCTGCAAGGTCGAGCTCGACTACCTCGAGGCAATCGTGGGCAAGCGCGTTCGCGTCGAGGGCATCCTCGCAGACGAGGAGGTCGTCGTCGACGTTCCCGCCGGCTGCGAGTACGGTCAGCAGGTTCGCGTCGAGGGCAAGGGCATGCCGCGTCTCGGCTCGAGCGCGCGCGGAAGCCTGTATGCCGTCGTAGAGGTCATCGCCCCAAAGGACCTCGACGCATCTCAGCTCGCCTCGATCGGCGCGCTCGTCGAGGCACGCGGCGGCTCCACTGACGGCGATGCCCCTCGCAAGCCGCGCTTTCACGCGCACGGCCGCAAGGCCAAGGGTGCCGCGAAGTGAGTGTCGGCAAGGTCGCCTTCGCAAACCTTGGATGCCGCGTCAATCGCGTCGAGATCGACGTTATCGCCTCCGAGCTCGAGCGTGCCGGCTGCGAGTTCGTCGGAGAGCAGGATGCGGACGTTATCGTGGTCAACAGCTGTGCTGTTACCGGCGAGGCCGAGGCCAAGACGCGAAAGGCCATCAGGCACGCCGCCTCGCTTCCTCAGGTGCCGATTGTCATCGCGACCGGCTGCGTTGCGACGCTGTTTGGTGGAGAGCTCGAGGCCATTGGCGCCAACGTGCGCGTGGTCCGTTCCAAGGCCAAGGTCTCTGGCGAGGTCCTTCGCGAGCTCGGCGCTCCCGAGGGAGGCGTCAGCGACGAGGGGGCCGTCTTGGACGCGCCGTCGCCTACGGGAAGGACCCGACCCGGCATCAAGATTCAGGACGGCTGCGACAACCGATGCACCTACTGCATCGTCTGGAAGGCCAGGGGCCGCTCGCGCTCCGTCCCCGTCGAGGATATCGTGAGCTCCGTTCGGGAGGCCGTGGGCCGCGGTGCCCGCGAGGTCGTCCTGACGGGCATCAACATAGGAAGGTTCCGCGGAGAAATCGAGGGCGCCGTTCGCGGTCTGCCGGCACTTCTCGAGCACCTTCTCGGCGCTACGGACGTCGAGCGCCTGAGAGTCACCTCCATCGAGCCCCCCGACGTCACCGATGAGCTGTTGCGTGTCATGGCCTCCCATCCCGAGCGGATTGCGCCTTTTCTGCACATTTGCCTCCAGTCGGGCAGCGATGCCACCCTGGCGCGTATGGGTCGCGTGTATGACACGGCCTTCTACCGCGACGTCGTGCGGCGCTCTCGTGAGATGGTCCCCGGTCTCGCGCTCGGTACCGACGTGATTGTGGGCTTCCCGGGCGAGACGGACGAGGAGTTCGAGGATTCGCTCGCGTTTTGCCGGGAGATGGACTTCTCGAAGATGCACGTCTTCCGTTACTCGCAGCGCCCCGGCACGCCCGCAGCGGAGATGGAGCAGGTGGACGCGCGCATCAAGGCGGAACGCGGCAGGAGGATGCGTGCCCTCGCTCGCACGATGCGGTTGGCGGCCGCCAGACGCTTGGTTGGCACCGAGCAGCTCGTTCTCGTACAGGCTGCGGGTGCGGGCGTAACTGGCGGCCTGTTCGACGTGGTGGTCGACCGCGACATCGAGCCCGACACCTTCGCACGGCTGACTGTCTCGTCGGCCGCCGCAGACGGCACGCTCTTCGCGACGATGCGGCAAGACGACTCCGTAGCGATATGATGTAGGTACAGAGCTATCTGGCCTGCAGCTGCGATTCTGACTGGAGATACCTTGGACCCTACTCGCGTTCGCCTCACCATTCCCGATTCCGTCGATCCCACGGTTCTCATGGGGCCTGCCGACCTCCTGCTGCGCAGGATCGAGGCCGCGTTTGACGCGGCGATATCTGTCCGTGGCAACCAGATCACAGCGACGGGTCCGTCTGACGAGGTGGAGCGCGTGGTCTCTGTCTTCAGCGGGCTCATACGGCTGATTGAGATGGGGGAGTCCCCGTCGACGGCGGACCTGGACCTTTTGATCGGTCAGGTCTCGAGCGGGGTGGCGAGCGCAGACGACTTCCCCGACGACATCCTGCTCACCTACCGCGGACGTGCCATCAGGCCGAAGACCTCGGGTCAGAAGCGCTACATCGAGTCCATTCGCGACAACACGATCACCTTCGGGCTGGGGCCCGCCGGAACCGGAAAGACGTACCTGGCAATGGCCATGGCCGTGGCGGCCCTCAAGCGCAAGGAGGTCTCGCGCATCGTTCTGACCAGGCCCGTCGTCGAGGCGGGTGAGTCGCTGGGGTACCTCCCGGGCACGCTCGAGGAAAAGCTCGACCCATACGTGCGTCCCCTGTACGACGCGCTCTTCGACATGACCGATCTCGAGAAGGGCAACGCCCTCATCGAGCAGGGTGTCATCGAGATTGCGCCCCTGGCCTTCATGCGCGGCCGCACGCTCAACGACGCCTTCGTCATTCTCGACGAGGCGCAGAACACGACGCCCGACCAGATGAAGATGTTCCTCACGAGGCTCGGGTTCAACTCGAAAATGGTTGTCACTGGCGACGCGAGCCAGCGCGACCTGCTTGGGGTCAACGGCCTCGAGACGGCTCGCCGCGTCCTCGGGGGTGTGGACGACATCTGCTTCGTCGACCTTGGCCGCAATGACATCGTTAGGCACTCTCTTGTCGCCAAGATCGTCGATGCGTACGAGCGTGACGACCGTGCGTCCGCGGGCCCCGCGCGCAGAGACGCTAAATAGTTGACCCGTCGCATTCACCGTGCGAGGATGCGACATGAGGAGGGGATATGGCGCACGAGTACGATATTGACATCGAGGACGACGTAAATTCACTTCTCTGCGAGGACGAGATTTGCCGTATCTGCGACTTCGTTCTTGAAGAGGAGGGTGTGGAGCGCCCCTGCATGGTCTCCGTCTCGATTGTGAGCGACGAGCGCATCCACGAGCTCAATCGAGAGTGGCGTGACGTCGACCGCCCGACGGACGTCGTGTCGCTGGAGTGCGAGAGGCCCGACGACCCCGATCTCGCCCCGGGCGAGCCCTGCGAGCTCGGCGACATCGTCTTGGCACCGGCGTTCATCTTCAGGCAGGCCGAGGGCTTCGGCACCACGCCCGAGGACGAGTGCAGGCTCTTGTTGGTCCACGGCATGCTGCACCTCCTGGGGTACGACCACCTCGAGGATGACGAGGCGGAGGTCATGGAAGCTCGCGAGGACGAGCTGCTCGTGGGGCTCAAGACCGATGCGCCTCTCGGCCGCGTGGCCTTCACGCGGCATCGCGGCGGTGAAGACTGATGATTCCCGGCAGGAAGTCGAACCACCCATCTTTTAGGAGAAGCTTCCTCTTTGCGCTTCAGGGCTTCCGCACGGCCTTTAGTCTTGAGAGAAACATCAAGGTCATGCTTGCGGGAGGCCTCGTTGCGGTCATCGCCGGCTTTGCGCTGAGGCTTGATCCCGTCAGTTGGGGAGTCATCTTCCTGTGCTGCGGTTCCGTCCTCTCTATGGAGCTCATCAACACCGCGATAGAGACGGTCGTCGACCTTGTCTCGCCTGAGTTCCACCCCCTTGCGGGCCGCGCGAAGGACATCGCCGCTGCGGCCTCGTGGGTGCTCTGCATCCTCGTCGCCGGTGCGGGTCTCGTCATCTACGGATATGCCTTATTTAGGCTCTTGGGGCTGGCCTAGCGTCGCGTCATGCCACGCATGCTATCCTGCTCTGAGCTATCGCATCGAGTTTTTGGAGTTGGTGAATTCATGGGCGGGAGCAGTACCGACCAGCAGGCAAACGTCGACCGAACGTTCAGGAGTGGCTTCGTCGCGCTCGTGGGGCGCCCCAGTGTCGGCAAGTCGACGCTGCTCAACGCGGTGATGGGTGCCAAGCTTGCCATTACGAGTCCCGTTGCCCAGACCACGCGCAGGCGCATGAGGGCGGTCGTTAACACCGACTCCTCGCAGCTCGTCATCGTCGACACCCCGGGCCTGCACAAGCCCAAGGACGCCCTGGGCAAGGAGCTCAACAAGGTCGCCTTGGCCGAGCTCGCCGACGTCGACGTCGTCGCGTTTCTTATCGATGCGACCAAGCCCGTCGGCAGGGGAGACGAGTGGGTGGCGAAGCACGTGGAGGGCTCTGGCGCCACGTTCAAGCTGCTCGTTATCACGAAGGCCGACATCGCCAAGCCCGACCAGGTCTCCTCTCAGATCGAGGCGGCAAGCTCCCTGGCGCATTTTGACGAGACGCTCGTCGTCAGCGCTCGCGAGGGATTCAACGTCGACTCCTTCGTCGGCCTCGTCGCGTCACACCTGCCTGCGGGTCCCAAGTGGTTCCCCGACGACATGGACTGCGACGCCACCGACGAGGAGCTTGTCGCCGAGTACGTGCGCGAGAAGATCCTCAATAACCTGCGCCAGGAAGTCCCGCACTCCGTTGGCGTCATCTGCGAGGACATCGAGTGGGCCAAGGATGGCCATGCCTCCATCTCGGCGACAGTCATCGTCGAGCGTGAGGGACAGAAGGGCATCGTCATCGGCCGTGGCGGCAAGATGATCAAGAAGATCGGCACCGAGGCACGCAGGGACATCGAGCGTCTCTTCGACTGCAAGTGCTTCCTCGACCTCGAAGTCCGCGTGCGTCCCGACTGGCGTCGCGACCAGAACGAGATCAGGCGTCTTGGCTACGAGGCCGAGTAGCGTCCATGGCTTCAAGGCGGACGAGACGGGCACGTGGGATCGTACTCGATAGGACCAAGCTGGGCGAGCAGGACCTCATACTGACGCTCCTCATCCAGTCGGGAGAGCGCGTCAGTGTCGTTGCACGTGGAGCGCGTAAGCCCGGCGGGCGCCTTGCGGCCCGCTGTGAGCTCTTCAGCGAGACGGACTTTCTGCTTGCCCGCGGGCGTGGCCTCGAGGTCGTTGCCGAGGCTTCCCTGGTCGAGAGTCATTCGGGCATCAGGGGGGACCTTGCGCGTGTCAGCGCGGCCTCCGCCGTGTGCGAGGTCGCCTCGCTCACGAGTTTCGACGACGCACCCGACCCGTTCCTGTACCCCCTGTGCTCGCGCGTCCTGCGCGCGTGCGAGGAGGCCCGGGACCAGCAGGGGCTTGACGTCGCCGTGGCGGCCTACGTCTTCAAGGTCCTCGCTCACGGAGGCTGGTTCGCGCAGCTCGGCTCGTGCGTCTTGTGCGGCGACCAGTCTCGGTCGTACTTCTCGGCGACGTCTGGCGGGGCCCTGTGTTCGAGCTGCGCCAAGGACGTGCCAGACGCGATCGAGATGGGTCCTTCGGAGCTCAAGTGGATTGACGCGTTCATCCGTTCCACCTTCGACGAGCTCGTTCTGGCGAGCATTGACATGGGTATGTCGACAAAGCTCCTGGGTGTCGCCCACACCTGGGCCGCCACGCACCTTGACGCGCGCCTCAGGTCCATGGAGTTCATGCTGAGCCTGTAGCGTTTGTGTTCATGATGCGGGTTTTTCGACGGGCGAGAGCGTCGCACCCGCCTCGCCTTTTGCAGTGCGCGGCGTTAGTGGTATCCTCGTCTGGTCGTTACCCCGCTCTTGGTGGCTCGTCCATTGCCAGACGGCCAACCCAGTCCGGGGCGTATCTATGTGAAAGGGGTTTTCATGGCAATTTCCAAGGAGCGTAAGGCTGAGCTCATCAAGCAGTACGGCAAGAACGAGCACGACTCCGGTTCCGCTGAGGTTCAGGTCGCCCTGCTGACCGAGCGCATCCGTGAGCTCACCGAGCACGTCAAGGTGCACATCCACGACCACCACACCCGTCGTGGCCTGCTGATGCTCGTCGGCAAGCGTCGTCGCCTCCTGTCCTACATCAAGAAGCAGGACATCGAGAACTACCGTTCGCTCATCAAGAGCCTCGGCATTCGCGACAACATCCAGTAACAAGGTGTTTAGAGGGGGCGCCAGAAGGGCGCTCCCTTGCTATTGACGGCCCGTCTGCGATGTGGCAGGCGGAGATAAGAGGAAAAGATAATGGCAAAGGTTACGCACGAGTTCGACCTGTACGGCAAGCACTACAAGTTTGAGACCGGCGAGCTCGCGAAGCAGGCAACGGGCGAGTGCCTCGTGTCCTGCGGAGACTCCACCGTCAACGTGACGGTCGTCGTCTCGAAGGAGCGCAAGAACTACGACTTCTTCCCCCTGACCGTGGACTTCATCGAGAAGATGTACTCCGTCGGTCGCATCCCCGGTGGCTATCTCAAGCGCGAGGCGCGTCCTTCCGAGAAGGCCACCCTCACCGCTCGCATGATAGATCGCCCCATTCGCCCGTCGTTCCCCGACGGCTTCCGCAACGAGGTTCAGATCGTGGCCATGCCGCTCGTGGCTGACCAGGTCAACCCCGTCGACACCATCTCGATCATGGGAGCCTCCGCTGCCCTGACCGTCGGTGGCGTGCCCTTCGAGGGTCCGCTCGCCTGCGTCCGCATCGGCCGTGACGCCGAGACCGGCGAGTTCATCGTCAATCCGACCTACGAGGAGCGTGACGCCTCTGACCTCGACCTCGAGCTCGGAGGCTCCGCCACGTTCATCTCAATGCTCGAGGCTGGCGCCGACGAGATCTCCGAGGAGGACATGCTTGCTGCCATGGCTTTCGGCCAGGAGGCCATCGCAGCCTTCTGCGAGGAGCAGAAGAGGTTCTTTGACAAGGTCATCGAGGCCAACGGCCCGTTCCCGGTGCGCGAGTACATCCTCGACGAGCCCATTCCCGAGGTTCACGAGAGGATCTTCGCCCACTTCGACGAGATGTCCGCCGCCCTCAAGGACGCTGACAAGCAGTCCCGCATGGGCAAGGTCGAGGAGCTGAAGGAGGCCATCAAGGCCGAGTTCACCGAGGAGGAGCAGCTTGAGTGGGATCGTGCGATTCCCGTCGAGCTCAAGAGCCTCGAGAAGCACGCGATGCGCAAGATGGTCGTCGAGACCGGCGAGCGCGTTGACGGCCGTACGGCCACGGAGGTCCGTCCCCTGATGGTCAAGCCCGACTACCTGCCGCTGGTTCACGGCTCTGGCCTCTTCCAGCGTGGCCAGACCCAGGTGCTCTCCGTCGCCACGCTTGGCATGCTCAACGAGTGGCAGCGTCTTGACACCATCGAGCCCGTCGACGGAAAGCGCTACATCCACCACTACAACTTCCCGCCGTTCTGCACCGGCGAGACCGGCCGCATGGGCAGCCCCAAGCGCCGCGAGATCGGCCATGGCAACCTGGCCGAGCGCGCGCTTCTCCCCGTCATCCCCTCTGAGGACGAGTTCCCCTACACCATCCGTGTCGTCTCCGAGGTCATGGAGTCCAACGGCTCCTCGTCGATGGCGTCGACCTGCGGCTCCACGCTCGCCCTCATGGACGCCGGCGTTCCTCTGAAGCGTCCTGTCTCCGGCGTCGCCATGGGCCTCATCCAGGAGGAGGGCAAGACCGTCGTCCTGACCGACATCCAGGGCCTCGAGGACTTCCTCGGTGACATGGACTTCAAGGTGACGGGCACCACCAAGGGCATCACCGCCATGCAGATGGACAATAAGGCCACCGGCCTCACGCCCGAGATCCTCAAGCAGGCCCTACAGCAGGCGCACGAGGGGCGTATGTTCATCCTCGACGCCATGCTCGAACAGATCCCCGCTCCGCGCGAGAACACCAAGGACAGCGCGCCGCAGATTATCAGTCTCACCATCCCGACTGACAAGATTCGCGACGTCATCGGCTCCGGCGGCAAGGTCATCCGCGGCATCCAGGACGACACGGGCGCCACGATTGACATCCAGGAGGACGGCACTGTCTTTATCGCCGGTACCAACGGCGCGGGCGACGAGGCTGCCGAGCGCATCAAGGCTATCGTCAAGGTTCCCGAGGTGGGCGAGGAGTACACCGGCCGTGTCGTCAATATCCAGCCGTTTGGCGCCTTCGTCGAGCTGCTTCCTGGCAAGGACGGCCTGCTCCACATCTCCCGCGTCGCTCAGGGTCGCGTCGGCAAGGTCGAGGATGTCCTCAACATTGGCGACGAGGTCAAGGTCAAGGTCCTCGAGGTGGACGAGAAGGGCAAGATTAGCCTCGATCGCATCGACAAGCCGGAGGTCTCTGGCGGCCCTGACTCCGAGGGCGAGCGCAAGGGCGGCGAGCGCAGGCACCGTCGTCCCGGTGACAAGCATGGCAACGGCGGCAACGGTCGTCAGCCGCGTCGTCACCATGAGGGCTAGTCCTCTGGCGCAGAATTGAGCACACGCTTGGCGGGCGCCTTCGGGCGCCCGCTTTTTTGCTTCTCGGCTGCGCAAACTGGCGATTTCCTATGGGGTTTGGCCTACGAATCTCTCCTGACGGCGATATGTGAGTAAAATAAGAAAGATATGACCAGCATGGTTTGGTCCTTCTTTCAAAGGTTAGGCGGGCTTCCGCCTTTGATATCGCAGTTAAAACGTCGAAAGGATTTTTCAACCAATGGCAAAAAAGCAGACTCCCCTGAGGATCATTCCGCTGGGTGGACTCGACGGCATCGGCAAGAACATGACCGCCTTCGAGTACGGCAGCGACATGATTCTGGTCGATGCCGGTCTCATGTTCCCCGATGACGAGCAGCCTGGCATAGACCTCATCCTGCCCGACTACTCCTACGTCCTCGAGAACGAGGAAAAGCTTCGCGGCATCATTATTACGCACGGCCACGAGGACCACACGGGCGCGCTGCCGTACGTCCTGATGGACCTCGCCAAGAAGGTCCCCATCTACTCCTCGAAGCTGACCCTGGGCATCATAGAGGGCAAGCTCGCCGAGCACAAGATCAACTCGCCCAAGTTCCGCGACGTCTCCAACGGCACGCACATCAACCTGGGTGCTTTCAGCATCGACTTCTTCTCGATGACACACTCCATCCCGGGCGCGCTGGGCGTCTATATGCGCACGCCGGCGGGCTCTGTCATGCACACGGGCGACTTCAAGCTCGACCAGACCCCGATTGACGGCGTCACACCCAACTACCAGGCCATCAACAGGTTCGCTACCCTCGGCGTTGACCTGCTCATGTCGGACTCGACCAACGCCACGCGTCCCGGCTTCACGAAGAGCGAGTCGGCCGTGGGCCCCGCCATCCGACACATCATCAAGAACGCCAAGGGCCGCGTCATTGTCGCGTCCTTCTCGAGCCACATCCATCGTCTGCAGCAGATTTGCGATGCCAGCACGGCCGTCGGTCGCAAGGTCGTTGTCACCGGCCGCTCGATGGTGCAGAACACCAAGATCGCCCGTGAGCTGGGTTACCTGAAGATCGATCCCGACGACATCATCGACGGCTTCGAGGTCGAGGACATCCCCGACGACAAGATCGTCGTCATGTGCACCGGAAGCCAAGGCGAGCCCATGAGCGCCCTCTCGCGCATGGCCAATGGCGACCACAAATCTTTCACCATCACGGCCGATGACACGGTCATCATCTCGGCCAACCCCATCCCGGGCAACGAGAAGAGCGTCCAGGGCATAATAAACTCGCTGTCCAAGATCGGGTGCGCCGTCTATGACAAGAGCACAACGCTTGTCCATGTCTCGGGCCACGGCTCCCAGGAGGAGCTCAAGCTCATGCTGGCCATGGCAAAGCCACGCTTCTTCATGCCTGTTCACGGCGAGGCCGTGCACCTGAGGGCCCACGCGAAGCTCGCCCAGGAGATGGGCATGCGCGCCGACCACATCTTTGTTGCCGACAACGGCGATACGCTCGAGATGGTCAACGGCAAGGTCGGCTGGGGCCGACCCGTCGAGTCCGGTGTCGTGTACGTCGACGGCCTCTCCATCACCGACGCGAACCCCGTCGTCTTCCGCGATCGCCAGAAGCTCGCGAGCGATGGCATCGTCACCGTCGTCTCTACCGTCTCCAAGCGCAGCCGCGCCGTCGGCAACGTCGAGATCTCCTGCCGAGGCGTCTCCTTCTCGGTCGACGACATCGCGAACGAGGCCCAGGAGACCGTCAGGCAGACGCTCCAGCGCATGGCGAGCAAGGAGGGCTCGAACGTCGAGTCCCTGCGCAAGAGCTCCCGCAACAGCCTTTCCAACTACCTTTGGAACAAGACGCGCACGCGACCCATGGTCATTCCGGTCGTGATGGAGGTTTAAATGCCCTCTAAAAGCAGATCAAACGCAAAAAAGAGGCGTAGTTCGTCCCGCGGCGCCGCGAACGGATCGGCCCTCGAGCATCTTCTGCCCGAGAGGGGCTCCGCGGTCTTCGACATCATGGGAGTTTGTATCATCGTGGTTGCCATAGCGATGGTCTTAGCGCTTGTATCTCCCAGCAACGCTCCTGTGACGAAGGCAGTCGGCGAGTTCCTGGTGCTCTGTTTTGGCGTGGGTGCCCTGCTCTGCCCGATTTCGCTCATCATATTCGCGGCCACGCTCTTTTTGGGGGAGGACGAGCCCATAGGCCACAAGGTCGCTCTTGGCCTTTTCCTCATCATCGTCTCGATTCTGGGCATGATCTCGCTGACCGTTCCCGGAACTCTCGAGAGGCCCTACATGGTCGTCGCCGAGGAGATTGTTGGCAGCTATGGCGGATACGTCGGCGGTTGCGTGGCGTATGCCCTGCTGAGCACCGTCGGCCGTGACGTGGGCTACGTCATTCTCGCTGGCGTCATCGTCGTCGGCGCGGTCATCTGTGGCTTCTCCATCTCTGGTGCCGTTGCCCGTATCCGCGGCAAAGCCGAGCAGGTCGGTGACTCCATCAGGCTCGCCCGAGAGCGCAAGCGCGAGGCCTCCCTTGCCGAGTCCGCCCGCGGCCTGCAGTCTGACGACAATCTGGCAGACGACGACGTCGAGGCTCCCACCAGCTTCATCGGCTCCAGGCGCACCAGCGTCCTTCTGCGCGGACGCCACTCCAGGGGCCGTGTCGAGGACGCTCCGACCGTCAGACTCGACGATGTCCAAGCCGATGGGAACCTCGAGGCTACCCAGCCAAAGACCCGCCTGCTCAGGCGCAAGAAACATCCCGACATCGACACGGACGTCACTCAGCCCGCCATCGACTTCGGCGGCGAGCTCGCCGGAGAAGGCGAGCCCTTGTGTGACGTGCGCGTCCAGCCCGAGCCGGACGACGAGGAGAGCGTTCCTGCCGCCGTGCCTGACTTCATTCGCAACGCACGCAGCTCTCGCGCGACCGTCGACAAACCCCATGAGGACTCCGCCAAGAGGGGCAAGCCCGCCAAGCAGGCCGTCGCAAAGCAGAAGACGACGCGCGCGAAGGCCTCGGGTTCGCGTCCTGGAGACGATGTCGACGGATATGAGCTTCCTCCGTTCAACATGCTGAGCAGCAACCCCCACAGTGCCAACGCCGCGGCCTCCAAAGAGGAGCTGGACGAGACGCGCGAGCGCCTTCAGGGAACCTTGAGGGAGTTTGGCCTGTCGAGCCGCGTCGTGGATTATATCTCGGGCCCCATCGTCACGACCTTCCGCATCGAGATGGGCGAGGGCGAACGCGTCAGCAGGATCAAGAACCTCGAGGACGATATTGCTCTTACGCTTGCCGCCGAGAAGGTTCGCATCTTCGCGCCCATCAAGGGCACGAGCTACGTGGGCGTCGAGATTCCTAACAGCAAGAGGTCCAACGTTCACCTGGGCGATGTCCTGCCCTATGCCACGGGCGGCCCCCTCGAGGTCGCCATAGGCCGTGACTCCGCCGGCAAGCCCGTCATAGCAGACATCTCGAAGATGCCCCACATGCTCGTTGCCGGCACCACCGGCTCGGGCAAATCCGTCATGATCAACTCGATGATCATGTCGATTCTCATGCGTGCGACCCCCAAACAGGTGCGCATGATTATGGTCGACCCAAAGCGCGTCGAGTTCTCGAGCTACAACGGGCTGCCGCACCTCTACGTCCCGGTCGTCACCGACCCACGCCAGGCTGCGAGTGCCCTGCAGTGGGCGGTCTCCGAGATGGAGCGCAGGCTCAAGGTCTTCGAGCGTGCCGGAGCTCGCAACATTCTCGTCTATAACGAGATGTGCAAAACCGGCAAGCTCTCCGAGATGGACAATCCCCCCGAGCCCCTGCCCTACATCGTTGTCGTGGTGGACGAGCTTTCGGATCTCATGATGACTGCTGGAAAGGATGTCGAGGCCTCCATCGTCCGCATCGCCCAGCTCGCGCGTGCGGCCGGCATTCACCTCGTAATTGCAACCCAGCGTCCCTCCGCCAACGTCGTCACGGGCCTCATCAAGTCCAACATCGACAGTCGCGTCGGCCTTAAGGTCGCCTCCGGCATCGACTCGCGCGTCATTCTCGATGAGACTGGCGCCGAGCGCCTTTTGGGCAATGGTGACATGCTCTTCAAGGACCGCGGCCTCGCCCCGAGGCGCGTGCTCGGCTGCTACACCTCTGACAACGAGATCGAGGAGGTCGTGAGCTTCATTCGCGACCAGGCGGAGCCTGACTACCACGAGGAGATTCTCTCCCAGGTGGTCCCCGGCATGCCTGGCGGCGGACGCGAAGAGGTCGGGGAGGACGACGACCCGCTCGTCTGGGAGGCCGCGCAGATTGTTGTGGACTCGCAGTTGGGTTCTACCTCTGGCCTCCAGCGCAGGCTCAAGGTGGGCTACGCTAGGGCAGGACGAATCATGGACATGCTCGAGGCTAAGGGCGTCGTCGGTCCACCCGACGGCTCCAAGCCCCGAGAGGTCCTTCTGGATAAAGAGGCCCTTGAGGACCTTAAGACGCAGGAAGCAAAGTATAGGGAGGTGTAGCATGGCGCGTCCTCGCTTCAGCGAGATGCTCGTCGACAGAAGACGCGAGCTCGGCCTTTCCATCAAGCAGGCGGCCAATGTGCTACGCCTGAGGGAGGACGTCCTCATGGCATTTGAGGACGGCGACTTCCAGATGATGCCCAAGTCAGGCTACGCCCAGGGTATGCTCTCCTCCTACGCTCGCTACCTCGGCCTTAATCCGCGCATGGTGACGGCACAGTTCTCGGCTGACTTGGCCGATTGGGAGCACGGTGGGTCGGGGCGCCAGATTGCCGGCCGCGGCGGCTCGCGTCGAGGGAGTGGGGGAGAAGGGCCTTCCTACGAACTTCCGGGCGAGGGCTCCGGGGACGGCCACTACGAAGGCAGTCGCGGGCTTCTTCCCACCTCGGGCGGCTATGCTGGAGACGTGTATGGCTACACGACCACGCGTGCGAGTGCGCGCGGACAGGGCTCGACGCCTCTGGTCAGCAGCCGCTCGGCGGCACGTGGCGACATTATTCCGCGTCGCTATAGCGGAAGGGACATGTCCAACTATTCTTCCGGTCGCGACGGCGGTAGGTCATCGCGCTACCGTCAGCAGGCCGATCGCTCCGGCTATGCTTCGCGCTACCGCGGATCCGAGGGCTATGCGGATCGCTCGTCTCGCGACCGCGTGAGCGTCCGCCGCGTCAACCCGAGCGAGTACCGCGACGACCTCAGATATGACAATGCTCGTCCCTATGAGGCTGCCTCGACGCTCTCGGGCAGGCAGTCCTCTCGCAACATCGCGCGCACTGACCGACCCAACGTCGCACGCCGTCGGCCGAGCGAGGACCCGCGTCGCTACAACCGCGCACGCAGGAACCCCAAGCCGCCACGCGGCGGTGTCATGGGCGTGATTGAGGCGTTCTTCTCGGATAGCCGCCGTGCCATCGGCTTCGGACTGGTTGCCTGTGCGGTGATCTTGACTGTGGTCGTAATCTCGTCCATCAACTCCTGCGTGAGCAAGGGGGCCAGCGGCTCGAAGACTGTTGAGGTCAGCTCCTCTTCGACCCAGACGCAGTCCCAGTCGAAGCCAAGTGACTCCAGTCCAGGCTCCTCGGATAGCAATTCCAAGGAAGAGGAGGAGGCCGCTGCCGAAGCCGTCGCTGCCAAGAACGAGAAGGATGAGCAAGACGCGAACACCGAGACCGACGTGGTCGTGAGCGTCGAAGACGGCGAGGTGTCCTGGGTAGAGATCGAGTGCGACGGGAAGAGCGAGGTGGCTGAGCAGATAACCGGTCCCTGGAAGAAGAGCTTCGTCGTTACCGACTCCATCACCGTGCAGGTGAGCAACACCTCCGCAGTGACGGTTAAGAAGAATGGCGAGACCCAGAAGTTCGACAACAAGACCTCCGGCATCGGTACCGTTACCATTGCGGGCACCAAGGTCGCTACCAAGTCCGACGGCGCATCTGATGGCTCGGATGCTTCCGTGACCTCCAGTGGCGATTCATCCTCAACCTCTTCGAGCGGCTCGAAGAGCGCGACTGCAAGCTCGGCCAAGGGCTCGAAGAAGACCGGCTCGAGCTCCCAGAAGAACTAGTGCGAGGGGAACCATGGCAAAGGAATCCAGCTTTGACATTGTCTCTGTGGTTGATATCCAGGAAGTAGACAATGCCTACCATCAGGCTTCGCGTGAGCTGACGCAGCGCTATGACCTGAAGCAGACCGACTCGAGCATCGAGTTTTCGAAGAGAGACGCGACCTTCAAGGTCGTCGCCCCCTCGGAGTTCGTTGTGGGGCAGGTTGTGGACGTGCTCAACTCCAAGCTATCTAAGCGCCTGATTGATCTCACCGCGCTCAGGTGGGACGACACCTGCTCTTCCTCGGGCACCTTGGTCTACCGCTGCGCCCGCATTGTCCAGGGGATTGACAAGGAGACCGCAAAGAAGATCTCAAAGGACATTCGCGATCTCAAGCTAAAGTGCAGGGTGACCGTCGAGGGCGACAAGCTCCGCGTCTCGTCCGCTTCGCGCGACACGCTTCAGAAAGTCATTAGCTCGCTAAAGGAAAGGGACTATGGCCAGCCTCTCCAGTTCAACAACTACCGATAACCCCATTCTCTACTGCCTCTACGTCACGCTTGGCTGCGCCAAAAATGAGGTCGACACCGACCGCATGCGCGCGCTTCTTAACGAGGCGGGCTTCGGCGAGGCCCACGACGTAGACGAGGCCGACGTCGTTCTCATCAACACCTGCTCGTTCCTCGCCTCGGCGACCTCCGAGTCCATTGACGCCACGCTCGACCTTGCCGATGACGTCGCCCAGGGCGTGCGCAGGCGTCCCATCGTCATGTGCGGCTGCGTGCCCTCTCGCTACGGTGACCAGCTTGCCGGACAGCTTCCCGAGGTCGCGGCCTTCGTCCGCGCTGACGAGGAGGATGGCATTGTTGAGGTTGTTCGTGGCGTCTTGGACATCGAGGGGCAGGGCAGTGAGGCCCTTGGCAATCGCGTTTTGAGGACCGTCGAAGGCGCGAGCGCCTTCGTGAAGATTTCCGACGGCTGCGATCGCTACTGTGCCTTCTGTGCGATTCCCTACATTCGCGGGCGCTACCACTCGCGTCCTGCCGCCGAGATTCTCGACGAGGTTGCCGAGCTTATGAGGGGTGGCGTGCGCGAGGTTGTTCTCATCGGCCAGGACACTGGTATCTGGGGCAGTGACATGGGTGACGGTTACTCCCTTGCATGGCTCCTTCGCAGGGTCGGCGAGGTGGTGCGTCCCTACAACGGCTGGGTTCGCGTGCTGTACCTCCAGCCCGAGGGCATGACGGACGACCTTATCGCAGCGATTCGCGACACGCCTGAGGTCCTGAACTACATCGACATACCCGTTCAGCACTGCGACGAGAAGATCCTCAAGTCGATGAACCGCTCCGGGTCTCTCGAACAGCTGCGTGCCGTCTTCGATAAGCTTCGCAGCGAGATTCCCGGCATGGTGCTCAGGACGACGGGTCTCGTCGGCTTCCCCGGCGAGACCGACGACCAGTTCGACGAGCTTCTTTCCTTCGTCACCGAGCAGGAGTTCGACTATACCTCGGTGTTTTCCTACTCGCAGGAGGACGGCACGGCCGCGGCCAAGATGGCCAATCAGGTGAGCGAGGACGTCAAGCTCGACCGCGCCCAGCAGCTTCTGGATGTCGCGGAGGAGATGGGCTTTGCTGCCACCGCAAAGCACGTGGGAGAGGAGGCCGATGTCATCATCGACGGCGTCGAGGAGACCGACGACGGCGTCGAGCTCATCGGTCACACCTGGTTCCAGGCTCCCGACTGCGACGGCGCGGTCCACATCGCCGAGGGCGAGGCCTCCGTGGGTGACGTCGTTCGCGTCAAGCTGGTCGATTCCTTCTGCTATGAGCTTGTTGGCGAGATCATTGGGGAGTAGTTAGTTCATGAGTTCCAACAAATCTATCTGGACGCCTGCAAACGTTGTCACCAGCGTCCGCGTCATATTCGTTCCCGTCTGGCTTGCCGTGGCCGAGCTGTGCCCCGCCTCGGATGGCTCTTCGGTCTCGTTTGCCGCGCTCTTCTCGGCCGTTTTCTTTATCCTGCTCTCCCTTACGGACAAGCTCGACGGTTACCTTGCGCGCAGCAGGGGAGAGGTGACCACCTTCGGTAAGTTCTTGGACCCCATCGCCGACAAGCTCGTTGTCATCGTCGCGCTTTGCTTCTTTTTGGAGAAGGGCATGACGTCTCCGTGGGTGCTGCTCGTCATCGTCTCGCGCGAGTTCCTTGTTTCTGGCCTGCGCATGGTCGTGGCTTCCGCGGGCACCGTCATCGCCGCGTCCAACCTCGGCAAGTGGAAGACTGCGACTACCATGGTCTCGCTTTCCGGTCTCATGCTGCTACGCTCTCTTCCCGCCGGTGTCCTCGCGTCGGGTCTTTCCGTCATCTCGTACGTCCTGCTGCTCGCCGCCGTCGTCCTGACTGCCTGGAGCGGCATTGATTACTTCGTAAAGAGCTGGGCTTTCATTACGGAGGGTGAGTAGCTTGTCGCTTTCCGACTCGGACATAGAGCTTCCTTCCGACGACGACCTCTCTCGCCTTGCGGAGGAGGTCGTTTTGCTTGGAGTATCCTCCGGCAGCCTTGTCGGCACCGCGGAGTCCTGCACCGGAGGGCTTGTCGCTGCGGCCCTCACCTCGGTCTCAGGCTCCTCGGCCACTGTTAGGGGTGGCGTCGTGAGCTATGCGATAGGGGTGAAGCACGACGTCCTCGGTGTCTCGAGCGACATTCTTGATACGCCCGGCATCGGTGCGGTCTCCTCTGAGTGTGCCGAGGCCATGGCCGCTGGTGCGCGTCTTGTTCTCTCCTGCGACGTTGCCGTTTCGGTCACGGGGATTGCGGGACCGACAGGCGCCGAGCCGAATAAGCCGGTGGGGTCCGTTTGGTTCGGAATCGCATCTGTTGGGTCGACGAAGAGCGAGCTGCATCTTTTCTCCGGAAATCGCGACCAGGTGAGGCGCAAGGCGACCTTTGTCGCCCTCACAATGCTGAAAGACGCGCTTGCCTAGTAGAAGCTGCGACTTTGTGCGCGCAGCTTCTAACCCCTCTCGCTGGGTCAGTTTCCCGCAAGTCCAATTTGCTTAACTGGAAGCATGGTTTGACACCGAACGGGTGTTCGACTACTATTTCGGTAGTCTTTCGAATTGGGAGTGATTATGGCCAAGAGCAAGGGATCCGCACGCGCTGTGCACGAGAAGACCTACGGCGAAGAGCGCGACAAGATGATCGACGCCACCACGTCCGAGATCGTCAAGAAGTTTGGCAAGGGCGCAATCATGAAGTACGGTGACGGCGGCGTAGACCTCGACATCGAAGCCATCCCTACCGGTTCTTTGGCCTTGGACGCCGCCCTGGGTATCGGTGGCGTTCCGCGTGGGCGCATCATCGAGATCTACGGCCCCGAGTCCTCGGGCAAGACGACGCTTTCACTCGAGATCCTCGCCGAGGCCCAGGCTATGGGCGGTGTCGTGGCTTTTATCGATGCCGAGCACGCGCTTGACCCCGGCTACGCCGCCCGCATCGGCGTCGACATCGACGAGGTCCTCATCTCTCAGCCCGATACCGGCGAGCAGGCACTCGAGATCTGTGACATGCTTGTTCGCTCCGGTGCCATCGACGTCGTGGTCGTTGACTCGGTCGCCGCGCTCGTCCCGCGCGCCGAGATCGAGGGTGAGATAGGCGACACCACCGTCGGCCTCCAGGCTCGCCTTATGAGCCAGGCGCTCCGCAAGCTTGCAGGCTCGCTCTCTAAGTCCAAGACGACCTGCATCTTCATCAACCAGCTCCGCGAGAAAATCGGCATCATGTTCGGCAACCCCGAGACGACGCCCGGTGGACGTGCCCTCAAGTTCTTCTCTTCGGTTCGCATGGACATCCGCAGGATCGATTCGATCAAGAAAGACGGCGACGTCATCGGCAATAGGGTGAGGGTCAAGGTCGTCAAGAACAAGGTCGCTCCTCCCTTCAAGCAGGCCGAGTTCGACATCATGTACGGCACGGGTATCTCCAAGGAGGGCTCCATCCTGGACATGGCTGTCGACCTGGACGTCGTCAACAAGAGCGGCGCATGGTTCACCTACGAGACGGAGAGGCTTGGCCAGGGCAGGGAGGCTGCCAAGGCCTTTTTGGCCAGCAACCCCGACCTTCGCGAGGAGATCGACCACAAGGTACGGGTGGCGTGCGGCCTTGACTTTGGTGACGAGCCTGTCGGCGTTCCAGTTGCCCTCTCGGACACCGCTGAGGCGAAGTAGTCGCGATGGGTTCATCTGGTTCGTTTGAGTGGAGCGTTTCCCTTCCTGGCTCCAAAGGCTCACGCTCCACTTTCTATAAGCCCAAGGCCTCCATCTGCGTTGATTCGGAGTCTTGTGGGCATGAGGAGCTCTTCGTGCCCGTTTCGGTCGCGAAGGTCCTCGCCCGTCACAGGAAGGACGGAGAGTCGCTTCCTGACTCACGTGCCGAGCTTATCTTTCAGTTGTCCTGGCTTGAGGAGACCGAATGCCGCAAGCGCGTAGAGGGCCTCATCAACCGCAGGGACTACTCGACCTCCGAGCTTACTCTACGCCTCCAGCGCGACGGGTACCCATCCGACGTGGTCAAGTCTGTTGTGGAGAGGATGGTTGAGGTCGGCGTCCTGAACGACTCGCGATATGCGGACGTCTTTATCAGGTCAAAGATCTCCTCCGGTTGGGGCGAGCTTCGGATTGAGCGTGAGCTTTCCCGAAGGGGCGTTGATGTTGAGACGCTCGAAGGCTGGCCTGACTCTTACTTCGACGCGACCAACGAGGCGGAGCGTGCTTACGAGCTTGCGTCTCGCAGGCGCTTCTCTGGAAGGGACCCTTACGCTAAGGCCGTTCGCTATTTGATTGGTCGCGGTTTCTCGTATTCCGTTGCATCTGATGTCGCCTCCCGCCTGAAGGACGAGGGTACGCTTCTCGGATAATGCGTTTCTTGGTTCGTCTAGCACGATTCTTTCGTGTATTTGGTACGTTTGGCGACGCTACTCGCCGTGCATGTTTGACAGTTTTCGGTATTCAACCTAGGATTTAATCGTCATTTGAGTATTTCTCGTTTGTCGGGCTCGTCGACAGGCGTTGTTTATCTTTTTTATTCCAGACAATGCACCTCCTTGGGACGAGATTCGCCTCAGATGGCGGGTTCCGCTGCGTATGCTGGCGGTTTCCTGAACAGACTTTATGCAATCTAATCATCTGAGGAGTGAACTATGGAAATTGTCATCGGGCTTGTGTGCCTGGTCATCGGTGCAGTTGCCGCGTACTTCATCGCCACGAGCGGCAGCAACTCGAAGATCCAGGAGGCGAACCGCACCCTCGAGGACGCCAAGAGCGAGGCTGCCAAGATCGTTGATGCCGCCGAGAAGGATGCGGCTACGGCGAAGAAGTCCGCACTCGTCGAGGCGCGCGAGGAGATCCTCCAGCTCAAGAATCAGAGCGAGGCTGACGAGCGCAAGAGGCGCCAGGAGCTCCAGTCGATGGAGAATCGCATCATGCAGCGCGAGGAGTCCCTCGACCGTCGCAACGACGCGCTCGATCGCAAGGAGCACCAGCTCTCCAGCCAGCAGGGCCAGATCGACCGCCGCCAGAACGAGGTCAACGACCTCTTCGCCCGTCAGACCTCCGAGCTCGAGCGTATCGCAGACCTCTCTCGCGACGACGCCCACCGCGAGCTTCTCGATCGCGTGCGAAACGAGGTCGTCCGGGACGAGGCCCAGATCATCAGGGACTCCGAGCAGAGGATCCGCGCTCAGGCCGACAAGACCGCGCGCGAGATCGTGAGCACTGCCATCCAGCGCTGCGCTGCCGACCAGGCCGGTGAGATTACCGTCACGTCCGTCCACATTCCCTCCGATGACCTCAAGGGGCGCATCATCGGCCGCGAGGGGCGAAACATCCGCACCTTCGAGCAGGTCTCCGGTGTCTCGCTGGTCATCGACGATACTCCCGAGACGGTTGTCCTCTCGAGTTTCAATCCTGTCCGCAGGGAGACCGCCCGCGTTGCCCTCGAGAATCTCATCGCTGACGGGCGCATCCACCCCGCGCGTATCGAAGAGATGTACAAGAAGGCTGAGAAGCTCGTCAACGAGCGCGTCCAGGAGGCTGGCGAGCAGGCTGCCTTCGATGCCGGCATCCACGACCTGCACCCCGAGCTCATCAAGACGCTTGGCGCACTGAGGTACCGCACCTCCTTTGGCCAGAATGTCCTTCAGCACTCCATTCAGGTCTCCGCTCTTTGCGGCATCATGGCATCCGAACTCGGTCTTGATGAGGCCATCGCCAAGCGAGCCGGCCTTCTCCATGACCTGGGCAAGGCCATTGACCACGAGGTCGAGGGTCCCCATGCCGTCATCGGCGCCGACCTCTGCCGCCGCTACGGCGAGCGTCGCGAGATCGTTCACGCTGTCGAGGCACACCACGCCGACGTCGAGCCCGATACCGTCCTTGACGTCCTGGTCCAGGCTGCCGACGCCATTTCCGCTGCACGCCCCGGTGCACGTCGCGAGTCTGCCGAGAACTACATCAAGAGGCTTGAGAAGCTTGAGGAGATTTCCAATGCCCATGAGGGCGTTGAGCGCACCTACGCTATGCAGGCCGGTCGCGAGCTCCATGTCATGGTCCAGCCCGAGAAGATCTCCGACTCCGAGGCGACGGTCCTTGCCCACGACATCGCCAAACAGATCGAGGACGAGATGGAGTATCCCGGCCAGGTTCGCGTCGTGGTCATCCGCGAGTCCCGTGCCGTCGACGTCGCGAAGTAGCTTGGGCGCGTTCGTATGACAAGCGACCTCGTTGACTTCGTTGCCTCCATGGGAGGCGAGCGCTCTCTGCGTGTCGAGGAGAACTTTGGCGACGGCTTCGTAAAGCTTCGCGTTTCCGAAGCGGAGCGCCGTCAGGCAAAGCACGACATCCGCTGCATCGAAGACGTTGTCGTCGAGATGCTGAGGAACTCTCGCGACGCAGGTGCCCGCCGCATCTTCGTCGCGACATTCAGGGACGGCTCCACGCGAAAGCTGACCATCCTCGACGATGGCTCTGGGGTTCCCGAGTCCATGCAGGACAGGATCTTCGATGCGCGCGTCACCTCAAAGCTCGAGAGCGTCCATATGGACCGCTGGGGCGTGCATGGTCGCGGAATGGCGCTCTTCTCGGTGAAGGAGAACGCCGAGTCCGCTCGCGTCGTGGACTCGGCTCCCGGCAAGGGGTCGTCCATCAAGGTCGTGACGGATGTCGAGAAGGTTCGCGAGAGGGCGGACCAGTCCACGTGGCCATCTCTGGGCAGCGACGATGACGGCAACCAGTCCGTCGTGCGCGGTCCCCACAACATCATTCGCACCTGCTGCGAGTTCGCCCTCGAGGAGCGCGGTAGGTGCGAGGTGTATGTTGGTTCGCCTGCTGAGATCGCGGCGACTGCACGCAGGAGGGTGAAGCCCTCCCTGGGAGGTTCCGACCTTCTCTTCGTCGATACGCTCTCCGAGCTCCCCGTGCTTGAGCGCTTCGCCGTTGCCGCGGACGCCTCCGAGCTCTTCGAGGTCTCTCGGGGCCTTGGGCTCGACATGTCCGAGCGCACCGCGCACCGCATCGTGAGCGGTCAGGTCAAGCCCCTTCGCAGCGTCTTCTCACGTCTCACGCATAAGGGGTCGCCCGATCCCAAGGAGGTCGACCTCCAGAAGGACCGCAGGGGGCTCAAGGTCTCCGTCGAGGACCTCGAGAACTTCTCGCGCGTGATGGAGAGGGATTTCTCGTCTATCGCCGACAAGTACTACCTGTGTCTTGCCGCTGACCCGAAGATTAGGGTGACGCGCAACAAGATTACTGTTACTTTTGAGATTGACGAGGGCGACTAGCTTGTCAGCCCCTCATATCTGAAGCTAAACTGTAAGATAATTGTTTGTAATTGAGTACCAAAACCATCGCACCGCAAGACTAGAAACGCACCCGGGAGTATCACATGGAGTTCCTTAAGGTCTCCAGCAAGTCGTCGCCCGCTTCTGTGGCAGGCGCTATCGCTGGCATGGTAAAGGACGGGGTCCCCGTCAATCTTCAGGCAATTGGCGCTGGGGCCGTCAATCAGGCGATAAAGGCTGTTGCCATCGCCAGGGGCTTCCTGATTCCCACGGGAGTCGACATCTCTTGTGCTCCCACGTTTGCAGACATAATCATTAACGGCGACAGCCGTACGGCCATCAGGATTGCCGTGTACGTACATCGCATTGTTCCGCAGACCGGCTCTGCGGACGACAGCAGCAGCTCGGAGTTGGTTTCTTAGTGTCTAGAGTCAAGCAGCTTGTAGGGAAGACCTACTTCGTCCGCACTTTCGGATGTCAGATGAACCTCCATGATTCCGAGAGGGTCGCAGGTCTCCTTGATGACTGCGGCTGCGTCCAGGTGGAGGGTCCCGCCGAGGCTGACGTCGTCGTTTTCATGACGTGCTCGGTCAGGGAGAAGGCTGACACCCACCTGTATGGCGAGGCTTCGAATCTGGTCCGTCTGCCTGCCGCCCCCTCTGGACGTCGCGTGGTCGCCATCGGCGGATGCATTGCTCAGCGCGACGGCGAGGCGCTCAAGGAGCACGTGCCCAATGTCGATGTCGTGTTCGGTACGAGCGCCCTGGCAGAACTTCCGGCACTTCTTGTCAGTGCCTTCGAGGAGAAGGGCGATGGCGTTTTCGTCGACGTCGTCGAGGAGGGCCGCGGCTTCTCCGCCGACCTCCCCAGCCACAGGGCGCAGCGCTTTCACGCCTGGGTGCCCATCATGACCGGCTGCAACAACTTCTGCTCTTACTGCATCGTCCCGTACGTTCGAGGGCGCGAGAAGAGCCGAGTGTTCGAGCGGATCGTCGCCGAGTGCGAGAGCCTTGTCGCGGACGGCGTGCGCGAGATCACGCTCTTGGGCCAGAACGTAAACTCCTATGGCCGTGACCTCTATGGCGAGCCTCGCTTCGCGGAGCTCCTAAGGGCTGTCGGTGCCACGGGCGTCGAGCGAATCCGCTTTACCTCGTCGAACCCCAAGGACCTTTCGGCCGAGACCATCGCAGCCATGGCTGAGACGCCCAACGTGATGCCTCACCTCCACCTAGCGGTCCAGTCCGGCTCTTCGCGCATCCTTAAGGCCATGAACCGTAGTTATGACCGCGACGAGTACCTGCGCCTTGCGAAGGACCTCAAGGCGGCCATCCCGGGCCTCTTCCTCTCTACCGACATCATCGTCGGCTTCCCTGGCGAGACGGAGGAGGACTTCCTCGACACGATGAGCCTCGTTCGCGAGGTTGGCTTCTCGTCTGCGTACACCTTCATCTACTCCAGGCGGCCTGGCACCCCGGCCGCCAAAATCGAAGATGACACCCCTCGCTCCGTCATTCAGAATCGCTTCGATCGCCTTGCGTCGCTCGTTGACGAGCTGGCCCACGAGGCGAACCAGGTCGACTATGACAAGGTCGTTACCTCCCTCGTGGAGGGCACATCCAAGAAGGATGACTCCGTCTTGGTGGGACACAGCGAGAAGAACCAGACCGTGCTCTTTTCGCTTCCCGAGGGTCACACCGCCGGCGAGTATGTCGGCAAGATGTGCGACGTCCACGTTTCCGAGGCCAGAACCTGGTACCTGCGCGGCGCGCTCGTCGGCGATCCTCGATGAGCCGCCCTCTGGTCGTTGCCATTGTGGGGCCGACCGCCTCCGGCAAGAGCGCCCTCGCGGACGAGCTTGCCGTCAGGCTGGCGACCAGCGTCATATCGGTCGACGCCATGCAGGTATATCGCGGGATGGACGTCGGTACGGCCAAGACTCCCGTGGAGGAGAGACGTGCGCCGCTCCTGATGATTGACGTCGCCGACGTCGGCGACGACTATTCGGTCCGTCTCTTCCAGCGCGGCGCGCGCGTCTGCATTGACGATCTCCTTTGCGCGCACAGGCTGCCCATCTTATGCGGCGGTACGGGCCTGTACCTCAATGCTGTCGTCGATCGCATGGAGTTTCCCGCCGGCGCGACCGAGAGTCCCGCCCGCGAGCGCTATGAGCGTTATCTGGAGCAGGAGGGCTCTGAGGCACTGTACGCGCTCCTGAGCGCGCGCGACCCGGCAAGCGCCGCGCTGATTCACCCCAACAACACGCGTCGCGTCGTTCGCGCCCTCGAGATGCTCGAGGGCGGGGTCTCGTATGCCGAGCATCACAAGGGCCTTCACGAGTGCAAACCCTTCTACGACGCCCGCATTTTCGGACTCGCGATGTCCCGCGAGAGACTCTACAGGCGCATCAACGAGCGCGTCGACCTCATGATGGAGCAGGGACTGCTCGCTGAGGTTGAGGCGCTTCTCGACCGCGGGCTCGGCTCATCCGCAACTGCCCGCCAGGCAATCGGCTACAAGGAGATTCTTGACTACTTGGACGGGGTTTGCTCCCTGGACGAGGCCGTCGAAACAATCAAGACTCGCTCGCGCAGGTATGCCAAGAGACAGCTTTCCTGGTTCAGGCGAGACGGGCGCGTCAGCTGGCTAGACATGGATGCGATGGACACGTTTGCGGCGGCAGACGCCGTTCTGGAGAGCTTGGGGGAGCGCGACTAGCATGGGAAGGTTCAAGCATTACGAGACTGCTTTTCGTCCCGAGCGTGCCATCCTCGTCGGCGTCGACTTCGGCAAGGGCGAATGGAGCATCGAGGAGTCGCTCGCTGAGCTCGAGCGCCTTGCGCAGACTGACGGCGCCGTTGTGGTCAGGACTATCGTGCAGCGTCTTGACGCGCCGGTTCCCAGGACGTTCATTGGCAGTGGTAAGGCGGATGAGCTCGCCCGGCTCGTGAGGGCGCTTGACATCGACGTCGTCATATTCGACGACGAACTGAGTCCTTCTCAGCAGTCGAACCTTGAGAGACTTGTCGGAGAGCCCGTGAAGGTGATCGACAGGACCGCCCTCATCCTCGACATCTTCGGAGAGCATGCCCGCACGCGCGAGGGACGCCTTCAGGTTCAGCTTGCCCAGCTTCAGTATGTGCTCCCTCGTCTCCGTGGCATGTGGAGCCACCTTGTGGGCGAGCAGACCCGAGGTGGCATCGGCAGCAGGTTTGGGCAGGGCGAAAGCCAGCTCGAGGTCGACCGCCGACTCGTCAGGAAGCGCATTTCGTGGCTTCGCAAGGAGCTCGAGCAAGTCGACGTCAGACGCCGTACCCAGGGCAAGGCGCGTTGGGACTCTGGCGTGTATCGCGTCTCACTGGTCGGATATACGAACGCAGGAAAATCCACGCTCCTCAACCACCTGACAGGGGCTGGCGTCTACGTTAAGGACGAGCTCTTCGCGACGCTCGACCCGACCACACGCTCGCTCGAGCTCGAAGAGGGACGAAAGATCACTATTACCGACACCGTCGGATTCATCCAGAAGCTCCCGACGATGCTCGTCCGTTCGTTCAAGTCCACCCTGGCCGAGGTCTCTGCCGCGGACCTCATCCTGCTGATTGTTGACGCGAGCGACCCCAACGCCTCGAAGGAAATAGCCGCCGTTCGCGCCATCCTGGAGGAGATCGACTCCGCGAGCGTTCCGTCGGTGCTGGTCTACAACAAGTGCGACCTACTGTCCGTCTCCGAACGCGAGGCTCTGGCACTTAGCAATCATGACGCCGTCTTCATATCGGCGATGACGGGGGAGGGGATCCGCTCCCTCACTTACAGGATCGTGCAGGAGGCATCTGCCGGAGACGAGACCGTGACCGCGCTGATCCCCTACGAGAAGGGACTGCTCATGAAGCTTGTCCACGAGCGCTGCCAAGTCCTTCGCGAGTCATACGAGCAGGGTGGCCTTCTGGTTACGGCCAAGGCCTCGAAGCGCATGCGAGAAACGCTCAGGCCCTACGAGATCGAAGGCGACGCCTTGTAGGCTTTCGCCCGCGCCTTGGCGCCGGGGTCGCCGCATGCGTTATGCGAAGCGTGCTATTGCATCCGCCAAGATGAGCAAGATTGGCTGGTGCGCCACGTAGATGGGCAGCGGTCGCCTGCCCACAACCTCGAGCGGTCCGATGCCGCATGAGAGCACGGCTGAAGTCGTCTTGCTCTCCTTCACCTTCGCGCCGGCTCCCCAGCCGGAAAGATAGAGGAAGAGGTAGGGGAGAAGGGGGTAGTAGTCCCCCGACGCGAAGCGGGGGCCAGGAAATCCCAGCCACGACAGCCAGCCCGCTTCGTATGGCGCCCTAGGCAGGCGGAGGGCATTTGCGCCCAGGCCTATGATTCCCTCCTGCAGGTTCAGGCAGACGATAAACGCCGCGGCAAGAAGCACGACGCCCATCCACCCCGGAGGCCTTACGCCAGTGCGCTCCAGTACGGCGGTTGTCAAGGTGCAGGCGCCCATGCAGTAGATGATTCCAAAGCTGATTGGTGTGTCGACGGCAGCCACGCTCGTCACGACGAATATCAGCAGGGCGACGGCGAGGTACTTTGCTGACCTCTTGAGGTTGTTGCGCGAGTAGTTGCACATCATTCCGGCTAGCAGGATAAACGTCCACGATATGGTGCATCGCCAGACGTCCTGCGTCGGCGGCCGGAAGAACGGAAGGTCGATTCCCATGATGTACTTGAGGTCGTAGCAGAAGTGAAAAAGGACCATCGATATGACCGACAGCCCTCTGATAGTGTCGTAGAGCCTCGCTCGTTCGATTCGGTTCGCATCCTTGATATCGACCAACTTGACCTCGGCTCGACTAGATTGACCTGAAGAGTCCGGTTACACGCCCCAGGATCTTCGGGTTGTCGACGTAGATCGGGTCCATGGTGTCGTTCTCGGGCTGGAGCCTGATCCTGTCCTTCTCGCGATAGAAGGTCTTCACGGTCGAAGAGTCGTCGATGAGCGCAACGACGATTTCGCCGTCACGGGCGTCGTCCTGCTGCTTCACGACAATGTAGTCACCGTCGAGAATGCCGGCGTTAATCATAGACTGCCCACGGACGCGAAGCACGAAGGAACTCGCGTCGCCGACGATGCTGGTCGGAAGTCTGAAGCTGTCCTCCACGTTTTGCTCGGCGAGGATGGGCGTTCCCGCGGCCACGCGGCCGACGAGGGGGAGAGAGACCGAGCCGTCCTCGAGATCCTGCGTGACCCTGGCGACCTTGTCTGTCGACTCGGTGTCTTCCTCAACGACCTCGATGGTGCGCGGCTTCTTGGAGTCACGCTTGATGAGGCCGCGCTCCTGCAGAACCTTGAGGTGCATGTGGACGGTTGACGGCGAAGCCAGGCCGACGGCAACGCCAATCTCGCGCACCGATGGCGGATAGCCGTGTTCAGTCGTGTAGTCGCAGATGAAGTCGTAGATTGCCTGCTGACGCTTGCTCAGTTTGTCTCTGGACATGATTCCCTCCTTCGTTTCCCCTATTTTACGCGAACGGATGGAATTAGACAAACAAATGTTCGATTATTGCTTGACCGTACGCTTGTTCTATATATAGTAGTACATGTGTTCCAATTCGTGCGTTCGAATTGTTGTCCGATCCTCTCGTCACAATGAGGTCAACAAATTCGAAAGGGGATAGAAATGAACAACGCATCCTGCGCATATGCGGTCGACGGTAACCTTGCCCTCAAGCCCGTGGAACGCCGGCGCCTCATTCTTGTTGAGGGTTCGTCTTGCGGCGGTCGTCGTGCCGACTTCGTGCCTGAGGCTCCCGCTGCCGCTTCGCCGAAGTGCGTGGGGTCGCTTCTCGTGTTCGTTACCGCGTCTCTTATGCTCCTGGGGGCCATGGCTCTGGGCTCGACTCTCAGGGCCCAGCGTCTTTCTGCCCCCTTCTCCAACGTCTCCCGTCAGACCGTGGAGGTTTCCTCTGGCGACAGTGTGTGGACGATTGCCGAGCAACATCCGGTCGAGGGTGCTTCGACCCGTTCCGTTGCTGACTGGATCATCGAGGCCAACGGCCTCGAGCAGTCTAACCTTTCCGTCGGTCAGGCGCTCGTCGTGCCTGCTTAGCTTTCGCGTGCTCTTTTTAGTGGGTTATCTGGTCAGTTTTCTGCATTGATGCTTCACGTGCTGGATAGTGTGATACCTTTCGTACTGTTTAATGTATGAGGAGGAATATGCGCTGTCCCAAATGCGGATGCGATGAGTCGAAGGTCGTTGACTCTCGCCCTTCCGAGAGCAACGATGCGATTCGTCGTCGTCGTGAGTGCATCAAGTGCGGCACCCGTTTTACGACATATGAGCGTCGCGAGGAAATGCCCATCCTCGTGGTCAAGAAGGATGGTTCCAAGGAGACCTTCGAGCGCCAGAAGCTTATGCGCGGTCTCGTTACTGCTACTGTCAAGCGCAACGTGGCGCTCGAGGACCTGAACAATCTCATTGACGACATCGAGTCCTACCTCAGGGACAACGGTATTACCGAGGTGCCCTCCCAGGAGATCGGCAAACTCGTGCTTCAACGTCTTATCGATGTGGATAAGGTCGCTTACGTTCGCTTTGCGTCTGTCTATCGCGACTTCAAGGACGTGGATGAGTTCAACGAGGAGCTGAGGAGCCTGGCTAATGAGTAGCGAGCGCATCAATCTTCCCATTATGAGACTCGACCACGAGGTTGAGCTTCCCACGTACGCCTACGAGGGCGATGCTGGGCTCGACCTTCGCTCCAACGAGGATGTCGTCCTCCAGCCCCTTGAGCGTCGCCTCATCTCCACTGGTCTCGCAATCGCGATTCCCGAGGGATATGCCGGTTTTGTCCTGCCCCGAAGCGGGCTTGCCTATCGAGAGGGCCTTTCGATGGCCAATGCGCCGGGCCTCATCGATGCGCACTATCGTGGTGAGCTCAAGCTTTGTGCCGTTAACCTTGATGGGGAGAATCCCATTAGCATCTCTAGGGGCGAACGAATCGCCCAACTTGTTATTCAAAAGGTTCCGGTCGTTAATCTCGTCGAGGTCGAAGAGCTTGATTCGACTGACAGGGGGACCGGGGGATTTGGTTCAAGCGGTGTCTAGCCGTTGAATAAGTCGCTCGTTCGGATTATCCGATCGGGCGATTATTTCTGTGTTTCGAGCTACAAGGAAGGAAAAGCATTCGATGGAGAAGTTCTTTAAGGCGGCCGAGCGTGGGTCGTCTGCGACCCAGGAGCTGCGTGCGGGTCTGACCACGTTCCTCGCGATGTCCTATATCATTGCGCTGAACCCCCTCATCCTTTCTGGCGCTGGGGTCCCCATCTCCGCCACCATTACCAGCACCTGCTTCGGCGCCGGCATCATGACGATTATCATGGGCCTGTTCTCAAACCGTCCCATTGCCCTCGCCTCGGGCCTCGGGCTCAACTCCATGGTGGCGGTCGCCACCACGACGCTCTGCGGTGGCGATTGGCACGCGGGCATGGGCATCGTCCTCGTTGAGGGCATCGTCATTCTCTTACTCGTCCTCTGCGGCCTTCGCCAGGCGATCATGGACGCGATTCCCGTCTCGCTTCGTCATGCAATTTCGGTCGGCATCGGCATTTTCGTCGCTATGATCGGCCTTTCGAATGCCGGTATCATCACGGGCAATGGCGACACGCTCCTTGCGTTGGGCCAGGTTACCCAGCCGTCCTTTATCGTCGGTGTCATTTCCATCGTCGCGACCATCATCTTCGTCGCGTTTGACGTCAAGGGTGCTCTGCTCCTCGGCATCATCGTCGCCGTCGTGAGCGGCATTCCCCTGGGCATTACCGGCACGCCGCAAGGTGTCTTCTCGCTTCCCGACTTCACGGCCTTTGGTGCTCCATTTCAGGCTGACTCCGAGGGTGTCATGGGTATCGCCAAGGTCATTGCCACC
This sequence comes from Parafannyhessea umbonata, assembly GCF_900111255.1. Taxonomy (GTDB): domain Bacteria; phylum Actinomycetota; class Coriobacteriia; order Coriobacteriales; family Atopobiaceae; genus Olsenella_J; species Olsenella_J umbonata_A. The sequence continues at coordinate 79,330 of NZ_FOGP01000005.1, forward strand.
CCAGCCCTTCTTGTGACTGCATTCTCGCTCATGATGTCCGACTTCTTCGACACGATGGGTACTGCCATGGCAGTCGCCAAGGACGGCGAGTTCCTCGATGAGAACGGCAACGTCGAGGACATCCGCTCCATCCTCATCGTCGACTCGTGTGCGGCTTGGGTCGGTGGCCTCCTTGGCGCCTCTTCTGTCACCACGTTCGTCGAGTCCGCCTCCGGCGCCGCCGATGGCGGCCGCACTGGCCTCTCCTCGATCTTCTGTGGCCTCTTCTTCATTGTCTGCGCGTTCTTTGCGCCGGTCATTGCTGTTGTCCCCGGTGCGGCCACTTGCGGTGCCCTCGTTTATGTCGGCTATCTGATGATGTCTGAGGTCACTGCTATTGACTGGAGTGACTTGCTTGAGGGCATCCCCGCATTCCTTTCTATCGCTGGCATCCCCCTCACGTACTCCATGTCCTCCGGTATCGGTCTCGGCTTCATCGCCTATATAGTCGTTGCCATTGCCACCGGAAAGGTCAGGCAGATCAAGCCTCTCATGTGGGTCGCTGCGATTGCGTTCGCGGTCTACTTCCTGGTTGCCTAGCGGTCAGTTATCCCATTGGACATGTCACAACGACTGTCCTGTCCGTCCCTGATTCGAAAGGATTCTTAATGGCTGAAAAAGAACGCGAGGTCATTGGCGTCAGTGACCGCGTCTCTGTTGGAAGGGCCATTCCCCTTGGCATCCAGCACATGATGAGTATGTTTGGCTCGACGGTTCTCGTTCCCGTCCTCGTCGGACTAAATCCCAACGTCGCCATCATGTGCTCCGGCATCGGCACCATCTGCTACCTCCTCGTGACCAGGAACAAGATTCCTAGCTACCTGGGGAGCTCCTTTGCCTTCATCAGCCCCATCCTCGCCGCAGTTGCCGCTACGGGCAGCCTGCACACCGCCCTGTCCGGCGTCGTCGTCGCGGGTCTCGTCTTCCTTGCGGTCGCAGGCATTATCAAGCTCGTCGGCACCGGCTGGCTTGACCGCCTGCTTCCGCCCGTTCTCGTCGCTGCCGTAATGATCGTCATCGGCGTCGGACTCTCGGCGACCGCTGCCAAGATGGCGCTCTACTCCTCGACTGACTCTTTCGTCGCCGAGGGTGCTATCGTTGCGGCAATCACACTTTGCGCGGCCGTCATCTTCTCGGGCATGGGGGGACTTGTCGGCACGCTGCCCATTCTTCTGGCAATCATCGTCGGCTACCTCATCTCGATGCCGCTTGGGCTCGTCGACTTCCAGGGCGTCATCGACGCTCCTTGGATTGGTCTTCCGCCCATCCAGACACCGCACTTTGACCCGGGTGCGATTGCTCTGATCGCGCCCGTTGCCCTTGTGGTCGTTATCGAACACATCGGCCATCTCCTTGCGGTGGGCGAGATCGTCGGCAGGGACTACCGCGACATGCTTCCTCGCTCTCTTGCTGGCGACGGCATCTCCACCGTCATCTCCGGCCTTCTTGGTGGCACGCCTACCACGACGTATGCCGAGAACATTGGCGTCATGAGCGTCACGCGCGTTTACTCCACGCAGGTGTTCTGGTATGCGGCTGGCTTCGCGCTGCTCGTCGGTGGCTTCTGTCCGAAGCTCGCGGCCTTTATCAACTCGATTCCTGTTCCCGTCATGGGCGGCGTTAGTCTCCTGCTGTTCGGCCTCATCGCATCCAATGGCCTTCGCATGCTGGTCACCAACAACGTCGACTTCGACCAGAACCGCAACCTGATGATCGCATCCGTCGTCATCATTTTGGGTGTCGGCATGGAGACGTCGAGTATCGCGATTCCGGTGGGGGACTACACCCTTCCTGGTATGGCGACCTCCGCTCTCGTCGGCATCATCATGAACCTCATCCTTCCCAAGGCGAAGGACGATGCAGTCGAACCTGAGTCTTCCGTTGCGGAGATTGAGTAGCATCAACGTGTCGCGCGTCGAGCCTCTATTTTCAGGGCAAAGACTTTAGTTTGCATTATCGGTCTCATGCATTTTGCGTGGGGCCGATTTGTTTGTACGCGATTTAAAATTGCGAGAGGGTAGAGTGATTTTAGGATGAGAATTAGATCGAATGGAGGTCACTATGAGCTCTACTGAGTTGCTGGACCTTGTCGTCATAGGCGCCGGTCCTGCCGGCCTTTCTGCGGCCATCTACGCGCAAAGGGCCATGCTGTCCGGTGTGGTGCTCGAACAGGAATCGGTTGGCGGTCAGGTCGTGCTTACGAGCGAGGTTGACAATTATCCCGGGGTCCCGAACGCCGATGGGTATTCGCTGGTGGAAGCCATGCAAAAGCAGGCAATTGACCTTGGATCCACGATTCGCCTGGAGAACGTCGAGAGTGTCTCTCGGCTTGATGACGGCATCTTTGAGGTTGTGACGCCTCAGGACACCTATCATTCCAAGGCTGTCATCGTCGCCGGTGGCGCCTCGCCGCGTGCGGCCGGCTTCGAGGGCGAGGCTAAGTTTAAGGGGCACGGGGTCTCGTACTGCGCAACCTGCGACGGCATGTTCTATCGCGGCAAGCATGTCTTTGTCATCGGCGGCGGCAACTCCGCTGCTGAGGAGGCGTTATTCCTCACCAAGTTTGCCGACAAGGTGACGATGGTCGTTCGCAAGGATCACCTGCGTGCGCAGGCTGCGGTCGCAATGCAGGTTGAGCAGAATGAAAAGATCGAGATCCGCTTCAACACTAGCGTGGTTGCGGTCGACGGCGACAACCTGCCGAAGTCTATCTCATTCAGGGACAACGTCACCGACGAGGTCGTTACTGAGAGCTACGGTGAAGGCTCGTTCGGCGTCTTCGTGTTCGTCGGCCGCGTGCCGGCTTCCGAGCTGCTTCGAGGTCTCGTACAAGTAGACGAAGCGGGCTACATCGTTACGGACGAGCGCATGGCAACCTCGACGACTGGACTGTTCGCGGCAGGAGACATTCGACAAAAGCCTCTACGTCAGATTGTGACCGCAGCGTCTGATGGAGCGATTGCCGCGACCAGCGTGGCGGCATATTTGGGGCAGCCCATCGAAGGTTAGGCTCGCGTCGCTCGTAAATCTAACTTTCTTAATAAACGGCCGGGGAGACGCTCGACGGAGTTCTCCCGCTTTGGATGATAGTTATCGTATTATGTAAAGTAGTAGTTTCCGAACGCCACCAATCGGGGAGAAGCAGTTTGCTCTAACCTGTTCTTAGTCTGGAGCAGTTGACGCCGCTGGGCCCGTTGATTCATGAGGCATAACTAGTCGATTAGAAATATCTAGGGCCTCAAAGCGCCTTAGAATGGCTCGTTTGTATTTGTGCAGGTAGAAAGACAATTATTGGTAACAAGTCTAACTTGTTGATAGCCATTGCGTTCCGATGGCAATACCGGCTTTGAGATGCGTTTCATATTCGAGATCATCGCAGAATCGCCTGAAACGGTTGATGCGAATGCTCGTCTACAAGTTCGCTGCTGCCTAAGATTGTCTCTCATAGTTGTTAGGTGCTGTGTGTGACTTGCTCAAGAATCGTTGCGTCTGGAGCCGTTTGATGTCGTTGTGCGGCAATGCCGGTCGAGATGTTGTCGTGGCTGATTCCAACTTGCGCATTGTCAGGCTCCGTGTTCGGCGACCATTTTGTCAGAACTATTTCATGTTAACGTGCCTTGTCGTTTTGGCACGGTTGCAAGCTCGGGTTGTTGTCTGTAAGGTAGCGGCCTTCAGAGGCTCTATGTCGTTTGGGTACTGATCATCCTCAAGTATTTACGAAACCGTGATAATATATCTTATGTAAAGTATAAATGATACTTGCCTTTAATTGTCGTCGAGGTCAAGATATTCCTTCCTCAACCAAGGAGAAAGCCCGGCCTGAAACGAATATCTGTTTCAGGCCGGGCGGCTCTCATTCCCTTTGCGGTGTTTTGCGTGCTTGAAGGGCCTTACTCGTTGGCTGAGACATTTCTGTTTGCGAAGATGTCTCGAACGCGCACTCGAAGTCTGGAGGACTTGGGAGTCCAATTGCTCGTGAGCGAACTCGAGAGCATCTTCCACACTTTGTCGTACGATTCGTCCTCGCTTGACCCATCCATTAGAACCAGGCACTCGTCCAGCGACTCGAGTACGGTGTCGCCCGTTGGCGTGATGTCGCGGTTGGCCCTGCTGATCAAGACGATTCTCGTGTTGCTTGGCCACTCGATGTCGCGGAGCCGCTTGCCCTCGACCTTGGATCCTGCTCCCACGGTTATGGTGTGCAGGACCTTCTCCCCCGCCGGGGTGGCGCCAGAGCCATTGGACCCCGGTTCCTTGCGGTTTTGCGTGGCACCCAGGAGATTGCCGAGCAGGTGCTCGTAGAACGGGTCGACGCCCGTGAGGTTCGCCGTGACGTACGAGAGAACAGACACGACCGAAACCGAGAGCAGGGCCTCGAGCGAGCCGGTGAGCTCGAACGCCAGAACGACCGCAGTAACCGGCGCACGCACGACTGATGCGAACAGCCCCGCGATGCCCAGTACTACGAAGTTGGGCAGAAACTCCTGCGGCAAGCCGATTACGCGAGAAGACACGGTTGCGAAGAGGTATCCGCAGAGCGCACCCATGACGCAGAGCGGAAAGAGCGTACCGCCGGGCGCCCCAGACGCAAAGGCAAGCGTCGTCGCAAGGTACTTTCCAATAAGGAGGAACGCCACAGCTGCGACCGCCAGTGCCTGCGGAGACTCAAGGAGCTTCAGAATCTCCTCTCCACCACAGGTAAACTGGGGTGCGAAGAAGACCAGGACGGCGGATGCCGCAAAGGGTACCACCAGGCGCGCGTAGGGCAGGAAGCGGTCGACGCGCGCGTACAGGCGCTCGCTTGCGAGGAACATCCCCCTGTTGTGCGCGGCACCAAGCAGGCCGCAGAGCACGCCGAGCGCGATGACGTAGAGGTAGCACGCGTGCGGGAGGCTCTGCGCGAGGGGGAACTTGAGCACGGGCTGCAGACCGAGCACCTGCGACGCGATGAAGTCGGACGAGACCGCCGAGGCCATCACCGAGATGATCAACGGCGCGGTGAACTCCTTGTGGATCTCCTCGATCGCAAAGAGGACTCCGGTCAAGGGCGCGCTGAAAGCGGCTGACATGCCCGCGGCCGCTCCGCAGGTGACAAGCAGGCGCTCTTCTCCCCTGCCCCTTCCGATGATCTTCGAGACTGCCTTGCCGCCCATGGCGCCCAGCTGAACGCTCGGTCCCTCTCGGCCGAGCGAGAGGCCGCCGAGGCAGCAGAGCGTTCCCTCGATGAACTTTGCGAGCGTGACGCGCCACCACGGCATGTCGAGCTGGCCCATGACCTCAGCATCGACCTGCGGAATGCCCGATCCTTGCGTGTATGGCTCCCATACGAGCAGCTTGCAGGTAAGGACGCAGAGGAGAAGTGCACAGACGACCCAGGCCGCGATGAGCACAGGCTGTTCGCGCGCGACGCCGACGAAGACCCTCAGGAGCGACTCCGAGCCGCTGAGCACGTAGCGATAGAGGGTGACGATTGCCCCTCCTACGATGCCGACAAGCACGCCCTCGCCAATCATGTAGACCTGGAACCACCTTGACATGCGGCGCTCCAGCAGGGTGCCACCCGAGTCCGAACCTCTCATGCAAAGACCTCTCTGGTGGGACGGCCACCATAGCTGCTAACCTAAAAAAGCAGCGAGGACAAGCCTCGCTGCAGACGTGACACGCTATGTCGCGCCGTGGTGCGGGCGCTAGTGCACCTGGATGATGGTGAAGATCTCCTGCTGGAAGTCCTTCTTCACGACATCGCGCGGGTTGAGGTAGCACAGCTCGAGGCCGAACGCGAAGCCCTCGACCTCTCCGCCGGCCTGCTCAATGAGCTTGGCGCATGCGACCGCGGTGCCGCCCGTGGCGATGAGATCATCGACGATGAGGCACTTGTCGCCGGACCTGATGGCGTCCTTGTGAATCTGGAGCTGGTCGGTGCCGTACTCCAGGTCGTACTCCTGACTGTAGACCTCGCGGGGAAGCTTGCCGGGTTTGCGGGCGGGAACGAAGCCGACGCCCATGCGGTATGCGACGGGAGCTCCGATGAGGAAGCCGCGCGCCTCGGCGCCGACGATCTTGGTAACGCCGGCATCCTTGAAGTGCTCGGCAATCTCGTCGACCATGCCGCAGAAGCCCTCTGCGTCTGCAATCAGGGGCGTGACGTCCTTGAAGATGACGCCGGGCTCTGGGTAGTCGGGAATGTCGACGATGAACTTGTCGTAGTCCATTGTTCTCCTCTACTTCATCTGGCTAAAGGTGCTGCCGATCTGACGCCTGATAAGGCCTTCCCTTACCTGGCCGGTGAGGAGAAGCATCTGACTGAAGGCGTGCTCGAACTGCTGGCGGTCCTCCTCGGTGGGATCCACCTCGACGCCGCCGGCCTTGCGAGCATACACCATGAGAGCCTGCTCGAACATCAGACTCTCGCGGTTCACGGAGGTAACGTATTGGCGCAGGTTCTTCGGTCCGATACCGAAGTGCTGCAGCTGGTCGCAGATGCGAATGAGGCTGAGGTCGCGGCCGTCGACGAGGTCGCGACCGTGCGGCGACCTCTTTAGCGAGATCAGCCCGACCTCCGCGAGCTGGCGGACGAAGCTGACCGAGCAGTTCGCGACCTCGGGCATGCGGTCGATGGGATGCAGCTTGTCGGCATCCTCGTCCTCGGACTCGACCGAACGGTACCCGATGGCGGGCGACGACTCGAGCTCGGGGGAAAGCCCTTCTCCCCCATCGAGCTGCTTCTTGATGACCGAAAGCGGGAGGAAGCGGTTCTTCTGCAGGTAAAGGATGGTCTCGAGCCTGTGGAGGTCCTTCTGGGAGTACAGGCGGTAGCCTGCCGGCGTGCGCGAGGGGTTGAGCAGCCCCTCGTCCTCAAGGTAGCGGACCTTGCTGATGGAGAGGCCTGGGTACTGCGACTGGAGTCGCTTGACCACCTTGCCAATTGTGAGATATCCGGCTTCAGGCATGGCTTAGTTACCGGTCTCGATTCGCGTGGGCCTCTGGTTGGTATGGAACACCATGCGAAACGTGCCGATCTGGATGGTGGAGCCGTCCTTGAGCATTGCCTTGTTGACGATGGCACCGTCAACCCAGGTGCCGTTGAGCGAGCCGAGGTCCTCAACCGTAGCGAAGCCCGACGAGATGCCGGAAAGGTCAACGCGCGCGTGGTGGCGCGAGACGGTCATGTCGTTCAGGAACACGGAGTTGCTCGGGTCACGGCCGATGGTAACGATGGAATCGGTCAGCTCGAAGTTGGACCCCATCTGGGGACCCTTGACGATTACGAGCGAGGGGTTGGCGGGCGTCGCGTCGCCCATGAGGTCAGGAGACGTGGCATCCGACGACGGCATCCTGAAGATGCGGGTTGCGCCGGAATCGGGCTCGTTGTTGTGTGTGGGCTGCATGTGTCGTATCTCCCATCTATATCTGCGTAACGCTCACTATCATACACCCTTATCTGCAGGCAACGCAGTCCATCTCGATGAGTGCCCCCATGGGAAGGCGCGAGACACCCACGACCGAGCGTGCCGGCGCGGGCGTCACGAAGCGCTTGGAATAGACCTCGTCCACCTTGTCGAGGTCGTCCAGATTCACGAGGTAGAGGGTTGTTTGGGCGACGTCGGAGAGCGTGCAGTCGCATTCGGCGAGAATTGCCTCCACGATATCGATGATGCGCTCGGTCTGCTCGGCCACCCCAGCCTGAATGACCCTCTTGCAATCGTTTGGGTCGATGGCGACCTGTCCCGATGCGAAAACGAGCCTTCCTGCGGTGGTGCCCTGCGAATACGGACCCTGCGCGTCGGGGGCGTACGGTGCGTTGATCGAGTATTTCATGTCTACCTTCCGATGGTATCCAGCTTGCGTTCGTGAGCGACCGAGACGAGCCTCTCGAGCGCGCCCTCGATGACGTCGCTGGGGCAGGCGAGATTGAGCCGCTCGAAACCCGAGCCCTGCGTGCCGAACTTGGGACCGTGGTCAAGAAAGAGCATGGCCTCTTGCTCAAGGATACGCCTGCGCTCTGCGTCGGCAAGGCCCCATGCCCTGAAGTCCATCCAGGCTAGGTAGGTGCCCTCGAGGGGCATTACCTTGACGCCCGGCAGGTAGGCCTCGATGGCGCCGCGGAGGATGCCGTAGTTATTCTCTACCACGCCAAGCAGCTGCTCGAGCCATTCGTCGCAGAGCGTGTAGGCCGCTATCGTGGCCGGATAGGCGAAGGCGTTCAGCTGGAAGAAGGCGGCGTCGGCCATGCCCTCCTCGAAGCGCTCGCGAAGATGTTCGTCGGGCACGAAGATGGCTGAAGACTGGCAGCCTGCGATGTTGAAGCTCTTGCTGGGAGAGGTGCACACGACGATGTGGTCGTAATCGCTCGGGTCGGCGACGCCCATGATCGAGGTGAAGTCGTGCCCCGGCATCGTGATGTCGCCGTGGATCTCGTCGGACACGACGATGACGTCGTTCTGGACGCAGATGTCAAGCAGTCTGCGGAGCTCAGCGGGCTCCCACACGCGCCCGACGGGGTTGTGTGGGCTGCAGAGCAGAAGCAGACGCGCTCGCGGGTCCGCGGCTTTTATGGCGAGGTCTTCGAAGTCGATGCGGTAGCGCGGTCTGCCGGCGGTGCCGAGCGCGTTCCCGTCGGGCGGCAGGAGCGGGTTTTCTACGACACGCCTCCCGCCGCGCTCGATGGCGTCTCTGAAGGGGCGATAAACGGGTGGCTGGATGATCACGCCGTCGCCTTCGGAGGCGAAGCTGCGAACGGCGTTGAAGAGGGCGGGCACGACGCCCGGGGTCGTGGCGATCCAGTCCTTCTCGGCTGGCCATCCGTGCCTGCGACGCTGCCAAAGCACGCAGGCCTCGTAGTACTCGTCGGTAGGATCGGTGTACCCCAGGCAGCTGGTCTGGGAGAAGCGCGAGAGCGCCTGTGCGATGGGGGGCGCAAGCGGAAACTCCATGTCCGCGACGGATAGGGGAACTATGCCGTGAAAGGCGGACGGGTTGATCTTGAGCATCGAGTTCCACTTGCTGGAGCCTGACTCCGACCTCTGGGGACGCGTGGTGAAGTCATAGCGCATTGGGTCCCTCCTTAGCTGATGCCACGTGCGCGCTAGCGGCGCGCCTGGCCTCAGCTTATCCCACGTCTTGGAGAGACTGCCTGCCAACTCGACGAGTGCCGGGCTCCTTCCGCGCGCGGTCGAAGCGGATCGTCTTCCACCTACGAGAAGAGCGCACGCGCGCCCACGTAGTCGCGTCCGTCGCGCAGGAGGTCGTGCGCAAGCAGCTTCTTGCCCTCTAGCTCGAGGCGCCCCTCGGTCGCAAGGTGACGCGACCACGGCAGCCCGTCATGGCATAGGGACCCGAAATCGCCCACGCCCAGGGGTGCCACGGACTCGAAGGAGAGCATGCTCCTCCAAAGCGTACGAGCAAGGGCGGGCGAGACGAGCATGAGGTACGCGGGCTCCTGCGCCACCTCTACGCAGATGGTGAGCGCGGCGATGCGCTTGTCAAGCAGGAGGCTGCGCACTTCTTCGGATTGCGGAAGCTCGTTCACGCCGTCAACGTAGTCGGCGAGCACCGGCGTGGCCGAGCGACCCCACAGCAGGAGTGGCACGAGCTTGTGCGAGACGTCGTCGGTCTTGAGGCCGTCGTAGGGGCGGTAACCCTTTTGCTCCACGGTCGAGAGGAACGAGAGCCAGGCACCGAGCATCTCTGCCCTGGGTGACGCGTCGATGGCCAGGTACTCGTGGTCTCCAGTCCTTACGGTCAGCGGGATGGACGCCACGCTGCCGTCGCCGACGAGGACCGCCTCGAAGGCCGCGGCGCCAACCGAAAGCGTCTTGCCGCCGAATGCGGCATTCCCGAAGCTGGCTGCGGGCTCGCCGCCTGCAAAGAGCATCGTCGTTCCCGTGAGGTCGGCCAGCAGGCAGCCGTCATGAAGCCTTTCGCTCAGGCTCTCGGTTGTGGGGTACGAGAGCGGGCGCTGGGCTCCCCTCCACTCCCCCATCTGAGCTCCAAGGAGCTCATGCTCCTCGAGTAGGACACTGGTTACGATGCCGTCATTGTTTTCGCTCATGCTGCGGTCAGCTCCGTCATGTCATAGAAGAGTGGTAGTGCGAACACGTTGAAGGACGAGACGTTCGTGATGACTCGCCCCGTGGAATAAGTCGCGTAGGCAAGCGGGCGCCCGTTCTGGTACCAGCTTGCGTAGCCCGTCGGTCCGTTGGCGTCGGCGAGGGTAGACTTTGCAAGCGTGCAGGAGTAGGTGATCCTGCTTCCAGGAAGGTAGCGACCCTGTGCGTCTGACTGGGAAGTGGTGACCACCTTGCCCCAGAAACCCAGCGAGTAGGTCGAGAGGCGAATGGGCCAGGACTTGCGCGTGAAGGTCACGCCCTTCATGTAGCTGTCGTACACCCAGTCCATCAGGATGGCGGTGTCGCTGAAGCGACCCTCGTGCGTCTTGCACCCGAGCACGCACGAGAAGGTTTGGATGCCGTGTCTCCTGCTCGAACCGAGGAACGTCGTGCCGGACTCGACGGCACCCGTCTTGATTCCGCAGAGCCCGGCATAGCTGCCCATGAGGTCGTCGGTCGATTGGAAGGTCTTGGGCTGCCCGCCGACCGTAAGCGTCACACTGTGCGTGGTGACGGCCTGCGCGATGAGTGGGTAGTTCTCGAGCGCGTAGCGACCCATTATCGCAAGGTCGTGGGCGCAGGAGTAGTGCCCGTCGGCCTCCAGCCCGTGCGGGTTCACGAAGTGTGTGTTCGTCATGCCCAGTTGCGCGGCCTTCGCATTCATGAGCTCGGCGAAGGCATCCTCGCTGCCCGCGACCGCGATGGCGATGTAGGAGGCTGCGTCGTTTCCCGAGTAGACGAGCATTCCCATGATCAGGTCGCGCAGGGTCGGGGTCTCTCCCGGCTTGAAGCCGCAGAGCTGCGCGTCGGCTTGGAAGCTGAGCCCGTCGGGAATCGTGACGGGCGTGTCAAGCGAGATGCCCGAGTCGAGGGCGACCATTGCGGTCATGATCTTGGTGATGGATGCCATGGGCATCTGGGCCTGGGCGTTGTGACTCGACAGGACGTTGCCGTCCTGGTCGATGATCTCCCAGGCTTGGGCCTCGGCGGGATGCGGACCGTTCTCGCCGTCGTTCGCGTCCGCGGCGAGCGCGCGGACCGGCATCGCTACGATGAAGAGAAAGGCGACCAGCACGACGAAGGCCGTCAGGAGCGCAACGCGTCTGCAGACGCGAGAATCGGAGGACCCATGGATCCCCCGTACGGCCAAACAGGTTGAGAAGGACATTAGAACACCTCGTCGATGCGATGGCCCACCGAACGCGCCTTGTGAACGTAGAAGGCGCCCTTGCACGTGTACTCGAGGGCTGCAAGTGCCGAAAAGAGCACGCCGGCGTAGACGAAGAAGATGCCGAGGCACGAGGAGGACCCGTTGAGTCCCGGAAGCCAGGAGGCGGAAACGAGCCCGAGGCCATCGACGTGCGGGATGCCCAGGAGCATGAGGGTGAAGCCCGTCATGAGGCAGGCGGTCGCCGCCTTGCCGACGTAGACCACGTCAACGGGACGGCCTCGGTACTTCTGCAGGTAGATCCCGCCGAGGAACAGGTAGCTGTCGCGGCAGACGATGAAGATGGCGATCCACAGGGGAAGGTCTCGTGCGATGATGAGGCCGAAGACTCCAAGGAACAGCAGGAGACGGTCCATCACTGGGTCCATCATCTTCCCGAGCCAGCTGACCGTCTGTGTGCGTCGCGCCACCTGGCCGTCGAGGAAGTCGGTGACCGCGGCGACGGCATAGCACGCGAGAGCGAGGTAGCGGTTCTCGCCGTTGATGTAGAGGAAGAAGAAGACGAGCGTAAGCACGAGACGGCAAAAGGTGATGAGGTTCGCAAGAGTGAAGGTCTTATGCGACGGGTTCTCGGATGACCCCACCGGTGCGCTGGTGCCCTGCTGCTGCGCCCTGAAGGCGTCCGGGTCGACCTGGTTCTTCACGTTTTGCTTGATTCGCGTGCTTGTCTGGGACACGTATTGCTCCTTGGGTATCGTCCAACGTCCTGTATATTACCCGTTTAGGCCAATGCGGAGCCAATGTGCGGAGCTTCTCCACCGCCCAGCGCGTCCTTCGCTGCCGATTTGCCGCCGTACAGCGGCTTGAGACGAGATTTTGCGCACGGGGGCGAGCCGTCGTGAGAACATTCGAGAAAATTGTGAGCTCGTTTGACGAGCGGGTTTTTAGCGGTCGGAGGTTTTCATGGCAGACGGTCTTGACGGCATCGAGGACGAGGAGACTACGATCATCACCCTCAACTACGACGATGGAACGAGTGAGGAGTGTGAGGTCATTGGTGTGTTCGGCCACGACGGAAGCGATTACATAGCGCTTGGCCCCGTCGAGGACGAGGATGACGTCTATCTGTATCGCTATCACGAGGGCGACGACGAGACGTTCAGCATCGCCGAGATCGAGGACGATCTGTTCGATTCCGTGGCCGAGACCTACACGCAGATCATGGAGGAGGCCACGGCCTAGGGGGCTGGCGCTCGCCCGTTCTTCGTATCTTGGTCAATATTAGATATACGACGGCGTCGGACACCCATTGTCGAAATGACAGCTTGTCATCTCCGAAGTTTTGCGCAAAGAAAAAGACCGCACAATGTGCGGTCTCATAATAATCTGGTCGGGTGGACTGGATTCGAACCAGCGACCCCTTGACCCCCAGTCAAGTGCGCTACCAAGCTGCGCCACCACCCGTTGCTTTGACGTTTGCGAATTCGCTTCGCTTCCCGCCTGCGGTTGAATACAATAACGAACATCATCTTGATGTGCAAGCAAAAATTGAAAAAGAATTTTGCAGTCCCATTTTTGTGAACAAGACGAGCGATCTACCTGTGGGTATTGACGTACTTTCAGATGCGGCAATTGTAACGAGGCGATGTACACACTCATGAAGGACCAAAGCGCGACGGGCGAAGGCCCCAACTTCTTCGAAAGGGCCTTTGACGTGGTAAGGCAGATCCCGCAAGGGCGCGTGGCAACCTACGGTCAGGTGGCCACGCTCATGGGCGAGCCGCGCAAGGCGCGCTTAGTTGGCTTCGCCATGCACCAGTCGCCCGGATTATCTGGAGGTGTGCCCTGCCATCGCGTCGTTTACGCGGATGGCTCGTTGACTCCGGGGTTTGCCTTTGGCGGTCCCGGCGAGCAGCGAAGGCTCCTGGTCACCGAGGGGGTCACTTTCACGAAGGACGGAAAGGTCGACCTTGAGAAGCATCGTTGGGAGGCCGGGGTCTAACAGAGGTCCTTATGGCGGCGGTGTCTAGCGATTTGTTGCCGTGTGGTCGGGCCTGGGCCAAGCCTAGCGCTAGCGAAGCCTGAAGCCACAGCCCTCAATCGCAATGCTGCCCTCGCGCTGCATGAGCGACAGCTCGCGCGAGAGCGCCGACCTGTTGGCGCCAAGGTACGCGGCGAACTGCGCCCTTGTGAGCGGTACGGAAATCACTTCTCCTTTGCTCTTGCCTTGGCGTGCGGCCTCGATGGAGAGGTAGGTCAGGACCTTCTGCCTGAGCGTGCGCTGCGAGACGACCTCAAGCCTCTGCATCAGGAGCACGTTCTTCTGGCAGAGCATGGAGACCATGTTCGAGGCGAGGCGCTGGTGGAATCCGCAGGAACGGGAACAGGAGCGGTTGATGCGGCTGAAGTCCAGAAACAGGAGGCTGCTCTGGCTGGCGGCCCGGAACGTGACGCGCGAGGTCCGCGTCGGTCCGCAGGCGAACGACTCGCCGACGAGTTCCCCAGGATAGAGACAGGCGAATATCGACTCGTTTCCGTCGATGTCCTGGGTGACCATCTGCACAGAGCCCTCGATGATTGCGCCGACTAGGCTCACCCTCTGCTCGGCGAGGATGATGGTCTGGGACTCGTCGAAGTCGCGCCGTGACAGTGACAGGCAGCCGGACATTAGCATGAGCTCTTCGAGCGAGATGCCCTCGAAGAGGGGAAGGCGCGCCAGCTCGGGTTCGCTTACGGGGATGGTCCTTGACGGGAGGACGAGCGGCCTGGGAGCTCTGCCGTCAGATGATGCCACTTGCAACTCTCCCCTCTCCGCCGGTCTGCTCGCGACCTCCTGTCGGCACGGTCGAGAAGGGCGAGCCGTTCGCGCCTGGTAGGCCTGGCGGGATCGTCGGGCCTTGCGAACTGCTAAGAGTATACGCAAGGAGAAGTACGTGGTTACGGGTACGAGGCGGTAGCGACGACGTCCACGCCCGTCCCACAAACGTCCGCGAGGACGACCTGGCCCATTCGAACCGGCGGGCTCACGCGGACGGAAGCAAGGGCCTCCATGACGTCGCGAACGAGGTCCTTGGGGACGTCTTGCGCAGTCTTGACGGGCAGCATGGGCGCGGGAGTCCTTCCCGCCACACGGACGGTGCTTGTCACGACGCGCGTGGGGTTGGTAAGCTCCTTGCGGGCATAGGCGTCCCCGCGCGGACAGGCGTTGCCCCCGACCGACGCGACCTCTGTCCCCGAGAGCCGCGCGACGAGGCGACAACCCCTGGGACACCGGATGCACGTCAGTTCTCGCATGATGCCTGTCGATGTCGCCCGGTCAGTCATGTCAGCCCTCTTCCAGCGCAATCGTGATGACGTCGTCACCCGAGAGTCCCTCGAGGTAACTGGCGCGAATCCGTACGGTCAGCATCTCGGCCGGCACGAGCGCCACGTGGCGGCGATGGGAGACACGGCGGCCACCGACGTAGACGCTGACGCAAACGTCCCGGTAGACCGCGTCGACACGAAAGCGCAGCGTGAGAGCGTCTTCGACCGCAGATGGCCTCACGAACGACGGAACGGCGCAACGGACGCCCCGCGCGCACTCAACCGGAAACGACCCTTCGCCCGACATGGGGGCCGTCGGCGCGGAGGGAGCGTCCTTCTCGATGGCCGCACGTAGGGCAAAGCGAGCGGCGCAGGAGCCGGCGTGTGCCGACTCCTCACTCACGTAGTCGACCAAATCATGCACGTGCAAGACGTTTCCGCAGGCGAAGATGCCGGGCGCGGAGGTCTCGAGGCTCTCGTTGACGCGGGCGCCGTGGGTGGTCGGATTGATGTCGATTCCCGCCTGCTGGGCAAGTTCGTTTTCGGGAAGGAGGCCCACCGAGAGCAGCAGCGTGTCGCACGGCACGCGGCGCTCCGTACCCGCAATGGGACGCAAGTCCTCATCTACCTGCGCTATGGTGACCGCCTGGACGCGCTCCGCGCCCTCGACGTTGACGACCGTATGCGAGAGGAGGAGCGGAATGCCGAAGTCCTCGAGGCACTGGACGATGTTTCGCTTGAGTCCGCCCGAGTAGGGCATGATCTCGCACACACAGCTGACATGAGCACCCTCGAGGGTCAATCGGCGCGCCATTATTAGGCCGATGTCGCCCGAACCGAGGATGACCACCTCGCGTCCGGGGAGGAATCCGTCCACGTTGACCAGGCGCTGCGCGGTGCCCGCAGTATAGACGCCGGCAGGCCGCGTGCCGGGGATGTCGAGCGCACCACGCGGGCGCTCGCGGCAGCCCATTGCCAGCACGATGGATCCCGCCGCGACGCGGAAGACGCCGTCTCGGGCGTTTACGGCCACCACCTCCCTGTCTGCGGACAGGGAGAGCACCGTCGTGTTGAGGAGGTACTCCACCTTGAGCTCCCGGGCGCGCTCGACGTAGCGCGCGGCGTACTCAGGTCCGGTGAGCTCCTCGTTGAAGGTGTGTAGGCCGAATCCGTTGTGGACGCATTGGTTGAGTATCCCGCCCAGGCGCCCGTCTCGCTCGAGGATAAGGACGGAGCGCGCGCCCCGCTTCCGCGCCGAGATGGCGGCAGCGAGGCCCGCAGAGCCTCCACCAACGACGAGCACGTCGACGGAGCGACTCACCATCGGTTCGCTCGAGCTAGCCATGGGGTGCAACCTCCTTGGTGTTGCCGGCTAGGTAGCGGGAGGCCCCGCCCTTTTTGGTGACCATCGCAAAGGGGATGTCGGGGTGCTCCTGCGAGATGATCTGCATGATGCGCGGGCAGCAGAAGCCGCCCTGGCAGCGTCCCATGGTTGCCCCGGTGCGGCGCTTGACCGCATCGACCGAGCGGGCGCCGCGTCGGCACGCTTCGCGAATCTGCCCCTCGCTCACGAGGCAGCAGCGACAAACGATGTTGCCGTAGCTTGGGTCGCGCGCGATGAGCTCGTTCCATTCCTCCGGCGAGATGCAGTTTAGGTTGACGTAGCCTCGCCTGCGAGGCTGAAAGTCCGGGCGGGGCCCGCGGGCCCGCCCCATGCGCGCGAGGGCCCGGAGCACCTCAGACGCGACCATGCGGCCGATTGCGGGACACGCCGTGAGGCCCGGGCTCTCGATGCCCGCGCAGTCCACGAAGCCCGGGGCCTCGGGCAGCTCGCCGATCGCGAAGTCATGCTCCGGACGGTGGGCGCGCAGGCCCGAGAAGGACGCGATGACTTCGCGAAACGGGATGTCCCGCACCCCGAGAGCGCTCCTGCACCTTACGGCTCCAAGGCCCGCGGCGGTGGTCTGGGTGCCTTCGCGGTCGTCGACGTCGTCCGCGGTTGGTCCGACCAGCAGGTTGCCGTGGACGGTGGGCGTGACGAGCACACCCTTGCCCATCTTGGTGGGAAGCGTGAAGACCGTGTGGCGCACGTGACTACCGGCAGAGGTGTCGAGAAGTTCGTACTCCCCGCGCCGAGGCACGATCACCATTCGGTGGGGGCTCACCATGTTGTGGATCTGGTCGGCGTAGACGCCGGCGGCGTTCACGACGCAGCGGGAGCGCACGACGCCTCCGCCGGCGTGGACCAGCCAGAGCCCTCCCTCCCGCTCGACGGACTCCACGCGCGACCCGAAGGAGAAGCCGACGCCGTTTTGGCGGGCGTTTTCGAAGAGCGCGATGACGAGCCCAAAGGGGTCGCAGATGCCGGCCGTGGGCGCCCACAGGGCGCACGTGGCGGCATCGGACACGTTGGGTTCCATGCGACGGAGCTCATCCTTCTCGACCACGCGAAGGCCGGGCACGCCGTTTGAGCGGCCGCGCTCCAAAAGCGCCTCGAGGGCGGGGCGCTGGTCCTCGCACGTGCACACGACGAGAGAGCCTACGGGCATGAAGGCGAAGTCGAGCTCTTGGGCGAGCCCTGGGAAGAGGGCGTTTCCCTCGACGTTGAGGCGGGCCATGAGGGTCCCGGGATGGGCGTCGAACCCAGCGTGGACGATGGCGCTGTTGGCCTTGGAGGTGCCGCAGCCGACGTCGTCGGCCGCCTCTAGCACCAGATAGCGCCCGTCCGTTCGGGAGAGCTCGCGCGCGGCGGCGCAGCCGCTTGCCCCGGCGCCAACAATGACGCAGTCCCAAATGACGTCCTCCATAGCACCTCCGTGGCGGGCCGCCCAGCGATAGCGTGACTATCGCACGTAAGACCATCATAGCGAGCCGCACCGAGGCACCGGTCCCAGGGGCGGCGGATGGCCCGGATGCGGGCGTAGGTGCGCGCCCGGCGCGAGGCGCCAAGGTCACTAGCTGGCGAACTGGCTTCGGTACAGCTTCGCGTAGAAGCCGCCCCTCGATAGGAGCTCCTCGTGCGTGCCGCTTTCGATCAGCCGTCCGTCGCGCATGGCCAGGATGCAGTCAGCACCCTTGATGGTCGAGAGCCTGTGGGCGACGACCAGGGAGGTGCGACCCTCCATCATGCGGTCGAACGCATCCTGAACCTGCAGCTCGGTGCGCGTGTCGATGGAGCTCGTGGCCTCGTCGAGCAGCAGCACCGCCGGATCGGTCAGCATGACGCGGGCGATGCAGAGAAGCTGCCTCTGACCCTGCGACAGGCTTCCACCATCCTCCCCCACGACGGTGTCGTAGCCCTGGGGGAGCTGCATGATGAACTTGTGCGCGTGGGCGCGGCGGGCCGCCTGCTCGATCTGCTGGCGCGTGGCGCCGGGGCGGCCGTACGAGATGTTCTGGGCGACGGTGCCCTCGAAGAGCCAGCTCTCCTGAAGCACCATGCCAAAGGCCGAGCGCAGCGTTTCCTTGGTCATGGTGGCGGTGTCTCGCCCGTCAAGCAGGATCCGGCCCGCATCGAGCTCGTAGAAGCGCAGCAGGAGATTTATGAGCGTGGTCTTGCCGCAGCCCGTGGGACCGACAAGCGCGAAGCGCTTGCCAGCCGGGATGTGCAGGCTGAGGCCTGTGATGAGCGGATGGTCGGGTGCGTACGAGAAGGACACGCTCTCGAAGTCGATGCGTCCCTCGAAGCGCTCGGGGCAGGCGGAGGCCGCATCCGCAGGGGGCGTCTCGGGCGCGCGGAGGACGTCCTTCTCGTCCTCTGCGTCCAGCAGCGCGAGGACCCTTCGGGCGGAGGCGAAGGCCGTCTGGACCTGCGTCACGACCGACGAGATCTCGTTGAAGGGCTTCATGTACTGGTTGGCGTAGCTCAGGAAGCTTTGGACCTGGCCCACCGTGAGCGCGGACGGCCAGGAGCTGATGACGCAGGTGAAGCCCAAGAGCGCGACGGCAGCGTAGATGACGTTGTTCACTAGGCGCGTCGAGGGGTTGGTGAGTGAGCTCACGAACTGAGCGCGCTCACCTCTTGCGTACAGGCGCTGGTTTATCTGGGAGAAGCGCTCGCACTCCGAAGTGGAGCGGGCGAAGGCGCTCACGAGCTTCTGGTTGGTGATGGTCTCCTCCGCGAAGCCGCCGAGCTCGCCCTGGATGGCCTGCTGCCGCGCGAAGGACTTGGCCGAGAGGCGCGCGATCAGGGCGGCCGCACCGACCGAGAGTGGCGTGAGCACGATCACGAGGGCCGCGACGGGCAACGAGATGGACAGCATGAACGCGAGCGTCACGACGATGGCGACGATGCCGTTGAAGAGCTGGTTGAAGCCCTGCAGGAGGCCGTCTCCCAGCTGGTCGACATCGTTCACGACACGCGAGAGCAGATCGCCGTGCGCATGAGAGTCGACGAACGACAGCGGAAGACGCTCGAACTTAGAGAAGGCGCAGGTCCTGAGGTCGCGCACCGTCTCGTAGCTCAGGCGGTTGGTGCAGTAGCCCGCCGCCCACTGAAGGGCGGCCGCGAGAGCGACGGTGAGCGCGAGCCGCTGGAGGGTCAACGTGAGGGCGGCAAAGCCGACGCTGCCGGGCGCCACCAGGCAGTCGATGGCACGGCCGGTAAGGATGGGGACGTAAAGCTGCAGCACGACCGAGACGGTCGCCGCCACGAACGATATGGAGAGCGAGACGATGTGCGGACGGACGAACGAGAGCATGCGGAGAAGGACCTGTCCGACGGAGTAGGAGCTCGCCTCGAGCTCAGGCGAGGCGCTGCCGCGAGGTCCCTTGCCCGAGCCGCCACGTACGGTAGCCATGGCAGCGGAGGCGCTGCCGCCGCCGGTGTAGGGATTGGGCATCTAGGCCACCTCCCCTTCGGAGAGCTGCGACAGGCAGATCTCACGGTAGAGATCGCAGCTGCTGTAGAGCTCCCTATGCGTGCCGAGCCCGGCGACGTGGCCATGGTCCAGAACGAGTATCTCGTCGGCACCCATGACGGACGAGACGCGCTGCGAGATAACGATGCGGCTGAGGCCGGAAAGCGATCCGAGGGCCTCGCGCAGACGCGCGTCGGTCGCCAGGTCGAGGGCCGAGGCGGAGTCGTCGAGTATCAGCAGGCGCGGGCTTCCGACGAGCGCGCGGGCGATGGTGAGCCTCTGCCTCTGGCCGCCCGAGAAGTTCTTTCCACCGGCCTCGACAGGGGCGTCGAGCGCACCTTCCTTGGCGAGGACGAAGTCCGCAGCCTGGGCACGCTCGAGGGCCTCCATAAGCGCGGATTCGTCGGCATCGGGGCACCTCCAGCTGAGGTTCGAGCGTATGGTGCCGGAAAGGAGGCTCGCCTGCTGGGGCACGATGGCGACCGCGCGGCGCAGCGAACCGAAGCTGAGCGTTCGGACGTCGTGACCGAAGACGCGAACCGTCCCGGCGCCCGCGTCGTACAGACGTACCACGAGATTAGCGAGCGTTGACTTGCCCGAGCCCGTTCCGCCGATGATGCCAAGCGTTTCTCCCTGGCCAAGCGAGAGGCTCACGCCGCTGATGGCCGGCTCGCGCGCGCCCTCGTACCAGAACGACACGTCCGCGAGCTCCAGGGCGGGGACGGCGGCGTCGGTTGCGTCTGCGTCGAGCTCCTCGGATCCGGGCACGAGCGAGGCGGGGCACGACAGCACCTCACCCACGCGCTGCGCCGAGGCGGCCCCACGCGTGAACACAACGACGAGGTTCGCGACGAATACGACGGAGAGAAGGGCCTGGCCCATGTAGTTCACGAATGCGATGACCTGGCCCTGCGTGAGCTCGCCCTCGAAGACGCGCTGGCCGCTCGCCCAAAGAATCGCTACGACGCCGAGGTTCATGATCAGAAGCGTCGAGGGGTTGAGTACGGCAGAGAGCCTGCCGACCGAGATGGCGGTGTCGGCCTGCGCAAACGCGGCCTCGCGGAAGCGCTTGCGCTCGGCGTCGCCTCGCCTGAACGCGCGGATGACGCGCGCACCCGAGAGCGCCTCGCGGCACACGAGCGACACCCGGTCGAGCCTCTGCTGCATGACGCGGAAGTACGGGACGGAGCGTGACATGACCAGCCAAAACACGAGCCCCACTACGGGGATGCACACGAAGAAGACCAGACCCAGTCCCACGTCGATGCAAAGCGCAGCGACCATCGAGCCGACGGCCAGAACCGGCCAGCGGACGAGCTGGCGAATGCCCAGGGCGATGGCGACCTGGATCTGGTTCACGTCGTTGGTGAGCCGCGTCACGAGCGACGGCGTCGAGATGCGGTCGACGTCAGCGGCCGAAAGCGACATGGCCTTCTGGTACAGCGCATCGCGAAGGTCGGTGCCGACCCCCTGCGCCACGAGGGCCGCCATCTTCTGGCAGACCAGCGTGAAGCAGTAGCCGACGATGGCCAGGCCCATGAGGAGAAGGGCGTAGCGCAGCACGACCGAGGAGTCATGCGCCGCGACGCCCTGGTCGATCATGCGGGCAACGATGACGGGCGTCGCGAGGTCGAAGAAGACCTCGACGACCTTGGCACTGACCCCCAGTGCCAGTCGCACCCGATACGGAGCGACGAACCTTGAAAGCAACTCTCTCACGCGCACTTCCTAACGGGGGGGCCGTCCCTAGTCCAGACCAAGCCTCTCCGCGAGCTCGAGCCACTCGTTCTCGAGCTCGTCGATCTCGGACAGCACGTCGTCGATCTTCTTCTGCTGGTCCAAGAGGCCAGCGTAGTCTGAGGGGTCCATGGCAGACATCTCGGCCCGCAGTTGGTCGGGCTTGCCCGACAGCTTGTCGATGCGACGGGTGACCGAGTCGTAGCGCTTCTTGAGCTCGCGGCGCTCGGAGTTCGAGAGCGTCGGCTTTGCCCCGGAGTCGCCTGAGTCGGGCGCGCCGTCAGAGGCAACCATAGACCCGCGGGTTCCCGGAGTCGAATTCCTCTTTTGTATGGACTCATTCAAGAGTCTGAGATACTCGTCGGTACCTCCCGGAACGTGACGGATCTCGCCGTCGATGATGGCGAACTGGTCGTCCGTGACGCGCTCCATGAGATAGCGGTCGTGGCTCACCAGGATGAGCGTGCCGGGCCATTCGTCCAGGAGGTCTTCAAGAACGGCGAGCATGTCGGTGTCCAGGTCGTTGCCGGGCTCGTCGAGAATAAGCACGTTGGGCTCGTCGAGAAGGACGCACAGTATCGAGAGGCGACGGCGCTGCCCGCCCGAAAGGTCCCTGATGAAGGTCGGGAACTCCCGACGAGAGAAGCCCAGTCGCTCCAGCAGCTGCTCCGCCGACTGCATCTTCCCGTCGATCATGTAATACTTTTTGTAGCTCGCGATGAGCTCCGACACACGCCAGTCGTCCTTCTCGTGAAGTTTGTCAAGGTGCTGCGAGAGGATGCCGAACTTTACCGATTTGCCGATCTTCACGTAGCCCTTGGTCGGAAGGAGCTTGCCGGTCATCGCCTTGAGCAGGGTCGACTTGCCCACGCCGTTGGCGCCGAGTATGCCGTAGCGGTCGCCGGGGCCGATGAGCCAGTTCACGTCGTGAACGACGTTCTTGCCCGGGTAGCCGACGCTGACGTTCTTGAACTCCATCACCTGCTTGCCCAGGCGGCTTACCGCAAGGCGCTTGAGCTCGATGGTGTCCCTCAGTGGCGGGTCACCCGCAAGGAGCTCCATGGCTGCGTCTATGCGGAACTTGGGCTTCGAGCTGCGAGCCTTGGCCCCATGCGCCAGCCAGTTGAGCTCCTTGCGCAGGGTGTTCTGGCGCTTCTCCTCCGCGACGGCCGCCTGGCGATCACGCTCGACGCGCTGTTGGATGTAGGCCGAGTAGCCGCCCTCGAAGGGGTCGATCTGCCCGTCGTGAACCTCCCACATGTGCTCGCAAACCTCGTCGAGGAACCAGCGGTCGTGCGTGACGACGAGAAGTGCGCCATGACCCGAGGGCCAGCGGCGCTTGAGATGGTTTGCGAGCCATGTGATGGCGTGAACGTCCAGGTGGTTGGTGGGCTCGTCCATTAGCAGGACGTCCCAGGTACCCGTGAGGACGCGCGCAAGGTCGACGCGGCGGCGCTGGCCTCCAGAGAGCTCGCCCACGGCCCCCCTCCAGTCGACGTCGCTCAGGAGCTCGTCGATGATCGAGCGCACACGCGGGTCGGACGCCCACACGTACTCGGGGACGTCTCCCACGACCGCGTGTTCGACGCTCTCGTCGTCGGAAAGGGAGTCCTCCTGCGCCAGGACGCCGACCTCGATGCCGTTGCGGTAGGTGACGTCGCCGGAATCTGGCTGGATGCGCTTGGCGACAAGCTCGAGAAGGGTCGACTTTCCGTCGCCGTTCTTGCCGACTATGCCGATGCGCTGGCCCTCGTTGATGCCGATGGTCTGGTCAACGAGGACCGTCTTGCCGGGCCATTCGTGCGAGACGTGCTCGCAGCCTATGAGTATGCCCACTCTCTCTACTCCTTTTCGCCTGTCGCGAGGGAGCGCAGCAGGGCGATTTCGTGCTTGTAGCCATCAAGATCGTTGGGCGTCTCTAGAACCATGGGAAGCCCCCTCAGGAGGGGGTGGTTCACGATGCGGGCGAAGGCACGCTCTCCCAGGCAACCCTCGCCGATGCGCTCGTGACGGTCCTTGCGCGCGCCCACGGCATTCTTCGAATCGTTCAGATGTAGGGCCTTGAGCCGGTCAAGGCCGATGCAGCGGTCGAACTCCCCGAGCACACCGTCAAGGTCGGAGGCGATGTCGTAGCCGGCATCGCTCACGTGACAGGTGTCGAGGCACACGCCCACGAGCTCGTCGTGGTCCACGCCATCGATGATGCGCCTGATTTCCTCGAAGCTGCGTCCGACCTCGGTGCCCTTGCCCGCCATGGTCTCCAGCAGGAGGAGGGTTGACTGGCCGGGGCGAAGCGCCTGGTTGATGCCATCGACGATGAGCTCGACCCCGCGGTCGACGCCCTGCTTCACGTGGCTGCCAGGGTGGAAGTTCAGGTAGTTGCCGGGCAGTGCCTCCATGCGCTCGAGGTCCTCCCTTAGGACGCGGCGGGCGAAGTCGCGGGTCTCCTCCTTGCTGGAGCAGAGGTTCATAGTGTAGGGGGCGTGAGCGACCAGCGTTCCGAAGCCCTCTCGCCCCAGCAGCGCGCGAAGCGCGGCCGCGTCGTCGGGATCTATGGGTTTGGCGTTGCCCCCGCGGGGGTTGCGGGTGAAGAAGGCGAAGGTCGTCGCGCCTATCTCGAGCGCGGTTCTCCCCATCGCCTCAAGTCCCTTCGATGTGGAAAGGTGGCAGCCCAGGGCAAGGTCCTCGCCCGAAAAGCTAGCGTGCTGCATGAGCGGAAGCCCCCTCGATAAGTGCAGAAACACGACCCAGAAGCTCCGAGGCGACATCGTCAAGCGGAAGCGTCTCCATTTGCTCGACGCCCTCATGCGTCACGAACGCCACCCGGTCGGTGTCCGACCCGAAGGTAGAGTCGGCACGCGAGACGTCGTTTGCGACGATCATGTCACAGCCCTTGCACTCGAGCTTGCGCTTGGCGTTAGCGAGAAGGTCGTTCGTCTCGGCGGCAAACCCGACCACAACACGCGACCCCTTCAAGGCGGAAAGCGAGGCGAGGATGTCTGCGGTCTCGACGAGTTCGATGCTATCGAGGTGCACGTGGGATTTCTTGAGCTTGTAGTCAGCGGGGTGCGCGGGAGTGTAATCCGCGACGGCCGCCGCGCAGATGGCGGCATCGGCATCTGCGAACGCGGCAGTGGTCGCCTCGAGCATCTGCGCCGCACTCACGACGTCAACACGCTCGACGCCGGCAGGTGCTGCGAGGGAGGTGGGGCCGCTCACCAGCGTCACCTGGGCACCCAGCGAGGCGGCGACGCGGGCAATGGCGTATCCCATCTTGCCAGTGCTCGCGTTGGCTATGTAGCGAACCGGGTCGATGGCCTCGTGCGTGGGCCCCGCGGTCACAACGACCTTCCTCCCGCAAAGCACGCCGCCCTTGGAATCCGTCTGACGAGCCACATCCAGCAACGCAAGCGCTGCGGAGACGATGTCATCCACGGAGGCGAGCTTGCCCGCGCCGTCATAGCCACAGGCAAGGTGACCCTCGTCTGGCTGCACGAAGCGGATGCCGCGGGCGCGAAGCGTGGCAACATTGGCCTGCGTCGCCGGGTTCGCCCACATATGCCCGTTCATGGCGGGGGCCACCAGAACGGGGCAGTGCATTGCCAGAAGCGACGAGCTCACCAGGTCATCGGCGATTCCCGAAGCCATCTTCGCCATGACGTTCGCGGTGGCGGGGACCACGACCGCAAGGTCGGAGTCATCGGCCAGCGAGATGTGAGGAATCGGCGTCTCGCAGTCGTAGAGCGAGGTATAGACCTCATGATGCGTCAGGGCGGCAAAAGTGGTCGGGCCGACAAAGCGCGTGGCGTCGTCGGTCATGGCAACGACAACGTCGCAGCCGGACTTTTGGAGCCCGCGAAGCACCTCACAGGCCTTGTAGGCGGCTATGCCGCCGCAAACGAAGAGGGAGGTCCTCATTACTGAGCGACCTCCTCGGTCACCAGCATGCGGTGGCAGTACGGGCACTCCGCGATGGAGGTGCCCTTCTTGATGTCGTTGTAGAGGCTGGGCTGGAGCTTGACGCGGCAGACGGAGGGGACGTTGCCGTGCAGTTGCTCGACGCAGAGGCCGTCAAATCGCTTGCCGAGCCGCTCATAGGTGGCAAGCGTCTCAGGCTGGATGTCGGCGAGAACCTGCTTGCGCTCGGTGGCGAGCTTGCGCACCTCGGCCATGATGTTTGCGGAGTCACGCTTGAAGGACTCCTCGAGGGACTTCCTCTCGGCATCGAGCCTGGCGTCGAGGTCGCGTGCGTTCTTCTCGGCCTTGCTGGCCTTCTCGAGCGCCTCCATCTTCTGGCCGTGCGTGAACTCGAGCTTCTCCATCTTCTTGGCGAGCGAGGTGAGCTGCTGCTCGATGCTGCCGATCTCGCGATAGCCCGTCTCGCCGGCATTGAGCTTGGACTTCACCTCGTCGCGCACGTCGACAAGATGCTGGTAGGCAGCCTCGGAGTCGCTCACGTCGATCTCGCAGTCCTTGCGCTGGCCGACGATCTTGGTGAGCTGGACGGCGAGTTTCTTCTTCGCGGCGTCCAGCGCGGCAAGCCTCTTCTGCTGGGGCATCGCCTTGAGCTGGCGGCTATACCTCATGAGCTCGATGTCTATGCTCTGGAGCCTGAGAAGCGCCTCATATTCGTTCATGTGTTCCTCCTTGCGGTCGAATGGCGACCCGTGTTCCTTGACGCCTACAGGCGGCCGTTCTGCTGTCTGACGATGTCGAGAAGGGCTTGCGCGAATCGATCGAGGTCGTCCTCGGCAATGCGTTCGTCGAACGAGATCCTGAGAGCTCCGAGCGCCTGGTCTCGAGGGATGCCCATGGCCGACAGAACATGGCTCGGGTCGAGCGAGCCAGAAGAGCAAGCCGAGCCAGCCGAGACCTCGAACCCCGCCCGGTCGAGCTTGAGGATGAGCGTCTCGGAGTCGACGCCCGGGCACATGATCGAGACCATGCCCGGGAGTCTCCCTTCGTCAATCGTAGCCGAGGTGGTGGGAAGGATGCCCGTCCCTTCGGCGCAAAGCGTCTGGTAGAGGCGGTTGGCGCGAGCGGAGACGAGGGCACGCCTCTCGGAGAGGTTCTCGCACACGTCAAGGGCGGCAGCGGCGAACGCGAGCGCAGAGCGCACGTTCTGGGTGCCGGCCCTTCTCCCCTGCTCCTGTCCCCCACCGAAGCCCTGCGGCCTGAACGGGGTGCGACCGCGCATCGCCAGTACGGCTATCCCCACAGGGCCACCAATCTTGTGGGCCGCCGCGCTCACCGCGTCGACTTCGTCGAGCTCCAGGGGAATGCGGCCGAACGCCTGCACGGCGTCGGTGTGGAAGAGCGCGCCGTGAGCGTGAGCGGCACGACAGAGCTCAGCCACGGGCTGGACGACGCCGGTCTCGTTGTTGGCGCTCATGACCGAAACGAGTGCCACGCGGTCGTCGAGCAGGGGCTCGAGGGCCTCGGCGGTCACTCGGCCCGAGCGGTCGGGACGCACAAACTCGACGTCGAAGCCACGGCCGCGAAGGCTGGGGGCGACGTCGATCTCGGAGTCGTGCTCAATCGCCGAGATTATCACCCTGGTGCGCTTGCGATCGCGGGCGCGGACGCCCTCGGAGATGCCATAGAGCGCGATGTTGTTCGACTCGGTGCCGCCCGAGGTGTAGACGACGTCAGAGGGACGGAAGCCGCCGCCTAGGCAGCGAGCCAGGTCGCGGCGGGTCTTCTCGAGAGCCTGCTGGGCCTTGCGGCCAAGCGTGTGGAGACTGTTGGGGTTTGCCCCGGCGATGTCAGACCCCTCGTAGGCGAGCTCGGCGGCGCGCGCAGGCTCACTCATCGGCGCGGAGGCGGCGTAGTCGAGGTACACGAAGCCGTTCTGATCCATTAGCGCCTCGCCTCGAGACCGAGCCTGCCCTGGGCACGCAGCCCGGCAATGGCCTGGGCGCGATCCTGGGGCTTGAAGACGGAGCTGCCAGCGACGAGCACGTTGGCTCCCGCCTCGACAATATCCCGAGCATTGCCGACGCCGATGCCACCGTCGACCTCGATGGCGGGGCTCACGCCATGCTCGCGGCAGAGCTCGGAGAGCTTCCTGACCTTCTGGACGGAGTTGGGGATGAAGCTCTGGCCGCCAAAGCCGGGATTCACCGTCATGACGAGAACCATATCGACGTCCTCGATCACGGAGTCGAGCAGGCAGACGGGCGTGGCGGGATTGAGGGCGACGGCTGCCTGGGCGCCGGCCTCGCGAATCTGCGCGCACAGGCGGTTCGCATGCGTGGCGGCCTCAAGGTGGAACGAGATGATGTCGGCACCGGCCTCGAGGAACCAGGGAACCTGGACCTCGGGGTTCGAGACCATGAGGTGAACGTCGAGAGGGAGCTTGGTCGCGGCCTTGACCTGCTTCAGGATGGCCGTACCGTAGCTCAGGTTAGGCACGAAGTGGCCGTCCATCACGTCGTAGTGGACCAGGTCGGCGTCGCGTACGGCGTCAAGCTCCGCGCCGAGCTTCGTGAAGTCGGCGGAAAGAACCGAAGGTGCGATAAGCACGTCTTCGTTGAGCATAAGTGCAATCCCTCTCTCTATTCGTTTGTTCCGGCCTGGGGCCGGCTCGTTGCAAAGACTAGCGAAGGCCGTAGAACTCCTGGCGCGGGCTGCGCTCGAGGAGAAGGTCAAAGGCCTCGGTAGCTCCAATGTTCTCATACAGGACGGCGTGGACCGCGTTTGTGAGCGGCGTCTCTATGGAAAGCTCGGAAGCGAGCTCCCAGATGCTCTGTGCCGCGCGAGCACCCTCGACGACCATCCCGCTGCGCTCCTCATACTCGGCGAGGGTCACGCCGCGCGAGAGCAACTCGCCGAAGCTGCGGTTTCGCGAGTGCGGACTCGTGCAGGTCGCCACGAGGTCACCCATGCCGGCAAGCCCCATGCAGGTCATCGGGTCGCCGCCGACTGCGGCGACGATACGGCTGATCTCAGCGAGGCCGCGCGTCATCACGACCGCCAGGGCATTGTCGCCCATGCCGTTTCCGGCACAGGCGCCACAGGCAATGGCCACGACGTTCTTGGCGGCAGCGCAGACCTCGACGCCCGTGAGGTCAGACGAGCAGTACGTGCGGAAGGTCTTCGAGTGGAAGAGGCCCTGCAGCCTCAGGGCAAGCTCAGCATCGCCCGCCGCCACGACGGCGGCAGACACCATGCCCTGCCAGATCTCCTCGGCGTGGTTCGGGCCAGATAGCGCCGCGACGCGCGAGGGGTTTCCCAGCTCGTCGGCCACGACGTCGGTCATGAGCTTATGCGATCCGCCCTCGACGCCCTTCGTGAGAACCACGACGGGGCAGCTCTGGTCGGCATGGGGCGCAAGATCGTGCATGACGCCGCGAACGAAGGCCGAGGGAACCGCGACGACGATGCAGTCGGCACCGGCGGCCGCCCCCTCAAGAGAGTCCGTTGCGACGACGTTTTCGGGCAGCACGTAGTCCGAAAGGTGCTTTGGATTCACATGGCGCTCGCAGATCGAGTCCGCGACGGCGACCGTGCGGGCCCACACGCACACCTCGTCGCTGTTGCGGGCTACAAGTCCGGCGGCGGCGGTTCCCCAGCTGCCCGAGCCGATAACGGCGACGCGCCTGAACTCCGAGGCCATGGGCTACCTCCCGTCCTCAGAGGAATCCTTGTGACGAACCGAGAACTTGCGCTCGCTTCCCGCAAGGAGCTTCTTGATGTTGGAGCGATGGGCCCAAACGACCGTGGCGGAGACCAAGCAGAGCGGGACAAGCGCCATGCCCCTCACACCGAACGCCGCGGAGAAGAACGAAAGCGACAGGGCCGCAAAGATCGAGCCAAGGGAAACGTATCCCGAGGGCACGGCCAGAACGATGAAAACGCCAAGCATGGACAATGTGGCATTCCAGCAGAAGCCAAGGCCCGCGCCCAGACCGACGGAAATGCCCTTTCCGCCATGGAAGCCAAGGTAGGGCGAGAACACGTGCCCGAGCACGCAGAGAGCGTAGAGCGACGTGGTCATCCAGCCGAGCTCGGCAGTGGGAAGGGTGCTCGCCCAATCTCCCCCAAAGGCGAAGTGTGCCAGGGCAAGGCGCGACAGCATGATCGCAAGGAAGCCCTTGCCGGCATCGCAGAGCAGGGTAGCCACTGCCGCACCGGCACCCGCAGAGCGAGCGACGTTGGTCATGCCGATGTTTCCGGAGCCGACGTCACGCACGTCAATGTGCGCAGAGACCCTGGCGATGATCAGTCCACAGGGAATGCCACAAACGAGGAAGCAGCCAATCGCGCAGAGCGCGAAGGTGAGAAGAGCGTTGGGGGTGATCACCTAGTCGTCCTTCCTTCGGAACTTGAGCCTGATGGGCGTGCCCTCCAGCGAAAACGTCGCGCGCAGGCGGTTCTCGAGGAAGCGCTCGTAGTTGTCATCGATGAGGTCGGGGGCGTTGCACCAGAAGGTGAACACGGGCGGCTTGTCGCCGGTCTGCGTCGCATAGTGCACCTTGAGGCGACGGTTCTTCTGGGTGATGGTGTGGCCGCTCTCGCGAATCTGGGTGACCAGCTGATTGAGCTGGGAGGTCTTGATGTGGTTCGCGTGGTTCTGTGCCGCGTGCACGGCAGCGGCCAGAACCTTGTCGGTGGCGCGACCGGTGAGGGCAGAGACATTGACGGAGGGGGCCCAGGTAGCGAAGGTCATGCGGGCGTCCAGCGAGTTCACGACGGCGTCGCGCTTCTCGTCATTGTCGATGAGGTCCCATTTGTTGAGGACGATCACGATGCCGCAGCCGCGGTCGATGGCCATGCCGGCGAGCTTCTGGTCCTGCTCCGTGACGCCGATGGAGGCGTCCACGACGAGCAGGCAGACGTCCGCGCGGTCCATGGCGCCAAGGCCGCGGACGAGGCTGTAGTACTCGACATCCTCGTGCACCTGGGTCTTCTTGCGCATGCCGGCAGTATCGACCAGGCGGAACTTTTGGCCCTTCCACGAAATCATGATGTCGACGGCGTCTCGCGTCGTGCCGGCGACGTCGCTGACGATGGAGCGGTTCTTCTTGGCAAGCCTGTTGGTGAGGGAGGACTTTCCGACGTTCGGGCGACCAATGATGGCGATGTTCAGGGCGTCGTCGTCGAGGGGCTCCTCCTCGACGACGTCTGGGAACGCCGCGACGACGTCGTCCAGAAGGTCGCCGGTGCCGTGGCCGTGGCCCGCGGAGAGAGCGCGCGGCTCGCCGACGCCCAGGGAGTAGTAGTTCCAGTCGTCGAGCATGGTCTCGGGGTTGTCGATCTTGTTGACGACGAGGAAGACCGGCTTCTTCGACTTGCGGACGACGCGAGCGACCTCCTCGTCCTCGTCGGTGACGCCGACGGTTCCATCGACTACGAATACTATGACATCGGCCTCGTCGCATGCCGCGAGGGCCTGCTCGCGGATGCGAGGGGCAAAGACGTCCTTCGACTTGAGAGACTCGATGCCGCCGGTGTCAATAAGGACGAACTCCCTTCCGTTCCAGTCGCAGTCATGGTAGGAACGGTCGCGCGTGACACCGCGCGACTCGTGGACGATGGCGTCGCGGTTGACCGAAAGGCGGTTGACCAAGGTGGACTTGCCCACGTTGGGCCTTCCCACGACGGCAACGACAGGCTTAGACATAAGACTCCTTCGTAGAAATTCTCATCTTGGTCAGTCTACCATCAGTGCAGCTAGGCTATGCACCCGCTCGACGTGCACACCAAGAGTGCGGATAGGCGCTCAGGACTGGCGGAGGGACTCGACGATGTGGGCGGGAGACGGCACGGAGACGACTCCCCTGCCGCCGCGGCGCTCGATCTCGGACATGACATGCGCCTGCGTGTCGCCGTCGAGGGTCATCTTGTCGAAGTTGAACATGACCTCGGGAAGCAGCACGGTCTTTCCCGAGAGGTCCTGCGGAAGCTGGGCGAGAAGGTCGCAGGAGACAATGAGTCCGGTGACGTTGACGTCGCCGCCGTAGTAGTCGTTGCGGATGGCCTGGGCCTCGATGGCAAAGGGGACGCCCGCCTCGCGGGCCACAGACTCCCAGAGCTCAAGGAACACCTGGGTCACTTCGAGCGCGGCCTCGCCACACACGAGCAGGGCGCCGGAGCGGCCGCCTTCTTCGGCCGAGCAGACGCGGAGCGCGGCTTCAGCCAAAAGCTCCGGACGAGATTCCGCGATGTCGGCCCCCTCGTCGAGGAAGCTGCGAAGCATGCCGATGCCATCGTAGAACTGCGGGTATCCGTCATAGCTCTCGGCAGGCGGA
Organism: Parafannyhessea umbonata; assembly: GCF_900111255.1. GTDB lineage: Bacteria > Actinomycetota > Coriobacteriia > Coriobacteriales > Atopobiaceae > Olsenella_J > Olsenella_J umbonata_A. Next base: position 110,801 of record NZ_FOGP01000005.1, read on the forward strand.
ACGGGCAGCCTCGCGTCGACGTAGAACTCGTCCGAAAGCTGAAAGCGCGTGATGCCAAGACGCTCGCGGGCACGTTGCTGATACGGCTCTATGAGCCTAACGACGGCGCGCGACGCCTCGACGTCCTCGGAGAAGGACTCTGAGAACATCTTCGAATACTTCGTGTAGCCCATGGGGACGAGGGCGAGCGAGGTGACGTTGTCGTGGGCCTCGACCCAGGACAACGTTTTGCGAAGCTCTTCTCCGTCGTTGATGCCGGCGCAGAGTACGATCTGTCCATGGACCTCGATGCCCGCCTCGCAGAGACGCTCAAGCACCTCGATCCCGCGGTCCGCGTTGCGGCCGATGAGTGAGCGCCGGACGTCGGGGGATATTGCGTGGATCGAAACGTTCATGGGCTCCATGCGACACTCGATGATGCGACGCAGGTCCTCGTCGTCGACATTGGTGAGCGTGACAAAGTTGCCCTGGAGGAAGGAGAGGCGGAAGTCGTCGTCGCGAAGCGTGAGCGACGCGCGGGCGTCTTCGGGAAGCATGCGCATGAAGCAGAACTTGCAGGCGTTCCTGCACGTGCGGATGCCATCGAAGAGGACGTCGGTAAACTCGACGCCCCAGTCTTGCCCCAGATCGCGCTCGAGCGTGCAGGCAAAGGCTCCCGACTCATCGAGGCCGAGCGCCTCGGGAACGAACACCTCAAGCTCGGCGATCTGGTCAGAGGCCTCCCAGCGCCAGGAGATGATGTCGGTCAGCCTCGCACCGTTGACCGAGTCGATGCGCATGCCGGGCTCGAGCCCTGCCTCCCAGGCGGGGCTGCCGTCCTCGACAAACTTGATCCAGGCGCCGTCGGCGCGCTCCCTGGTCGAGGCGTAGTCGCTTCTCTGCTTGCCGTCGTATGCGAGGTCGCTCGACACGTGCCCCCCTCTCGCTTCCTAAGTGTAGCCTGCTAGTCGTCGGACTCCGCCGCGGGTACCGACTCTGCGACGGAGCCGCCGGTAAGAGCCCCTATGGTCCTGACGACGTGGTCGATCTGATCCTGCGGGGTGCTCGCGCCGGCGGTGACGCCGATGGTCTGCGCGCCCGCGAACCAGGATCCCTGGAGTTCGTCGGCGTCCTCGATGTGATGCACGCGAGAGCAGGACCCGAGGCAGATCTGGGCCAGCCGGCACGTGTTTGCCGAGACGCGCCCGCCCACCACGACCATGACGTCGGCCTCTGCGGCAAGTCGAGCGGCGGCGGCCTGGCGTCTGGAGGTCGCCTCGCAGATCGTGTCCATAACGCGAACCTCGTCGACCCGACCTATGAGCGCGCTGACCAGCTCGCGCAGACGCGCGCGCGACTGGGTCGTCTGGACGACGAGGCCCACGCGCCTCTTGAGCCTGAGCCCTTCGAGGTCCTCAGGTGCCTGGACAACGGTGGCGCCCGGCGCGTGCCCGAGAGTGCCGAGCACCTCCGGGTGACCTGGCTCGCCGAAGACAAGCACGTCGTAACCCTCGTTGGTAAGCGTCTCGGCCGCGCGATGGGCGCGCACGACGAAGGGGCAGGTGGCGTCGAGGACGGCTTCCGCACTCGAGCGTGCGAGTTCCTCCTCGGCGGGCGTCACCCCGTGCGTGCGGAGCACGAGCGTGCCGCCATCGTACTGGTCGGGAGCGGAGGCGACGCTCACGCCGGAAGCCTCGAGCTCGCCGACGACCTTGGGATTATGGATGAGGGGACCCAGCGTGTGGATGGGACCCCGCGCGTTTGCGGCGGCCTTGCGAACGAGTTCAAGTGCACGGTTGACGCCGTAGCAGGCTCCCGCCTCGCTGGCAATGACGATTCTGGGCATTTCTCACCTACATCTTTCCGGGATGCTCGCGGCGCAGGTCGTCACGAATGGCGTAGACGCGCTCCATGGCAACGCGCTCCATCTGGGCGCACTGCAGCTTGCGGCCCCTCACGCCGAGGGACGAGAACTCGATGGGCTCGCCAGCCCTGACGAAGACGCGACCGAGGCGCTTGAGGTGCTCGCCGCGCGGGGTGATGTCGCGGGCGCCGACGATGGCGACGGGCTGGACGGGGGCCTTGGCCATCTGTGCGATGAGCGCGAAGCCACCATGGATGGTGACCGGCTCGTCGTCGGACTTGACGCGAGTGCCCTCGGGGTAGATGAGGACATCCTCTCCCCTCTCGAGGGCCCACTGTGCGCGGCGGACTGCCTTGAGGTCGGCGGTGCCGCGAGCTACGGGGATTCCGCCGACGCGCGAGAAGAGCCAGGTGGCCGGGGCGATCTTGTCAAACTCGCTCTTGTAAATCGGACGTATGCGCCTACCGTGGAACCATGCGGAGACAACGACGATGATCGGCTCGAGCATCGAAACGTGGTTCATGACGATGACGCGGCCGTGCTCGCCGTCCCAGAGGCCGTCGGACCCCTCAATATGCCAGGGCCAGAGAATCTTGGTGAGCAGGCCGAGCAGGCAGACGACGAAGCCCAGCAGCGCGCGAGCGGGCAGCGGGTACTCGCGCATGGCGTGGTCGTAGTAGTCCACGTAGGCGTTGCCACGGAAGGCATGCAGGCGGCCCGAGGGAGCGCCGCCGCGCTTGGACACGTGCCTCGAACCGCCGGAGCCGGATCGATTGGGCTTGGCAGCGGACTTGGAGGCACCATTGGGGGCGAGATTCGCCTTGGGAGCGGACTTGGAGGCACCATCGGGGGCGAGATTCGCCTTGGGAGCGGACGATGCCTTGGCGCGAGCGGCCTCCATCAGATCTACCACGCGCTGGATCACCTGCTCGAGCGTGAGGTCGGACGAGTCGATGACCACCGCGTCGTCGGCAGGGCGCAGCGGGGACTCCTTGCGAGTCGAGTCAAGTTGGTCGCGACGCCTGAGGTCCTCGAGTATGCGCGCCTCCTGGGCAGCGTCGGCTGCGGCGGAAGCGTCCCTGGCGGCATCGCCGCCCTCGCGCTGCACGGCCCTGCGATGCGCGCGGGCCTTTGCGTCAGCGGTGAGAAACACCTTGACCTCGGCATCGGGAAAGACGACGGTGCCGATGTCGCGACCCTCGGCCACCACGTCGCCCGAACCGGCAATCTGGCGCTGGCGATCGACGAGGGCGGCTCGAACCGCAGGGACGGCGGACACGGCGGAAACGTTGCGGTCGACCTCGGGGGTGCGAATCTGGTCGGTAACGTCCTCGCCGTTCACGATGACCGTCTGGCCGGAGGCAGAGCTGCCAAACAAGATGGAGCAGTCCTTCTCGACCGACGCGACGGCCTTGGCGTCCGACACGTCCACGCCCGCACGCAGGCACAGAAGCGTGACGGAGCGATACATCGCGCCCGTGTCGAGGAAGGTGAGGCCGCAGCGCCCGGCGATTGCGTGGGCCACGGTGGACTTGCCGGAGCCGGCGGGTCCGTCAATTGCGACTATCACTTATCTATCACTCCCGGAGATATTGGTGGTTGAGGTGCTATCGGCACCCAAGAGCTGCGGATTCTGCGTGCGGCGAATAACTTCCTCGGGGGCAAGGCCAAGACCAGCGAGGGAGAACGTGTCGCCGTTGCAGGTAAGGACCTGCGAGCTGACGTTGGGGATCACAAGGTTCCAGAACGTCTGAAGCGGCGTGTCGAAGGCCGCCCCCAGGAAGGCGCGGGTGAATGCGCCGTGCGCCACGAGCGAGGTGCGACCAGAAAGAGGCCTGAGCTCGTCGAGCAGACGCTTGCAGCGCTCGTACATGTGCTCGAACGACTCCGCGCCCGGTGCCGCGACGGAGTGGCCGTCCTCGTCGAGCCTCCAGGGGAAGTCATAGCCCATCTGACGCGCCTCAAGGACCGTCTTGCCCTGGAGCGAGCCGAACTCGATCTCGGCGAGGTCCGGCTTCACGACGCACTCGATGCCGAGGCGACTGGCGGCCTCCTCGGCGATGGACTTGCAGCGAGAAAGCGGCGAACACCAGATGCGGTCGGGTTCCCAGGCGACGATGGCCTCGATGGCCCGGTACATCTGCTCCTCTCCCTCAGGCGTCAGGTCGACGTCATCGCGTCCCGACAGCTGCAGAGCCTTGTTAGCCCGCGTCTGCGGATGCCTGGTGAGAAGAATGCGATGCTCTGTTCTAGCCAAGATGGTCCTCCTTTGCCCGCGCTCGGGCGTCAGGCGCCTTGCCCGAGCGAGCGATCCCAAGTATTTCCTGCCGTTCGCGCTCGTTGAGCGGGCGCCACTCCCCCGGAAGCAGTCCCGCGAGTTCAAGGGGTCCAAACTGGTCGCGATGAAGCCTCACGACCTCGTGACCCACCTGTTTGAGCATGCGCTTCACCTGGTGCTTTCTGCCCTCGTGGATGCGCAGCGAGACGACCGAGTGGCCATAGGGAAGCCCCTCAGGGATGACGGGGGTGGCCCTTGGGTCGTCCGCGGCGAGAGATTCTGCCTCGGCGGGAGCCGAGACGCCGTCGTCGAGCGGCACGCCCTCACGAAGGCGACGGAGCTGGTTGGGGGTTGGCATTCCCTTTACCAGCGCGACATAGCGCTTCCACACGTGATGCGACGGGTGGAGCATCTGGTTGCCGAGCTCACCGTTGGTAGTGAAGAAAAGCAGCCCCGTCGTGTCGCCGTCGAGCCTGCCAACCGGGAACAGCCCCGGATAGCGGTCCGTCGGAACCAGGCTCGCAACACAGGGCCTGCCCTGGGGATCGCTCATCGTGGTGATGTATCCGCCGGGCTTGTACAGCACGAGGTAGGTGTGGTCCTCGGCGAGCGTGTGAACGACGCCGTCGACGGTCACAACGTCGACGGCGGGATCGACCTTGGTGCCAAGCCCGGTCACCACGACTCCGTTGACGGCGACGCGCCCGGCCGTCATGAGGTTCTCGGAACCCCTGCGGCTCGCGACGCCAGCACGCGCCAGGAACTTCTGGAGGCGCATGGTGTACGAGATTTCCTGCTTATACACGCTACTCCCCGCCCCCTTCGGACGCCGCCTGCGCCTCGGGCGACGCGATGCCTTCGCTCGCGTCGGCGTCGTCGGAGTCCGAGGAATCGTCATCGTAGCCCTCGCCCAAGAGCTCGCGCTCATCATCGATGTCAGCTGAGGCCTCCTCAAGCGTCGAGGAGATGGCACTGCCCGAGAGGCGCTCGCGGATGAACCGCTTTGACTCCTCGTCGGGGGCAAAGTCCTCGAGCGGCGGAAGCTCGCGCAGGCTCTTAAGGCCAAAGGTCTCGAGGAAGCGCTGGGTGGTGCCATACAGGATGGCGCGGCTGCGATCGCCCTCGTGCCCCACCTCGCGAACCAGCCCCTTGTCGCGCAGCGACGCAATGACGCCGTCGGAGTTGACGCCCCGGACGGCCCTCACGCCTTCGCGCGTCACCGGCTGGTGGTACGCGATGACCGCAAGCGCCTCGAGGGCCGCCTGCGAGAGGTGGCGGGTGTCCCAGGAGAGAACGTACTTCTCGACCGCCTCGTGGTTGGCGGGGTGCGTGAAGAGCCTCCAGCCGCCGGCGACCTCACGCAGCTGGAAGCCACGGTTTGCGCTCTCGTACTCAGCGGAGAGGTCGGCGAGCGCAGCCGCCACCTCTCCGGGTGCCACGCCCAGGACCTTCGCGAAGTCGGTTGCCGGAACGGCGTCGGAAGAGACGAGGAGAAGGGATTCGAGCACGCTCTTGAGCGACTCGCCGTCAATGTGATCGAGGTCAAGCACTAGAGATCCTCCTCTATGCTGGTTAGGTCGGATTTATCAAGCTCGAAGGGAGGCGCCCCCTCGACGCGGGCAATGTCAATCTCGCCGAAGGTCTCGGCCTGGCTCAGCGTGACCGAACCGCGCTTGCTGAGCTCGAGGATGGCCAGAAACGTCGCGACTACGGTCTCGGGCTTGAGGTCGCCGTCCAGAAGCTCGGTGAAGCTCACGAGCGGGTGGTTGCGCGTGACGCGGTCGACCGAGGCGACAGTGAGCGCAATGGGAAGGCGCCTGGGCGCAACGTGCTCGGCCTCGAGGAGGAAGCTCTCGCGACGGCTGTCGAGGTCGGCGCAGATGACGGCAAGCGAGCGCAGCGTGATTCCCTCGAGGTAGTCGGGCATGAGGCCCAGGAAGTCCGGGTCGGGGCCCGCGGTGCGAGGCTCCATGCGCCCCTCGGCCTCCATGCGACTGCCGAGCGCGGCCGCCGCGTTGCGGAACTGCTTGTAGGCGATGAGGCGGGCGATGAGCACCTCGCGAGCCTCATCGGGCGAGAGGTCGGAAAGGTCGTCGTCCTCATCGTCCTCGTCGACGGCGTGCGAGGACCCGACGTCGTGCGTGGGGACGAGCGAGGACGCCTTCATCTCGAGCAGCGTTGACGCCACCAGCACGAAGTCGCTGGCGACCTCGAGGTCGAGCTCGCCCATGTTCTGGACCTCGGCGAGGTACTGGTCGGCCACCTCTGCGATCGATATGGAGCCGATGGCGACCTTCTGGCGGCTGACGAGCTGGAGCAGAAGGTCGAACGGCCCGGTAAACGCCTTCGTCTTTACCTTGTATGACACCTATGCCCCCATCAGGAAGGAATACGCGCTGCCGGCGGTGCAGTAGAGCAGCTGGCCAACAGGGTCGAAGCCCAGTACGGACGGCAGCACATACAGCGCGACGAGGAGGATCGGCATGGAGTAGCGCTGAACGCGATAGTAGGTGCGCCGAGCCTCGCCGTCGAGCAGCGGAGAGATGATCGAGGAGCCGTCGAGAGGCGGAAGTGGGATGAGGTTGAAGAACATGAGCGTCAGGTTGATGTAGACGTAGGAGGCCACGACCGAGAGCAGCTGGTAGCCAAGGAGGTCGCCCGTCCACGCGGCGTCAAGCGCCCTGAAGGCCAGCGAACCCACGACGGCCTGGATGAAGTTGCAGGCGGGACCGGCAAGCGCAACAAAGACCTCGTCGCGCTTGGGCTTACGAAGGTTGTTCGGGTTGTACGGGACCGGAATGGCGAACGCGAAGACGGGGCCGCCCACGAGAGACATGAGCAGCGGGAGGACGACGGAACCGAAGGGGTCCAGATGGCGAGCGGGATTGAGGGAGATCCTGCCCGCGCGCTTGGCCGTATCGTCGCCGAGCCTGTACGCGGCCCAGGCATGGGCCACCTCGTGTAGTACGACGGAGACAACGACGATGGCGAGCGAAACGACTGCCCGTATAATAGAGGCGCTGTTGAGCACGCTACCCCCTCAGGTCTCGCGCCTTGCGCACGAGGACCCAGTCAAGAATGAACAGGATGATTGCCGCGACCACGAAGTCGCCGCGGAGGTTGCCCCCAAACGGCGTCTCGTAGACGAAGACGCCCGAGAGCACGGAGGGCATCCAGGAGGTGGCGCGGTTTGTGACATCAATAACGAAGATGCGAGAAGAGCCCGTCACGAACGCGTTGGCGATGACGAGACCGGACAGGAGAAGGGCACAGAGCCTGCATGCGATCGCAAGCAGTCGGCAGCAAAGGGCTCCGGCGGCGCTTCCCGCACGACGGGCCATGGGGTGAGACCCGCCCGCCCGCGAACCCGGAACGTACGCCTGCTGCTCGGGACTCTCCTGCAAGGCGGGTGCGACCCGGGCGTAGCGCGGGTCAACCTGAGGCTGTGGCCTCCTCAGAACGGGCCCGCGTACCGCGGGGTCAGCCTGGCCATAGCCCTGCGAGCAGCCCGACTGCCGCTCGCAGCCCTGAGGATACTGCTGCGGATAGCCCTGCCGTCCGTAGCCCTGGGGCACATATGCCTGCTGGTAGGGGTCGTTAGGGACATCGCGGTACTGCGTGGGCGGCACGGCGTTGCCGGAGCGAAGAACAGTCTTGCCCAGGTCATCGCCCTGAGGCTGGATGTTGTCCAGGGGCTTTGGGGCAACCCTGCGCGTCGGCTCAGACGCCGACGCGGCATCGGTCTGTTCCCAACCAGAAGTGGAGTGCTTAGGCATTCGAGCCCCCCTCGATCTTCTCGGTCAGCTCCAGCCACTCCTCCTCGAGGGCCGGAATCTTCTTGGACAGCGCATTGTACTCCTTCATGCACTGGTCGAACTTGGCGGCGTCGTTATAGAGCTCCTCGTCCGCCATGAGCGCCATCAGCTCCTTATAGCGGGCCTGGGCAGGCTTGAGGGCGGCCTCGACCTGCTTAAGGCGCTTCTTCTCTTCCCGCACGGCCTTGTTCGCGGCGTTTCGGGCCTCGGCCTCGGCGCGGCGCTGCTCCTTCGTCTTCACGTTGCGCGTCTTTGGGACGGAGAACTTCGCCGCGGGCGCGTCGGAGCCGGCACGATCCGCAGGTCTGCCAACGGCCTGCGAGGACGAGGCCCGAGGGAAGTCGTCTCCCGAGGCGCGGGCCTCGAGTTCGGCACGCTTATAGAGGTAGTAGTCATAGTCGCCGTCGTAGAGCGTCACCTTGTGGTCGCGAACGTCGACGACCTTGTTGGCAACCGCGCGAACGAGGTGCTCGTCATGACTAATGAGGACGATGGTGCCCGGAAAGGCCTTCAGGGCGTCCTCGAGCACGTCGACAGAATCGATATCGAGATGGTTGGTCGGCTCGTCCAGACACAGCAGTGGGTCGGGCGCCACGAGCATGCGGGCGAGGGCAAGGCGGGCACGCTCGCCGCCGGACAGGACGCCAACGGGCTTCTCGACGTCGTCGCCATGGAAGAGGAAGGCGCCCAGGAGCCTGCGCTCGTCCGAAGAGGTCCAGCCGGGCGCGGCCTCGTCCATCTCCTGCATGACCGTATGGGCCTCGTTGAGGGTCTCCAGCTGGTGCTGGGCGTAATAGGCCTGCGTGACGTTCTGTCCGAGGTGCACGGAGCCGGCCGTGGGCCGCTCGTGACCGTTTATGAGCTTCATGAGCGTCGACTTGCCGGCACCGTTGGGGCCGACAAGAGCGACGTGGTCGCCGCGATAGAGTTTGAGGTTCACGCCATCGTAGACGACGTTGTCCTCATAGTGCTTGGATATGCCCTCGAGGGCCACGACCTCGTCACCGGTGCGCGGCGGGTCCGGGAAGCGGAAGTGGACCTTCTTGGAGCTCTCGGGCAGGACGACGAGCTCCTCTTTTACCCTTTCGAGCTTCTTGATGCGCTCCTGCACCTGCTTGGCCTTGGTCGGCTTGTAGCGGAAGCGCTCTATGAAGACCTCCATGTGCTGGATGTCGCGCTCCTGCGCAGCACGCTTGGCACGCAGCTGCTCGAGGTTGTCCTCGCGCTGCCTGAGGTAGCTCGAGTAGTTGCCGGTATAGGTCATCAGGCGCTTGTTCTCGAGCGAGGCCACGTGACTCACGCAGGCGTCCATGAACGAGCGGTCGTGGCTGACCAGGAGCACGGCACCGTCGTAGGACGAGAGGAACTGCTCGAGCCACTTGACGCTCTCGAGGTCGAGGTGGTTGGTGGGCTCGTCGAGGAGGAGAAGGTCGGGATGCCTCAGTAGGAGCTTGGAGAGCGCGATGCGCATCTGCCATCCGCCGGAGAACTCCTTGGCGGGCTTGTCAAAGTCCTCGACGGGAAAGCCGAGGCCGCCGAGGATCTGGCGGGCACGGGCCTCGAGCTCGTAACCGCCAAGGCGCTCGAAGCGGTCCTGGGCGTGACCGTAGCGCTCGAGAAGAGCCTCGTAGTCGTCGTCCGAACCGCCGGATGCAAGCTCTTCTCCCCTGCGCGCGATCTCGGCCTCCATGTCACGAATCTGCGCCTCGAGGCGCTTGATCTCGGTCTGAGAGTCGACGACCTCGGCAAGCGCCGACTTGTCGCCGGCGAGCTTGGACTCCTGTTCGAGATAGCCGATCGAGGCGTCCTTCTGGAACGACACGGTGCCCTCGTCGGCCGACTCCTGGCCCATGAGGATCTTGAGCAACGTGGTCTTGCCGGCGCCGTTAGGACCGACGAGGCCCCAACGCTCACCGGCGTTGAGTTGCAGCGTTGCGGCCGCGTACAGAACACGGCCGCCAAATGACTTCGTGATGTTGCTTGCTAGTGCAATCAAGTGAAACCCTTTTCTTACTGGGCGTGAGGCTGGTGCATGGGTGATGCGGGACGCATTACTTGTCGGCCGTCAGGTGGATGGCGAAGCCGCCAATCTGCTCCTTGAAGTACACCAGACGGCAGGAGCCGTCGGGGTAGTTGGCGCGGGAGTCCCAGTTGACCTCGTAGCCATGGTCCTCGAACCAGGCGCAGGCGGCCTCGATGTCGTTGACGTGGAATCCAATGTGGCCCTTGTCGCCACGACCGTTCTGCTTCATGACCTCGACGAGGGAACCGGCGAAGAACGAGGGCGGCTGCTCCTGCTTGGGAAGGGACATGAGTCGGCCGAAGTCATCGACGATGCTTTCGGCGTCAGCGGGGTCCGTGGCATTGATTCCGACATGGGCGACGTACATGTCGAAAAGCTCTACCGGGTCCTCGTTCGGCTGGCAATCGTTCAGGTCTGACATCTGGCTCCTCCCCTTGGTCCCGCCGTCGACGGGACGCTGCGTCCGTCTCGCCTTCCTGACGAGAATTCATCCCTTGAATTATACGGAAGCGCGGACGGACGCGCAGGCAGCCGAGAAAGGCTACCCATAAGAATCACGGGCGCGACCAAGGGCGCGATGTCATGTGAGGAGGACGGCTCAGGGATCGTTGCTCACTGGCGCCGGAAGACCGAATCCTTGTCGGTGAGGATGTCGTGCGCGAGCCGCCAGTCGGGACAGCCGCACTCCACTATCTGGTGGGTCTTTTGGGCCCGTTCGACAGGATCGTCCTCGTCGGCACACACGTGGTCGGCAAGTGCCCGCGCGAAGGCGTAGGCCATGCAATGCGGCGGGAACGGAATGAGGTCGCGCGACAGCCAGACGTTGGAGCCCCTCTGATCAATATATATGAGGCGGTCGTGGGACTCGCGTGCCCTAAAGGTATACCTCCCCTCGAGCGAAACCCCAGCCCGCTCGCTCACCTGTGCGCAGAGTCCAAGTGCGTTGCGAACAAGGATGTCGTCAGCCCAACTAATGAACGAACCGCGGCGCTGCTCGAAGCTGCCGGTCTGAATAACGAACAGCTCGACGAGCGATACCTGGGTGACGACGCGCACGCCGACGTTGGCGCGGCCACGAGAGGCATGGTGCATCTGTCCCATAGCTTGGGGATAGACGCGCAGCATAAAGGGTCGCCCGTAGACGTAGGCGACGTCGCCGGTCTGGTAGCGGCAGTGCGTTGACGGACTCTTGCGGTAGCGCCGGCGCATGTCGGCCATGACGTCGCGAGCAGCGGGCAGCCATTGGTTGACGAAGGCGATGAGCTGCTTGTTAGTTGCCCGGCAATCCGTAAAGAGCGTCGGAGTGGCGCTGGGCGGCTCGAAGGCAAAGTAGGTCTCGGGAACATCCGTGCGGCAGACGGGGCAGTCGATGCCATCAAAGGAGATGGCGCCTATCAGCCCGGGAGACGGGCGCTTCTCGCCCGATGTCTGCGGGCGCGTGCTGTTTTGGGGATCATCCATTGCGGCCTCCCGTCGCGCGTTTACCCAAGTATGGACCGTGAATAGGGCCGCGCGGGTCGTAAACGAGGGAGAAACGGACGAGCGGCTGATACAAAAGCAGGCCGACGGAAAGAAACCGCCGGCCTGGGAGCTGTTGGTGGGCCCACCAGGATTCGAACCTGGGATGAAGGGATTATGAGTCCCCTGTGTTAACCGCTGCACTATAGGCCCAAGATGAAAAAAGGCGACGGATTTACCGCCGCCCATAGTTTACATGGTGGAGATAAGGGGGTTCGAACCCCTGACCTCATGACTGCCAGTCATGCGCTCTCCCAGCTGAGCTATATCCCCGTCCGTTGGTGCGATAGCTACTATAAGAAAACACCCGAGTGGGGTCAAGCGATATTTTTCAATTATTAGAAAGCCTGTGAACGAGCTGTGAATACTCCAGCTCAAAAGCAGGTACACTGTAGCCGTTGGCAATAAGAAGACCGCCGGCCCCGCCCGACGGAAGAGAGAAAGAGCCCGCCCGGGACTGCGATTCCCCGGGTACGGCGCTTTGGTTTGGAGAAGCAAAGTGGCAGCAGAGTGCAGAAACCTCAAGATGGCGTGCATTGCGGCGCTCATTTTTGGAATCGTCAGCTTCGCGGCAGGCGTCTTCTACATTGTCGTCGCTCCGACGACGACGCAGTCGTACGTGGTCGCGGCAGACGGCCTGGCCCTCGCCTACATGGGCTTCCAGGGCGCCCGCAGGATCAACGTCCCGTCGAACGCCCCCGCAATCATGAACATGTGCTCGGTGATCGTGCTGGTCTCGTTCGTGTGCGCGGCCTTCCTCATGCTCAACCACGAGAAGATCATCCTTCAGGTGGTCATCGGAGGCATCGGGCTCGTCCTCTCGCTCCTGGCGTTCGTTCTGGCGCGCAAGATCAGCAACATCCAGAAGTCGATGTAAACAGTCGAAAAGCATTCACGCTCTCAGTCGAGGCGCCGCTCCTAGGAGCGGCGCCCTTTTGTACGACGAACGGTACGAGGACGTGCGCACCCAGCCCTACCGAGCGGATGCGAGGAGTGGAAACCTCACGCACCCGCCTCCTCGTTTGGGGAGGCGGGTGCGATTTGAACGGTCCGCCAGCCGAGAGTTGGGGCGGACCGCAGGAGACGTTGGAGCCGCTAAGGCTCCTGGCAACGCCGACGGCACGCGCCCGCGGCGACGAGCGCAACACCAAGGAGTGCTGCGAATCCGGCAAGGTCGGAAGCAAGGTCGCCCGTCTGCGGGATGCGCTCACCAGCGTACTTGAAGCGTCTGCCGCGCGCGAGCCTGGCAGCGTCCTCCGCGTAGTTGCCCCAGACGGGCTCGAAGATGATATCTGCGGTCATAGGCGTGTTGAAGATGGCATCGGGGTCCTCAACGTAGGTGGTAACGCCGTTGATGGTAATCAACCAGCCCTTGAGGTAATAGCCAGGCGTCGCATCAATCCCGACGGCTTCGTGCGGAATCGTGAAGCCGTACTCGATGGCCTCGGGGTCGATGGTGACGCTGCCGCCGGGCTGGACGCCTCCGACGACGCTAGGCGTGTGCTTCTCGATGTCCCAGACCGCGTAGAGCGTGATATCGGAGCCGTCGGCGAGGGCCGCAAGCAGGTACATGGCCGTGCGCGGGTCGTCAAGGTCGCCGAAGAGACCGTCGTCAAGCTCGCCAGCCGCAAGAAGCGTGAGGGCACGCATAAGCTGCTCGTCGCTGATGTCAGGCTCGGTCGCATCGGGCGAGAAGCTCCAGCCGAGGAACTTTGCGTTGCGGCGCGAGAAGCCGGTCTTGCCCAGCTGGAAGTCGGGATCGTCGTAGGTGTACTCGACGTCTTCCATCCGACCGGTAGCAACGGGATCGTTCTTGTCGAAGTGCAGGTTGTAGACGTTCTGAATCCAAACCGGCTTGAGAATGGAGTCGTGGTCGGGCATGGTGCAGGCGCCGCCGGGCTCGTACACGTTGCCGTCCTCGTCCTCCCAGCCGCCAAGTGTGTAGCCGTTGCGCTTGACGTCGTCCTCGGTCGGGAGCGTGATGATGGAGTCGGTTCCGTAGGTGAACGTGCGCGGCAGCGTGTCGGTGGAGGTCTCAGCCTCGTCCTCACGAACACCGAAGCTGCCGTCGTAGGTGCTCCAGCTGCCCTCGCCGCGACCATCATCGTCGAGGCCAGAGGCGTCGTCGGTCCACGTGCCCCTGTTGGGGTCGAGCGTGAGCGTGTGGTCGTTGGCGATGTAGTATAGCCACAGGACCGTCGACTCGTCGCCGTTGAGGTTGTCCTTGGGATGGCTGTAGACCAAAGTGCCGTCCGCAAGCGTGATGGGCGTGTCGGGATCGACGATCACAGTGTAGCCGGTGAAGCCCTCGCGGGTCTCGGTGTCGAACGGGATAGCGGTCACGGTGGTGTCGGTGGTGCCGGTGAGGTTCTCGATGACCTCCTCGAGGGTGGTCTTGTTACCCGTGACGCGGATGTGGCGGACGACGTAGGGCGTATCAATATTTGCGGTATAGAAGAACTTGAGCGCAAGCGTTCCTTCGCCGTCAAGGTTTGCGGCGGAGAGGCCCGTATCACCCTCGCCGTTGTCATAGTCGCTCACGTAGGTGTATCCGGGGTAGTAGCCCGCGGGCTTCTCCCCTGCCGTGACCTGGGCGTTGTTGATGTCATCGTCGGTTGCCGCAGGATCATAGGTGTGCGTGACGTTGCCGTCGGCATCGACCGCGTAAGAGCCGTCGGTGATGCCCGTGAACTCACGTGTGTCACCCTCGACCTCGTGGGCCACGCCGTCGGCGTCGACGAGGTAGTGCGTGACAGTGTACGTCGTGTCGCTGCGCGCACGCCAGATAGCGTAGAGCGTGACCTGCGAGGTGGGCATCAGGAAGGTGCCGTCGGGCTCGATGAACATCGCGTTGGGCATCTCAAACGTCGGGTTCTCGTCAGCGAAGGCGCGTAGGAGCATGGCAAGCAATGATGCGCCGCCAAGCTGGTCGCCCTCCCCGGCATCCGGGTCGACGAACTCGCCGTTCTCGACGCTCTCGAGCCTACGGGCGGTCTCGACGGAACGCTCTCCGCGGGCGCTCGGACCCATGGCGCCGTCAGCGACCAGCGACCAACCGACCAGGTCGTAGCCGGCGCGGGTCGGGAGAACGTAGCCGTGCGTGGCGAGGACCTCGGAAATCTTCAACGTAGACTCAGAGGTCTCGTTGCTCACGAAGTTGCCAAGGCTCCAGGAGCCGTTGCCGTCGGAGTCTCCGGCAACGATCTCGAGCCTGACGTCGATGCGCGCGGCGTAGTACAGGTTGAGGACCATTGAGCCGTCGCCCAGGACGACGTCGACGTCGTGCGAGACGTAGGTCACGCCGTTCACGTCCGTGAACGTCTGCTTATACTCGTAGCCCACGAAGTCCGGATCGTAAGCTTCGTCACCCTCGACACCGGAGCGCTTGCGGGAGATGGCGGGAGTATCGGTGCCCTTGGAGATGATCTCAACGATGAGGTCCTTCTCGACGCCGTCGCCGGTGACGCGGTGGTGGTTGACCGTGTAGGTGGAGTTCTCGTCCGCGAAGTAGTACAGGACAAGGATCATGTCACCCGTGCCGTCGATGTTGCCGGAGGCCACCGTCATGTAGCTGTTGCCGAGGAGGTCGCTGTAGGTTACGCCGTCCTTGATGTAGTGGTATCCAGCCATGACGATGTTGTCGTGCGTGCGCCACTTGGGCGTTCCGATGCTGGTGTCCGCGTCGGCGATCGCCTCCTCGTCGGTCACGCCCGTGCGCTCGATGCGATTGGCGACGATGAAGGCGCTGCCATCATGATTTCCGTGCTCGATCGGCGTGTTGTCGCCGCTACGAGGAATCGTGCCGTCCTGCTCGAGGGCGATAACCCGGCCGTCGGCCGTGATGACGTAGCGCTCGACGTAGTACGTGGTATCGTCGTTAGCCTTCCACACGGCATGGAGCGTCACAGTCGCGTCCGTGGGCACGAAGTAGGTCGTACCTTGGACAGAGAAGTGCTTACCGGCCGCTGGGTCGTCGGCCGTGCTGGACGCAACCGTATCGGCCTTCGAGCGAGAGTCGTTGCCCTTGGCCGTTGCGGCGATGGGATCCGTCGACCAGCCGACGAGCGTGTAGCCGGGGCGCGTTACGTCCGCCGTGCCGGGAAGCGTGAAGGTCGAGCCGGTAAGATGATCGGCGCTGGGATCGCCGGCGACCCAGGAGCTGTCAATCTCTCCGCTCGCGAGCTCAGCCCCGCCTTTGTCAAAGATGATGTGCGTGGCATCGGGCGTGTAGTAGAGCGAGAGGCGCATGAGGCCATCGCCCGAGATGCCGTCGGTCGCAATGGTAGCGTAGGTGGTCTCGACGCCCGTCACCTTGCTCCTGGCAGTGTACGGGTGGCTGTGATCCGCATAACTATAGCCAGGGCGCGCTGTGTTGTCGTGATTGATCCAGCTCTTTTCAGGGTCGGCCGTCGCTGCGTCGGCGACCGCATACTCGTCGGTGACGCCCTGGTGGGAGACGCGCTGGCCGGCCGCGTAGGCGGCCGGGTCGGCCTGGGCGACGACGTTGCCGTCCGCGTCGCGCTCGACGGTGCCGTCGGCCCTGAGGGCGATGAGGTCGCCGTCGCCGGTGACGACGTAGCGCTCGACGTAGTAGGCCGTGTCGGTGTCGGCGCTCCAGACCGCGTAGAGGGTGACCTCGGAGGCGGTGGGCGCCACGTAGGAGCCGCCGGCGGCGGTGAAGGCCTTGCCGGCGGAGCTCGTGCGGCCGGCCAGGGCCGCCGCGGCCTGGGCGGCGGAGCGGCTGGCGAGGCCGGTGGAGGTGCCGACGTCGGTGCCGGAGACGGTCCGCTGCGTCGTCCAGCCGACGAGCGCGTAGCCCGCGCGGGCGATCGAGGAGGCGACCGCGGAGGCGCCG
>NZ_FOGP01000010.1 GCF_900111255.1 Parafannyhessea umbonata
CACGGTGACGACGGAGTTGGGCAGGTCGTCGACGTCGACGCCGGAGGGATCGCCGTTGTTGTTCTCCTCGTAGACAACCTTGTAGTCGACGCCGGCGTCAGAGTGCTTGACGTCCCACTTGGCGTAGAGAGTGACGCTGGTAACGGACGTACTGGCGACGAGGTCCTTGTACGCCTCTGCGGAGGCGTAGGGGTTGGTGAGGCCCGCGTCCTTGAACCAGCCGGCGAAGGCGTAGCCCTGGCGGGTCGGGCCGCCGGCGACGCCGGAGACGTAGGTGGTGTCGAAGCCGGAGGTCGACCACTTGACGTCGGTCACGACGGAGTTGGGCAGGTCGTCCACGTCGACGCCGGTCGGGTCGTCGTCGTTGTTCTCCTCGTAGATGACCTGGAAGCCGCCGATCTCGTCCCACTTAGCGTAGAGAGTAAGCGTATTAGTCTCATCGTTGCCACCGAGGAGCTTGACAAGCTGGCCATAGGTCTCCCCCGCGGTCACCTGGTGAGACCAGGCTACATTGTCCGTGAACCAACCAATGAAGTTGAAGCCAGCCTTGCGCGGGGTGGTCGGGTTCTTATATGCAGCGTCGTAGACGGTGTCAAGGTTTGCGGTATCCCACTTAACAACCGGCACCGTAGAGGACTCGGGCAGGTCAACGACGGCATTTCCGCCGTCCTCATCATAGATGACGCTGTAGGGCGTACCAGAGCTGTCCTGGGACTTTGCGCCCCAGATTGCGTAAAGGGTGATAACGTCTCCGTCGGTCGAGGTGAAGTCGGGATTAATGGCCTGCATGTCAGCATAGGCGGTGCCAAGGCCGGAAGGAATGACGTTCCAGGCGATGAAGTTATAGCCCTCTCGAGAGTACGCGTTGGGAGTAAGGCTGTCGCCCGCGGCACCATAGGTGACGCTCTGGTCAGTCATAGAACCGGTCGCGGGATCAGCGGTCGGGTAGGTCGCGTCGTTGGCATCAAACTTTATCGTGTAAGTAATACCCACCCAGTTGGCGTAGAGCTTCAGAATCTTGGCAGCCCCCTGGCCGTCGGTGTAAGCGGTCGAGTAGACCGTGGCAGGAGTAATGGCAATCATCGTGCCGTCGGCCTTCTGGTACGCCCAACCGTCGACTTTGTAGCCGGTCCTGCTGGCAGGCGCAGAGAAGATCGAGGCGCCGAGGCCAGTCGTACTCCAGGCGACGCCGGTACGGTCCGAAGCGATCTTATTGAGGGTGGCGGGATCATCGTAGTACTCGATAGCGTAATCGCCGGCCTCGTCCCACTTGGCGTACAGCGTAACCTTGGTGACCGTATCGCTACCCGCAAGGGCGCCATACGTGCTGCCGGGCGTGACAGGCTGGGCCCAGACGCCGTTGTCAAGGAACCAGCCGCCGAAGTTGTAGCCCGCACGAGTCGGGTTGCCGGAGGTGGAATCGGCCCTCGTGGTGTTCGTGAAGCCGGAATCGTGCCACTTCACGTTGGTGAGGTCGATGACATCGATGCCAGCAGCATCGTCGTCGTTATTCTCCTCGTAGACGACCTCGAAGCCATCCTTGACGGCCCACGTGCCCGTAACCGTGAGGTTCATTGCGGGCATAGAGAACGTGCCGTCGGCCGCAACGGTGGTGGGAGTCGTGCCATCGCTCGTGGTCCACCCGACGAAGGTGTAGCCAGGGTAGGAGTTCTCAAATCCGGTGGGCACCGTTTGAACGATTCCGTAAGCAACGGTAGTCGTTGCGGGAAGGACGGAAGTGGCACCGGAGGGAACATCAGCTGCGAATGCATACGTGAGAGTGAAGATGTTGCGCGTGTAGAAGAGACGCAGGACAGCCGATCCATCCGCAAGGATGGTGGTACTCAGTACATTGCCTGCGTTCGGAGAATCGAACGTGAAGCCTGTAATGGAAGGCGCTGGCGAGGGAGCGTTTACAGTCGTACCAGTCGTCCCCGTGAGGATCTCATCCGCCTTGTAGGTCGTGTTGTGAGAGAACGTAGAGTTGGTCGCGTCATCGGCGAGCCAGTACTCGACGGTGTAATTGGTATTGGCATCGGCGACGAACACCGCAGTGTAGGTAACCGCGTCATAGAAGCCGCTACCGTTCTTCTGGGGTGTAAGGGTCTCGCCATTCGCGCCAGAGATCCAGGCCGGGTCGGTAATAGTGTTGCCAGACGCATCCTCCCAGTGATCGAACTTATAGCCGGTGTTGGCGGTTGCCGTCGAGCCAGCGGGTGCCGCGGATTCGGTGCTGAGGCTATCGGAGGTCCTCGAGACGCCGCCGTAGGAGCTGGGATTGGCAACGTAATTTATCACGAGGCCCGCATAGTCCCAGACCGGGTAGAGCTTGGTGTTCGCCGCAGGCATCACGAAACCAGTGTCACTCTCGGGCCAGAAGTCGGAACCGTCAGTGGTCCAGCCCTTCAGTGTGTAGCCCGCGCGAGTGATGGCACCGGTGCCCAAAAGGGTAACGGTAGTGCCGGCCTTGTGATTCTCGATCACGTTGCCGGAGGTGACGGTCACGCCACTCCCCCACACCGCGACAGGCGAGAACTCGTTGCCGTCAGTGCCGACGTGCATGAAGGTAAGGTCGTAGGGCTTGCCCTCCCACATTGCGGTGAGGGTATAGTTAGTGTCGACGGCGGTGGGCAGAGTCTCCTGCGTAATGCCGTTGGCGGAGTCGTTATAGGTGTAGTGCTTGTTGCCAGACCCATCCTCCCACATCCAGCCAAGGAAGACGTAGCCCGTCTGGCCGGCGGGATCGCTTGTCAGAGAGTCAACCTCACCGTTATAGCCAGGCCAGACCGCATTGAACGCAAGGTTTGCGAACTCGGTACGTCCAGCGACGTGGGCAGTGAATGTTCCGACGCTACCAGGCAGGTAGGAGACGGTAAAGCTGTGAGCCCAAATCGCAGTGAAGGTTGTGTTGCCGAGAATTGCAATGTCCTGAGGCCTCTTGGTAGAACCGTTAGCGTCGATTACACCATCGCCGTCGGTATCCATGTCATAGTCCCAGCCGACCAGGTAATAACCAGTGGACGGGGTCGCGGAGACGTTGGCCATAGACGGATTGCCGTTGTAATCGACATTCTGAGTCGTACCGGTGCCAGTGACAAGCCCCTTGCTGGTATCACCGGAGATAAAGTTGACCACATAGCTTTCCTTGACCCAGTTTCCGGAGATAGTCACGTCGGAATCCGGCATCGCAAACGTATGGTCAGCGGCAACCGTAATAGTACTACCAGACGCATCCGTCACGTTCCACCCGTTGAACGTGTAGTGAGAAAGTGTAGGAGCGGGATCGGAGACGGTA
Organism: Parafannyhessea umbonata; assembly: GCF_900111255.1. Taxonomy (GTDB): domain Bacteria; phylum Actinomycetota; class Coriobacteriia; order Coriobacteriales; family Atopobiaceae; genus Olsenella_J; species Olsenella_J umbonata_A. The sequence continues at coordinate 3,296 of NZ_FOGP01000010.1, forward strand.
AAGGTGTCGCCGTACAGGACGCCATTGATTACAGCCGGGCTCGGAAGCGCAGGAGCTCCAGATACGCTGTTGTTGTACTGGTAGGTCACCTTGTGGGCGTTGCGCGTATAGAAGGCCTTGAGCACGAGGGTGGGGTTGCCGCCGCTGTCAACGCCGACGACGCCTGTGTAGACCGTACCCGTAACACTCGGGTTGTAGGTAAAGCCAGTGTAGGACTTAGGAATGATGCTGGAGATGGCAGTGCCCTCAGTGGCGGAAATCGTGTCCACGTCATCGGGGGTCGTGCCGTAGCTTCCGTCAAGGGCCTGCTTATAGTGCTCGACCGTGTATGTCGTTGCGGAAAGGTCCGCGAACTTTGCAATGTAGGTCCTCGCGACCCATGCGCCGCTCTCAGCCTGGGGCGTAAGCTTGTTGCTCGCGTCAACCCAAGCTGCGTTGACCGCGTGCTCGCCAGAATCGTCATTGTAGACCCACCCGATGAACTTGTAGCCGCTATTGGCCGTGGGGGTGGAGCCAGTAATGGTCGAGCCATCACTGTGTAGGCCCGTGAGGGCGTTAACGGTCTCGGTGGTCGCGTACACGGAGCCGTACCCAAAGGGATCCGCAATGTAGTTGATGGTGACAGAGGCCACATTCCAGATTGCCTTGAGGATCCTCTTGGCAGTCGAAGAGGCAGCGGGGTCACCGGCAATCTGGCCGTAGGAGGGGTCGTTAGTGCCGTAGATCGCAGTGGCCGTGGCGCCACCATCGGGCGTGTACTCCCAGCCACCAAACGTGTAGCCGTTGCGGACAGGGTCAACAGAGGGGATAAGCCCCTTCTGAGTCCACGCAACACCCGTCTTGTCGGAATAATTCCCCCCACTGCCTGCGGTGCCACCGTTGAGGTCATACCCCACGGAGTAGAACGTGTTCTCGCGGAAGTACAGCTTCAGGGGAACCGTAGACCCACTGACGATCGTAACGGAGAGGACGTTGTTGGTGTCAGAGGCATCGAAGTGGTAGCCGGGGATGCTCTCGGTGCGATAGTCGATGTTCTCGGGGTTCGGAGTGGCATTAGTAGCATCCACGACGGTACCAGCGGCTGCCGAAACGGGGGTCGACTGGTGATGCATGGAAGTAACCGTACCGTCAGCGCTCACGATGAAGTACTGAACGTTGTACTTACCATCCTGGGCCCAAATTGCCTTGATTGTGGCATAGGAGACGCTGGAGTCGTTGCCCGCGATGGTGGAGAAGGGCGTTGCGGAGGTTGCCTCATTGGAGGTCAGCGTAACGTGGTCGGGACCATAGTAAACCCACTTGACAAAGGTGTACCCGGTCTTCGTGGGAGTGACGGTCAGGTTAGTATCCCCCCACTTGACGCCGGTCTTATCAGCAATGGGGTTACCTCCGTCGGTGTCGTACTTGACGACATAGGTGTTCTCGATGTAGTGGGCGTAGAGCGTAACGGTCATAACCGAGTCGCTCGCAGCAAGAGAGCTGTAGGCATCTCCGCTGCTCACTTTGTTGGGCGCAGAGAAGTCCGTCTCGCTCTTGTACCAGCCGTCGAAGGTGTAGCCGTCCTTGACCGGATTCTCGCTGGGAAGAAGACCGGTCTGGGTCCAGGTGACAGGATTCTTGTCATCGAAGGCATTCGCGTTGCCGGTAGGAGAAACGCCTCCCTCGGTGTTGTAGCGAACGGTGTACCCAGTCTTCTCGACCCACTTCGCATACAGGGTGAGCGAGTTGGCCGTCTTGGTGGAGACGTTGGGCCTCTCGTAGACCTCATTGAACTTCATCGTGGAAGTCACATCGGTGCCAGACGTGAAATCAGAGGTCCAGTACCAACCGGCCAGCGTGTAGCCAGCCTTGGTGGAAACGCCGGTGGGAAGAATGTTGGCCGCATCGTAGGTGAGGCCAGTGCGGTCGCTAACCGCAGAACCACCAAGCTCGTCATAAAGGACGGTGTACCCAGACGCCGCCTTGTAAATCGCCTTAAACGTCGCGTTGTCGTAAATCGTGATGGTAGTCGGGAATGCAACGTTATAGCTCGTCCCCGTCAGGGTATTGCCGGTCGCATCCTTGTAGTTGTACTCCCAGCCGTCGAGCACATATCCGGGGTTACCAGAGGCGGAAGTACCAGCAGGGTTCGAACCGTATGCAACGTTCTCCGTCGTTATGCCGGTGATACTTCCGTTGGCATCCGAGGTGTAGGTGACGGTGTACTGAATGGGCTCAAAGACTGCGTAGTACGTCTCGGCATCGTAGATGCCGCTACTCCCAACCTGCGGGGTAAGGGTTCCGTCGGTAGCAACCCACGCGGCAGGAACGCTGGCCCCGGAAGCCGAGCCAACCTTCCAGCCAACCAGGGTGTAGCCCGTTGAGGGGATAGCCTGAGAACCGCTAATTCCGGTGCCATCGTTGTGCGTTCCGGAGGCAGACTTGACGCTCTCGGTCGAAACGGTGACGGTGCCACCCGCAGTCGGAGACGCAGCGTAGTTGATGGTCACGTACGCCTCGTCCCAAACGGGGTAGAGAACCGAAGCGGCCGCAGGCATGTTGATGTTCGATCCCGCGTTGTAAACGGTGGGATCGCCCGCGAACTTCCAGCCCCTGAGGGTGTAGCCGTCACGGGTGATGCCGGAGGACTTGAGGGTGAAGCTCTCCCCCGCCGCGTGAGACTCGTTAGGATCAGGAACACCAGCGCCCCAAGTGGCAGCCGGAGAGAAATCCGTGCCATCCTCCTGCGTATGGACATAGGTGAGAGTGAACCTTATAAGCTTCCACTGGGCAACGAAGGTCGTGGATCCGCCCAGGGCCGAGACAGGATCGGGGCTGACGGGCCTAGTCTTCTGAGTAGTACCCGTCTCACCAGCGTAGTCGGCATACGAAGCACCGCCCTCGGTCCACTTCCAGCCCACGAACTCGTAGCCGGGCTTGGCCTTGGGGAAGCCCCCGTCAAGAAGGCTGGTCGGGAATGCAGGGATAGGATCGGAAAGGGTGAGGCCGGTAGTGGACGCGTCGGAGAGACTCCAGTCTCCGCCGACACCCGGGTCGTAGGCGATTGTCATCGTCGTACCCCACTGAGCGGTGAACAATGTCTTGCCGAGGATGGTCACGGACATGGGGTTAGCCGTGGCCACACCGGTGACATCGTACACGCCGTCGCCATCCGTATCCATATCGCAAGTCCAACCGATGAAGTACCAGTTCGCTGTATCCTTCTCGGCAACGGTAACGACGTCGGTGGGCGTGCTGTTGTACGCAATGCCGGTCTTGGTAATGGTTGCGTTGCTCGTATCGGTGCCATTGTCCTTAATGGTTCCCTTTGCAGCATCGGTGGTGTCATAGGTGACATCGAAGGTGTCGTACGACCAATCGCCGATGAGCCTCACGTCATAACCCGGCATGGTGAACGTCTTGTTCTTGATGTCCGAACCGGTAAGCGTGAGCGTCCTCACGCTGCCGTCGTTGTACGTTGCGGTCCAGCCGTTGAACTTATAACCGTAGTACGTGCCGGGGTCAGGAGTGGTAACCGTATCGCCGGCGTGAGCCGTGACAGGACTCGTCGGGAACGTGATGGTACCAGGAACATTTCCGGTCCAGTTATAAACGATATTCAGAGAATTGAACTTGAAGTAGAGCTTGAGGACATTGGGTCCAGTCGCATTGACCGTGATGGAGGCATCTCCAAGAACGGAAGGAGCAACGTAAGAGTAACCGGGAATCACCGTAATAGTGTAGTTGTTTCCATTCGCATTAGTCGGAGTAACGACATCACCCATGGTCGCGTTGTTCACGGTGACGGTGCGAGCCGTGTCCTTGCTGTAGTTAGAAGCAATCGTACTGTCGGTCGAGCCGGAATTCTCGAGGTAGAACTCAATGGTATACGTGAGGTCAGAACGAGGAGTCACCCAGAGGTAGTAAGTTGCCGCGTCGTACACCCCGGCGTTGGGCAGCGGCGTGATCTTGTGGGAGGTGCCATTGACGAAGGAGTTGGACACTGCATTCATGCCAGCGCCATCCGTCGTCCACTTGTCAAACACATATCCCGTCGGGATGACGACTTCGGCGCCATAGATTGACGTGTCATCGGTATGCTTGCCGCTGACAGAGCCGACAGATTCGGACTTGGAAGTACCAGAAGCACCGTTGACCTTGACCTCGAGGCCCGTAACCGCGCTGCCGGCAGCATAGTTGATGGTGACCATGTTCTCTTGCCAGATGGCGTACACGGTGACGTAACCGGTGTGAGACGAATCGTTGTTGAAGAAGCTGTCGATGGCGCTGTAGACGGTCGAGGCATTGACCGTCATGCCAGAGCCATCCTTACTCGTGTTCCAAGACTGGAACGAGTAGTTGCCGCGCGTGGGGTTGGAGTTGGCAGTATTGTTGGCCGCGCCGGGGGTGAATGCGGTGGAGCCCCAGCTGAGACCAGACTTCGAAGAGTCGCCAGATCCACCGTTCTTATCGAAGTAGACCATGTAATCGTTGCGCGCGGTCCACTTTGCGTAGAGGTTAACGACGCCGTCGGAAGTGGCGGGAACGACGAAGGACGCCCCGTCGGGGATAACGGTCCCCGTGCCGTTGGACGCAGTGGTCCAGCCCGCGAAATTGTATCCGTTACGAGAGAAAGCGTTTGCAGTCAGAGCGGGAACAGTCTCACCCGTCTTATACCCAGTGAGATTACCCATGGTACCGGTAGCGTCAGATGCGACCTTGTTAAAGACGATGGTCGCAGCCTTGCCGTTCCAGACCGCGATGAACTGAACATTAGAGGTAACGGGGCCGAAGGACGCGCCGCCCGAATAGGTGGTACTGCCATCCGACCAGCCGCCAAAGTCATATCCAGTACGAGCGAATCCCGTGCCGGCGTCGAGGGTAACGTTAGAGCCATCAACGACGGTAGTGGAAGCAGGATTTGCCCCTGAATCCGCACCGCTCGTGTTATAGGAGATGGTATAGGAGGCCTTAGCAGACCACTGCGCATACACGGTGACCGAATCCGCGTCGGCAGCACCATTGGCCGCCACAAGCTGATCATAGGTCTGCGAACCAGAGATCGCAAGGCCCGTGCCATCGGCCTTCGTATTGTAGCCGGTGAAATTGAACCCAGAACGGGTGGGTGCGCCAGCCGGGGCCGTCGCAGGAACGACGGACGTGAAAGAGAGCCCGTTCAGATCGGAGGTGTTAGAACCGCCGAAGGTGCCGCCGCTGCCGGCGTCATACGTCACCTTGTAATCGTTCCTTGCGGTCCAAACAGCGTAAAGGTCAAGATTGCTAGTAAGCGTAACGGTCGCACCGTTGCCATAGGCGACGCTACCTCCAGCGGTGGTAGACCATCCAGTGAATGCGTAACCAGGATTGGTGAAAGCATTCGAGTTGAGAGCAGCTGCGGTGTTATAGGGTACGGTCTGAGCCGCCATGGTACCCGAGCCGCCGTTTGCGTGGAACGTAACGGTAAGATCAGCCGTGGCGCTGTTGGTCGCGTTCATGATGATGAAGGTCCAGTCCTTGTGCGTGTGGGAGTTCTTGGTGCCGAGCAGGTCCATGATCGACGCGGTCGCGCCGGGGGCGAGCGAGAGCGTGCCCGCCAGGGGCTTCGTGTCGGAGTCGTAGACCACGCCGACGGTGTCCGTCTGCGAGGCGCCGAGCACGTAGCGCCAGTCACCAGAGAAGCCGGACGGAATCGCGGGGGCGGTGGTCGTGCTGTCGGGCTCGACTCCGGGGTCGGTCTTAATGAAGCCCGCGGACCTGTTGGACTGGTAGTAGACGCCGACCGGGACGGAGGTCCA
>NZ_FOGP01000006.1 GCF_900111255.1 Parafannyhessea umbonata
TCCAGTCCTTCAACGGGGTCGTCGAGGCTATGCCGAACCTCTCCATGGCCTCGGGCTTCGTCATGCCCTCGTCGACGACGGCGCGCGCGGCGGCGACCTTGGTCTCATATGAGTAGACGGCGTATTTCTTTCCCATGTCTGTCAGCCCCTCGATGCCGACGGATCTGTACGTGTCGATCCATTTTCTCACGGCCTCGTAGGGAACACCGATCAGGCTGGAGATGGCTTTGACACCGTTCCCCGCGTCGTAGAGCTCGGCGGCTTTCGACCTCGTGGCGGCGTCGTACAAAGTTCTTCGGGTCATGAAAGAAGCCTCCCTTTTCTCATGTCCAAGAAAAGGGAGGCGGTTCAGTCTGGCAAGACGGGCCGACTCTTTCCAAAGCGTCTTCCAAGTCGCGACGCGCCTACGACAGCGTGATGCGCGGTCCGCCCAGGGGACGTACGACCTCGCCCACGACGTCCGCGAACGGAACGCGGCCGTCCGCTTGAAGGTCGGCCACCAGGGCATCGGCGTCGCCGGGCGCGACGGCAATCATGAGGCCGCCGGAGGTCTCTGGGCAAAAGAGCACGTCCTGCAACTCGCGCGAGACGCTTCCGACCGCGACCTCGGCCTCGGCAAAGTGACGGTTGCGGTACATGCCCGCAGGCAAGATGCCCAGCTGCGCCCATTCGAGGACGTGCGGCAGCAGCTCAACCGCACCCGTCTCGAGCATGATGGCGACATCTGCGCCCTGCGCCATCTCGAGGAGATGACCCAACATGCCGAAGCCCGTGACGTCGGTCGCGGCATGGACGTCGTGCTCGACCATGACGTCTCGGGCCCAGCGGTTGAGGGTCATCATGAGTCCCTCGGCACGGGTCACGTCCTCCCGATTCGCAAGGTCGCCCTTGGCGGCGGTCACCGTCTCGCCAATGCCCAGGGGCTTGGTGTAGACAAGCAGGTCCCCCGGACGAGCGCCGGAGTTGGTGAGCATGCGGGTGGGATTGACGAAACCCGTCACGGCAAGGCCGTACTTGGGCTCGGGATCGTAGATGGAATGGCCCCCGACGATGCTGGCACCCGCCTCGAAGACCTTCTCGTAGCCGCCGCGCAGGATCTCGTGGACCACCTCGGAGGGCATGTCCTCGGGCACGGCCATGACGTTGAGCGCCACCTTGGGCTCGCCGCCCATGGCGTACACGTCGGAAAGCGCGTTGGTCGCTGCGATGGCCCCGTAGGTGTATGGGTCGTCGGCGATGGGCGGGAAGAAGTCGACGGTCTGGACGAGCGCGAGGTCGTCGGTCACGCGGTAGACCGCCGCGTCGTCGCTGCGGTCGAAGCCCACCAGAAGGTTGGGGTCCTTGCGCACGTCGAGGTCGCTCAGGAGCGCGGCCAGCTGGCCCGCCCCCACCTTCGCGCCGCAGCCGGCGCACTCGGCCAGCTTGGTCAGCTTCACGTCGTCGTGGGCACCCATCGCGCTCACCCAAACCTTTCCGGGGCTACGTCCGCCCCCAACGTCAATCGCACCAAGGCGATGCTCAGAGTTCCAGATCGTACACGCCGGCGAACGAGAAGCGTCCAGGGGCGAGCTCCTCGAACGCCTCCCGCTCCTCGGGTGGCATGGACCACGCGAGCCCGCAGTCAGCGCGGATGGCGGTGGGCGTCGGGATAATCCTTCCGAGCACGCCGGCCTCCCTGCAGCAGCGCTCGCACTCGAGCGCCTCGTGCGTCGAATCGAACGCGGCGACCGCGCGGCGCCTCAGCCTACGCGCCATGGGCCTCGTCCCCCTCGTCGGACTCGTCCTCCGAAGCCAGCTCCCCCAGCGCGCGCAGTGCCAGGTCGACTTCGTCGGCCGTGGTGTGGTAGCCAAACGAGAAGCGAACGGCCCCCGTGTCCTGCGTCCCGAGTGCGCGGTGCATCCTGGGCGCGCAGTGGCCGCCGGCACGCACGGCAATGTCGTAGTCCTCGTCCAGCGCCGCAGCGAGCGAGGCGGAGTCCCATCCCTCGAGGTTGACGGAGACGACGGGCGCATGGTCACGCCCGCAGTCGGAGCCGTCCAGCAGGGCCAGGTCCGACGGGAAGCTGCCATAGACGCGCACGGCGGGAATCGAGCGACAGCCCCCGACGAACCGGCGCACGAGCGCGAGGTCGTGGGTGTGAATGTCATGGAGGCCCTCGGACCACACGAAGTCGGCCGCGGCGGAAAGCCCCGCGATCCCGTGACCGTTGAGCGTACCGGCCTCAAGGCGCTCCGGGAATGCCTCGGGCATGCCCTCCTCGAAGGACAGCACGCCCGTACCGCCAGACAGGAGCGGCTCCACGTCGGCGCCGGGCGCCACCAGCAGGCCACCGGTCCCCTGCGGCCCCATCAGGGCCTTGTGCCCCGTGAAGGCCAACAGGTCGATGCCCAGCTCGTCCATGCTGATGGGACGTGCCCCGGCGGTCTGCGACGCGTCGAGAAGGACGAGCGCGCCGGCGTCGTGGGCCGCCTCAACGAAGCGGCGGACGTCGGCCACGTTGCCCGTCAGGTTCGAGGCGTGGGTGCATGCCACCAGACGCGTTCCGGGCGTCACGAGCCTGTCCAAGGCGTCGTAGTCAAGCCGGCCGCAGGCGTCGGCGGGGACAAAGTCGACCCGTACGGATGAGCGCTCGGCAAGGTAGTGGAGCGGACGCAGGATGGAGTTGTGGTCCCAGTCCGTCGCCACCACATGGTCGCCCGCACGGACGACGCCCGCGATGGCCATGTTCAAGGCCATGGTGGCGTTCTGGGCGAAGACGACGCGCTCGGGATGCGAGAACCCCAGCACGCGCGCCACGCGCTCGCGGGCCAGCATGACCGTGCGCGCAGCGTCGAGCTCGCCGCGGGCGGCACCGCGCCCCGTGCTCCCCAGGGAGCGCAGGGCGGAGGTGACGGCGTCCACGACGCAGTCAGGATGCCAGTATGAGGTCGCCGCGCAGTTGAGGTACGTCATGCTCTTCTCACCTAGATACTCGCCTGAACTTGGATGGCCAAGCCTAGAGGACGCTCACGCCGGGATTGCTCGAGAGGATCTGCGCGATGGCGTAGAGGTTGGTGACGCCACCGACCGCGAGCTTCTCGCGCAGGCCGTAGAAGTCGAGGCAGGTGCCGCAGGTCAGGATTTCGGTGCCGCGGGCCTCGAGTTCCTTGATGTCCTCGAGCGACTCGGAGCCCTCGCAGGTGAGCGACGCGCCGCCGTTGTAGAAGAGCATCGTCTTGGGCACGCTCTCCTGGTGGGCCAGGGCGTAGATGAGCCCCTTCATGAGGATGTGGCCCAGCTCGGCATCGCCGCGGCCCATGGCGTCGGAGTCGACCGCGATGACGGCCGCGGTGGTCGCGGGAAGCTCGCAGTAGGCGGACGCCTCCTCCTCGGCTGAAGCGGTGGAGGCGGTGGCGTTCTCGCCGGGGGTGAACGTAAGGACGGACTCGTCGCCACTCTTCTGGACCTCGAGGTCGATGCCCTTGCCCTGCGCGAGGCGGGTGAGGTTGCCCAGCGCGACGGAGTCGTTGACGGTGACCTTGAGGGACTCGCCGGCGGGTAGCTTGGCCAGGGCCTCGAGGGTCATGACGACGGGCTTGGGGCAGGTAACGTTGCGTGCGTCGATCTCCATTGGTGATGCCTTTCCCTTGTGCGAGGCGCCGCCGCCGGGTGGGTGCCCAGGCGACGGACGCCAGCAGGTCGTTTCTCTGCATTCGATTGTATATCTTGCCAAACTTTCTGTTTGGCGTATGGCCCAACGGCTCCCGCCGCAAGCTCGGCCGCAGCGGGATCGTGCGCGAGCCCCGTGCTACAGCATCTCGAGGAAGGCCTCGATGCGGGTCTTGAGCTGGCCCTCGTCGTCGGCGGAATAGCCCGTCGATATGTGCATGTAGGGAATTCCCGCGTCGCGCGCCGCGAGCTCCATCCCCGTCGCCTCCATGTCGTACAGCGTACAGAACTGCAGAGAGCAGTCGATGATGCCGTCGGCGTTAAGCTCGCGGGCCATCCTCAGGACGTCCTCCTTGCGGCCGTCGTTGGGGGTGAAGATGGCGCACTGGATGTTGAGGTAGCGGTCGGCGATGTCGTTGAGCATGTCATCAATGGTCGCGCCGTCCTCGGGAACGAGGTCCTTGTAGTAGCGGCTGCCGGTGCAGCACTCCTCGCCGACCACGACGGCGCCGCTCTTCTCGATGATGTTGAAGAGCTTCCAGTTGGGCACCGCCATCGGCGTGCCGGTGTAGAGGATGCGCTTGGCACCCTTGGGGGCCACGCCCTCCCCCGCCTCGACGCGGGCCTCGCACTCCTGGGCCATGTCGTTGATGGCGCCGGTCAGGCGCACGGAGTCGTCCATGAACGCCGCCTGTATGGTGAGTAGACAGTCAAGGCCGCTGATGGGAACGGGGTCGGCGGCACGGGTCTGGTCTAGGCGCTTGAGGGCGAGGCGCTTCTGGTTGGCGAGCTTGATGGCCGCACGCAGGGACTCCTCGGTGATCTTCTGGCCGGTGAGCTCCTCGATGCGCCCCGCCAGGCGCTTGACCTCGTTGCGCCACTGCTGGCGCGTGTCCTCGTTGCGGACGTGGGGAACGTCCATCACGAAGGTGTCCTTGAGCTTGCCGAACTCCTCGTAGGCCTTCTTCTTGCCGTCGCAGGTGTTCTCGCCCACGACGAGGTCGGCGGTCTCGATGTAGGGGCAGACGCTCGCGAGCTTGAAGCCCATGAAGCCCTTGATCAGCGGGCAGGTGTTGCGCGGAACGAGCTTCTCGGCCTCCTCGGGCGCCCACTCGGCGCCGGCACAGAGCCCGACCTCGACCGCGCCCGCGGCGCTGATGATCTCTTCGGGAACGTAGAGGCAAAACGAGCCCACGACCTTCCTGGGATCGCCGGCCTCGCGGCCCTCCACGAGCTCGCGAATGCGGCCCGAGTGGATGTTGCTCGCCACGAAGTCGAGGTACGAGGTCGACTTGGGGCGGTTTCCCTGCGTGAGGAACATGTCCCCATACATCTGCCCGACGGCCGCAAGGAGGCCGTCGTGCGCCTCGACGTCCATGCCGAGGCTCCCCCACATCTCGCGATAGTCGTACTCTTCCTGACCTGCCATCATGGCTCCTCTCCGTTGCGTCATGACGTTCTGCATTATTCTTGCGAAAATATAACGATTAGCTGCATTGATACAGCAATGCAGAAACTATACTAATTCGTTGTAAGTGTAACTAACTATTAATTAGGTAACCGGAGGCAACGCCCTATGAGCGGTACGCAGACAGGCGAGAAGGACGCAGGCATCGGGGCCGTAGGAATCGACGTGGGCTCAACCGCCACCAAAGCCGCGGTGGTGCAGTGGGGAGAAGTGACCCACACCCTGGTCGTGCCGACGGGCTTCTCGGGCGTGGACGCGGCATGGCGCGTGCGCAAGGAGCTCGCCGCGCAAGGCGTGCCCGTAGACGAGCTCCCCGTGGTGGCGACGGGATACGGCCGCGTCTCGGTGCCCTTCGCGGGCAAGACCCTGACCGAGATCACCTGCCATGGCCGCGGGGCCGCATGGCTGTTCGCTCCCGACGGCACCGTGATCGACATCGGCGGCCAGGACACCAAGGTCATCGAGCTGAGGGCAGGGCGCGTGTGCGACTTCGCCATGAACGACAAGTGCTCCGCGGGGACGGGCAAGTTCCTCGAGGTCATGGCAACGCGCATGGGCGTCGCCATGGACGAGCTGTTCGAGCTCGCTGCCCAAGGCGAGGGCGCCCAGATATCGAGCGTCTGCACGGTCTTCGCGGAGTCAGAGGTGATCTCGATGATCGGCCGCGGCGAGCCGAGGCAGAACATCGCCCACGGCGTGGTCGAGTCCGTCGTGGCGCGCGTGGTGTCGCTCGCCGGCAAACGCGCGGGCGGAAGCTGCTTCCTGACGGGCGGCCTCTGTGGCGAGCCCTACCTGGTCGAGCGTCTCTCGCAGCGCCTGGGCACACAGGTCGCCACCTGCAAGCAGGCGCGATTCGCCGGGGCCATCGGCGCGGCCCTGCTCGCCTAGCGGGGCGGCAGGGCCGAGGCCCGGCAGCAGCCTCGCTAGGCTCTGCCGCAGTCGGCGGGGCCGTCCCTCAGGATGCGCAGCCCGTGCGCGACGGGGCCCACGACGGCCGAGAGGTTCTCGAGCGCCGCCTTGGGGCTCCCCGGCAGGTTGATGATGAGCGTGGAGCCACAGATACCGCAGGCCTCGCGCGAGAGGCAGCCCAGCGGCGTGATCTCCATCGAGGCGGCGCGCATGGCCTCGGGGATGCCCGGCACCATGCGCTCGCAGACGGCCATGGTCGCCTCGGGAGTGACGTCGCGGGGCGAGAAGCCCGTGCCCCCCGTGGTCAGGACCAGGGCACAGTCGCGGCCGACGGCCTCCTGGAGCGCCCACTCAATCTGGTCGCGCTCGTCGGGCACGACGCTCAGGCGCCGGACCTCGTAGCCCTGGCCCTCGAGGTACTCCACGAGTGCAGGACCGCTCGCGTCCTCGCGCTCGCCGCTCGAGCAGCGGTCGCTCACGGTGATGACCTCGGCCACCCTCACGGGCGCGTCGTGGGCATCCGATGCGTGATGCGCGTGGTGGGCGTGGATCGCGCCCTTCTCGACGATCTTGTCCTTATCCATGGAATCGCCCTCCAACTCGTTGCCTCCCGATGCGCTACTTCCCGAAGGGGCAGACCGGATAGGTGCAGGTGGGGCAGCCCAGGCACATGCCGCCCTCTCCCAGGACCTGGAAGTCGCGCTTGGTCAGCTCGACGCCCGCGACGATGCGGGGCAGGACCAGGTCGAGCACGGTCGCCTTGTTGTACATCGCGCAGCCGGGGACGCCCAGCACGGGAACCTGCTTGCCGTCGCGCCCGTCCAGGTAGCCCAGGAGCATCATGGCACCGGGCAGCACCGGGGCGCCGTAGGTGACGATGCGGGCGCCGGCGCGCTTGATGGAGCCGGGCGTGTTGTCGTCAGGGTCGACGCTCATGCCGCCCGTGCAGAGCACGAGGTCGACGTCGCGCTCGACGGCGTCGTGGATGGCCGCAACTATGTCGTCCATCTCGTCGCCGGGCTTCGCCTTGACCACGGTCTCAACTCCGAAGCTCTCGAGCTTGGCCCGCATGACGGGAGTGAAGCGGTCATCGATCAGGCCCTGCTTGACCTCGGAGCCCGTCGCGATGATCGCGGCGGTCTTGAGGACGTAGGGCTTGACGCACATGAGGGGCTCGTCGGCCGCGGCTGCCTCGGCGGCCTTGAGGACCTCCTCCTTCACCACCAGCGGGATGACGCGGGTTCCGGCAAGCTTGTCGCCCCTCCTCACGCCGAAGTTGCCCTTTCTGGTGGCGACCATGACCTCGTCGAAGGAGTTGACGGCGATCAGGCGCTCGCTGTCGAGCATGAAGACGCCGTCGCAGGCGGCCTCGATCATGATCTTTCCCTCGCTGGGCTCGCCGGCAACGGCGGTGCCCTCGCCCAGGCAGAGCGCGGCAAGGCGATGGGCGGCCTCATCCTCGTGCAGCATGCCGGGGGTCATCTCCCACACGTAGAGATTGACCTTGCCCATGCCCAGAAGCACCGGCACGTCCTCCTGGGTCACCACGTGGCCCTTCCTGAAGCGCGGGCCCTTGTAGCGCTTCTCGCCCTCGGGAATGATCTGCGTCATGTCGTGGCAGAGCACGTGGCCCACTGCGTCGACGGTCTTGATTAGCTTCATCTCAACTCCAATGGCTTGGGCGCGACCGCGCCCGGTTGTCGCTTGGCTCAGCCCCTCCGCGGAAGGGCTATGCCTCCTGCTGCGGGACGACCCTCACGACATCGCCCGCACGCACCTCTCCGTCGCGGACGACCACGCAGAAGATGCCCTCGGTGGGCATGACGCACATGCCCGTGATACGTCTGATCTCGCAGTCGTTGTGGCAGGTCTTGCCAATCTGCGTGACGACTAGGCGTGCGCTTCCCGCGTCGAGTGTGGTGCCGACGGGAAGCCCCTTGAGGTCCATACCCCTGACCAGGATGTTCTCGGCAAAGTCGCCCGCGTTGAGCTCGAGCCCGCGCTCGCGCATAGTGTCCACGGCCTCGTCGGGCAGAAGGCTCACCTGGCGGTGCCACCTGCCGGCATGCGCATCGCCCTCGATGCCCAAGCCCACGCGCAGGCGAAGCGCCTCGACCGGCTTCTTGCGGGTGCCCTTCTTGGTGCTGACGCAGGTGGCGACGACGCTCCCCTGCCCTGTGACGTCCTTCTCCATCGCTACCTCTCCTCGTCTCTCACGAAGTGCCCGCTCTTGCCGCCGTCCTTCTCGGCGAGGCAGACCCTCTGGATCACCATGTCGCGCTGGACGGCCTTGGCCATGTCGTAGATCGTCAGGCACGCGACCGAACAGGCCGTGAGCGCCTCCATCTCGACGCCCGTCTCGCCCTTGCAGCGGCAGGTCGACTCGACCGCTATGCCGTCGTCCTCCCAGGCGAAGCGGATGTCCACACCCGTCAGCTGGATGGGATGGCACATGGGAACGAGCTCCCAGGTGCGCTTGGCCGCCATGATGCCAGCCACCTGGGCGACGGCGAGCACGTCGCCCTTCTTGATGCCGCCCGTGCGGATGAGCCCGAGCGTCTGGGACGTCATGCACACCTTGCCCGTCGCGCGCGCCATGCGCTGCGTCTGGTCCTTGGCCGAGACGTCCACCATACGTGCACGCCCCTGCTCGTTGAAGTGGGTGAGCTCCATGCTCATCCTCCTATCCTGCTCATGCCGCGGGCCGAGTCGCTCGCGTGCGTCTGGTCAATGTTGGAGCGCCGGGGCTTGTGCATGATCGCCTGGCGCAGCGCCTGCTCGAGCGCCTCGCCGTGCAGCCCGCGCAGGGGGATCTCCTCCGCGGAGTGCAGGCAGGGCTTGAGCCTTCCCTCGGCCGAGAGGCGGATGCGGTCGCAGCCGGCGCAGAACTTGTGCGACACCGGGCGGATGAGCCCGACCGTCCCCTTCCAGCCCGGCACGCGGTAGAGCTCCGCGACGCCCTGGGTGCCCGCGGGCACGGCGCCCGGCAGCTGCAGGAGCACCTCATCGGCCGGCACGAAGCGCGAGCGGGGCCAGGCCGCGCACTCCCCCATGCGCATGAGCTCGATGAACCTCACGCTCATGGGGCGGTCCTTGGCGAGCGACGCCAGCGGGAGAATGCCCGCGTCGTTCACGCCGCCCATCAGCACGCAGTCGACCTTCGTATCGGCAAATCCCGCGCGCTCGAGCGCGGCGAGCCCGGCAAGCGCGTCCTCAAGCCTCCCAACGCGCGTGATCTTGCGGTAGAGCACGGGATCCAGGGTGTCGAGGCTCACGTTGACGCGCGTGAGACCCGCCTCCCTGAGGGGCGCGGCCAGAGGCGCCAGCAGCGTCCCGTTGGTGGTCATGTCCACCTCTTCGATGCCCGGGACGGCCGCGATCATGCGAACGAGCTCGACGACGTCCTGCCGCACCAGGGGCTCGCCGCCGGTAAGGCGCACCTTGCGCACGCCCAGCCGCGCAGAGGCGGCCACGACCTCAGTGAGCTCCTCGAAGCTCATGAGGTCATCATGGTCGAGCATGGGCACGCCGCAGCCGGGCATGCAGTAGACGCAGCGGCAGTTGCACCTGTCCGTCACCGAGACGCGCAGGTACCGGATGTTCCTTCCGTATCCGTCAATCATGGTGCCGGAACCTCCTTCATCGCTTCGGCCCGAGCGTCGTCCGTCAGGGGCATCACGTCGGCGGGGGCCACGGCGAGGCAGACGCGACCGTCCGCCCCAAGCCCCTCCCTGACCGAGCGCCACTCCCCCTTCTGCAGCTCCCAGCGAAGGCTTCCGCCCCCGGGAGTCCTCACCATGACAATCGTCGAGAACGTGCTCTCGATCACGCGCTCGACGGCGCCGGCGATGAGATTCTTCTCGCCCGCCCGCCCCGCAGTCAAGGAGGACGTGGCCACGCCCTCGGGACAGTGCCTCAGGTAGTGGGCCCTGATGCCCGCGTGCGTGGCATTCCGCACGGGAAGCGTCGTGCGCAGGGTCACGCCCCAGTCCTCGCAGCGCAGAAGCCCCTCGCCGCGGGGAGCCGCGCGCGAGACGTTTTTGCAGCCCGAGATGAGCGCCGCGGCGAGCGTCCGGGGAGCCTCAAAGAGCTCGCGGATGCCGATGCGCGGCTCCCCGCGGCCGTCCGAGATGACGCAGACCGTGTCGCAGAGGCGGTAGACCTCGTCACGGTTGTGCGAGACGAGCACGACCTCGCCGCCGAACGCCCCCAGCGTGTCCGCGAGCTCCATCTCGAGCTGCCAGCGCAGGTAGCCGTCGAGGGCCGAGAACGGCTCGTCGAGCAAGATGACGTCCGGCCGGCTGACCAGGATGCGGGCCATGGCGCAGCGCTGTTGCTGACCGCCGGAGAGCTCGGCAGGGCGATGTCCCTCGAGCCCCTCGAGGCGCATGCGGCGGATTGCGTCGCGCGCCGCGGCCTCACGCTGGTCGCGCGGAAGCGCGTGGGCCGCGGCGAGGACGTTCTTCCAGACGGACATGTTTGGGAACAACGCGTAGTTCTGAAACAGGTAGCCCACGTGGCGCTCCTGCGGCGGAAGGTCGACGCGCGCGCTCGAGTCGAACAGGACGCGGCCGTCCAGCACGATGCGTCCGCTGTCGGGGCGCTCGACCCCCGCGATGCACTTGAGGGTCATCGACTTGCCGCAGCCCGAGGGTCCCAGCAGGGCCAACACGCCCGCGTCCTGGGTGTCGAAGGAGACCTCGAGGGCGAAGTCGCCCAGGCGCTTGCGAATGTCTACGCTCAGCGACATCAGCCCACGCTCCTTCGACGAACGCGCGGGGCGGCGCCCTCGCGCTGGCGTGCCTCGAACATATTCATCGCGATCAGGACCACGGCCGAGATCGCAAGGTTGACCAGCACCCACTGTAGGGCGAGCGCATCATCACCCGTGCGCCACAGCTGGTAGACCGTCGTGGAGACCGTGGCTGTGCTGCCAGGCGTGTAGCCGGCGATCATCGAGGTGGCTCCGTACTCGCCCAGCGCGCGAGCGAAGGCCAGGACCGAGCCGGCCACGATGCCCTGGCGGCAGCACGGCAGCTTGACGCGCCAGAACACCCAGGCGTCGGACCTGCCCAGGGTGCGAGCGGCGTCCGCCAGGGTCTGGTCGAACGACTCGAAGGCCCCGCGCGCGGTGCGGTACATCAGCGGGAAGCTGACCACGACCGTCGCGAAGACCGCCGCGTACCACACCATTGTGAGCTTGATGGAGAAGGTCTCCATGAACCACAGACCCAAGGGGCGTCGTGGGCCCAGCATCAAGAGGAGCAGGTAGCCCACGACCGTGGGCGGCAGCACCAGCGGCAGGGTGAGGACGACGTCGAGGACGGCCCTCACCCCGCGCGGCGCGCGTGCCACGTGGTTGGCGAGCCAGATGCCCGCAAGGAACACGACAACCGTCGAGACGGCCGCTATGCGAAGCGAGTTGAGGAGCGGATACCAATCCATGGGAGGCGTGACCTCAGCGCTATGCGTTGGCAAGCGGGGTGAAGCCGACCTCCTCGAAGCACGAACTCGCATCGGAGGTCTTGAGGAACTCGAGGAAGCTCTTGGCGAGCTCGGGCTGCTTGGAGCCCTTGAGCACGGCCACCGGGTAGACCACGCGGCCGCACATCTCCTCAGTTGCCTCGTCGACCATGTCGAGCTTCGCGGAGGTGGCGTCGGTCTTGTAGATGACGCCGCAGTCGACGGCGGCCTCGCTCACCTGCGTGGTGACCTCCTTCACGTTCGTGCCGTAGGTGATGCAGCCGGCACTTGCGAGTTCAGCCTCGTCGAGCTTGTAGTACGCGAGGATCTTCTGGGTGTACTGGCCCACGGGAACGTCGGAGTTGCCCATGCCCAGCAGGAGCTCATGGGAGCCGAGCATCTTGGCCATGTTGTCGAAGTTCTGGACGCCCTTGGGGTTGGCGTTCGGGACGCAGAGCGTGACCTTGTTCTCGAGGATGTCGAAGCGCGTGTCATGGTCGACGAAGTCGAGGCCCTCGTCGTTGTCCTTGGTCGCCTTCGCGTCCAGCTGGTTCATCTGGAGCTGTCCGGCCGAGATGAAGACGTCGCAGTCCGCGCCCTCCTGAATCTGGGTCTTGAGGGTGCCCGAGGAATCGAAGTTGAACGTGACGTCGACGTTCGCATTCTGCTGCTTGAAGATGTCGGCCGCCTTGGTGAGCGACTCGGTCATCGAGGCTGCGGCGAAGACGGTGAGCGTACCGCCCTCCTGGGACTTCGCGGAGCCCTCGTCCTCGACCTTCTGGTCGCCCTTGGTGCCGCCGCAGGCCATGAGGCCCAGCGAGCTTGCCGCCACTCCCATCGCGCCCACGAACGTGCGTCTGGTGCAGGAACTCTTCTGCTCTGACATGACCCGTCTCCTTTGCGATTGTGATGCCTATGGTGTTGGGCTTAGTCCCCTGGCTGGAGCCAGCTCGAACAACCGTCCCTACGTGCCTGGGGAAGCGGCCATCGCCCTATGCGAAGCCCCCTGTCGGGTCGAGTCATCGGGGGCGTTGCGTAATGCAGAATATAACGTGCTCTGACAATTTTTTTGGCAGACTAACAAATTTGCGTGCCAGAGTTCGGCAAACGGTAAAAACTTGGTAACGAAGTCGCGGCCTCGTATTGGAACGATATGACCACGCGGCTAGCAGGCGGCGTGCGAGGCCTGGTGCGGCCTGACGGGACGCAGCTCGGCGCGGGCGCGAATCATCTCAGCCGCAATGGAGATGGCAATCTCGGGAGGCGTGACGGCCAGGATGTCATCACCAATGGGAAGGTGGACCGAGTCGAGCCACTCCTTCGACACGCCGCGCTCGGCAAGCGTCTTGCGGGCGAGCCCCGCCTTCCGCCGGCTGCCGATGCAGCCGACGTAGGCAGGCCGGATGGGAGCAAGCTGCTCGAGGACGTCGATGTCCCAGGCGTGGCCGTGCGTGGTCACGACCGCGTAGTCGCGCGAGTGGATATCGACGTAGTCCGCGATGCGCCTGAGGTCGGCGTGTATGACCTTCTCGGCATGCGGGAAGTCCTTCGGAACCGCGACGCCGGCGCGGTCGTCCAGGATGACGACGCGAAAGCCCACGCTCGCGAGCACGGGCGTGAGTGCGCGGCCCACGTGGCCGCCGCCGAAGACGTAGCAGACGGGATCTGCCCCGACCGGCTCGGCAAAGCGATGGCCCGCCTCGTCCCAGGCGACGTCCTCGCCCAGCAGGGACCCGAAGTCATCGGCGGCACCGTCCGCCGGGCACGAATCGCCCGCAAGCATGACCTCGGGCGTACCCACGACGGGTCCGGACGTGACGTCGCCGACAGGCCAACGCTCGAGCAGCCATGCGGTGCCCTCGCTGCCCAGGACGTCCGCCAGACGGCGCAGGAGCCCTTCTCGTCCGGCGTCCCAGCAAGAGATTCCCACCAGGGCGTCGCCACCGCAGGCCATGTCCGTCTTGGCGTGCGTCATCCACTCGAGGGAATCGGGCTCCTCCCCGGCCAGCACGCGGCGGCAGCGCTCCTGCGCCATGAGCTCGATCTGCCCGCCGCCAACGGTGCCCAGCCAGCTGCCGTCCTCGATCAGCGCCATGCGGGCGCTCGCGCCGCGCGGCATCGAGCCGTGCGTCGCCAGGATGGTTGCCAGGGCAAAGCGACGGCCCGCCTCGAGCTCGCCCAGAAGGCGGGTGACGAAGGCACGGTCGCGCATGGTCTCGTGGGAGTCGGTAAGCATGTGAATCCTCTCTATTGGTGTCGCGGCCGCCATCGGCACGCCACGGTTCGTCGCAGGCTAGCGGGAACGTGCGACGTCGGCATCGCCCTCGAGGCGCCGCGAGAAGCGCAGGATGGCCTCGAGCACGCCGCCGCCGATGGAGTGGGCCTTGTCCGAGACGGTGAAGCAGTGGCCCACCTTGCCGCGCGGGTCGATGTCGCCGGACTTCATGTTCTTCGTAACGTGGCAGCCCCTCTGCAAGAGGCCGCGCAGCACGCCGTCGATGGTCGCGTAGAGCGGCTCTCCGGCGACCGTGGCGACAAGGTCGCCCTTCTTGACCACGTCGCCGATCTTTGCGACGGGCTCGAACAGGCCGTCGGCGGGCGCGCGCAGCACGCGCTCGGTCGAGAAGCCGCCAATGTTGCCGGGGACTCCGGTGTTGGGGATGGCCGAGCCGTCCAGAATCACGCGACCCAGGTAATGGCCGCGCTTGGTCTCGACAACCGCGTCGCAGTCGGCGCTGGAGCTCGTCCCCGCATGGAAGCCCGGGCCCACGCCGATGACGATGGGTGCCATGTCCTTGGTGGTGCCCAGGTTGACCTTGGCGAGAATGGCGTCGACCACGACCTCGGGACGGAGCCGTGAAATGCAGGAACCCTCGGGGTCGACAAGCACGGCGATGTCCTTCTTGCCATTTGCATCCCCACGAGCCACGCGAAGGGCCTCGTCCGCGCCGCGGCAGAGCACGCCCCGGACGCCCTCGACCGTGGCCTCGCCCAGGCGCACGGCCTCGCTGAAGCACACGGTGCGCCTGACGGAGGTGGGCTCCGCGACGTCGGTCATGACGATGTCGGCCCCGGCACTGTGGAGGCGCACGGCGATGCCAGAGGCCAGATCGCCCGCGCCACGAATCACGATCAGCATGTGATGTCCTTCTCCCCCAACAGACAGGTGCCGCCACGTCGCGCAGACGCGGTGGCGGCCTTGGAAACGGCTATGTGATCACATTCTAGGCAAGGACCATCGTTAAGGGGACGACATCTCAAGCGCTGCGATCGTTCCGCAGGAGTCGGCCAGTACGTTTTTCCCACCGGCAGCCAGTCGGACGCGGCATGGCACCCCGACCCTCGCCACCGGCTGCCTGTCACCGATAACAGTCCGCGGATTCGGTGCGCCATTGTATAACTATTCCAGCTCCCAAAGGGGGTCTCGCGCGCGGACAGCCCGCAGGGCTCGGCCAGCGGGGACTGCCCGGAGACACATCGACGGAGGAGGGTCGGCGACATGCAGATTTGCGATGCGCTCGGGGTCGGACGCGGCATCACCTCGGTCATCGGAGCGGGCGGCAAGTCGACGCTGCTCCAGGTGCTTGTGCAAGAGCTCTCCGGAAGCCGCGTCCTCACCACGACGACCCGCATGCTCCCCATCGCGGGCATCGAGCTCCTGCTCGACCCCAGCGAGGAGGCGCTCCGGCACGCGTTGGCCGCACGGGGCGCCGTCTGCGTGGGCTCTCCCACCAGCGAGGCATTCGGGGGCGTCACCAAGCTCGCCGCCCCCGGCCTCCCCCTCCAGACGATCGCAGGACTGGCCGACCACGTCTTGGTGGAGGCGGACGGGTCAAGACGCCTCCCCCTCAAGGCGCACGCGGACCACGAGCCCGTCGTTCCCGACGGAAGCCAAAGGACGATCCTGATCCTGGGGGCCTCGGGACTCGGAAGGCCGGCGGGTGAGGTCGTGCACCGCGCGGGACCGTTCTGCGCGCTCGCCCACTGTGGCGAGAAGGACATGGCCACTCCGCAGCGAGTCGCCCGCGCCCTGGCGGCGGAGCGCGCGGTCGGAAGGGCACGGGCCGACGTCATCGTCGTCAACCAAGTGGACGACGCGCACGGCGAGCGCGCCACGCTGGCCCGCGAGCTTGCCGCGGAGCTGCGCGCGCTCGGGGACCAGACGCCCCTGTACGCCGGGTCGATTCTGCACAGACGACTGGAGCGCCTCTAGCGCAGCCGCCTACGAGACGAAGAAGTGCGCATAGAGCGAGGTGTCGTTGAGCGAGGCGACCATGCGCACCGCCTTGAGCAGCTCGGGGTCGCCCGCGGCGAGCGGCTCTAGGACCCCCTCGAGGCAGAAGGCGTGCAGCATGCAGGGCAGGTCCGAGCGAAGCTTCTTGACCAGGCTGAAGGCGTCACGCACCTGCGCGCAGAGGTCATCCGCGGGGTCAAGCGGCAGGAACATGCCGCGCACGGCGAGATTTCGCGACTGGCGCACCAGGCGTGCAAGGCCCTCGCCATCCGTTCCGTCGAAGCCCTCGGCGCCCTCGGGCGAGAAGCCCGTGCGAACGCGCAGGGCGACGTTCTCCAGATGGCCCCGCGCAAGGCGCGGCCCCGCGAGCTCGTCGATCCTTTCGAGGTCGCCAGCATCGCATGCCAGGTAGCGGCAGCGACCGAACGCCGCCTCGAGCTCCTTTTGCGGTGCACGGGCCAAGAGGAACACGTCGCGGTGGTCGACCTCTCCATGGCAGCCGTCGACTGCCGCAAGGCGCCCCGCAAGGACGCCGCTCTCGCTGCGCGCCAGAAGGCCGCTCGGGAGCGCCTCGTCGGACGCAACGAGGGGCCGGGCGCCCGTCTGCTGCCGCGCGAGCCACGCGGCAGCCTCGGCATAGCGGTCAGCTCTCACGCTATCCTCCATTGTTCCGGCGGGCCCCGCGACGTCACCGCGGGCCCCGCGCTCGTTCGTTCTTCCGATCCGCCGGACACCGGGCAGGCCGGGGCTGATGGCGCTAGTTCTTGCGATACGGCGTGTGGGCTATCGGCAGGCTCTGGCGGAACTCGCCGTCAAGGCGATAGTACGCGCCCGCGCAGGCCGGTGCCGTGGGAATCATGCACAGCTCGCCGCAGCCCTTGGCGCCCAGCGAGAACGGCAGCCTGTCCTTCTTGTCCGGCTTGCACAGGATGACCTCGAGCTCCGGCGCGTCAGTCGCGCGAATGAAGCCGATGGTGCCGAACTTGCTCTTCGGCAGGCCGTCCACGCACTCGAACTTCTCGGTCACGCCGTAGCCGATGCCCATGACCATGCCGCCCTCGATCTGCCCCTCGACGGACTGGACGTTGACGGGCGTGCCGACATCGAAGGCCGAGACCGCCTTCTTGATGCGGCGCGTCTCCTCGTCGAGGATGATCAGCTGGGTTCCATAGGAGTAGCTCACGTGGCTGATGGGGTTGTCCTTGATTGCGCCCAGGGGGTCGGTCTTCGCGGAGTACTCGCCGAAGAACTCCTGTCCCTCGAGGTCGGCCACGGTCTTCCCGCCCTCGAGCGCGCACTTGAGCTTCTCGCCCACGCGACGCGCGGCCTCGCCGGTGACGACGGTCTGACGCGAGGCGGTCGAGGTGCCCGAGTCGGGCGTGCGGATGGTGTCGGGGTCCTCGTAGACGAACAGTGCCGGGTCGAGGTGCGTGACGTGGCAGATCTCGGTCAGCACCATCTGGCCGATGCCCTGCCCCATGCATGCCGCGGAGGTGCGGATGTGGATCTTGCCCTGCTCGACGCTGAGCAGCACGCGGCCGATGTCCATCTTGCCCATGCCCGTGCCTGAGTTCTTGAAGCCGCAGGCGATGCCGACGCAGGGGTTCGCGTAGTACTCGTCGCGCACGGCGTCGAGCGTCGCCTCGAAGTTGGTGTCGGGCTCTGCGATCTGGCCGTTGGGCAGGCGGTCGCCCGGCTTGATGCAGTTGCGGCGGCGGATCTCCCACGGGTCGATGCCCACCATCTCGGCGAGGAGGTTGATGTTCATCTCGGTCGCGAAGCAGCTCTGCGCCGCCCCGAAGCCGCGGAAGGCTCCGGACACCACGTTGTTGGTGTAGACCGACATACCAAAGATGTCGAGATTCTGGTAGTTGTAGGGGCCGGCCGCATGGGTGCAGGCGCGCTCGAGGACGGGGCCGCCCAGAGACGCATAGGCGCCCGTATCGGCAATGATGACGCCCTTCATGGCGGTGAGCTTGCCGTTCTCGTCACACGCGGTGGTGAACTCCATCTCCATGGGATGGCGCTTGACGTGGTAGTCGAGCGACTCCTGGCGCGTGTACTTCACCTTGACCGGGCGCTTGAGCACCCAGGCCATGAGCGCTGCGTAGGGCTGGACCGACATGTCCTCCTTACCGCCGAAGCCGCCACCGACCAGCGGCTGGTGGCAGTGGACCTTCTTGGGGTCGAGCTGCAGCATCTTGGCGCACTCGCGACGCACGTCGTAGATGGACTGGCAGGTCGAATAGATAAGAAGCCCGTCGCCCTCGGGCATGGCAAGGCAGCTCTCCGGTTCCATGAAGCCGTGCTCCTGCCATCCCGTCTTGTACTTGCGCGTGACGACGTACTTGGAGTTGCGGATGGCCTCGTCGGCATTGCCGCGCTTGAGGCTCGCGCGGCTCATCACGTTGCCGTCCTCGTGGATCATCGGGGCGTCGCCGCGGAGTGCGTCAAAGGGGTTGGTGACGGCGGGAAGCTCGGTGTAGTCAACCTCGACCAGCTTGACGAGCTCATCGAGGGCGTCCTTGTTCTCGGACGCGACGACGGCGATGACGTTGCCGACGTACTTGGTGACGTCGCCCTCGCCCATCATGACGTCCCAGTCCTGCTTGATGTGGCCGATGACGTTGCAGGGAACGTCCTTCTTGGTCAGCACGCGTAGGCAGTCAGGGTGCGCCTCGGCGCGGCTCACGTCGACCCTCTCGATACGTGCGCGCGGGTACTTCGAGAAAACGCACTTTGCAAAGACCATGCCCTCGGGACGCAGGTCGTCGACGAACTTGCCGGTGCCGTTGACCTTGCTCACGGCGTCGATGCGCTTGGCGTGCTGGTCCATCTCGAGCGTCTTGGGCGCGGGCGGAATCTCCTTGTGCTCGCGGAAGAACTCGGCCGCCATGAGGATGGCGTTCTCGATCTTGGCATAGCCGGTGCAGCGGCAGAGGTTGCCGCGGATGGCCTTCTTGACGTCCTCGCGCGTCGGGTTGAGGTCGACGTCGAGCAGGCTCTTGGCCGAGATGATCATGCCGGGGATGCAGAAGCCACACTGGACGGCGCCCGCCTCGGCAAAGCAGTGCTCGTAGACGCGCATCTCGTCGGCGGGTATGCCCTCGACGGTAACGACGTGCTTGCCCTCGAGCCTGCTGAGCCTCGCGGTGCAGGCCTTGGTCTTCTTGCCGTCCACCAGCACCGTGCACGTGCCGCAGACGCCCTCGCTGCAGCCGTCCTTTGCCGCCGTCAGGCCCAGGTCCTCGCGCAGGAAGCTCAGCAGTTGCTTGTCCTCCTCGCAGCTGTATTCCTTACCGTTAACGAACAACGTGTGCATGAGTTAACTCCTTCGGGATGAAGAGGGACGCCCCTTCCGGAGCGTCCCCGAAGTACGCTTGCTCAGGGGTGCTCCGGCCTAGATGCCCTTGCTGGCCAGGAAGTCGCCCAGAAGGTTCAGGCAGACGTCCTTGCGATACTCGGCGCTGACGCGGCCGCGGGTGAGCTGCATGCGCTCGGCATAGGACGCGATGACCTTCTCACTTGCACCCCTTGCCTCCTCGACGGTCCTGCCCACAAGCTGCGCCTCGAGGTCGGGATAGCGCAGAACCGTCCCAGAGACCGCACCGAATGCGCAGGTGAAGCGCGTGATGACGCCATCCTCGACGCTCAGCAGACCACCAAAGGAGACACGAGAGATCGCCAGGGCCTGGCGCCCGCCCACCTTGTGGTAGTAGTAGTCGTCGATGCCCAGCTTGGGCAGCAGGACCTCGAGGATGAGCTCGTCAGGGGCGAGGTCGAGCTCCTTGCGGCCCTTGTAGAACCGTTCGACGGGTATGACGCGCTCGCCACGCACGCTGGCCACGCAAATCTTGGCGCCCGTCGCGTACTCGACCAGGACGGAGTCGGCCTTGGCCGAGCCGTTGCCCAGGTTCCCGCCGAAGGTTCCAGCGTTGCGGATGGCCGGAGCCGCGATGCGCGAGACGGCCTCCTTCATGAACTGGGGAACCAGCGGGCTCGCGAGCGCCTCCGTGAAGGTGACGGCAGCACCGATGCGCACGTACTCGTCATCCTCGCTGATGTTGCGAAGCTCGGGAAGCTTGCCAACGAACAGGTAGGTCTGGTTGGGCTTGTCCTGCACCATGAGGTCGGTACCACCAGCGTAGGGGACGACGTCGTGCTTGCTGAGCAGGTCGAGTGCCTCGTCCAGGTTCTGGGGATAGAATCCGTTTACCATAGTCCGTTGCCCTCCTTTGCAGCGGCCAGCACTGCGTTGACGATGGCGTTATAGCCCGTGCAGCGGCACAGGTTGCCCGACATGCCCTCGCGAACCTCGTCCTCGGTGGGATGCGGGTTCTGCGCGAGAACCGATTCGGCCGCCATGACCATGCCCGGGGTGCAGAAGCCGCACTGGACGGCCGAGAACTGTGCGAACACCTTGTCGAGCACCTTGTAGCGCTCGGTTGTGCGAAAGCCCTCGAGCGTGACGATGTCGCTGCCCTGGGTCGCGCCCATGGCGACGCAGCAGGAGTTGATCAGCTTGCCGTCCATGAGGACGGAGCACGCGCCACACTCGCCCTCCTTGCAGCCGCACTTGACGGATTTGCAGTCAAACGTGTCGCGGAGCACGTCCAGCAGACGGTCCGTGGCAGAGCCGCCGTACGAGACGGGCCTGCCGTTCAGGGTGAAAGAAATATCGCTCATTTACGCATCCTCCTCAGCAAGAGCCTTGATGGTGTCCTCGGCGGTGAACGGCGCGTGCTCGAGGCTCACCTTGCCGCCCAGAGCCTGCTCGATCGCCTCGACGTAGGCGCCCGGCGCTCCGACCAGGGGCACCTCGCCGGCGCCCTTGGCGCCGTAGGGCCCATCGGGGAACTCGCGGACGTGCAGCTGCACGTTGAGGTTCGGCACGTCGACGGTGGTCGGGATCAGGTAGTCCGAGAACGTGTTGTTGCGGATGCGGCCCTTGTCGTCGTAGTTCATGTGCTCGATCGACGCATAGCCGATGCCCTGCAGGAAGCCGCCCTCCATCTGGCCCATGACGATGTTGTAGTCAATCGGGGTTCCGACGTCGAAGGAAGCGTAGGCGCCCAGAATCTTGGCCTGGCCGGTGAGTGTGTCGACCTCGACCTCGATGGCCTGCGCGCCCCATGCGTAGTCCGGGTAGGCATCGCCCTGGAACTTGTCGAGGTAGAACGGAATCATGAAGTCGGGCTCCTTGAAGCGCTCCTCAACGATCTGGTCCTTCCCGTCCTCCCACTCGTTGCGCAGCTTGATGGCGGCGCGGCGCAGGAGCTCGCCGACGACCATGAGGGACCTGGACGCGACGGTCGGGCCGGAGTCGGGCACGCGGGAGGTGTCCGGGTGGTCGTAGAAGACCTTCTCGAGGGGAAGGTTGAGCTCGTGCGCGACGATCTTGGGGAAGGTGGTGCGCAGGCCCTGGCCGATCTCACCGTTGGAGGCGAGGACCTCGACCGTGCCGTCCTTGTACTTGTGCAGGCGCGCGACGGCCTTGATCATGTCGCGCTCGCCCGAGCCGGTGAAACCAGCACCGTGGAAGTGCCACGAGAAGCCGATGCCGCGACGGAAACGCCCGGTCTGGGGCTTGCTGTACTCCTTGTGCTTGCGCAGCAGGTCGCTTGCCTGGTCGACCTCGGCGAGCATCTCGGGCAGGGGCACGTCGAAGTGGTACAGGCCAGACGTCGAGGTGGCGTCGCCCTTCTTGACGAGGTTCTGGCGCTTGAACTCGATGCTGTCCACGCCGAGGTCGCGGGCGATGTGGTCCATCAGCATCTCGACCGCGAAGTAGGTCTGCGGCGCGCCGAAGCCGCGGTAGGCGCCGGTCGGCGTCGTGTTGGTCTTGAGCGCGCGGCCGTGCACGTGGAGGTTGGGGACGTTGTAGACGCCGTTTGCGCAGATGATGCCGCGCTGCAGGACGACGGCAGACAGCGTCGTGTAGGCGCCGCCGTTGAACTTGACGTCGATGTCCATGGCCGTGACCTTGCCGTCCTTTACGGCCGCCTTGTAGTGGCACAGCGACGGGTGGCGCTTGGAGGTGAACTCGAGATCCTCGCGACGGCTGAAGACTACGCGGACGGGCTTCTGGCACTTGTGGGCTGCAACGGCCACCTGGCATGCCAGGATGGAGGGGAAGGCCTCCTTGCCGCCGAAGCCACCGCCGGTGACATCCTGGTGGATGTGGACGTCGGCAGGCCCACAGTTCAGGACGCGCATGACGGCACCGTGCACGTAGTAGGCGCACTGCATGGAGCCGTGCACGAACATGCGGCCGCCCTCCTCGGGAACGGCCATCATGCCCTGCGTCTCCAAGTAGGCCTGCTCCTGGTAGCCGGTCTGGAACTCCTCGTCGTAGACCTTGTCGGCCCCGGCGAATGCGGCGTCGAGGTCGCCCTTGCCGTACTCGTAGTTGAAGAAGACCTCGTCAGCCTTCCTCAGATCCAGCATCGGCTCGAGCTCCTCGTAGTCGACCTCGATGCGGTCGACGATGTCCTGGCAGACGCCCTCGTCAGGGCCGCAGACCATGCCGATGGGCTCGCCGACGTACTCGACCGTCTCGCGCGCGAAGACCGGCGTGTCGTCCATGACGATGTTGACGTTGTTGTCGCCCGGCACGTCCGTACGGTCGACGTACGTGTAGCCCTCGGGAAGCTCGGGCAGCCTCACGCCCAGCACCTTGGCGCGGGCGTACTTCGAGCGAAGAAGCTTTCCGAACAGGCAGCCGTGCATGTCGACGTCGCCGACGTACACGGAGCGCCCCGACATCTTGGGCTCGTGGTCCTTCTTCGTGACCGAACGTGAAATGTTATGCAACTCAGGTCCCTCCTTCGTTCCTATTGGTAGAGCCGTACGCAGTCCCTGTATTGCTCAAAGGTGTCCAGATCGCACCAACAGCCCCGGTCGTCGACGGGCACCGTAACGACCGCGTCCTCGTGCAGACGCCAGAACCCGCGCAGTCCATCCGGACCCGCGTAGTCCCTGATGGCCGCCACGAAGCGCGCGTCGATCAGGGGCGGATGCTTGCGGTAGCCCCCAAGCGTCGGAAAGACGATCGCGGGGCGGTCCCAGGGCATCGCGCAGCGCAGCAAGAAGAACGTCTGTCTGTCCACGACGGGCATGTCGCCCGGCAGCAGAAAGAAAGCCTCGCAGTCGGGCAGGCTCGCGAGCCCCAGCTTGATGGAGTGGAGCATGTCCGTCGTGGCGAATTCGCGGTTGTAGACCAGACGCAGCTCGGAGTCGGAGTAGCGCCTCCTCAGAAGCCTCTCGACCTCCGCACCGCGAAAGCCAAGCACCACGACGACGTCGGACGCGCCGCCCTCCAGCAGAGAGTCAACCGTGTTCTCGATCACGGTCCTCCCGCGCAGCGGCATGAGCGGCTTGTAGCTCCCCATGCGCGACGAGAGGCCCGCGGCAAGCACGAGGCCACTGATGCGTCCCCTCATGATTCCCTCCCCTCGCAGCTGATCCGGAGCGCCTCGCAAGGGCACGCCAGAGCGGCGGAGGTAGTCCCCACACGCACGGGACCACAGCGCACCACATTGGCATACGCCCGGCGTATTAGCGTTATTTGAACTAATGGATAACGCCTAATTCAATTTTGCTAACCATTTGTTTTGCTCTCAAATACTTTGTGAGAAGTACATGCCGAGCGGCGTGCGAGGGCGCCTGGACGCCGAGATAGACACGCCGCCCGTGAGCGCGGCATAAAAACCGCCCCGCAAGATGCGGGGCGGCGTTGAGATCCGTTGCTCGTTAGTGCCTGCAGCTCGTCGCCGTCTGCGACCGCGAGTCGCGCGTCCGTCGCTATTGGCCGGACGGCCCTTCAGGGGCACGCGCAAAGACGGCGTCGCCGAACAGCTCGTCGAAGCGCCGCTGCGCGAAGCCGTGGATCTCCTCCTCGTACCTTTGAAACGCATAGGCAAGGCCCAGGCCCTGCTCGGTGAGGGTCGTCTTTCCGCCGCGGCTGCCGCCGTGGCGGCGTACGACAACGTCGAAGCCGACCTCGTCCTCGAGCTTGTTCACCATGTCCCAGGCCTTCTGGGGCGAAAGCCCGCAGCGCAGGCAGGCCTGGCGGACGGAGTGAAGGTCCTCGATCAGGAAGAGCAGGAGCTTGAGGCGCGAGTTCATGAAGGGCGTCTCCTTGCCGACGCTCACCTGCACGGAGGGAGCAAGCAGCGACGCGTTATGCGTGCGCAGCTGGGCCTGCAGCTGCTCCTCGTCGTGCACGCTCAACAGCACGCCGGCGTCATCCACCGGCACCCTGACGCGGTCGAGGCCCGAGGCGCCGATGGCACCCCTAAGCCCTTCTCCCCCGTTGTAGGCGAGGATCTTGGAAATGGACTGCGAGCTCACGACGATGGGGTGGCCGCCACGACCCTCGAAGGTCGGAACGGCCACCTCCGCGTTGGCGTCCAGCAGCGTGCGCAGCGCCTGCGCCGAGAACAACGGCGCGTTGACCGGCGTGAAGACCACCTGCTCGCACTTGTCCCGCAGATACCCCAGGCCAAGGCGCACCGACGAGAAGAGCTCGGGACGCTCGCACTCCTCGTTGCGCAGGAAGATGACGCCCAGCGAGGCTACCTGATGGATGACCTCGAGCTCCTCGGCACCCGTCACGATCACGATGGGAAAGACGCCGGCTTGCTGCAGCGTCAGGATGATGCGGCGGACGTTGGTGATGGACCCGAGCTTGAACAGGGGCTCCGCGTCCCGCTTGCTCGCTGCGGCAATTACCGCGCCGACCTTTCCAAAACGCATGGACCCGCTCCTCCCTGGCCTGGCGACGAGGCAGCCAGACGCCCATAATTCACAGGTCTCCAATACAAGCACGCGGAAGCCGGCACGGCAAGGCCCCTAGCGGCGAGCGACGGCCTTGATCTCGACCTTGGCGCCCTTGGGGAGCGCGACGACCTGGAAGGCGGCGCGGGCGGGGTAGGGCTCCTCGAAGAACTCGGCGTAGACCTCGTTCATCGGGCCGAACTCGTTGATGTCGGTCAGAAGGACGGTGGTCTCGACGACGTCGGCCATGGAGGAGCCGGCAGCCTCGAGGATGTTCTTGACGTTGGTGAGGCTCTGGCGCGTCTGGCTCTTGATGTCGTCGCCGGCAAACTCGCCGGTCGTGGGATCGACGGGCAGCTGGCCCGAGACGTTGATGGAGCCTGCGGACTCGACCGCCGCAGAGTAAGGTCCGACCGCTGCGGGTGCCTTGTCGGTGACGATTGCCTTCTTGCTCATGCTCGAACTCCTTCTTCTCTCTTCGGCCGCACGGGCGGCCACGTTGTGGATGGGCGTGCTACGCCCTGCGGGCAACGTAGCGTCCGGGCTGGACGCCCGTCGGATCGCCGTCTTGGGCGGCAAGCACGCCGTTCACGAAGACCAGGCGCGCACGTCCGTGCACGTCGAAGCCCTCGTAGGTGGTGTAGTCAACGGCCTGGTGCTGGTTGGCCTGGCTGATGGTCCAGCGCTGGCCGGGGTCCCACACGCAGACGTCCGCGTCGGAGCCCGCCGCAAGCGCGCCCTTCTGCGGGTACATGCCGAACACCTTGGCCTGGCCCTCGCTCAGCAGGCGCAGGAAGTCCATGGCCCCCAGCCTGCCCTCGAAGGTCGTCATGATCAGGGCGGGACGGTGCTCGACGCCGGGCCCGCCGTTGGGGATGTGCGTGAAGTCGTCGCGACCGCGGTCCTTCTGGCCGTGGAGGTTGAACGAGCAGTGGTCGGTCGAGATCTGGTCGACCTCACCGGCCAGCACGGCCTCGCGCAGCGCGGCAACGTCGTCGGGCTTGCGCAGGGGCGGGCTCATGACGTACTTTGCCCCGGCAAAGCCGTCCTCGCCCTTCTCGAGGTAGCGACTGTCGTCCAGCAGCAGGTACTGCGGACAGGTCTCCAGCATGACGCGGACGCCCCTCCTGCGAGCGGCGCGCACCTGCTCGAGGCCGAGCCTGGTGGAGCAGTGCACCACGTTCACGCGGGCGCCCGTGAGCTCGGCAAGGTACATGAGGCGGCTGATGGCCTCGGCCTCGGCCTCGGCGGGACGCGAGAGCGCGTGTCCCTCGGGCCCGGTGATGCCGGCCTGGACCATGCGCCGCTGCAGCTCGTTGACGAGCGTTCCGTTCTCGCAGTGCACACAGAGGATTCCGTCGAAGGGCTTGATGGCCTCGAGCAGCTCCATGGTCTGGGCATCGTCCAGGCGCAGGTGATCGTAGGCGAAGTAGGACTTGAACGAGGTGATGCCGGCACTACGCATGTCGGCAACCTCCTCGCGGGTGTGCTCGTTCCAGTCGGCGATGGCCATGTGGAACGCGTAGTTCGCGGTGCAGGTGCCGTCGGCGCGGCGGTGCCACTCGTCGAGGGCCTCGCGCAGCGTCATGCCCTTGTCCTGCGTGGCATAGTCCACGATCGTGGTCGTGCCGCCGCAGACAGCCGCGCGCGTGCCGGTCTCGAAGCTGTCGGCCGTCCAGTCCATGCCAGTCCAGCACTGCATGTGCGTGTGGGCGTCGATGAAGCCCGGAAAGACCCAGCAGCCCTCGACGTCGAAGGTCTGCACGCCCTCGGGCAGCTCGGCGAGTCCCCCGGGAACGACCGAAGCGATCTTGTCGCCCTCGATGACGAGGTCGCCGCGAACCACGCCGTCCGGCGTGACGAGGCTTCCGCCCCGCAGGACCTTGGTCGGGGCTCCCTCGCCCTCCGCCTTTACTGACATAGCCATCATCTCCGTTGAAAGTCGATGTGTCTTGGCCGCTGCGTGCCGAGGGACAGACCAGCTAGCCCTCCCGCAGAGAGAGGATCTGCTCCAGGCGGCAGGAGTCCTCCCTCGTGTCGATGTCCTCGAGCTCGCTGGCGTCTTGCGCCTGGACGAGACTGACCAGGCCGGACAGGTCGGGACTGCGACGAAGCAGCTCGAGACCGCCCACGTCCCCCACGAGCGACGCCAGGCTCCCGAAGAGCCATGCGGGAAAAATCACCGGACTCGCGGCCTGGTCGCCAAAGGCCAGGCGGACGATACGGTGGGGATCACGGGCGAACTCGAACGCCAGGGCACGCATGCTCTCGGGGCGCACCAGTGGCTGGTCGCCCTGAGCGAACATGCAGCCCAGGGCCTTACCCGCCGCCTCGATCCCGACCCTGACGCTGTCGCTCTGGAGCCGCCCGGGATTAATGCGGCACTTGACGCCCAGCCGCTCGCAGAGGCCGATCACGTCGGACGACCCCGTCACCACGATCACGTCGAACAGGTCCCTCGGGATCGAGGCGAGCGTGCGCTCGAGCACGGGCCTGCCGCCCAGGTCGCTCAGGAGCTTCTGCCCACCAAAGCGGGTTCCCAGGCCCGACGCCATGACCACGCAGCCGAGCCGGGGAGTCTTCCCCGTACCTGCGAAGGCCGCGCCAAACAGGTCATCGGTCGTCTCCCTCACCGAGGCGGACCAGAGCTCGTAGCGGTCGAGAAGGTCTTGGCACTCCCGGGTGAGGACGGAGCCTCCGCCCCCCTCGCCGCCGGCACTGCGCATCGTGAGGGTGACCCCGAGCCGCTCCTCGGCGTGCTTCACGAGATGGGTCGCCTTGGAGTAGCTCATGCCCATCGCCTTGGCCGCGGAAAGAAGACTCCCCGTCCGCTCCACCAGCCTCAGGAGCGTCGCGGGCCCGGGCCCGAAGACCTTGTCCTTCTCGTCCGTCGTGATGTAGGGGCTGATGGTGGGCCTCAAGGTCTCTCCCTCGCTCGCGGCTTCCAGACGCCAAGGCCGTGCACCGCGGGGGCGCACGGCCGCAACAGCGTCGCGTAACTAGGATATTACGCCTCGAGCCAGCGGCTGGTCCCGCGCTCCTCGAGCGACTTGAGCATGGCGACGGGGTCCTTCGCCTTCTGCAGGAAGATCATTGCGGCGACGGCATAGGGCTTGTAGCTGGCCTCCTTGTACAGGCCGTCGCGATGGTGGTCGAAGACCTCGCTCGCAACCTCGCCGTGCTCGCAGGAGACGCCCTCGATGTCGGCGGGCAGCGGGTGCATGTAGATGGTGTCCATGCCGTTGGCGGTCTTCTGCATGAGCTCGGGCGTGCAGTGCCAGTCCATGTGGGTCGCGTTCTGGGCAAGGAGCTCCTGCTCGAGCTTGTCGATGCCCTCGGCGTCGCCGGCGGCGTAGAGCTTGGTGCGCTTCTCCATGGCGGCATACGGCGCCCAGCTCTTGGGAATGACGATGTCTGCGCCCTCGAAGGCCTCCTCCATCGTGCTGACCTTCTTGAAGGTGGAGCCGGACTCCTTGGCGTACTCCCCGGCCTGCTTGACGAGCTCGGGCATCAGGTCGTAGCCCTCGGGGTGGGCCAGGGTGACGTCCATGCCGAAGCGGGTGAGCAGCATGATAAGGGACTGCGGGCAGGACAGCGGTTTGCCGTAGGAGGGGCTGTAGGCCCAGGTGACGGCGACCTTCTTGCCCCTGAGGTTGTCAAGCCCGCCAAACTCGTTGATCAGGTAGAGCAGGTCGGCCGAGGACTGCGTGGGGTGGTCGGAGTCAGACTGCAGCGAG
Source organism: Parafannyhessea umbonata (assembly GCF_900111255.1). Taxonomy (GTDB): domain Bacteria; phylum Actinomycetota; class Coriobacteriia; order Coriobacteriales; family Atopobiaceae; genus Olsenella_J; species Olsenella_J umbonata_A. Next base: position 28,239 of record NZ_FOGP01000006.1, read on the forward strand.
ACGAGCGTGGGACGGTGGTCGAGGATGCCCTCGCGATAGGAATCCTGGACGGACTCGGAGACCTCCTTCATGTAGGCGTCGCCCTCGCCGATAAACTTGTCGTCGCGGATGCCGATGACGTCGGCCATGAAGCTGATCATCGTGGCGGTCTCGCGGACGGTCTCGCCGTGTGCGACCTGGGACTTGGACTCATCCAGGTCCTGCTGCTGCAGGCCCAGCATGTTGGTGCCGGAGGCGAAGCTGAAGCGCGTGCGCGTCGAGTTGTCGCGGAAGTTGGAGACCGCGAGGCCGGAGTCGAAGATGCGCGTCGAGATGTTGCGCTCGCGCAGGTTGCGCAGGGCGTCGGCGACAAGGTAGAGAGCGCGGAGCTCGTCGGTGGTCTTGTCCCAGGTGTGCAGGAAGTCGTTGTTGTACATGTTGGAGCAGTCGAGCTTGGAGAGCTGCTCAAGATAGCTCTGGAACTTGGAGTCCATGGGATTCCTTCCTTTCGAAGGCGCCTCGCGGCGTCTGCCTCTCTTACCGCACGGCCGGCACGCCCCTCGACGCGCCGGCCGCGAGGCTGGTTTACTTGATGTCGTTGCCCGTGAGGGTCGCACGGAACTCGGTGGCGTCGCCGGTCGCGGCGCTGGGGTCGTACAGGTTCAGCGCTGCGACGTAGAGCGCGGCGCAGGTGCTGAGGTCCTGCTTGTAGGTCACCTCGTTGGGGGCATGCGCCTGGGACTCGGCGCCAGGCCCGAAGCCGACGCAGGGGATGCCGTAGCGTCCCTGGATGGACACGCAGTTAGTGGAGAAGGTCCACTTGTCGCAGAGCGGGCGGCCGGCGCGCTTGTCCATGGACTTCTCGCAGCCGATGCGCTCGTCGCCGAAGAGCGCCTTGTGGGCGTCGACGAGGGCCTTGACGTGGGGAGCGCTCTCCTTGTTGATCCAGGTCGGGAAGTAGGCCTCGGTCTCGTAGACCTCGCCGGTCCAGCTGGGACGGTCGTACATGTACATGGAGACCTTGACGTCGTCGCCGTACTTCTTGACGGAGGGGAGGTTGCGAACCTCCTCGAGGCAGGACTCGTAGGTCTCGCCGGCAGTCATGCGGCGGTCGATCGAGATGGCGCAGGAGTCCGCGACGGCGCAGCGACTGGGGCTGGTGTAGAACACCTGACTGACGGTGCAGGTGCCGCGGCCCAGGAAGCGCGCGTCCTCGAAGTGCTCGGGGTTGTACTTGGGGTCGAGCATCTTGACGAGGCCCTTGACTTCGGTGGACTCGTCGCAGCCGTTGTTGTTGAGGGATCGGACGTCGGCGATGATGTCGGCCATCTTGTAGATGGCGTTGTCGCCGCGGTCGGGAGCGGAGCCGTGGCAGGAGACGCCATGAACGTCGACGCGAATCTCCATGCGGCCGCGGTGGCCGCGGTAGATGCCGCCGTCGGTGGGCTCGGTGGAGATGACGAACTCGGGCTTGATGCCGTCCTTGTTATAGATGTACTGCCAGCACATGCCGTCGCAGTCCTCTTCCTGGACGGAGCCGACGACCATGACCTTGTAGCCCTCGGGGATGAGGTCCATGTCCTTCATAATCTTGGCAGCGTAGGTGGCGGAGGCGAGGCCGCCCTCCTGGTCGGAGCCGCCGCGGCCGCCGATCAGCTGGTCGTCCTCGAAGCCCTCGTAGGGATCGAAGTCCCAGTTATCGCGGTTGCCGATGCCGACGGTGTCGATGTGGGAGTCGATGGCGATGATCTTCTCGCCCTTGCCGATGAAGCCCATGACGTTGCCCAGGCCGTCGACCTTGACCTCGTCGAAGCCAAGCTTCTCCATCTCGGCCTTGATACAGGCAACGACCTCGCCCTCCTCGCAAGACTCGCTGGGGTGGGAGATCATGGCGCGAAGGAACGCGGTCATGTCCGCGTTGTAGGCCTTGGCGGCCTCCTTGATCTTGCCGTAGTCGAGCTCCTTCATGGGTCCTCCTGTTCCCGTCCGCAACACCGGCGGCAGGCAATGCCGCCATGACTCTGAATCAATTAAACTTTTTTTGATTCAGTCAAACATTTTGTTTGGCATATTCATTTAAGCATGATGTATAGCCGAATCAAGCGATATTGCCTAACTTTTTGTTTTTGCGCCAAACGGTCGTAGCAAACGGGCGGACGGTTTGTAACAATTCATGTTCTGAGCATCATAAATGCAAGCAAAATGCCGCCGCACGAGACCATATTGGTCCCAGGCGGCGGCACGGGGCAAGGGGTGTGAGTTTCTCGCCTTCTGACTCTTTGTTAGGTACGCCAAAACGGTCGCGAAGACCGCCATGCAGCACCCCCCCTCCTCGACGTTTTGGGGAATGCCGTCGGACGACTACTCCTGGACGTCGGAGCTCTTCCAGGCACCGTCCCAGACGACCTCGCGATAGCGGACGGGGTCGGTGTCGCCCTCGGTCGAGAACATGAGGACCTTGGAGTCGCGGCCGAGCTCGAGCGCGTCGCGCAGCTCCGCGTAGTCGGGGTCGGACATGATGGTGCTGATCACGCCCATGCCAACCGCGCCGGACTCGCCTGACGTGACCGCGGGGTCGCCCTTGACGGGCACCGCGAGCATGCGCATGCCCCTTGCAGAGACCCAGTCGGGGCAGGACAGGAACGCCGTCGCGTGGTTGCGCAGGATGTCCCAACCGATGGTGTTAGGCTCTCCGCAGGCGAGCCCTGCCATGATGGTGATGAGGTCTCCCCCGACGATGCGCGGGTCGCCGTCGCCGGCAAGTGCACCCTTATACAGGCAGTCAGCGGCGCCGGCCTCCATAATCACGAACTTGGGCGGGTTCGAGGGGAAGAGGTTGGTGAAGAAGCCGACCACGGCACTCGCAAGGCTGCCGACGCCCGCCTGGACGAAGACGTGGGTCGGGCGGTTGACCTCGAGCTGGCGCAGCTGCTCAGCTGCCTCGGCGGCCATGGTGCCGTAGCCCTGCATGATCCAGCTGGGGATCTCGGTGTAGCCGTCCCAGGCGGTGTCCTGGACGATGACGCCATGCTCCGTCTCGTCGGCCTCCTTTGCAGCAAGGCGCACGCAGTCGTCGTAGTTGAGCTCCTCGATGGTGACCTCGGCGCCTTCCTTCGCGATGTTGTCGAAGCGGGTCTTGGTCGAGCCCTTGGGCATGTGGACGACGGCCTTCTGGCCCAGCTTGTTGGCAGCCCAGGCGACGCCGCGGCCGTGGTTGCCGTCGGTCGCGGTGAAGAACGTGGCCTGGCCGAAGTCCTTCTTGAGCTGGTCGGACGTCAGGTAGTCATAGGTCATCTGGCTGACGTCCCTACCGGTCTGCTGCGCGATGTAGCGCGCCATGGCGAAGGAGCCACCGAGCACCTTGAAGGCATTGAGGCCAAAGCGATATGACTCGTCCTTCACGAACAGGCCGCCCAGGCCGAGACGCTCGCCCATGCCCTCGAGGTCCGCCAGCGGCGTGATGCCGTACTGGGGGAAGCTCTTGTGGAACGCGCGCGCCTTCGCGACGTTCTCGAGAGACATGATGGGAAGGTTCTCGTCCTCGTTCTTGGGCATGCTGTTCATGACCCACTTGATCTTTGGCTCCATGCGACGCTCCTCTCTCGCCGGTAGGCAAAACCGGCACCAGCAGAATGCGTGAATTCGCTTCACATGTCAGAATAATATTCTGTTTGCCTAACTTACTGTTTGCTCATTTCATGGTCACCGCAAACGGTCACTATTCCTGCGCAGGCGGGAGGCGGCCAGACGCCACCAAGGTGCGCGGACAAGACGGCTCGCGGTATCATCTAGGCATAGAGACAGCAGGTCCAGGCACGTCAGACATCCTACTCCGATGACGGAACAAGGCAGGCGCGCATCAGAGAATGGAATTCGACATGGAACAAAACCCGGACAAGGTACCCCCGGCGACGACTGAGCTCATTAGTGCGAAGGAGGCCCACGGGCTTTCCGAAGCCGCGACCAAGGGCAAGCCGCAGGCAGAGGCCGACACGCTCTCGGCAAGCGCCCTGCGCTGGGCCATCCGCAATGCCGAGGGACAGACGGCAAGTCGGATCCGCACCTACGCAAAGTACGGTAAGACGTCGCTCCACCTGAAGTTCGCCCCGGCGGAGGACGACGGAGCAGGCGAGGGCAACTCGTTCTACAGCGATCTCAAGGCAAACAGCAACGTGCCCGTAGCGGACGCCATTTCAGACATCATCCACGGAAGGCCGCAGGAGCTCATATCCCCCATCCAGGAGATGCGCCTGCTCAACGAATACAACGCCAAGGTCGTCGCGTTCCTTCGCAAGCTGCGCCGACTGGGCTACGACGTCCAGGCCGGCGAGGAGGTCGCCGCCCAGGGCGCGCACGACAACAGCACAATCAAGATTAGCTGGTAGGGTCAAGACAGCCCAAGCGCGGCACGCGCGTGCGCGAATCGTCGCAATCGGTGTGTTTCGGCGGCGATTTACAGGGACCCGTGACTCGCAAATTATGGTGCTCGGTGTATCACCGCAGGTAGTCGTGCGCGTCGCTTTTCGCAGTAATCGTAGAACGGTGTGTTTGGGCAATTATTTGCAGCCGGGGGCGCTTTTTTCGCAAATTGGGCCGAACGGTGTGGGCGAAACACACCGATAGGTCCCATTTGCGCAGCCTCAATTCGCGAATCCTGCGGTTTTGCGAAAAGAGAACTTCGCGAGGCACACCGAACGCGATGATTCGCGTTTTCAGAGCCCTTTTCGCTGCAAGTGGGCCCCGGAAACACACCGTTCGCCCTTTTTTGCGAAGGTCAGAGCTTCCGCCAGCCGATTTGGGTGACCGAGAGCTTACGCGAAGCGATTTGGGTAACCTCGGGACTTCCACCGAGCGATTCGGGTGAGCGCAAGTCGTTCCCGCTAACCATCAGTCACGTAAATAGCCGCCCCCGTCAAACGACAAGAACGGCTAACGACGGAAACGGCCACTTTCCAACCAATACTAGTTAACTAGGAGCGGCCAAACCCGTCTTACACACGGTGATTACCGTGTACTACCGCGCCAGACAGAAAACAATCTGGCAGAAGAACCAAGGCTGGCGGTCACGACCCCATTAACGTCCCGCGCATCCAAAAGAAAACGCCCTCGCTTCGATACTCGAGGCGAGGGCGTCAAGTGCTACTTTTCCTCGACTCCCTGGCCAACCTTCCCGTCCAGGACGTTGACCGCCTTCTCCACGGCGTCGACGATGTTCTGGTATCCGGTGCAGCGGCAAAGGTGGCCGGACAGCTGCTTGCGGATCTCGTCGCGCGTGTAGGTCTTGCCGGAGCGCTCCATCTCGACCGCGCTCATGATGATGCCCGGGATGCAGAAGCCGCACTGGACAGCAAACTCGTCCACGAACGCCTGCTGCATGGGGTCGAGCGTGCCGTCGGCCGCCTGAAGGCCCTCGACGGTCAGGATCTCCTTGCCCTGGGCCCAGTCGGTCAGGTAGAGGCAGGAGTCGGTTGCCACGCCGTCGATCAGGACCGTGCAGGCACCGCACTCGCCCACCTCGCAGCCACGCTTGACGCTCGTCATGTGCAGCCGGTCGCGAAGGGTATCAAGCAGCGACTCGCGCGGGTCATAGCCAACCTGAACCGGCTTGCCGTTGAGTGTGCAAGATAGAATCCTCATGTCCATTAGATATCAGCTCCTCCCTTGCGAGCCGCGTAGGTCAGCGAGCGCTTCGACATCTCCTTGATCAGCTGGAGACGGAACTCCTTGGACGCACGCCAGGAGTCACGCGGGTTGGTGTCCTGCTGGGCGAGTTTGCCAATCTTCTCGACGGCTTCCTCGACGGCGAGGCCGCGGACGGCATCCTCGGCGTTGCGCGCACGAATGGGGGTCGGGGCGGCGACGCCGAAGGCAAGGCGGATGTCGTCGATGCACTTCTTGTCGTCTGAGAGCTTGACAAGGCAGCAGCAGCCCATCGTGGCGATCTCGAGGGCGCGGCGCTTGCCGTACTTGAAGTAGTGACCGGTCCACCCCTCGTAGTGGTCGCGCGGGATGCGGATCTTCACCAGCACCTCGTCGCGCTCGCGCACCGAGCGGCCGGGGCCCGTGTACCACTCCTCGATGGGAATGGTCCTCATGCCGCGCACCGAGCGAACGTCCAGGAGGGCTCCGTAGGCGTAGAGCGTGGAGGCCGTGTCGGCGGAGGTGGCCGCGTTGCAGATGTTTCCGCCGACGGTTCCCGAGACGCGAAGCTGGGGACCACCCGGCGTGTCGCAGGCATCGCAGAGCGTCTGTACCGTCGACTGGGCGACGGGGCTCGTGGTCACGTGGTTGAACCAGGTGATGGGACCAATCTCGACGGTTCCGTCGGCGGCCAGGCTGACGCCGTCGAGCTCGTCGTTCAGGCCGTGGATGGAGACGAGGTGCGCGCCGGCAAACTTGCCCTCGCGGCACTTGACGAGCACGTCAGTGCCACCAGCGATGACCATGGACTGGGGGTCCTCCGCAAGAGCGCGGCAGGCATCTTCGACGCTCGTTGCCTCGTAGAGCGATTCGATGTCGTACATCAGATAAGTCCCTCCCTCTTGAAGCCCTCGAATAGACGCTGGGGCGTCATGGGCATCTCGTAGAACTTGACTCCCGTGGCGTTCAGGATGGCGTCGCGAATGGCAGGCGCGGGACTGATGATGGGGGTCTCGCCCACCGCCTTGTTGCCATAGGGGCCCATGGGGTCCTGGGTCTCGACGTTCTCGGCGATCAGGTCGGGCACGTCCATCATCGTTGGGATCTTGTAGTCGAGCAGGGTCGCATTGCGCACGCGGCCGCTCTTGGGGTCGACGAGAAGTTCCTCAGACAGGCCGAATCCGATGCCCTGCGCCATGCCACCGTGAATCTGCTGCTCGACGAGCTTGGGGTTGATGAGTCTGCCGTCGTCCTGGATCGAGACGATCTTGTCGATCGTGACCTGGCCCAGGGGAATGTCGACCGTCAGGTCGCAGAACGTGCAGCCGGTCGCAATTGCGTTCTGGTGGACGGTGGCCTGGCCGCGCGTCGAGAGCTGATCGGTCTTGTGGATGTTGTAGTAGGCCTCGAGAGCTAGATCCGCAAGGCCGCAGAGCCTGTTGTCCCCTCCGTCGTAGATGGCGTGGTTCCTCAGGTCGAGCTCGCCCTGCGCGTCGGGATAGAGGCGCTCGGCCAGCTCGAGGATGCGCTTGCGCATCTTGGTGCCGGCGTCCTTGCACGCGGTGCCCGAGACGAAGGTCTGGCGCGAAGCGTACGCGCCGGGGTCATACGGAGCGACATCGGTGTCCTGGAAGCTCACGATGTGGATGTCCTCGGTGTCCACGCCGATGGCCTCGGCGGCCATTTGGCAGAAGACCGTGTCGGCACCCTGGCCGATCTCGGTCGCACCCATCTGGAGCTGGAACGTGCCGTCCTGGTTGAGTGTGATCTGGGCGTTGGAGGTCTCGAGGGCGAAGGGCGCGACGGCCGTCTTGTAGACCATGAACGCGACGCCGACGCCGTGGCGGATGGGGCCTGCCTGGTTGGCGTACTCCCTGCGCTTGTTGTCCCAGTCGATGATCTCCTTGCCGCGCTCGACGCAGGCGCGCAGACCGTCGGTGCGATACGAGATCGTGTTCGAGGGGCTGAACTCGTCGACGTAGCCGGGGGCGATGGCATTCTTCAGGCGGAACTCGACGCCGTCCCATCCCATGTCATGTGCGATGTCGCCCATGAGGCACTCGGCCGTCCAGACGCCCTCAGGCACGCCGTAGGCGCGCATGGCTCCCGTGTGCGGGCCGTTGGTGTGGATGGTCCAGGCCTCGCAGCGCACCGCGTCCTCGCAGGTGTGGTAGAGCCAGCGGAAGCTGTTCACGGAGTTGAGGACCAGGGCATGGCCGTGGTGGATGTAGCCACCGGTGTTGGACCAGCCCTTGATTGAGCGGGCGTGCAGGCGCATGTCGTCACCGACGCTCGCCTCGACCTCGAAGTTCTTGGGCTGGCGCCCCGAGGTGTCCCAGAAGCACTCCTCGCGCGAGAGCTCGAGCTTGACGCAGCGACCACCCACCTGATGGCAGAGCCATGCGTTGAGCGGCTCGAAATGGATATCCTGCTTGGTGCCGAATCCACCGCCGATGTAGGGCTTGATCACGCGGACGCTGCCCCAGGGAATGCCGAGGGCCTGGCCGATGATGCGACGGCAGATGTGCGGGATCTGTGTCGACGAGACGCAGACGATCTTGCCGCCCTCCTCGTAGCAGTACGAGACACAAACCTCGATGTGCGCCTGGCTCTGCTCACCAGTGAAGGTCTTAATGGCGAAGTGGTGGTACTTGGGGTCGAGAAGTGCGTCCTCGACGCTCTCGTAGCCCATCTCCCCGAGCTTCTCCTTTGGGGTCACGGCAAGGGTGTGCGCGACGACGTTGTCGGGCTTGCCCTCCTGGACGGGCACCTCGGTGCCCTTCATGGACTCGCGCGCGTCGTAGACGACGGGGTACTCCTCGTACTCGACGTGGATCAGGCGCAGCGCGCGCTCGGCAGCAACGTTGTCCTCGGCCACGACGGCTGCGATGTTGTCTCCGTAAATGCGCACGCGGTCGTCCAGCAGCCTGCGGTCGGCGATGTCGCGCTTGGCCGCCGCGGAGTCCGCATACCAGGGGTGGCCTGCGACCGGATAGGCGAAGTCGGGCACGTCGAAGCAGGTGAACACACCAACGACGCCGGGAACCTTCTTCGCCTCGTCGGTGTCGATCGAGACGACGCGGCCGTTTCCAATGGTGGAGTGGAGTATCTTTGCCACCAGGCAGGGCTTGGGGCAGAGGTCATCGGTAAACATCGCACGGCCCGTGACCTTGTCGTACGCGTCGACGCGCTTTACGGACCTACCGACCTCCTTATAGCTCTCCATCTCTCGCTCCTCTCCTACAAAAGGTTGTTATGCCTAAAAAAAGGTTAGCCGCGACACAGGGCATGGCGCGGGCTTTGTGGTGAGCGGACCCATAGGACGGGCGGCCGCATCAACCAATGATAACTTTTTGTAGGCCTGAACAGGCGTTATACAAGCAAAAGTCCAACGCATCCCTACGTTTGTTCCAAAAAAAGCGGCACATGTGGGCACCACGCCTGACGGGGCGCGCGAGCACAGGCAAGACACAGAAAAAAGCGACGCCCGCCTCACTGGGACGGACGCCGCCTCGATTGTGAACTTCACCGTCCGGAACATCAGTCCGGACGTCTTGCCAACGTCTAGGCGCTCTTGGCGCTCGAGACCGTGGGGTTGGCCGCCGCCGAGGTCAGAACCGCAGCCGGGACCTTGGAGCCCACAAGCCTGTCGTCACGGACGACGAGCCTGCCCGCCACGTACTTCTCGACCATGCGACCACCCTCCTCGGCGAGGTACATGTACCTCTCGACGCGCTCGGAGGGATCGCACTCGAGCGTGGTGCGAATCTGGGAGTCGTCCAGCACGAGGATGTCGGCCTCGTAGCCCTCTTCGAAGGAGCCGACCTTGCCGAAGAACGAGCCGCCGCCGACCGTCGCGACGTAGAAGGCCTCGGCGGTGGAGAGGGGCTTGAGGTTCTGGTCGACCAGGCGCCAGCGCAGCTTGGAGCAGCCAACGAGGTCCGCGACCGCGCGGAACATCGAGAGCGAGGCGCCGCCGGCGACGTCGGTGCCCAGGCCGACGTTCATGCCCTCGACCAGGTAGCGGCGGATGGGCGCGATGCCCGAGGAAAGCTGCATGTTGGACTGCGGGCAGGTCGCGACGAAGACGCCATGCTTCTTCATGATGGCGATCTCCTCGTCGGTCGAGTAGTTGCAGTGTGCCATGACCACGTGGCCCTCGCCGTCCATCTGGCCGGCGTGCTCATAGGTCTGACCGTAGCAGCTGGACCAGGGGGCAAGCCCGTGGACCCAGTCGATCTCGGAGAGGTTCTCGGAGAGGTGCGACTGCAGCGGCAGTCCCCTCTCCTGCTTGAGCCTGCCCAGCCCCTCCATCAGCTCGTCGGTGCAGGTGGGCGTGAAGCGCGGGGTGAGGATGGGCTTGGTGTTGACGTAGCCCTTGGACTCGACCTCGTCCAGCCAGCGAACCGTGTCTGTAAGCGAGGCCTGCGCGTCCTTCTCGCAGAGGTAGTCGGGACTGTTGCGGTCCATGTTGACCTTGCCGACGAAGGTCTTGAGGCCCGTCGCCTCGAGCTTGTCCATGAGGAGCTCGGTGGGCTCGACGTGGAGGGTGCCGAAGACGACCGCGCGCGTGGTGGGCGAGTGCAGCATGTCGTCGGCGAAGATGGAGTACGCTCGGTCGGCGTAGGAGAGGTCGGCGTACTTCTTCTCCTCGGGGAAGGTGTGGGTGTTGAGCCACTCGAGCAGCTCGAGGTCCATGCCCAGGCCACGGAAGGCGTACTGGGGCGCGTGGACGTGGATGTCGGTCATGCCGGGGATCACGAGCCTGCCCGTGCGGTCGCGGACATCGATTCCCTCGTACTCGGCCGGAAGCTCCTGGAAGACGCCCTTGCACACGCCGTCGACCACCACCAGGTAGCCGTCCTTGGCCCACTGGAGGTTGGACGCATGGCGCGACCAGACGATGTCACCGCGGATGGCGAAGGTCTCCTGGCTGGCTGCGACAGAGCTCTCTTTCGACATACGTGCCACCTTTCGTTTGCGCGGGCGCGGCACACGGCCGCGCCCGACTGGTTTGCATACAACTGGTGAAACTGGCGCTGGGCGCCTTGCTATATGAAGAAGTACTTGCAGCAGAACAGGACGAACAGGACCCACATGACGCCCGAGATCTTCTTGCGGTTCTCGGCCCCAGTGACCGCGTTGACGGCCACGTAGGAGATGATACCCAGCGAGATGCCCTCAGCGATGGAGTACATGAACGGCATCGCGATGATCGCGACGAAGGCGGGGATGGCCTCGGCCACGGAGCCCCACTCAATCTGGGTGACGGCGCCAAACATCATGAAACCGACGATGACCAGGGCGGGCGAGGTCGCGAAGGACGGAATCGCCAGGAAGATTGGCGAGAGGAACAGGGAGAGAAGGAAGAGCACGGCGCAGGTGAGGCCCGTGAGTCCCGTGCGGCCGCCCTGCGAGATGCCCGCGGTGCACTCGACGGCGGTCGCCGTGGAGGAGGTGCCGAGCATGCCGGCGAACGTCGTCGCGAGGGACTCGGCCAGCAGCGCTCCCTTGACGTTGGGAAGCTTGCCCTCCTCGTCGAGCAGGTCGGCCTTGGCGGCGGAGCCAATCAGGGTGCCGATGGTGTCGAAGAGGTTGGTGAACAGGAACGCGAAGACGACGGACATGAAGCCGACGGACAGAATGTTCGAGAAGTCAATCTGGAACGCGATCGGCGCGATCGAGGGAACCGTCAGTCCCTGCGAGAAGTCAGGCAGCAGGCTGTAGAAGCCGGCCTCGGCGTTGGGGACGTAGAGGCCCGTGAACTGGCAGACGATGCCCAGACCCCATGTGATGAGGATGCCCAGTAGGATGTTGCCGCGCACGTTCTTGCAGACCAGGATGGCCGTCACGATGATGCCGATAAGGGAGAGAAGGGCGCAGATGCCCGCGGTCGAGAAGGTCCCCTCCGCAAGCGAGCTGTGGAACGAGAACATGGTGACGAGCGTCGACTCGCTGGGGATGACCAGGCCGGAGCCCTTGAGGCCGATGATGGTGATGAAGAGTCCGACGCCGGAGGTGATGGCGAACTTCAGGTTCATCGGGATCGCGTTGAAGATCGCCTCTCGCACGTTGGTCAGCGAGAGTATGACGAAGATGATGCCCTCGACGAAGATCGCACCGAGCGCCGTCTGCCAGGAGTAGCCCATGCCCAGGCAGACCGTGTAGGCGAAGTAGGCGTTGATGCCCATGCCGGGACAGAGGATGAACGGGTAGTTGGTGAGAAGGGCCATCATCAGCGTGCCGATGGTCGAGATGAGGACCGTCGCCGTGAACAGGGCGTCCTGGGGCATGCCCGTGGCGGCGAGGACGCTGGGGTTGACCGCGAGAATGTAGGCGGCAGTGACGAAGGTCGTCACGCCCGCCAGAATCTCGGTCTTTACGTTGGTGCCACGCTCCGAGAGGTGGAAGATCCTGTCGAGGGCACCCTTACCGTCGCCGGTACCACGCTCCGAGTGGTGGAAGACCCCATGCAAAGCATTTTCCATACAGCACATCACTCCTAAGACGAATGCCAACAGTCACGCCCGCGCAACCAAATCCCTCTCCGCGCGAGACAGTTACACGCTTAGCTGTCGATCTTGAAGGCCGCCTTGGGCTAAGGCAGAAGCATGGGCCAAGCCTGGCCCGCCTGCCGCCGGCGATCATAAAAAAGTAAGATATATCATCAGGGGTCGTCCAAGAGGGGATCGCCCCGACTTCGACCCTGGGCGACAGACTGAGGACGGGCAGTCCCCCACCCAAGGTGGCGCGTCCTTCTCCCCAACGCTCTCCCAAGTGGTGCCATAAAACTTGTTTTTTTAGCTAAATATTTTTTTGTTAGCTAGATGGTATCGGGGCTCATTCGGAATGGTCGCGTCTCTCTGGCGGACGGTATGTCCTCGCCCGTAAGCGCACGACTCGATCGTTTATGCTGTACCATTGCGTTTTTGCAGGTAATCCCATAACGAACAACAGCGAATCCAATCTGTCGCAACGCTCGTCCCCCATGTGACGCAGGGAGGCGACGCCGGCTGGGCCGCACGGTCCCCAGACAGCAAGCAAACAAAAAGGCAGGGCAGGGTCTCCCCTGTCCTGCCTCGCGCCTATTGGCACCATGCCGTCTCTGCGGCGAAGAGCTCAGCTCTAGAGGCTCTTCTTGATCTGGTCGACGTCGTCGTCCGAGATGAAGTCGCCGGACTTGATCTGGTCAACGTACTCCTTGATCTTGTCCTGGACATCCTGCGGGACCTTGTCGGAGAACTTGCCGAGCGAGATGCCGCCGTTGTCCATGTTGCCGATAATGGCCTTGCCGTCGCCGAAGGAGCCAGCCTCGATCTCGTCCATCGCCTGGCCGATCATCCAGTCGGTGACGGTGGAGGTGATGACGGTCGGCTGATCATCGCCAGCGATGTCGATGGGCTGGGCGATGTCGAAGTGCGTGTCGGCGCCGGCGCTCTCGAGGGCCTTGCGCGAGCCGTTGTCGACCGCGGAGGCGTCGCCCCACATGACGTCGACGTTCTCGGAGTTGATCCACTGCTCGGTCAGCTTGGTGCCCAGCGAGGCGTCCGTGAAGCCGGCCTCGAAGTTGTACTGGCCCTTGATGGAGGGGTCGATCTTCTGCGCGGCGGCCAGGAACGCGGAGTACTTGGTGAGGGTGGAGGGAAGCTTCATGCCACCGATGAAGCCGATGCTCTTGGTCTTGGTCATGAGGCCCGCGACCACGCCGGCGAGGGCGCCGGTCTGCTTGAAGTCAGGAAGGACGGTCTCAACGGGAGCGAGAGTCTCGTAGTCGGCCATCTCGGTCGTGGGGTCCGTGTTGGTGACGAGGAAGTGGACCTTGGGGTGGCTGGCGGCGGCGTCCGAGACGACCTCCATCCAGTCGGAGGCGAACTGGTTCCCGTTGCCGATGATGAGGTCGACGTCCTGGTCGACGTAGGACTGGGCGGCCGTCGCGGCGTCGGCGTCAGCGGTGTTCTCCTTGGGCTCGAGGAGCGTCCACTTGTCGTGGGACTCGAGCGCCCTCTTTAGGGACTCGTAGTGGCCCTGGTCCCAGCCACCGTCGGTGATGGTGCCGCTCATGATCATGGCGACCTTGTAGCCCTCGGATCCGGAGTCGCCGGAGCCGGAGTCAGACGACCCGGAGCCGCCGCACGCGGACAGCATGAGGGCGCCCACGCCACCAAAGCCCAGGCCCAGGGCCTGACGCCTGCTCACCATAACGGTCTTGTTCTCGTTGCTCATAAACACGCCTTTCCTTCCCTTGCCTTGGAGAAGGGCCTCGCCCTCTCCCTTGCCAAACCAACTACCTTCGCACACGGCCCCGGTCTCCCGACGCCGGAAATGCCAAACTGCCGGGAGGCGCAGACGCGCCCCCCGGCAGAACAAAACGCTACCGCTGCTCGCGGAAGTACGGCTGACCGTTCGCCTTCGGCCCGGCATGCTTCGAGCCGAAGAAGATCAGGGCGACAATCGTGAAGATATACGGAATCATCTTGAAGAACATGACGGGAGCCGCCTGGAACTGTGCCTGGAGGGCAACGTTCAGGCCGTCGAAGAAGCCGAACAGCAGGCTCGCCGCCAGGACGCCCACGGCAGTCCAGCGGCCGAAGATGACCGTGGCCAGCGCGATGAAGCCGCGTCCCATGACGATGCCATCGGTGTAGATGGGCGTGTAGCACAGCGTGAGGAACGCGCCACCGGCGGCCGCAAGCGCACCGCACACGATGCACGCCACGTACTTGGTGCGTACGACGTTAATGCCGAGGGTCTCGGCGGCGTGGGGGTTCTCGCCAACGGAGCGGAACGAGAGGCCCACACGGAAGTGGTGGAAGAAGTACCTCACGACCGGAACCAGGATGAAGGCCAGATAGGCCAGAAGCGTCTGGTTGAAGAGCGCGTCTCCCAGGAAGGGTATCTGCGAGAGCCCGGGAATGGCCAGCGAGGCCATCTGCTCGCCCGTCGCGTTGGCGGGGTTGGAGCCAACGAAGAGGTTGTAGCCGAACAGGGCGATCGCAGGAGCGAGCACGTTGATGGCCATTCCCGTGACCACCTGATCCGCGCAGAGCGTGACCGTGCAGAACGCATAGATCATGTTGACCAGCACGCCGGCGAGCATGCCAACCAGAACGCCTAGCCAGATGTTGCCGCTCATCTTGGCGACGGCGAAGCCCACGAAGGCTCCGACGGCCATGATTCCCTCGAGGCCGATGTTGACCAGGCCCGCGCGCTCGGAGAAGACCTCGCCCAGTGCGGCGAGGAGGATGGGCACGGCGCCCATGGTCATCGCCTTGAAAATGGTGGGCAGTGCAGTGATGAAACCGTCCATTAGGCGTTCACCTCGGCTTTCTTGACCTTGGCATTCTGCCTTGCGGCGAAGAACGCGCGAATCTTGGGGAGCTTGACCGCAGCCATGCCAGCAACCGCGAAGATGATGATGAGTCCGCGGACGATCTCGACGATGGCGGTGGGGACACCAATGACGCTCTGCATCATGGTTCCGCCGGTGGAGAGCACGCCGAAGAGAAGCGCGACGAAGATCGCGGCGATCGGGTTGAGCTGTGCGATGAGCGCGATCGCGACGCCGTCGAAGCCGAAGCCCGAGCCGAAGCCGTCGGCAAGGCGGAACGGTGTCCTGCCAAGGAGCTCGATCGCGCCGCCGAGGCCGGCGATGGCGCCCGAGATGATGAAGGCCAGGAGCACCAGGCGCTTCACGGGGAAGCCGTTGACCTTTGAGGCGACCGGGTTCATGCCCACGGCGCGGATCTTGAAGCCGAAGGACGTGCGGAAGATGAGGTACCAGATGAACACGCCCAGAAGAATCGCCACAAGGACGCCCACGTGGGCGTTGGCAATCTGGGGCAGGCGCGCGGACTGCGGAATCGCGAGCGTCTTGGGCAGGCCGCTGTCAGAGTAGAGGTTCTTGAACACGTACTCCATGAAGTAGAGGGCCACGTAGTTGAGCATGATCGTGGTGATCATCTCGTTGAGGCCGCGGGTGATCTTCATGATGCCCGGAAGAAGACCCCAGATGCCGCCGACGACCATGCCGACAATGAGCCCAAGGGCGAGACCCACGGGACCCTGCAGGCCGAGTCCGAACATGACGGTCGCCGTCGCGCAGCCGCCCATGATGAACTGGCCCTCGCCGCCCAGGTTGAACACGCCGCACTTGTAGGCGAACACGGCGCAGAGGCCGGTGAAGACAAGCGGGCAGGCGCGCTCGAGGGTCTTGGCGATCTTCGCGGGGTCACCCAGAGACCCCCTGAGCATTGCCGCGTATCCCTGGATGGGATCTTTGCCCAATACCGCAATGATGATTGCGCCGACGATGAGGGCGAGCAGCACCGAGACGATGGGCGTGAGAATCATCAG
The DNA here is from genome assembly GCF_900111255.1 of Parafannyhessea umbonata. Lineage (GTDB taxonomy): Bacteria > Actinomycetota > Coriobacteriia > Coriobacteriales > Atopobiaceae > Olsenella_J > Olsenella_J umbonata_A. The sequence continues at coordinate 44,211 of NZ_FOGP01000006.1, forward strand.
CCTCTTCTCGCTGCGCTCTTCGGCGCTCAGTTCCTTCTTTGCCACGATGGCCCCCTCCTACTTTCCTGCCATTGCGAGCGAGATCTCCTTGATGGGAGGGTTCGCACCCGGATAGGTTCCCATTACCTGGCCCTCGAACAGCACCACGATTCGATCGGAGAGCTTGAGCACCTCGTCGAAGTCGGCGGAAATCAGAAGGACCGCACAGCCAGCGTCACGCTGGGCGACAATCTGGTTGTGGATGAACTCGGTCGCGCCGATGTCAAGGCCACGCGTCGGGTAGACCGCGACGAGCAGCTTGGGCTCGCCCTCGAGCTCACGGGCGAGGATAACCTTCTGCTGATTGCCGCCCGAGAGGCTGCGCGCCGTCTGCTCGACGGAGGTGCAGCGGATGTCGTTCTCCTCGCGCAGCTTGTTGGCGTAGTCGTGAATCTCGCCCATCTTGAGCCACTTGCCGTGGCCCGCCGAGAACTTGTCGCTGGTCGTCTGCTTGAGCACCAGGTTCTCGGCGACCGTCATGTCACCGACGAGACCCATCTTGTTGCGGTCCTCGGGAATGTTGCCCAAGCCCGCCTTAATGAAGGAACGGGGCGAGAAGAGCGCGATCTCCTTGCCGTCAGGCCCGTACACCTCACCGGACTCGGGCTTGACCAGGCCGGTAACGACCTCGGCGAGCGGCGTCTGGCCGTTGCCGTCGATGCCCGCGACGCCCAGGATCTCGCCCTTGTGGATGGCGAGCGAGACGTCCTTCAGGCCGCCATGCTTGACCTCGGGGCGATACGAGACGCCCTTGAGCTCGAACGCAACCTCGCCGGCATCCTCGACCTTGGGATAGGTGCTCTCCTGGAACTTCTGGCCGATCATGAGATCGGCGAGCTCCTGCTCGGTGACGTTAGCCACGTCGACGGTCTCGATGGACTCGCCGCGGCGCAGGACCGTCACGCGGTCGGAGATGCGCATGACCTCGCGCATCTTGTGCGAGATGAAGATGATCGACTTGCCCTCGCTGGTGAGCGAGTGCATGATCTCGAAGAGGCCCTCGACTTCGAGGTCGGTCAGGACGGCCGTGGGCTCGTCCAGAATCAGGAGCTCGGCGCCCCTGAACAGGACCTTCATGATCTCAACGCGCTGCTGCATGCCGATGGACATGTTGGCGACCTTCTCGTCGAGGTCAATCTCGAGGCCATAGCGGTCCATGAGCCCCTCTATGGTCTTGCGGTCGTCGCCCTCGCGGAGCAGCGGGGTGTCGTGGCGCTTGTCGCCCAGGATGATGTTCTCGAGGCCCGTCATGGCATCGATCAACATAAAGTGTTGGTGCACCATGCCGATGCCGTTCTCGACCGCGACGCCGGGACTCGTAATCTGGACCTCCCGCCCGTGCATGAAGATCTTTCCCTCGGTGGGCTGATAGAGTCCGACGAGGACGTTCATGAGCGTCGACTTGCCCGCACCATTCTCGCCCAGCAGGGTGTGTACCTCGCCCTCCCGGACGTCAAACGTGACGTCTTTGTTCGCATAGAACGAACCGAAGCACTTGCTGATGTTCTCCATTCTCAGCAATTCGGCCATGCTTGCCGCCTTTCGCCAACAGGGTCTCATGTTTGCGCGCGGGTCCTCCCACGCAATTCTGAAACGTTTTGATTCTCGCAGCCTTTCGTTAACTTCTGTTTACGACCTCCTTGACACTTTTAAATTATCGCGAATACGGAGTGTCACGCAGGGGCAACGACTCACGCACAAAGCCATCGAGGCGATGGTAGGCGTTCTGCACCGCAGGCGCGGTACCGATCGTCGCGATCTCGCCTATGCCCTTGCCACCGTACGCCACGGGAAGGAGATGGTCCTTCTCGACGTAGATCGCATGGATCTGGGGAATGTCGGTCGAGCGCAGAAGCCCGAGCGTACCGTACTTTGCCTGAGGGACGCAGTCCTTGAGCGGGAAGTCCTCCGTAAGCGCATAGCCCATGCCCATGAGCACGCCGCCCTCGATCTGGCCCTGGATGGCGATGGGGTTGACCACCTTGCCGGCGTCGTGGGCCGCGTGGATCTCGCGAATCCTCCCGCGGTCGGGGCCGTCCGGCTCGAGCACGACCACCGTGGAGCTGAATCCGTAGCAGATGTGGCTCTTGGGGTTGGGCAGGTCGGCACCCAGCTTGTCGGTCGGCTCGAAGTACTCGTAGCCGAACTCGCAGCCCTCGAGCGCGCGCAGGGCCGCGACGGGGTCCTTCGGGTGCACGCCATGGCCCGCAATCAGGGCGCTTCCGTCGGCGTAGCCCACCCCGTCGTAAGGGGTGCCGTCACCGTACTCGATGGCCTTGCCATCGCCGCGGGCAAAGACGCGCTGCGCGGGGACGCCGTTTCCCGCCTCGACGGAGAGCATGGCGTCGCGCAGCAGGAAGGCCACTCCGCGCACGGCCTCGCCGGTCACGACGGTCTGGCGCGAGCCGCTGGTCGTGCCGGAGTCGGGGGCGTTCTCGGTCGAGCACTCGCCGTTGGCGATCGCGTAGCGCGGAAGGCCCGTGGCCTCTGCGACGTCCTGAAGGAAGACGGTGTTGCAGCCCTGGCCGATGTCGGAGGTGGCGCTGTAGACCACCGCACGGCCGTCCTCGACGCGGATGTTGGCGCGACCTGCGTCGGGCAGGCCCACGCCGACGCCAGCGTTCTTCATGGCGCAGGCTATGCCGCAATGGCTGCTGTTCTTTTCGAACACGTCCTTTACGGCGAGCAGGGTCTCCTTGAGGGCGGTCGAGCAGTCCGCGATCTGGCCGTTAGGCAGGACCTTGCCGGGCTCGATGGCGTTGCGCCAGCGGATCTCCCAGGGGCTGATGCCCACCTTGTCGGCCAGAAGGTCGATGCAGCCCTCGAGCGCGAACTCGCTCTGGCACACGCCGAAGCCGCGGAACGCGCCCGCGGGCGGGTTGTTGGTGTAGTAGCCGAAGCCACGGATGTCGGTGTTCTGGTAGGTGTAGGGGCCGACCGCATGCGTGCAGGCGCGCTCCAGGACGGGCCCGCACAGGCTGGCATAGGCGCCCGTGTCGAAGTTGATTTCGCAGTCCAGGCCGGTAATGATGCCGTCCTCGTCGCACGCCAGCGTGAAGGTCGCGTCCATGGCGTGGCGCTTGGGATGGAAGAGGATCGACTCCTGGCGCGTGAACTTGCACTTCACCGTGCGCCCGAAGTGCAGGGCCGCCAGCGCTGCAAGGTGTTGGGTCGAAACGTCCTCCTTGCCGCCGAAGCCCCCGCCGACCAGCATGGTCTCGACCACGACTCGCTCGGGCTCCTGGTCCCAGCCCAGCATGTGGGCGACCTCCTTGCGCGTGTCGTAGGCGCCCTGGTCGGTGGACTGAATCTTGACGCCGCCCTTGTACGGGAACGCGACGGCGCACTCGGGCTCCAGGAAGGCGTGCTCGGTGAAGGGAGTCTCGAAGTGCTGCGTCACCACATAGGGCGAGTTGGCGATGGCCTCCTTCGCGTTGCCGCGCGTGACGTGACGACTCTGGCAGACGTTGTCCTCCAATATCACGTGGTTGCCGAAGGCGTTGAAGCTCTCGTGCACCTGCGGGGCGCCCTCCGCCCTGGCCTCCTCGATGTTGCGGACGGGCTCGAGCTCCTCATAGGAGATCCTGACGAGCTTCTTGGCCTTGGCGAGCACGGACTCGCTCTCGGCCACCACCAGGCAGATGGCGTCGCCAACGCAGCGCGTAATGTCGCCCTCTGCGATCATGACGTCCCAGTCCTGAATGAGGTGGCCCACCTGGTTGACGGGCACGTCCTTGGCGGTCAGCACGCCCAGCACGCCCGGCAGCGCCTCGGCCTTCGAGGCATCGATGGACAGCACGCGCGCTCGCGGGTACTTGGAGCGCACCGCCGAGGCGAAGGCCATGTCGGGGTAGTTCTCCCTCGTCAGGTCGTCCGGGTAGACGCCCTGGCCCAGCACCTTGCGGCGCACGTCGACGCGGAAGGCCCTCTGGCCCACACCATAGTTCTCGCCGCGCTCGAGGTCGGGCTCGATGTTGCGTTCCCCGCGCAGAATCGCCGCGGCGAGCATGATGCCCTCGATGATCTTCTTGTAGCCGGTGCAGCGGCAGACGTTGCCGCGGATGGCGTACTTGACCTCCTCCTCGGAGGGGTCCGGGTTCTGGCGCACGAGAGCCGCGCCGCTCATGACCATGCCGGGGATGCAGAAGCCGCACTGGACCGCGCCGACGGAGCCGAAGGCGTAGACGAAGGCCTCCCTCTCGTCCTCGCTCAGGCCCTCGATCGTGAGCACCTGCCTGCCCTGGGCAAGCTTGGTGGTCATGACGCAGCCCTTGGTGGCGATGCCGTCGATCACGACGGTGCAGGTTCCGCAGGCGCCCTCGGAGCAGCCGTCCTTGACGGAGGTCAGTCCCAGGTCGTCGCGCAGGTAGCGGAGAAGAGACTTGTTCTCCGTGGTTGTGTGCTCTTCTCCGTTGACGAAGAAGCTGTAGCTTGCTGACATGTCCCTCACTCCCCTCCTAGTCCGCGGCGACGATTCCGTTTACGTCGTGAATGACGCCCATCGGGCACTTGGCGGCACACATGCCGCACGACAGGCACTTCTGGTAGTCGATCTTCGCGAGGAAGGCGTCTATGTGGATGGCGTCGGCCGGGCAGACGCGCTCGCAGGTCTTGCATCCCACGCAAACGCTGTCGCACTTCTTCATGGCAGGAACGACCTTCTCGTGGTTCGAGCACTTGACCCACATGGAGTCGTCGGCCGGCATCAGCGTGATGATGGTCTGCGGGCATGAATGCACGCAGGCGCCGCAACCCGTGCAGCGCTCGCGGTCGACGTGGGCCACGCGGTTCTCGTCCACGTGGATGGCTCCCTCGGGGCAGACCTTCTCGCAGGTGCCGCCGCCCAGGCACGAGAAGTGGCACTCGCGCACGCCCAGCGGGTGCTCGCCCACTATGGCGTCGCAGTCGTGCGGGAGGGTGTTCGGGTCTATGTCATCCCTGAATGCGCTGTCGCCTTGGCAGTGGACAACAGCCACGAATCTTCGGGCCATGCTCTTCTCCTCTAAACGCATCGCGGGAGCGGTTCCCGCGCAGTGCCCGGGGAAGCCCCGAGGAGCTTCCCCGGAAAACTCAGACGATCCTTACCTCTCGAACAGGTAGGGATGCTCGTCGCGCGTCGCGACGATGGTCAGGCGGACCGCCTTGGGGAGGCCGCAGGCGGGATTGTCCACGTCGTAGGTGGCGACCTCTCCGTTCAGGCGCACGAGGTACTCACTGCCCTCGACCTCGCCCACCGGCAGGAAGCCGGAGTTGTGCGAGGAGTCGAAGTCCTCTCTGGTCCAGAACAGCGTGAGCTTGTCGCGGAAGGGCCTGCCGCCCTCGTAGGGGCAGAACACGGCGCAGTTGCCGCACTCGTTGCACATGCCGTCGACGTGCACCACCTGGCGCTGGCGCAGGCCGGGCACGCGGACCGCGACGTTGGCGCGGTTGGGGCAGACCTCGCAGCAGGTCTCGCAGGCCGTGGCGCAGCCGAGGCAGCGCGACTTGACCAGGCTCTCGACCTCCTGGGTGAGCGTGGCGCGCCCGGCGAGCGGGCGATCGTAGTCGGCCTCGATGTTGCTCGCGGAGCAGAAGTCGAAGTCGTATCCGCACAGCGCCTCGGTGACAGTCGCGGCGTCGGCGATGGCCTTCACCACCGTGGCGGGGCCACGGCGGCAATCGCCGACCGCGTAGACGTGGGCGACGCTGGTCTGGAGCGTGTCGTCGACCTCGGGCAAGCCCCTCTGGTCGAGCAACACGCCGGAGGCCTTGTAGACGGAGGGCTCTACGCGCTCCCCCACCGCGGCGATGACGGAGGTCGCGACGACCTCGCGGGTCTCGCCCGTGGGCTCGGGCCTGCGGCGGCCGGACGCGTCAGGCTCGCCCAGCCTCATGACATCGCATGTCAGCGTGGTGCCCTCAAGCGCCTTGGGCGAGAGGAGCTCCAGGAACTCGACCCCGTCCTCAAGCGCGAGCGCGAGCTCCTCCTCGTCGGCGGGCATGTTGCGACGGTCGCGGCGGTAGACCAGGCGCACGTTCTTGACGCCCGGCACGCGCTTGGCGGCGCGGGCCACGTCCATGGCGGTGTTGCCGGCGCCGACCACGGCCACGTCGGTGCCCAGCATGCAAGAGGCGGGATCCGCCTTGAACTGCTGCAGGAACTCAAGGGCATCGAGCATCTGAGCACCCTCGATCACGGGGTGGCCGGGCGCCCATGCGCCGATGGCCACTACCACGTCGGTGAAGCCCTTCTCCAGGAGGTCCTGTGCGCTCCTGACGTCTGTGCCGAGCTCGAACTTGGCGCCGTAGGCGCGGCAGAGCTCGATGTCGTTCGCGATGGACTCGGCTGCGATGCGGAAGTCGGGAATCACGTTGGCGACCACGCCGCCGAGCGTCTTCTGGCGCTCGAACACGGTCACGTCGACGCCAGCGCGCGAGAGGAACGAGGCCACGGAGAGCCCGGCCGGGCCGCCTCCGATGACGGCAACCTTCTTGCCCTCGACCGCGGGTGCGGCCTCGAGCTCGGGCAGGACCTCGGCGAGGCCCCTGCGTGCGGCCTCGAGCTTGAACTCGCGGATGTGCACATGTTCCTCGTAGTAGTTGCGCATGCAGCTGATGCCGCAGGTGTGCGGGCAGATGGTTCCGGTGATGAAGGGCAGCGCGTTGCGCTGGAGGACGATGCTGAGCGCGTCGGCGAAGCGGCCCTCCTCGACGGCCCTGAGGTAGCCGGGAATGTCCTGGTGGATGGGGCAGTCGTGGCGGCAGGGCGCAGTGAAGCAGTCCATCAGGGGGAGCCTCTGGTCGATGTGGCGGGAAGGCACGGGCTTGATGGGCTTCTTGTAGCGGGCGTTCTGGTGCATGTCCTCGACGAGCGCGTCGACCGCAGCCACGCGCACGCCGTCAAAGCGGTAGCAGTCTTGCTGCGCGAAGGCGTAGGCGATCTGCGAGAAGCGCTCGTAGCCACCCGGCTTGAGCACCGTGGTCGCCATGGTCACGGGCCAGATGCCTGCGTCGACCAGGCCGCGGATGTTGAGGGCGTCGGCACCGCCGGACCACGAGATGCGGAGCTTGCCGTCGAACTCGTGGCTAATGCGCTGGGCAAGCGTGAGCGTGAGCGTATAGAGCGAGCGGCCGGACATGTACATTTCCTCGCTCGGGAGCTCACCGCGGGTCACGTCGACCGGGAAGGTGTTGGTGAGCTTAACGCCGAACTCGAGCCCACGCTCCCGGCAGAGGGCCGCCAAGCGCTGGAACATAGGGACCGCGTCAGCCCACTGCAGGTCCTCGTCGAAGTGGTGGCGGTCGAAGACGATGTAGGAGAAGCCCAGGGAGTCGAGCAGGCCGCGGGCGGTCTCATAGCCCAATAGGGTCGGGTTGCACTTGATGTAGGTGTTGAGGCCCTTCTCGCAGATGAGGTGCGTGGCGATGCGCTCGATCTCGTCGGGCGGGCAGCCGTGCAGCGTCGACTCGGTGATGGACTCCGAGACGTGCGGGGTGATCGAGTCGACGAATGTCTCGTCGACGTTGTTGAAGCGGTCGAGGTTGGCCTTCGCCCACGCGATGGCCTCGTTGAACGCCACCGTGCCAGAGGCGTCCTTCAGGTCGTTGATGAAGCCGTCGACCTTAGGGGTCTTGATGCCCTCCAGGTCGTAGCCGACCGACATGTTGAAGACGAAGCCGTCGGGGTCGCCCAGGCCAAGCTCGCGGGCGAGCAGCTTGCAGGCCACCCAGGCGTGTATGTACTCGTCGCGGGCGTCGGCCACGGTCAGCTCGGTCGACCACTCGCAGTTGTAGCCCTCGTCGCCCGCAAGGATGCAGGGCTTGTTGACGCAGGCGGCAAGCTCTTCTCCGTCCATCTTCTGGACGGTCTTGAGCTCGAAGAAGCGCGCGCCGGCCACATAGGAGGCCACGAGGTTCTGGGCCAGCTGCGTGTTGGGGCCCGCAGCAGGGCCGAAGGGCGTCTCGAGGCGCCCGTTGAAGATGGGGCGGGCGCTGCCGGGGTCGCGCCGGGGCATGCGGGAAATGCCGAAGATGGTTCCCCTGGTGTGGTACTCGCTCAGGATCCAGTCCATGAGCTGGTCAAAGGGCATGGGATGCATAACGTCGCTCATCGCGATATTCCTCTCGTGGTTAGCTGGTGCGGATGACGTGGGAGTCGTCCCGGGCGGCTAGTACGCGCAGCCGTTGAGGTCTCCCCAGAGCTTCTTGGCCTCCTGCATGACGAAGGCGTCGATGCGCTCCCTGTCGCAGCCCACCAGCTCGCGGTCGCGATAGACCACGCGACCGTTGACGATGGTGGTGCGGCAGTCGTGGCCCTCGACCCCAAAGAGGATGTGGCCGTCGATGTTGTCCGCCCCGAGAGGCGTGGGCGCGGGATAGTCGAACACGGCGATGTCGGCGGCCGCACCTGCCTTGAGGACGCCCAGGGGCTTGCCGTCCGACTTGGTGGAGAAGTACATGTTCGCCACCTCGGCGTTGTTCCTGAACAGCATGTCCATCGCCTCGCCCCAGGCAACGTTGGGAAGCGTCGCGTTCAGGCGCTGCAGGGGCACGAAGGCCTTGAGGGACTGCAGCATGTCGTGGGTGTAGGCATCCGTTCCCATGGTGACAGTAATGCCATGCTTGAAGAACTCGAGCACGGGCGCCGTACCCACGGCGTTGTTGGCGTTGGACTGGGGGTTGTTCACGATCTTGGTGTGGGTGTTCGCGACCAGCTCCATGTCTGCGGGGGTAATGTGTATGCAGTGGCCGAGCATGGTCTTCTCGCCCAGGATACCGTGGTCGAGCAGGCGATGGATGGAGGTGCAGCCGTGCTTCTGGGCCGAGTCGTAGACGTCGTTGGTGCCCTCGCACACGTGGATGTGGAAGCCCGTGAGGCCGTCGTTGGCCTGGACCATCTTGTCGAGCGCCTCGTCGGGCAGAGTGAAGAGGGCGTGGCCGCCGAACATGGCGGCGATCATGTCGGAGTCCTCCTGGGCGGCCCAGCGTGCGAAGTCGGCGTTCTCCTTTATGGACTCGTCGAGCTTCTGCGCACCGTCGCGGTCGGAGACCTCGTAGCAGAGGCACGCGCGCATGCCCATCTCTTTCGCGACGTCCTTGATGGCGAAGAGCGAGCCGGGGATCTGGAAGAAGCTCGCGTGGTGGTCGAACAGGGTGGTCACGCCGTTGCGGAACGACTCCATCATCGTGACGTAGGCGCAGGCGCGCGTTCCGTCGAGAGAGAGGTGCCGGTCGATGTTCCACCACTGCTGCTCGAGGTTCTCGAGGAAGTTGGTGGGATTGCACCCCTTGATGGCGAGGCCGCGGGCCAGGCCGGAGTAGATGTGAGTGTGGCAGTTGATGAGGCCGGGCATGATGAGGCCGCCGCGGGCGTCGACGAACTCCGCCTTGGCGTACTTCTGCCGCATCGCGGCGAGCTCGCCCACCTCGACGATGGTGGTCCCCTCTACCACCACGGCGCCGTCCTCGACGAACGGGGTCGCCTGGTCGCGCGTCACGACGCGGCCGTTGCCTACAAGTAGCATAGGTGTCCTCTCCCTCGCTACGCGCCGCAGATCAGCTACGGCAAATCAAGTAATAGGCCCGACCCTCTCTTGACGGGCCTCCCGGCGAGTACCGCCTTGCGGCGGCTGCGGACGCCGGTTCCGCAGCGACTCGCGCCTCTGCCGCGCGTGGGCAGACCCACGCCGCGCGCTGCGCGAAAAGTCAACCAAAGCGAAACGGAACGCACTTGAAAAACGCCCCAGAAACGAACTACACCCCCTGGGCCAGGACATGCGGTGTAGCGCTCTGAATTTTCTTTTTCTTACCTAACTTTTATTCTGTTGTTTATGAAATATATGCCGAGAAGCCACCTGCGAGGCAATGCGTCGGACCCTCCCTCGGCGTACGGCCCGATTTGCCGCCAGACGGTAGAGACGGCTCCGCACGTATGCTCGAAGCTAAGACAATCGCAGGAAAAAAGGGTTATTTACGCTCGCGTATAACGCTCTCCGCCCAAAGCGGAGGGGTACTCGACGCCCTGCGGAAAAATGCCGCTCACGAAGAATGCGCCGCCGTAGGTCCCCTAAAAAAGAGTTAGGTAGCTGGCAAAGGTAATATGTCAGACAAGCAAAAAATTTGTAATAACGAATGCTTCCGACTGTTTACGCAGCATACTTCTGCTTGATTGGCACAAGCACTTCTCGCCCGCCAAAAAGACGTCGGCCTGGGTCGCTCGCCCACCCTCGCGACTTGGCGGACCGCCATTGGACAATCGCCGTCACGAACTCACATTCGAAGGAGACTTCGCCATGGAGAAAAGAGAGCTCGACCTCCTGAGCAGGCTCGCCAAGGGAATCGCCAAGGAATTCGGCAGCAAGTGCGAGGTCGTGGTCCACGACCTGGAGTCGAAGGACCCCAACAGCACCATCGTGGCCATCGAGAACGGCGAGGTCTCCGGCAGGAAGCTAGGGGACGGCCCCTCGAACGTGGTCCTCAAGGCGCTCAACTCGGACCCCGAGCAGCTGCACGACAAGCTCGCGTACCTCACCAAGACCGAGGATGGGAAGGTCCTGAGGTCGTCGACGATCTTCTATCGCAACGAGGCGGGGAAGCCCATCGCGGTTCTGGGCATCAACTATGACACCTCGCTGCTCTGGGCGATCCAAGACGCGCTGCACGACTTCAACAACCACGAGGACGAGGAGCCCGTCGCCGCGACCGCGACCATCCCGCACAACGTGACCGACCTTCTGGACGAGCTCATTGACGAGTCCATGCGCATCACGGGCAAGCCCGTGGCGCTGATGACCAAGGAGGACAAGGTCAAGGCGATCGGCTACCTGAACGACGCCGGCGCCTTCCTGATCACCAAGAGCGGCCAGAAGGTCTGCAACTACTTCGGCATCTCGAAGTACACGCTCTACAGCTACATGGACGAGGCAAAGAGCGCGCGCGAGGGCGAGGTCAAGGAATAGCATGGAGCTAGACCAAGAGGCAATCGAGCTCGCCCGGGAGCTCGTTCGGATAGACTCCTCCGACCCAGGCGCCTACGAGGGCGAGATACAGGAGTTCATTCGCGCATGGCTGCTCGAGCGCATCGAGCGGCTGCGACCCGAGCTCGCCGGAAGGGCGGAGGTGTCGCTCGAGCAGATCGAGCCGCTTGCGGGCCGCAAGTGCCTTCGCGCGCGAATCGTCCCCGCGGCCAAGGGGGAGGCACTTCTCCCCGAGCTCGTGCTCTTGAGCCACATGGACACCGTGACGCTGGGAGAGGGCTGGTCCAGGGACACGCCCGCGCTGGGCGCGGTTGTTCGCGACGGCCGCCTGTGGGGCCGCGGTTCCTGCGACATGAAGGGCGGCATGGCCTGCGCGATGCTGGCGTTTGACGACGCGCTGGGCGCAGTCGCGAACGACCTGGCTCCCCGAAGGGCCCTGAGCTTCGTCGCGACCTGCGACGAGGAGGACTTCATGCGCGGCAGCGACGCCGCAATTCGCGCGGGCTGGCTTGACGGCTCGCAGTGGGTGCTGGACACGGAGCCCACCGACGGCTACGTCCGCATGGCGCACAAGGGCCGGACTTGGTTCGAGATGGGCTTCTCGGGCGTGACCGCGCACGCGAGTACGCCGTGGATGGGGGCCGATGCCGTTGCTGCGACGGCCTGTGCCATCGACGCCATCAGGCGCGAGGTCGGGGAACTACCCGAAGACGATGAGCTGGGAAAGACCACCGTCACGTTTGGCCAGGTACAGGGAGGATATCGCCCGTACGTCGTGCCTGACTCATGCACGACCTGGATAGACATGCGCCTGGCGCCGCCCTGCACCCCACGCGACGCGCAGGACATTGTCGAGCATGCCATCGCCCTGGCCGAGGGCGAGGTTCCCGGCACGCACGGATCGCTGAAGGTCACGGGAGACAGGCCGGCGATTCCCTCGCACGCCGACTCTCCCCTGCTTGCAAAGATGCGCGCGGCGACGCTGGAGGTCTGCGGAAGCGCCGCAGAGACGAAGACGTTCACCGGCTACACCGACTCCGCGGTCGTGGCTGGGACCTGCGAAAACCCGAACTGCGCATCGTATGGCCCGGGAAGCCTGGAGGTCGCGCACAAGCCGAACGAGTTCGTGCCGCTGGAGGACCTCGCGCGCGTAAGGTCGGTCTTCCGCCGATTGGTGCTCGACTGCCTGGAATAGCGACACACGGCATGGCGAACGATTGCCCCTCGGTCACCCAAATCGCTCCAGATACGCTCTTTGGTCACCCAAATCGGCTCGCGGCAGCTCTTTGGGCCCGGTTTTGCTGGGCAAACGTGGAGGGAAGAGCTTCTTGCGGGCGATTCGGGTGACCGCAGGGCTTCCGGCGGGCGATTTGGGTGACCTGCCGCGCCGAACAAGAGGCGCCGGGCCCGAAACCGGACCCGGCGTCTCGCTCGGCTGTTATTGCTCCCCCTACTCGACCAGACGGCCGCCAAGGTAGGTGGCTTCGAGGCCAAGCCCCTCGTTCAGGACGACGTAGTCGGCGGGGCGGCCACAGACGATTGCGCCGCAACGGTCGGCGATGCCGGCGGAGCGGGCCGCGACCTCGGTCGCCATGCGGATGGCTTGCTCGGCAGAGGCAATCTGCCAATCGTAGAGGTTCTTGACCCCCTGGGCCAGAGTGAGGACCGAGCCCGCGATGCTGCTCATGTCGGACAGGTAGCAGAGCCCGTCCTTCAGTACCACGTCCATGCCACCGCTGGTGTAGGAGCCGTCCTCGAGCCCACCGCAGGCGAGGCAGTCGGTAATGGGCACCACGTGCTCCCAGCCCTTGGCGCGCACGAGCGCCTTCATGGCCGGTGCCGATACGTGCTTGCCGTCGCAGATCAGCTCTGCGTAGGTGTCGTTGCTCACCATGGCGCAGCCAACGACACCCGGCTCGCGGTGGTGCAGGCCGCGCATGCCGTTGAACGTGTGCACGAAGCAGCTCGCTCCCGCGTCGACCGCGGCGGAGGCCTCCTCGTAGGTTGCGTCGCTGTGCCCGATGCAGGACACGACACCACGCTCGACCAGTCCGGCCACGTATTCCTTGGAGCCATCGCGCTCGGGAGCCAGCGCGCTCTTGCGAATGATCCCGCCCGCAAGCTCCTGCCAGCGGTCGAACACCTCAAGCGACGGGTCAATCAGGTACGCGGGGTTCTGTGCGCCCACGTGCTTCTGGGTGAAGAACGGCCCCTCCAGATAGATGCCCTGGATGCGCGCGGCGGCACCCGTCTGCCCCTGCGCGGCCTCGGCAATCGAGGCGCAGGCCCGGCCGATGCGCTCCACGTCGTCGGTGAAAGTCGTCGGCAGCCACGAGGTGGTGCCGCGGCGGGCCAGCTCCAGACCAGCCTCACCGAGGCCATCGGGGTCGAGGTCCGTGGCCGCGTGGCCAAAGAAGCCGTGGATGTGCGTGTCGACGAAGCCAGGCGCGATCCAGCAGCCGCTCTCGTCGACCAGGTCCATGCCCTTGGGAATGTCGGGCGTCCACAGGCCGAAGCGGCCCTCGTAGACGGTCAGGTAGCCACCGTCGCAGACGCGACCCGGCAGGACGAAGTGATCAGCGCGGATGGCGTAGGTCGCGCGCGTGACATCGACGCCGCCCGCAGCGCTTGCGTTGCTTGCCATGGGCGCCCCTCCTATGCCTCGAACGGGTGAATCGTGACGCCCTTGACCACGCGGTTTACCGTGCCCGTGGGCGACGGCGTGTCAGGCGTGTTGCCAACCTTGATGGAGGTGTTGAGCGAGACCGTCTGCGCAAGGAGCACGAACGGCAGCGCGAGGTAGGCCTCGGGGAGAAGTGCCCCGCCAAGCGTAATCGACTCCCCGCCGAACATGAGGTCGGCCTTCTGCTGGACGGCGACCACGTGCTGCGCGATGCCATCGGCCGCAATCTCGTCGAGGATGTCGACGTCGTACTGGCGCGTGTAGGGGTCGTTCGAGACGAAGACGAACACCAGCGTACGATCGTTCACAAATGACTTGGGTCCGTGGCGGTAGCCCATGGAGCTGTCATACGAGGTCGCGATCAGGCCATGCGTGAGCTCCAGAATCTTGAGCTGGGCCTCCTTGGTCAGCGCATTGAGCGAGCCAGAGCCCAGGTAGGTGATGCGGTCGAAGTCACTAGCGAGAAGGGCCTTGACCTCATCCTCGCGGGCGATGACGTCGCGGCCAAGTTCGGCCGCGGTCGAGACCCACGCGCCCTTCTCGTCGCGGGAGGAGGTGTCGAAGATGAGTGCGGCCAGGAGCTCCATGCAAGAGAACGAGCCGGTCATGGCGAAGCCCTGGTCGTTGGCGCGCGGGATGAGGATGGTCAGCGCGTCGTCGCGGTCGGCGGACTCGACGGCCAGGCGCCCCTCGGGAGCGCAGGTGATGTTGAGGAAGCGGATGTCCTTGCACACCTGGCCGGCGCGCTCGACGGCGGCCAGCGACTCGGGGCTGTTGCCACTGCGGGCGAACGAGACCAAGAGCGTCGGGTCGTCGGCGCGCAGGTAGTCCTCGGGCGCGGCGACAATGTCGGTCGAAGCGAGCGAGAGGAACACGAACGCGTCGTTGTCACCCTTGCGACGAAGGTACGGGACGAGCGTGTTGCCCACGTACTCGGACGTGCCCGCCCCCGTGAAGACGACGCGGGTGCGACGGTCGCCGCCCAGCTTGCGGGCCGCCTCGACAAACTCGTCTATGGCCTTGCGGTTCTTGTCGTAGATGCCGAGCGTGTCCTCCCAAAGGTCTGGCTGCTGCTTGATCTCGTGGGTAGTGATATGGGCACCCTGGGACTTAAGGGTCTCCTCGTCCGCCTCGAACATGTGCCAACTCCTTTCCTCAGCCAGACGCCGCACGCCTAGCCTCTGTGATGCGAAACCTTGTATATGAACTGATCGGCGCGTGCGACGCTGTGCGTGTACTCGATGATCAGGTTCTTCTCGTCGTAAGTGGTCCTTACCAGCTTCAGGACGGGCGCGCCCTCCTGGATCCCCAGGAGCTCGGCCTCCTCGCGCCTGGCAAGGCTCGCGCGAAACTCCTCGTCGGCCACCTTGATGACGTCGCGGTAGTCGTTCTCGATGATCTCGTAGAGGGGCCTCTCGTCCAGGTCTGCTCGGGTAAGCCCGACGAACTGGCTCACGGGCAGGTAAGTCCGCTCGAGCATCATGGGAATGTCGTCGGCTATGCGCAGGCGGCGAATCCGGTAGACACGCTCGCCCAGGCGAACGCCCAGGTGCTCGGCCACGTGCTTGGGAGCCTCGACAATCTCGAACTTCAGCGTCTCAGTGCGCGGGGTGCGTCCCATCTCGCGCATCTGGTCGGTGAAGCTGTAGGCGCCCAGCAGGTTGGTCGGCTCCTCGTGCGCTTCGGCCACGAAGGTGCCCTTGCCGTGCCTCCTGACAACGAGCCCCATGCTCTCCAGCTGGGCCAGCGCCAGGCGTACGGTCGTGCGCGAGAGACCATACCTCTCAGAAAGCTCGCGCTCCGAGGGAAGCAGGTCGCCAGCCAAGAGCTCGTTCTCGATCCTGTCCTTAAGCACGTCCACAAGCTGGTCATACAGTGGTTGCTTGCGTGAAGATTTAGCCATTGCAATCTCCTATCGCGACTGGTCTGGTGTCCCAAGTGGTTTGGTTATCGCTACCAGTACTATACCCATGGGGATCTGACGAGAAGCGACGGAAGTCGGGAGGCGTGCGGCATGCGGCGCCGCACGCCTCCCCAGGGGGAATCATCTTAGGGCCCAGGCGCGGGCCCCGGATGCCACTAGCCCCAGATGCTGGGCCAGAGCCCGAAGGGACCAGCGCCCAGGATGCCCAGGACGAGCACCAGGGCAATGCCCTTCATGGGAGTGAAGTTCTTCTTGGAGAACAGGTAGTACAGGAGCATGACGATCGCCATTGGGACGAGCTTGGGGCAGATGCTGTCCAGGATGTTCGCGATGTCAATGGTGACCGGGGTCTCGGTGTACTCCATGTACGTGACCTCGCTCATGCCGTTGCCGAGGTCGGTCGCGCCCGCGGTGACGGGGTTGCCGTCGGCATCGGTGGTGGTGAGGTAGTTGCCATCAGCGTCGGTCATGCCCGAGAGCGTGACGCCCTCGTCGTTGGAGCTGATGATGTTGAAGCTGTCGACCTGGTCGTTGCTGACCGTGGCGGTGTGCGCCACGTAGGCCTGCGTCGTGCCGTTGGGGATGACGGCGTTGATCTGGGTGCCACCCATCGTGACCGTGAGGCAGCCGACGATGAAGACGCCCATGATGGAGGCAGCGCGGGTGAAGGGCTTCATGACGCCCATCAGCGAGTCGATGGCCGAGGAGCCCATCTTGTACGCCCAGTTCATCAGGCCGAAGCGCAGGGCGAACTGGACCAGGTTGAAGATGAGCAGGAACAGAATCGGGCCGAACGCGTTGCCCTGGATGGCCATGTTCGAGCAGATGCCCGCGGTGATGGGCACGAGCGTCATCCAGAAGAGCGCGTCGCCGATGCCACCGAGCGGTCCCATGAGCGAGACGCGGACGGCGCGGATCGTGGGGATGTCCACCTTCTTCTGCTCCATGGACAGGATGATGCCCATGGCGAAGGTCACGAGGAACGGGTGGATGTTGAAGAACTCGAGGTTGTGCTCCATCGACGTGGACAGGTCGTCCTTGTCGGTGTGGATCTTCTCGAGGCCCGGGAGGATGGAGTAGAGCCAGCCGGCGGCCTGCATCCTCTCGTAGTTGAACGACGCCTGCAGGAAGCAGGAGCGCCATGCCATCTTGTTCAGCGTCTTCTGATCAAGGTCAGCAGCCGGCTCAAGGTTCTTGTACGAGGTCTTCTGCTCCTTAGATGCCATCTTCCTCACCTCCGTCAAACTCCGCAACCGCACCCTTCAGCTCCGTCTGCTGCTGGAAGTCCCAGTAAGCGATACCGAAGCCGATGAGGGCCAGGATGAGAAGTGCAGGCGTAGCGAGCACCTCGTTGGTGGAGACGATCAGAGCCAAGCCGAATCCCAGGAAGTAGAAGCCCCACATGTCGCGGTTCATCATGAACTTGAGCAGGATGGCGAAGCCGACGAAGCGCATCATGCCACCGGCAGCAGAGAGGCCCGCGGACAGCCAGGTGGGGATTGCGTCGACGACGGACTGGCCCATGGTTGCGCCACCGATGAAGAACAGGGTGACGACGGCGCCGAAGACCAGGCCGAGAAGAGCCATGGCGAGGTAGTTGATGCGCTCGATGCCCTTGGGGTTGGCATCGGCGGCATACTGGTCGGCCTTGCCCATGAGGGGAGACATGAGCGTGAAGATCAGCGTAACGCCATACTGGCCAAGCAAGGAGAACGGGATTGCGGTCGCAACCGCGATGTTGGGCTCGAGCTTGAGGGAGATGGCAAGCACGCATGCCATGATGCCACCGACGACCGCGTTGGGCGGCTGGGCACCTCCGATAGGCATGTTGCCAATGGTCATGAGCTGATAGGTACCACCCACGATAAGACCCGTCTTCAGGTCGCCGAGGATGAGACCGATTACCAGGCCCATAACGATGGGCTGGTACAGAGACTCCAAGAAGTTGAACTGGTCGATTGCCGCCACGAACGT
This sequence comes from Parafannyhessea umbonata, assembly GCF_900111255.1. Classification (GTDB taxonomy): domain Bacteria; phylum Actinomycetota; class Coriobacteriia; order Coriobacteriales; family Atopobiaceae; genus Olsenella_J; species Olsenella_J umbonata_A. The sequence continues at coordinate 61,786 of NZ_FOGP01000006.1, forward strand.
GACGAGGAAGACCAGGGCCACCTGAATGACCGAATACTCCATCCTTGCTCCTCCTTTCCTTTCAGTTACAAATTTGCGCAAAGCTATCGCCAGCACCTCTCATCCCCATCTGAGACGTGCCATTGACCACAGATAAGTTTTCAAATGAATGAGACGAACGGGAGCCCTACTTGAAGAGCTTGCTCACGTCCTCCTCGGGAATGCTGGGGACGCGCTGGATCTGCAGCTCGACGCCGCACTCCTGAATCTCGCGGAAGGCCGCGACGTCCTCGTCGTCGACGGCGACGGAGGTTGCGACCTGGCGCTTGCCGTCGGACATATGCATGTTGCCGATGTTGAGCTTCTTGATGGGGACGCCGCCCTTGATCAGGCGAAGGGCGTCCTCGGGGCTCTCGACGATGATGAAGATGTGCTGACGCGGGGCCGCCTTGTGGATGACGTCAATGGTCTTCTGGATCGTGAAGTACCTAGTCGCGACGCCCTGGGGCGCAGCCATATTCATCAGGTTCTGGCGCATCTTGTTGCCGGCGACCTCGTCGTTGGCGACCAGCAGCAGGTTCGCGCCGATGGTGCTCGTCCACTGGGTCGCAACCTGACCGTGGATGAGGCGGTTGTCGATACGCGTAAGGAGGATGTTTGGTTCAGCCATGCTCTTCTCTCCGTTTCTTTCCGCGCAACGCGCGTCACTCAATAGGACCAACTCGGCTGAGCACACTCCGGGGGCGGACGGTCGGATTCGACGGGCCAATCCACCAGTGGCGCTCAGGGGACGGCGCCTTGCCCGGGCGTCGCGACAAGGGGGGATAAACGCGACGCCCGGGAAACGCCGGGAAAGGCTAGGACTCGATCGCCTGAATCGCGTAGCGCGACACCTCGATCACCTCGCCGGACTTGACCCGAACGTCACAGGTCTCGCGGCCGACTCTGACGAGTTCGCCAAACAGGCCGCCGGCGAACTGGACGCGCTGCCCCGACTCAAGGGTCTTGTGGAGCTTCTCGTAGTAGCCCTTCTGCTTGCGCGTCCTCATCGCGTTGAAGGCGAACAACACGACTCCCACGAGGGTCATCAGAACCAGAAGGACGATCGAAGAGGCCAGGACGGCCTCGCCCAGCGACGCACTCATTAGATACCGTCCTCTCCAGGCTCCTCGTCGGCTGCCGCGCCGGTCACAGTCAGGTGAGCGACGCCGCTGCGGCCCGACTCCTGCGCCAGCGCGGCAAGCCCCTCGGCCGTCATGCTGTCATCGCGGCTCATCAGGCCTTCGAGAAGCATCGGAAGGTTAGTGCCAGCAACGACCTGCACCTGGGGAAGCTCTCCAGTGAGCATCATGGACTGGTTAAAGGGCGTACCGCCCACCAGGTCGCAAAAGACGACGCAGGAGCCGTCGCGATCGACCATGTCCCTTACGGCATCGGAGATCTTCTTCGCGTATTCGCCCGCACCCTCCTCATGGAACGGAACGGCACGGAACTCTTCCTGAGGACCGGCAATCATCTCGAGCGCGCTGGACAGGCCCAGCGCGAAGTCGCCGTGTCCCGTAACGATACAACCAACCATTGCGAACCCTTCCTCGGCCCGGGGACCGTACACCCAACCTGGGCCAGACACCCCAACCAACTGCATGTTCCTCTTCGTAGAGAAGAACAACTATCAATAACTAACTGGTTACAACCACGTGACATGACTGCACCATACAGCTCCTACAAACCATCGGTCAATGACAAATCGACAAACGACTCTCCAAATTTTTGAGCTTTTGGCCCACCATCCTAATACCAGCGTATCCGCAGGTAGATGGTATTGGCATTGAGATACCAGTTAAGCTCGTCGTGTCAAAGGACCAACAGTGGCGCGCCGTGGTCAACATATGCGAGACGCCTTGCGGCACGCAGCATTTCTTGACAACTGGTATCAAAATCGTCTATTCACTGAAAGGCATAGGAAACAGTGTTTCGAGCTCGTCTCACGAGAGAGGACAGCCGAATGGTACTCACGATCACCCTCAACACCTCCATTGACAAGGCGTATTGCCTGACAGAGCCCATCGCAGATGGCACGGTGATGCGCGTGAAGGAGTGCATCAACGTTGCCGGCGGAAAGGGGCTCAACGCCTCGCGAGCCATTTCAACATGTGGCGAAGACGTGATTGCGACGGGCTTCTGCGGAGGAAACAACGGCCGGCTCCTCTGCGAACTTCTCGCCCAGGACGGCATCAGCGAGAGCTTCGTGCACGTGAAGAACGAGACGCGCTGCTGTGTGAACGTGCTCGATCCCGACGGTCGCTCGACCGAGTTCCTCGAGCCGGGACGCGAGGTGACCCCCGACGAGGTCGGCGCGTTCCTGAGGCGCATCGACGAGCTGTTGAAAGATGCCGACGTGGTGACCATCAACGGAAGCGTGCCCAAGGGGCTGCCGACCGACACCTACGCCACGCTGGTCGAACGCATCAAGCAGACGGGCGTCCCCGTCATCCTGGACACTTCCGGAGAGCTGCTGCGAGAGGGCATCAGGGCGTGTCCCACCATGGTCAAGCCGAACACCGACGAAATCGGCCAGCTCCTGGGCCGCTGCGTATCCTCGCTCGACGAGGTCGCACGCGCGGCATCCGACCTGCACGAGCAGGGCATCCAGAAGGTCGTCGTCTCACTGGGAGGAGACGGCGCGCTGATGGCCTGCGACGAGGGAGTGTTTCGCGGGATTGCCCCTGCCATCGAGGTGGTCAACCCCGTCGGCGCGGGAGACACCATGGTCGGAGCCTTTGCCGTCGGCATCGCGCGTGGCATGGCGCCCGACGCGCAGCTCGCCTATGCCATGAGCTGCGCGAGCGCGAACTGCCTCTCCCCCTCCACCGGTCACTTCGACATGGGCGTTGCGCGCGACCTCCTCTCGCGCACGACTGTGGAGAAAATCGCTTAGGCGGCGCCTAGGCGTGCGCAAGTCATCGCGACCAGTGTACTTCGGGCAAGATTTACAGCTCGAGGGCCACTGTTTCGCAAATACAGCCGAGCGGTGTGGACGAAACACACCGCTCGGCGTCATCTGTGCAGGGCCCAACGGCATATCCTGCGACTTTGCGAAAGGGAGATCCTCGCGCGGCATGCCGATTGCCCCTTCGGTCACCCGAATCGCTTCAGATAAGCTCTTTGGTCGCCCAAATCGGCTCGCGGCAACTCTCTGGGCCCAGTTTTGCTGGGCAAACGTGGAGGGAAGTGCTTCTTGCGGGCGATTCGGGTGACCGCAGGGCTTCCGGCGGCCGATTCGGGTGACCGCCCACGTCGTTCGTCACCCTTTGTGCAACGGCACCCCTCCCGCGCGCTATGCCTCCGGAGACGCAATCACCAGGCGCGCGTCGCAATCGGCGGCCTCGGCGGCGAGCAATCCTTCGGGGTCACTGTCCGCTACGACCGTGTCGACGTCCTCAAGCGAGCCGAAACGCATAAGCCCCGACGCGCCGACCTTCGCGTAGTCCAGAAGCGCCACGGTGGTCTCGGCGCACGAGAGGAACGCCTGCTTGAGCTCGGCCATCGCTTGGTAGTTGGTCATGAAGCCGCGCCCGGGGACGAACGAGGTCGGGACGACGAAGGCCTTGTCGGGATGGAGCATCCTCAGGGCAGACAGGGCCATGGGACCGCAGGTATAGCGATGGCCCTTCCTCAACCTTCCGCCCAGCATGATGACGTTCATCGCTGGCATCGAGCGATCCACGAAGTCGGCGATAGTGAAGTCGTCCGTCACGACCGTGACGCCGCTCTTTCCGCCCAAGGCGCGCACGAACTCGAGGGCCGTCGTGCCGGAGTCGACCAGAATCGAGTCTCCGTCCGAAACCAGGGCCGATGCCGCAACGCCAATCGCCCGCTTCGCCCCGACGTTTACGTTCACGCGAGCGTCCTGGATGGAAACCGTGAGCGTCTTGGAGAGCGAGACCGCTCCGCCGTGCGTCCTGCGAAGCTTGCCGTCACGCTCGAGCGCGTCCAGGTCGGCGCGCGCCGTCACGCGCGAGACGCCAAACGTCTCGGCGATCTCCGACACCTGCACCGACGAGTTCTGCCGGAGCATCGACAGGATGGCGGCTCGCCTCTCCTCGACATAGAGCTTCTGGTGGGTTGCTTCCTGGGGCAGATCCATGACTTCCTCCCTCGAGCACCTGCGAGGATGCCCTCAAGACGCGCTACTTCAACGTCAATTGTGTAGCTCGTGTGTTTCTTTTCCTTTCGGCAAAAACAAGTATTCGACTTTCTTTTCTTTTGGGAACCAACCGAGGAATACCGTGTCTGAGCTTGCCGAACAGGAGCGTAACGCTAATCATTCCCTTTTTCTTTTCATTTTAGGCCTTTTCGCAAAATGAAAGGAAAACGTCAAAACGAAAACCCCAATAGAATAGCCGCAAACAACAACGACGCCGGGGGCAAAAACACCCGACGCACCGGCGAAAGGGGTCACGCTCATGCTGACAACCACAAAGGAAATGCTTCTCAAGGCACAGGACGGCCACTACGCGGTCGGCGCGTTCAACGTCGAGAACCTCGAGTTCGTCATGGCCGTCATCGCCGCGGCAGAAGAGAGGCACTCCCCCGTCATCATGCAGACCACTCCGGGAACCGTGAAGTACGCGTCGCTGGACTACTTCGCGGCAATGGCCCGCGTCGCCGCCCAGAATGCCTCGGTCCCCGTCGCAATTCACCTTGATCACGGCGACGGATTCGACCGCTGCATGCAGGCCATGCACGCAGGCTACACCTCCGTCATGATCGACGGCTCTCACGAGAAGTTCGAGGACAACATCGACCTGACCGCCTCGGTCACGAAGGTCGCCCTTCCCCTCGACATCCCCGTCGAGGCCGAGCTCGGCAAGGTCGGCGGCAAGGAGGACGACGGCCCGGCGGTCGAGGGCGAGAGCCCCTACACCGATCCCGACCAGGCCCAGCAGTTCGTCGAGACCACGCTGTGCTCCAGCCTCGCCGTCGGCGTCGGCACCGCGCACGGCGTCTACAAGGGAACGCCCCACATCGAGCAGCAGGTCCTGAAGGACATCCGCAGCCGCGTCGACGTTCCCCTGGTCCTCCACGGCACCTCCGGCGTGCCCGACGACCAGGTCGCAGAGGCAATCAAGAACGGCATCTGCAAGGTCAACTACGCCACCGAGCTGCGCCAGGCCTACACGCGCGGCTTCATGGGCTTCATGTCCAAGTACCCCGACACCTTCGATCCCAAGAAGGCTGCCAAGCCCGCGATGGAAGAGATCAAGCAGCTCGTCATGAGCCACATGGACAACCTCGGCTCCTCCTACAAGGCCTAGCGCCAAAAAAGCGGCGCCGCCCGCCGGCAGCGCCGCCACAAAAGCCAATCCCCCCCCTAGGCGGCCCGGAAGCGCACAACCGGGCCGCCCCCCTCTTTTTTCGGGCCCGCTTCCGCATCAGGCCCGCTTCCGCGCACGGGAAGAAGGGCCTCCATCTCGGGGCCCCAGCCCGCAACGAACCTCAGGCTGCCGGTGGCCCCAACCCGTCGCTGCCACCGGCCCGTCACCGACCCGGCAGGCGCTAGTACAGCTTCGCGCCCGCGGGAATCGCGTCGTCGACCATCAGCAGGCTCAGGCGCTCCTCGCCCGCGACCTCCCACACGGCCGAAAGCAGCATGCCGCACGAGTCGATGCCCATCATCTTGCGCGGCGGGATGTTCACGATCGCGACGACCGTCTTTCCAACAAGCTCATCGGGCTCGTAGTACATGTGGATACCCGAGAGGATCGTGCGCTCGGTGCCCGAACCGTCATCCAGCGTAAACCGGAGCAGCTTCTTGCTCTTCTTCACAGCGACGCAGTCCAGAACCTTGCAGACGCGCATGTCGGACTTCGAGAACGTGTCAAAGTCGATGTCATCCATCAGCGGCTCGATGGTCGGCGCGCCGGCAGCCTCAGCGCCAGCGCCCTCGGTACCAGTGACCTCAGCGCCAGCAACCTCAACCACGCCTTCCTCCGTCTGCACGTCTTTGACGTCCTCAAGCTCAGCCATTGCACTCCTCCTCACGGCCGCGCATCCGCGCGGCGACGGTCAATCCAGAAATCCCAAGGCAACGCGTCCGTCTGTTCGCGCGCCCAACCAGTCCATTCTATCGCACGGCCCTTGCGCCACCCATGCCCGCAAGCCGCCCGTTAGCGGATTCGGGGTCAGATTTGTTACCACTCGGTGCCGATTAACGAACGCCTGCGCCCACTTCGATTTACAAATCCGAGTCCGAGGAGCACCCTTGCGCTAACGACTTATTTTCACCTTGCAAATAAGTCTCATTTCCAGCTCCGTTCGTCTTGTACGTCACCGTACCAGCTCTTTTAGCCCCCAGGGGCAACGCCGCTCGCCTTGGTCCCGGCAATCGGGCAGCACGGGCACACGGTTTCGTCACACGAGCTCAAGGGAGAAGGGCAGCATGGGCAGCTTCGGCATCACCAAGGTCGTCACCTCCAACCGCTCCCGGGTCATCCAGGCGGTGGTTGAGGGCAAGGCCCCTTCCCGCACGCAGATTGCCGACGCAACCGGACTCTCCGCATCCACCGTGACGCGCGTGGTGGCGCTCCTCATGACCGAAGGCGTCCTCGCCGAGGACGTGGGACGCGTCGCCACCGAGGGCCGCAGCCGCATTCCCATCAAGATCAACCCCTCGTACGGAAGCGTGCTCGCGCTCTCGGTCAACCGTGACGGCATCACCCTCGCCGAGTATGACATGAACCTCAAGAGCCTGGGCGGCCAGAGGCTCGACCATCCGTGGGCCGGCGCAGACGACCTGGTGGACCATGTCGCGCACACCGTCTCGCTCACCGACAGGCCCCGCCCCTTCCCCGCGCCCATACGCGGCATGGGCGTCGTCCTAGGGGACGACATTGCACTCGAGCTGAGCGTCACGCGGCAGGAGCAGCTGGTCGAAGCGCTCTCCGCGACGCTTGGCATCCCCGTGGTCCAGGCGACCGCGCAGGAATGCACCGAGCGCCACATCATCAGCGGGTCTCCCGAGGACGTCGGCGCCAACCACGCCCTCGTCAGCTGCGGCTCGCACGTGCTCGTCAGCATCACGCAGAACGGCTCCATGCTCCCCATGCGAAACGGCAGCTTCGCCAGCTTCGACCTCGGGCAGGGCGGCCTTGGCACCGGCGAGCTCGAGGCGCAGGCCGTCGAGCGACTGGCGGAGCTCACCCGCACCATCCCGCGGCTCTTCTCCATCAATACGGTGTTCCTCAGGTTCGCCAACCCCAAGCACGACGCGTACGACAGCGGGTCCGCCATCCGGAACATGATGCGCATCGAGGAGCAGCTGGGTCCCAAGGTCCCGCCGTTCGTGCTGCTCAACACGCACTCGAGCGACCTTCGGCGCGCAATCGGCCGCGAGGCCCGCGTCGCCGCGCTGTGCACCTAGCGCCTTTGGCAGCTCCGCCCGCCCGCGGGCGCGAGATAGCACCAGCAAGCATCGGACGGAAGGGAGAACGAATGATTGCACTGGTACGATGCGACGATCGCCTGATCCATGGCCAGACGATGACCGTCGTCGTGAAGTTGAACCACATCGAAAGAATCATCGTGGTCGACAACCTCACCGCCACCAACCCCGTACTCAAGAAGGTATTCGAGACGGCGGTCCCGGCCTCGATGAAGGCTGGCGCCTACACCGTCAGCGAGGCCGTCCCCCTGATTGAGGCAGCGCTCGCCAACGACGAACGCACGCTCGTGCTCATGAAGACGCCCGAGGTCTATCGCGATCTTCTGGAGAAGGTCGCAGACATGCCGCTCGAGCTCAACGTCGGGCCCATGAGCAAACGCAAGGACACAACCGAGGTCCACGCCGCGGCGCACCTCACGGCATCTGAGGCCCAGGCGGTCAAGGAGGCCGTCGCCAAGGGCGCCCACGTCTACTTCCAGCAGATCCCGTCGCAGCCAAAGGTCGAGTGGGCCGACGTGGCGGACAGGTTCTAGGCCAAGGCGGCGCGGCTTAGGCCACGCCAACCAAAGTCGCACGCAAGGCAGCAAGGAACATCGTTCGAAAGGAGCATTGCCATGACATTCCTTCAGGCATTCCTTCTCGCACTGTTCGGGTGGATGGGCTCCATCTACTCGCCGGTGCTCATCGGCGGACTCGCCGGTTGGTACACCATCGGACGCCCCCTGGTATCCGGTCTGATCATCGGCCTCATCCTGGGTGACGTCCAGACGGGCATCATCATGGGCGCGGCCATCCAGATGCTCTACATCGGTCTGGTCACCCCCGGTGGCACCATGCCCGCCGACGTCAACTTCGCCGCGTGGATCGGCATCCCGCTGGCCATGGTCGCCGGTGCGGGCAAGGAGTACGCACTCGCGCTGGCCGTGCCCCTCTCCACGCTTGGCGTTCTGGCGGTTTACGGACTCTGCGCAATCAACCTGTTCTTCGTCCACAAGCAGGATGCGCTGGTCGAGGCCGGCAAGCTCGACGCCGCGGCCATGGTTCCCGTCTGGGGCCAGATCACCAACTTCGTCCTGCGCTTCGTCCCCATTCTGCTGATCAACTACTTCGGCGCAGACCTCATCACCACGCTGGTCAACGCCATGCCCACCCAGGTGACCGACATCCTTCAGATCTTCGCCAACATGCTCCCGCTCGTCGGCTTCATGCTGCTCATGCGCATGATCTGCAAGAAGGACATTGAGCTCATCCTGTTCTGCGCCGGCTTCGCGCTGACCGCGGTCCTCAACCTCAGCATGGTCCCCATCGTGGTCTTCGCCCTCGTCGTCGCATACCTTGACTACCGCGGAAGCGGTTCCGCGGCCGAGACCCAGAAGGCTGGTGAGTAACAATGGCAGAAGAGAAGAACGAGGCAACCGAGCCCACGGGCGGCGCCACCAAGCTCAGCAAGAAGGCCACCCGTCGTGCGTACTGGGACTGGATGTTCTGGAACCTCTCGATGCAGAACTTCGAGAGGATGCAGGGCCCTGCCATCATTAAGATGCTCGGCGACATTCGCGAGGACCTCTACCCCGGCGACAAGGAGTCGCAGCAGGAGATGCTCGAGCGCCACGAGGTGTTCTTCAACACCGAGCCCTACCTGGGGTCGATCGTCCCCGGAATCGTGCTCGGCATGGAGGCATCCAAGGCCGAGGGCAACGACGACGTCACGCCCGAGTTCATCAACGCGATCAAGACGGCCCTCATGGGGCCCTTCGCCGGCATCGGCGACTCGCTCCTGCCGGGCACCCTCATCCCCATCCTGCTCTCCATCGCCCTGGGCCTGTGCCCCAACGGCGAGCTTACGGGCCCGCTCTTCTACGTGGTCGCCTTCCTCGCGATTATGCTCCCGCTCACGTGGTTCCTCTTCAGCTACGGCGTGAAGGCGGGCGCCAACGCGGCAGAGCTCGTTCTCTCCGGCGGCGTGAAGGACAAGGTCACCCGCGCGGCCGAGGTCGTTGGCCTTATCGTCGTGGGCGCCATCGTCGCGGCCTACACCAAGTTCAACATCGGCCTGGTCTACACCAGCGGCGACCTCTCGATCAGCATCGCGGACATCCTCGACTCCATCTTCCCCGCGCTGCCCGTGCTGATCCTCTCGTTCGTCACCTACTGGCTCATGGTCAAGAAGAACTGGGGCGCCGGCAAGACGATGCTCCTCTTCCTCGCGATCTCGATCATCGGCTACTTCACGACCATCCTGGCCGTCTAGCCTGACACCCAGCCGCAAGGGGCGGCGACCGCGTTCGAATCCCGACGGTTTCGAATCACGACGGGGCGGGCCGCCTTCGGCTCGCCCCGCCTATCATGCGCATCGGTGCCACAGCTCCCCAGGACCGCGCGAATGCAAAGAAGCGCAGGGCACGCGTCCCGAATACGGGCGACGATGCGACGGCATCACGAATCAGAAGGAAAGCATCAGGCAGGGGGCGCGGCAGCGCCGCTCGCCCAAGGAAGGAAGAGAACCATGGAGGTTGCACCTCTCGTCCAGAGCCTCAAGGGTAGGCTCATCGTAAGCGTCCAGGCGTATCCCGGCGAGCCCCTGCGCCACCCGGAGACCATGGCGCAGATGGCCCAGGCCTGCGAGGAGGGCGGTGCCGCCGCCATCCGCTGCCAGGGCCTCGCCGACATCGCCGCCATCAAGGGACGGGTCGAGGTGCCCGTCATCGGACTGTGGAAGGAGGGGCACGAGGGCGTCTACATCACCCCCACCCTGCGCCACGCCGTGGCCTGCGTGAACGCCGGCGCCGACGTCGTCGCCATCGACGCGACCGACCGGCCCCGCCCCGACGGCCGCACGTTCGAGCAGACGGTACGCGACCTGCGCGCCCAGTGCGAGACCCTCGTCATGGCAGACTGCATGACCATGGAGGACATCCGCCGCGCCGTCACCTGCGGCTGCGACCTGGTCTCGACCACGCTGAGCCACAACAAGCCCGCGATTCAGACCACCATGGACGAAGGTCCCGACATCGCCCTCCTGCACCAGGCGACGCTGGAGTTCCCGGATCTGCCCATCATCTGCGAGGGCCACGTGCACACGCCCGCCGACGGTGCCGCGGCCATCGACGCGGGCGCCTGGGCGGTCGTCGTGGGCACGGGCATCACGCACCCCACAAGCCTCACCAAGTGGTTCCGCACCGCAATCGAGGGATAGCATCTGGCAACCTGGCACCGGCAGCCCCCTGGCACCGGTGCCGTTTTCTCTTGCTAGGCGACGCATCTTGCGCCCTGGTGTCCGTGCGCTAGCGGCAGGGGCAGTCGCGCAGGTGGTCGTTCACCAGGCCCACGGCCTGCATGAACGAATAGGTGATGGTCGGCCCCACGAAGACCATCCCACGATGCCTAAGGTCCGCGCTCAGTCGACGCGACTCGTCCGACTTTGTGGGAATCTGGTCGACGGACGCCCAGTGCCCGTCGATGGGGCTCCCGCCCACGAAGTCCCACAGGTACGCGTCAAAGCTGCCAAGTTCGCGCTGAATCCGGAGAACGGCTCGGGCGTTTCTCCGCACGCCGAAAACCTTCGCACGGTTGCGCACGATGCCGGGGTTTTCCAGGAGGCCCTCCAGCGCGACGTCGCCGAGCGCCGCGCACGCGGCGACGTCGAAGTTGCAGAAGGCATCCAGGTACGTCCGGCGCTTGCGCATGATGGTCTTCCACGAGAGGCCGGTGCTCGCGCCCTCGAGGCAGAGCATCTCGAACTGGAATCGGTCGTCGTGGCTGGGCTTGCACCACTCGTGGTCGTGGTAGTCCTCCAGCAGCGGGTCGCCCTCGAACCACGCCCGGCAGGCGGTCGCGCCGGACTTGCCTGCGCCGACCTTGCTCGCGCCGGCCTCTGCCCACTCGGCCATTCGCACCACGCCCTTCTCCGCCGCCTTGCGGCACCTGGACGCCACGCCCGGCCGCCGCCAACCCAACGCTTGCATTGTAAGCCACCCGTCACAGGCCAAGGAGCGGGCTGATAGACGTAGAATGGCCACAGCGACAGGCGCTTGCGATGGCCTAGCGCTGGTCACGCGCCGGGGTCCCCGCGGCCCAGGAGCGTCTGTCGCAACGCGAGCTGCCCTACGATGGCGCAAGGCCCATGCTCGTGGTGGACATCGAGAGCCACGAGGCCGTTGCCGAGCTCGTCGCGGCAATGCTTCCAGAACTAGCCCGGAAATAGCACCTGAAGCCGTCCACAACAATCGCTTTATCGAAGGAACCAGCTTCGGAGGCAACTGGGAGATTCACCGGCTAGATTGTGAACTTCGCAGATGGCTTTGGTAAGTCATCGTCCCGATTGAAATCAAGCTGCGCGCGCAATTCGCTTGCCAGTTAGGACATCGTTGCGATGCGACTCAACCCAAAGATGCTCAAACGTGATAAACGGTTTGCGAGCAGCAAGAGACGCAAAACCCGCCCTAGATCCACCACTCGGGCGTGAGCCCTCCCATGGTCACGACCCTCTGCGCGGAGTAGTCCAGCATTACCTCGACGTCCTGGTAGCGCCCGGGCATCAGCTGCGCGATGAACTCCCTGCACGCACCGCAGGGCGCGGCGCAGGATCCGTCGGGCATCAGCGCGAGCACGCGAAGCACTTCTCCCTCACCGTTGGTGATCATGTTGAACAGGGCGTTGCGCTCGGCGCAGATGCCCAGCGTGCACGAGGTGTCCACGCACACGCCGGTGTAGATCCTGCCCGAGGCGGACTCCACCGCCGCGGCGACGCCGCCCGCGTAGACGCGCTCCGATATCTCTCTGGGCCTCTGGGCTGCCCTGGCCGCCTCGTAGAGCTCTTTCCAGATTGGTTCCACTACAACTCCCGCAATCGTTGGGGTCATCAATAGCACCTCATTCTACGGGAGAAGTGCTTGGCGTTCGCGGGCCGAAAGGGCATGCTTAACGCTCGTTTCTCAGACGAGCGCGCCGGCCCAGAGCAAATCTCCAGATCGGCGCGCATGCAATCACGCTACGACGCGGACTCGAAGTCCTCGATCAGGTGCACGAGGGGCAAATACTCCCTCTCGTAACGCTCAAGCAGCCTCGCACTCCGCTCTGCAGAGGGCAGAAAGCGATGCGTCGAATACTCCAGCTTCGCGGCAAGGCCGCACTTCGTCGCGGAAACGAGAACAGAACCGCGCGCGACAGCGTCTTCCACCTCGCACGAGACGAAGGGCACGCCTATGAGGTCCGCCTTGAGCTGCATCCAGAGGGGATTTCTAACCGCAGGGCCAATGACCTTCACGCACTCCAGCCCCTTCGCACCGGATGGGCCAACCACAGAGTCGAACAGGCTGGCAAACTCGAAGCACACACCGGAAAACACAGCGAAGAGCACCTCGTCGGTCGGGGTCTCATCTCTGAGACCGTAGAGGTTCGCCCGCGCATCGACGCTCCTGTGAGGTGGCCCGCTTCCCCGAAGGTGAGGAATGAACAGGAGCTTCGAGTCCTTGTACCTTTCCTTCAGATAGCCCTCGAAGACCTCTTCCTGGCCCTTCTCAAAGAACGAGTCCCTGTCCATCCCCAGCGCCCTCAGAGCCCAGTCAAACGACAGCCCAGCCGTCGGAAGCGACGCGTACGAGGTGAAGGTACGACCGTCTACGTAGCGGCCACGCGTCACCTGGCAGCCATCCGAAGGCGTCTCGCCATAGTCGTCAGACAGCCTGAGCAGGCCCTCGGAGGTGCCCGTCGAGTTGAGCAGCTCCGACGAAGTCCGGATTTCACAGGCGAAAGCACCCGACATATGGTCGTGGCCGGACACGCAAACCCGGCACGTATCAGGAAGCCCCGTGCCCTCGCATACGCGTTCAAGCAAACACCCACGGGGAGAGCCGCTGTCGACCAGCTTGGCAAAGACTCCATGGGGGAGGCCATAGTGGTCAAGAATCTCCTTGGATACGCAATCTTGCCTGACGTCGTAGGCAGAGGTTCTAGACGCAAGCGTTCGATCCTGGCCCTTCTCACCGCACAGCACCCAAGCGATAAAGTCTGCCATGGTGAGCCAGGTCGCACCCTCGAGGGTGGCGCCAGCGTCGCGCATCCACAACAGCTTGAACAGCGATGACGCCGAGTGGGTGGGGACGCCCGTAATACGATAGAGGTCCCGCGCATAGCCGGATGCGAGGGCAGAGCGCGAGAAAGACCCTCCCCTCTTGTCGTACCAGGCAATCGAACGTGGGGAGAAGCTATCGTCGGGGTAGACGAGCACACCCGACTCCCCCACACTTGCAACCGAGACGAGCTCGACCTCAGAGGCGCGAGCGCCAAGCCTCACGGCACAGGCCGACAATCCTTCGAGCACCTTGCTTACGAGCTCGTGCACCTCGTAGTCGGCCTTGTCACCGAAACGGTGCATGGGGCTCGGGAAGCGCTCGGTCAGCACGGGCTCACAGGAGGGCAGCTCGCACAGGACCACCTTGGTATTCGTCGTCCCCACATCTACGCCAATCGCATATGGCAACGCCCATCGCCTCGTCTCTGGAACGTCCTGGCAGAAAATCGAGCAAAAAGGCGGCGAGCCAACCTCACTCGCCACCTCAGGGGGAGCTACTCCGCGTCAGAACCCGGATGAGTCTGCTTGAAGGTGAGCTTGTAGGTAAGGAACACCAGGGCAGCAGTCGCAACCGCAGCGACAACGGCAATCATGTTGCCAGAGAAAACCTGGTAGATCAGGTAGCGGAACGGGTTGCCGCCATCGAGGAACGCAGTGATGTTGTTCCCGCCCGCAGCGGACATGTCGTATCCGACCGTCGTGGCGAGCTTGGTGATGAGCGGGGATGCTGCAGAGCAAATCAGCAGGTCGCCAATGAGACACGGAATCGCGATGATGACCGCCCTGACGATGTTCTGGTTGCATGCGACGACGATCATGGAGCAGAACACCGCAAGGTTTGCGAGGTCTGCAACGGGAAGCGTCTCGTTGCCAGGAACGACAAAGGCCAGCAGGATGGCGATCGGGGTGAGCAAGAGGCCTGTCGCGATAATCGCAGGATTTCCGATGGCGACAGCGATGTCGAGGCCGATGTAGAAGTCCTTGCGGTCCGGAAACTTGTGTGCCATGAACTCCTTGACGCCGTCGGACACGGGAATGAGGCCGTCCATGAGGATACGCACCATACGCGGAAGGATATACATGACAGCCGCCAGGTAGATGGCAAGCGAGATGATGCCTTTGAAGTCATACCCCGCGAGCAGGCCCAGCAGCACGCCCAGCATGAATCCAACCATCATAGGCTCGCCGAAGATGCCGAAGCGTTTCTGGATGTAGACGGGGTCGGCTTGCAGCTTGTTGAGGCCGGGAATCCTGTCGATGACCCAATTGCCCAGAAGCCCGATCGGGAAGAAGACCGCACTCGAGAGCGTAGGCAGCGAAATCCCAGGAAGCCCGCAGTACTTCTGCACCAGAGGCGCGCACCAGTCAGCAATCTTGATGACCACGACCGCAGCGATGGCGGAGCCTAGAAGGCCCAGGAAGAAGTTGCCCGTCGCAACGTACACGAGCGCTCCGGCAAAGGCGAAGTGCCAGTAGTTCCAGATGTCGATGTCAACGGTCTTCGTCCACTTGAAGGCCAGCATGACGAGGTTGATCACAAGCGTAAGCACGATCGCAAACGGAGCGATCACCGAACCCCAGGTGATGGCCGAAAGCGGCGCCCATCCCAGGTCGACGTCGGGCAGGTTAAGCCCCGTCCTCGCGACGATTGCCTTAGCGGCCGGACCAACCTGGTCGCCCATCAGGGCGAAGATGGTAAAGACGCCGACGAAGCCGATGCCAACGACGAGCGCGGACCTGAACGCCTTCGACGGCTTGATCCCGAAGCAGAGCGCAAGAATGAAGATCACGATCGGGAGCATGACGATGGCCCCAAGCCCAAGTATGTATTGGACAAGGTCATACAGCCCTTGATAGATTCCGTCCATCTCTTTTCCTTCCTATCGACGTGCCCAAAGACACTCGATCCCATCTAGTCAGCCAGTACCGTCTTGATCTTCTGCAGCGCCTCCTCTGCCCCAAAGCCCGTAAGGAAGGGAAGCCCACTCACAACGGGCTCCTTGACCTCAAAGGGAATCTGCGTGGTCGCCACAATGAGGTCGAAGTCGTCCGCGATGCTGGGGACACTTCCAAGGTTTCGTTGGTCAGCATCAAAGTCGATGCCCTCTTCGCGCAAGTATTCGCAGACCTTCTCCTCGACGACCGTGGATGTCGCGATGCCAGTCGCGCAGACGAAAAGTACCCTCTTCTTTGCCATGCTCACTCCTATCAGTAATGCGTTCCTAACCTATCGATCTCCCAGGAGGGAGCCGGTAACCAGCTGGTAGAGGTCGTCATCGGTCGTCGCGTTTATCAACTGGCTCATAAGCGCCTTGTCCTGGGCGAACCTAACGACCCTCTGCAAAAAGGCGATGTGCGCATGGCCGTCATCGAGAGCGAGCATGAACACCACGGATACGGAAACCGTCTCGTCAGGGCTGCCCATCACGTGGAACTCGACGGGATTGCAAAGCGTCGCAACCGAGATCGCCGGAGCGATGACATGCTCCGGGTCGGTATGGGGAATAGCCATCCCCATCTCACCCAGGGGAAGACCCGTGGGAAACCTCAGCTCTCGTGACTGGACGAAAGACGCATAGTCGCCCTTTACTCTTCCCGCTGCGACAAGCGGCCTCGCAAGCTCCTCGAAGATCTCCTCCTGGGTCGCAACGTCCAGGTCACACCTTGCAAAGTCGGAATCGAAGGAAACGTCCATGGGAGGCACCTCGTCCTAGCAGGCCACGGGCCAAGTCGAGGGGCTGGAAAACTTACCAATGAGGACATCCTCGTTCATACCGATGGCAAGTCTGAAGGCCACGTCACTCACGGCCTCGCGAGCATCCATGAGGACTGACGCGAGACAGGCCTCGTCGTGGTTGGCCTCATAGCGCTTAGCGACGGCACGAATGTACGCTTGGCGCAGGTCGCTCGCAATGTTGACCTTCATCACGCCAAACGGGCGCATCGCACGGATGGTCTCGAGGGGGATGCCGGAGCCTCCGTGAAGGACCAGGGGCACTGGCGACACCGCGTGGATGGCGGCTAACGCCTTAAGGTCAATCTTGGGCTTCTCCACAAGGCCGTGGACGTTGCCGATGGACACGGCGAGCGTGTCGCATCCGGTGCGGTCGCAGAACTCCTCGACCAGAGCCGGGTCCGTATGGCAATCGGCCTCACAAACGTAATCGTCCTCCTTGCCCTTAAGCGCGCCGAGCTCCGCCTCGACGGGAATGCCATAGCAGTGGGCGTAGTCGACTGCCTCGCGCGAAAAGCGAATATTCTCCTCGAACGGAAGGGCTGCCCCGTCGATCATGACCGACGTAAAGCCAGCGGATACCGCCATGCGCACGTCCTCGAGCGTCTTGCCATGGTCAAGATGCAGTGCAAACGGGGTCACGTAGTGCTCTGCAGCCATCTTTGTGGTCTGCGCAATGTACTCGTAGCCCGTCACCTTGACGTTCGTCGGAGCAATCTGGACGATTCCCGGCATCCCCGCCCTTTGAAACGCGTCCATAATTCCAAGCGTCATCTGCACGTCCGTCGAGTTGTACGCCGGAAGCATAAGCCCGTTCTTCTTCGCGATTCTCATCAGCGCATTCATGTCCACGAGCGGCATCGTCGTCCTCCTTGACTCCAAAAGCCCTGTTTGCTCGTGAGCAGTTATACAAACGTGGACAAATGTATGCAAGTATCGTGAATTTGTACAAATTACGACGGATTTCTTATTGACACATCTACATTTATCGTTCTATTTACGCGTTTTGCCTGAAAGCAAGGTCTCGGAGGGAGCCATCGGGGTCATGGACGCCAGGCGTCGTCCCCATTGCACGCGCAAAGGTCCCGTCCTCATGTACAAATGAGGTCAAATAGGCCAAATCCAAACGCTCAAATGAGGGGGCGCATTCCGCCAGCGGCTCTCATTCGAGGGCGGACGAGAAGGTCACGCTCTGGGCAGTATCGTCCCCACGACGTATCGGTACGCCTGCAGCCAGACGTTGCCCCACTCCGCCGGCGTATCATCTGCATAGAAAATGTGCTGCTCGAGATGAAGTACTGGCGACTCCGGGCTCACTCCCAGGGCCCTACCCCTCGACTCTCCCGCAACCTCTGCGTCGTAGCGCGCGTTCGAGAAGCCGATCCTCCTCCCCGCGAGGCGCTCCATCGTCTCGAAAAGGGTGGCTTTCGAGAAGTCGACCTCCTCGATGTCGGGAACCAGTTCGGCACGAATGCGGTTCTCGATGTACATGATCGGCTTGCCCTCGACCAAGCGCACCCTCCGAAGGAAGAAGACGGGGTCACTCTCCGAGATATAGAGCATCCTGGCAAGATGCGCGTCGGCAGGGACGATCTCAGCGCCGAGCTGCCTGGTCTCAAACTTTATTCCCTGAGAACGCAACGACTCGGCAAACGAGAGGAGCGTATTTCCCGTCGGGTGAGAGATGGCCTTGCGGTCGGTGACAAACGTGCCCCTGCCACGGCACTGGACGAGAAGACCCTCAGAGACGAGCGAGCTCATACCTCTCTTCACGCAGCCACGGCTCACGCCCAGCAGGCCGCAGAGCTCATACTCCGTGGGTATCTTGCAGCCGGCCTCCCACTCATGAGAGTAAATCTTGTCCCTGAGCACATCAGCGACCTGAACGTAGAGCGGAACGCTCGTCTCCCTCCGAAGTGTCATAACGACCTCCGCAAATGCCTCGTTGTCTAGGTTGGTTGGCCCACAGTGCCTAACCAGGCACGTCTCGTTTGCACCCCGTAGTGGAGAATGGTCGTTCTGTGCCCGGAGCAAAGCAACGCCAATTACGGTGACGGCGCCATACCAAGCGCAAGCGTCGAATAACAAGGGAGGCCCGCCAGGCGGACCTCCCGAGATCACCCAACTTGATGGCGACACGCAGTGCCCGACGGCATCTGCCCCTACCTCACGAAGGGCAGGAGTCCCTCCGCCAGTCCATCGAAGTCGAGGCCGTTCGCCCGCTGGAGCAGGTCGATCTTCTCGCGCGAGAAGTCGGGGTTCATGGCGCCGCAGATGGTACAGGCTATGGCCGCGACGGTGTCCGTATCGCCCGCGGTGTTGGCCGTCAGCACGGCCGCCCGATGCGGGTCCCCCTCGCCGAGGGTGACCATGGCAAGCACGGCCGGAACCGTCTGAACGGTCTCGAAGCCCATGCCCAGGAAGTCCTGAATCTGACGGATGACCTCGTCGGGCATCGCGCGCATCACCAGGTCGCGCATGTACGCCAGACGCTCGCCCAGCAGCGGCCCCGGAAGCTGGTTGCCGCGACGAGCACCGGCTTCGGCCATGTCCCGGGCCACGTCCCACATGGCGTCGAAGTCGGTACCACCGCGTACGGCATAGCTCACACAACCCGCGACAGCCGCCGCGCCCGCAATGGCGACGCCCGTGTTGTGCGTCGGCAGGCAGAGGCGTTCCACGGCATCAACGAGCGTGACGGTGTCTCGGTAGTCGTAGACGATACCGATTGGGCCGACCTTCATGGCAGATCCGTTTGTGGTGCCCATGCGCCCTGCCTGGTCCAGCGGAACGCCGTCATCCAGCGCCCGGAGCGCCCGCGCGGTGCTGGGACCCAGCACCATGGCAGCACGGTCCGCGTTTCGCGCGACCCAACGTCGCAGGAGGCCAAGGTAGCGCTCGGTCTCGAACTCCCCCTGCCCCTCGACGATGGCCTGGCAAACGAGGACCGTGTTCTGGGTGTCGTCCGTGACGGTTCCCGCCGGGAATTGACGGCCGAAGAAGTCCAGGCGGCTCGAGGGCTCCAGGCGCATCACACCGCCCGGAAACGCCCGGTCCAAGAGCTCGCGGGTCATCATCTCGGTTGGCATGCCAAACGCGTCCCCGTAGGCACAGCCTATGAGCGCCCCGCGCACCCTGGACGAAAGATCAGTCTGCATGCCATCCCCCTGTATTTCTCGACTTCCCCTTTTACCTTGGTTCATCCCAATGCGGCGCCTCCCATCGCAAGGCCAGCCAGGTTGTCCTCGGCACCGGCCTCGGGAACCTCGGAGGCAATCGCCACCATCAGGGGCTCGCCGCAGTCCACCCGATCCTTTCCGTAGCTTACGACGTCGAGGTACTCGCTGCTGTTGCTCACCACGACCGCCGTGCGCACGTCCCGACCGGCGTCCCTCAGCGCCTGCGCGTCAAAGGTCAGCAGGAGCTCGCCGGCCCTCACTGCGTCGCCCTTCCTCACCTGGGGCAGAAACGCGCCCTCGGAAAGGTCGAAGGTGTCGGTTCCCACGTGAATCAGCACCTCGGCGCCACCTTGCGAGATGATGCCGATGGCGTGGCCCGTGGGGAACAGCGCGGACACGACGCCATCACAGGGAGCGACCACCCTGCCCTCGGCGGGATCGATGCAGACGCCCTTGCCGAGCGAGCCGTTCCCAAACGCCGCGTCAGACATGGCGGAAAGGCCCTTGACCGTGCCCCGCATGGGAGACTGGATGACCTCCTTGTGGTGTCCGGAGTCAGCAGGGCCCGAGCCGGCATGCGAGCTCTTCTCCGCGCCGTCCTCGTCGGGACGGTAGCTGAGCCAGGTCAAGAGGAACGTCACCGTCATGGCGGCAAGGCACGCGACGACGCACCACACCAGCCCTATGAAGCTATGCGAAACGGGATCGACGAACGACATGAATCCGGTCACGCCCATGCTGATGGCGAACATCGGCGAGTTGGTCAGCACGACGATCAGCCCACCCACCAGGCCGCCGGCCATGCAGTAGCCAAAGCGCTTCTTGACCGGCAGGGTGACGCCGTAGATGGACGGCTCGATGATGCAGAAGCACGCGCTCAGGAAGGCCGGTAGGGCCACGTTGCGCATACCCGTGCTCTTGCTGCGCAGGAAAACGGCAAGACAGGCCGCCATGTGCGTAAAGCTCGCGGGGAAGATGGCCGCGACTATGAGCGTGCTTCCGCCGGTCGCAAACTCCATGAGGCCCAGCGTGATGAGCGGCCAGTGCAGGCCGAAGATGACCAACGGCTGGTAGATCAGGCAGATGACCGCGAAGGCCAGAATCCGCGAGGTGCCAATAAGAGCATCGAGCCCCGCCTGCAGTGCGTTCTGAATCAGGATCGAAACGGGACCGATGACCAGCACGCCGACGATTCCGGACGCCAGGATGGTGACGAACGGCGCCATGAACTGCTTGGTCACGGCCGGCAGGTGAGCCTTGAGCCAGCCCTCGACCTTGGACGCGAGCCAGTTGACCAGCATGATGGGAACGACCGTCGAGGTGTAGCCCGTTGTCGGGAAGACGATGGGAATCCCAAAGAACGTCTTGTAGACCGGCATCGCAAAGGGCGTTCCCTCAAACAGCGAGAAGAGCGCATCGCCCGAGGCCAGCGAGTCCACCACCCCCGGGAAGATCAGAAACGCGCCCAGGATCATTCCCACGAAGGGGTCCATCCCAAAGGCGACGGCGCTGGTGTAGCCCAGGATGACCGGGAAGAACGTCAGGCATGCGTTGCCCAGGTTGGACAGAAGCACATTCGCGCCGTCGCCGGCGGCAATCACGCCGGTCGCAAGCAGGATCGAGTTGATTCCCGCGATGATGCCGCACGCGCAGAGCACGCCAAGCGAGGGCACCACGATCTTGGTGATGAGCGCCGCAAAGCGGTTCAGGAGCGAGCCCTTCTTCTGGAGCTCGCCCGTCTTCTGCTCATGCGGGCCCGTAATGCGCACCAGCTGCTCGTAGACCTCCCCCACCTGCGTGCCAATGATCACCTGAAGCTTGCCCTCGGCCACCTGGGTCGAGATGATGCCCTCGTGCGCATCGAGCGCCGCGCGGTTCGCCTTGGAGTCATCCCTCAGCTTGATGCGCAGCCTCGTCATGCAGTGGTTGGCGCTCTCGATGTTGTCGCCTCCGCCAACGTTGTCGACGATGAACTGCGCCAGTTGCCTGTTGTCCGCCATGGTCGCCTTCCTTTCTCGCCTTCCCGCGTTGCCCAACACCCGCACATCCAACCGTCCGCGCTACGCACCTCCCGAAACGGCACGCTGGATGTGTATGACCAGGTACAGAAGCTCCTCGTTGCCCATGTCGACGTCGTAGCGGCCCCTGACGAAGTCCCTCACGGTCGAGGCGCACAGGTAGGGCTCCCTATACGTCTGACCCATGACCGCAAGAAGCGCCTCGTTCTGCTGGTCGTCGCCGAATGTCGCGCACGAGGCAATCCGGTGCGCGAGGTACTTGAGGTGCGTGACAAAGCGGAAGTACGCCAGGGAGCCCTCCGCAAGGGAGCAGCCAAAGTAGTCGCGCACGATGCCGACTATCTCCTCGATGATCTTGGTCGCGCGCTCGACCCCGTTGGTGTCAATCGAGTTCTCCGTCTCGGCGTTGACTATGTGCAGCGCAATGAAGCCTGCCTCGTCCTCCGGCAGGCTCACTCCGCGCTCCTCCCGGATGACCTCGAGCCCGCGCATCCCGACGGCAAACTCCTCCGGATAGAAGCGCTTGATGTCCAGCAGCAGGTTGTTCTGCACGCGAATCCCGCGGGTCTCGTTCTGCAACGCAAAGTGAATGTGGTCGCTCAGCGAGACATAGATCGAGTCCTGAATCCTGCGCCCCATGCGCATCTTGGCCTCGTCCACGACTCGGCTCGCCAGCTCTACTTCCTCAACGGGAATGGACGAGAGGATCTTCTCAAACCGGTCGCTGGTCTCTCGGGACGAAAGGTGGAACTCCTTCTCGACGCTCTCAGGCGCCACCTCGTCGCCGGACCTCTTCTGGAAGGCCACACCTCTGCCCGTGACAACGAACTCCCTGTCGTCGTCGCCAACCACCAGGGCGGCGTTGTTGTTGAACACCTTGCGCAGCCTCATGCTTTGCCCTCCGATGCGCTTCGCGTCCCTGAGCTGCGGCCAAACGCGGCCATAAAAAAGACCTGCCCACCAGACGCCACGGCATAACCATGACGTCTGGTGGGCAGGTCAAGCTCGCACGGGGCAGTATGCGATCACTTTCCTGCAACACACCGTGCAGGATAGCCAATGTCGCAGACCCAAGCGGCGCCATTCGCCTAAGAGTGTGCGAGCGGTCGAATCGGTCTGGCCGAGCGGCAGGCACAACAACCCCGCAACCGCGCAAACCTCAGCGTCAGAGCGCCTAGCGGAGGTCCTTGTAGAACAACCCATGGCGGTTGCAGTACGCGTACACGCGTCTGACGCCCGCAAGTCTGAAACGAGCCGCAGCAGGCCCCTCGGGATAGAGCTTCACCAGCTGCACGCGATCAGGCGATACCGCCACCAAGAATGACAGGTAATGAAGCTTGCCCATAGGGTGCTCCGCGGACACGTAGAGCTCGTCCTCAACGCACGCCGCCCGAACCTCATGCTCGCCCTCGGCGGGGTCGGCCTCAAGCGCGGGTAGCGTGATGCCACAGCACGAAACCATAGCCTCCCCCGTCGCCTGAAGTACATTCCCGCAAACGGGACAGACGTAGAGCCTGGCCCTGAGCATGTTGGACGATCGGTTCGCGTTCCTCACGTCACTTCCGGCAACAAGCTCGGCAACAGAAACACCCAAGGCTCGTGCAAGAGGCTCAAGCAGCGTGATGTCGGGGTATCCCCGTCCACACTCCCAGCGCGAGACGGCCTTGTCACCAACGTCGATGCGCGCGGCCAGCTGCTGCTGGGTCATGCCAGATTCCTCGCGAAGACTCTTGATCAACGCCCCGGTCACGTAGCGGTCCATATCGCGCTCCCGTCCTCACCTCGCCACACCTTATCACGGCGAACAGTTCTCCTGAGAACAGTCTTGCACGCAATCTAGAACAACACTACCTATGCTCAGTAGAGTTGCGATTAACGAAAAAAGGACGACAATCTGATTGAGCGACAAATGCATTCGCAAACACCATTGTCAACGCCAATTCGTCTCACGCCAGACGAGCGAAGCACGGCGCGCTGCGTTCGAACCCCAAACCCTCGCCCGTCGCTTCAGGTTCGTCGCTCGTTTCACCGAATAAGTCTTCCCAGTCGTCAATAGCGATTTCTTCCTTGTTGTCTGAGCGACATTCCGCAAACGCGAACATGACATTGCCCGCGATGCCGTCGCGGGCAATTCGCAGATAGGCAATGCGGATGGGCGCTAACCGGACTGCGATAACTCGTGCTTCTGCGCTCTCGCTCGCAGTCGCCGCGGCGTTGACCCTGTGCCTTGCCCTTTTTCCGGCAGCCGCCCTCGCGGTATGCCCCGCCCCAGGTTCGGAGGCTGAGACAAGCGGCATGGGATGTCCTTCTCATACCGGCGTTCTCGTTACGCTCGATGACATAAACGCGAGCCACCCGGCGTCAACAGGAGACCCCTCATCCACCCTGGACACCCAATCCCAGTCGCCCGGCAACGCCCAGCCACAGGTGCCCGAGAGTGACCAGGGCGAGACGTCGGCCAAGAAGACCATGCCCCTGCTCGTCGTCGTGGTGGGCTTCGAGGGCACCCCGTACCGGGACGACTTCGACTGGGGCGAGACCATATTCGAGGACGACGAATCGCTGGCGGCCTACTACGAGGACATGTCGCTCGGGCAGTTCACGTTCGGGCCCATGAACGAGACGTGCCGCCTTACGCTTGGGTGGATTTCCTACATCGAGCTCGAAAAAGAGGGCGACACCATCCTGGTCACCGCGCAGGACTACTCCGTCGCGCCCAAAGACTCGGGCTACGTCTGCGCGCTCATCCATGTAAATGGGTGCAAGGACGAGTACTACCTGGTCGAGAATCGTCGCTACCACGGGTGGGACGAGGCCCTCAGGCCAACCTACGGGTCTCTTAGCCCCGACGGCGGGCTCGTGTTCTGGCACGTTGACGTGAGCATCTTCTATTGGGACCCGGGCAACGTAAACGGCACCAAGCACCATCCGGCCATCATGCCCCTGTTCATAGAGAGCACGACGGACGGCGGCATGGCCATCCTAGGTGACCGACCGATCACGAAGCGAGCGTTCTTCGACGCGAAGTCGTGGAACAAGACGTACGCGAGCGTGATGGGCGACTACCTGACCCTCCCCCAGTACGGCGTGGGCAACTTCAACGACACCCCGGCGGACCGGAGCCCATCGCAGGTCTGCGTCTTCTTCACCGCAATGTCGGACGACGGAGAAGGCGCCTACATACGCCGCGGAGAAGTGCGGGGAGAACAGCCTTGTGACCACGTCCTGGTGCACCACGAGGCCGTGGCGCCCACGAGCGAGACGGACGGGACCATCGAGTACTGGGAGTGCACGATCTGCGGGAAGCTCTTCGCAGACGCCGAGGCGACCCAGGAGCTGTCCCCCGACGACATCGTCCTGGCAGCGACAGGACTGGCGGCCGAGCCAGAGACGGATCCGACGGTTGACCCGACGACGAAGCCGGAAGCGGACCCGCCAAGGGAGAACCCCTCAGAGGCGGATGCAGGCGACGGCGCGTCCAAGGCGGACGTTTCCCCAGAGGCGGGCGCAAGCGGCGACGCGACGGCAACAGAGGCCCCCTCCAGGGCGAATGCGCGCGCCGGCGTCCCGACAACGGAAGACCCCCTGCGCACAGAGGAGCTCGCCGCGCTGATCGCGTGCGCGCTTCTGGCCCTGTCGGCAGGACTGGTCGAAAGGCGACCCAGGCCCTGAGGAAGAGCGACGGCCAGCCCGCGTTTGGTTGGCACCGCCAATCCGATTCGGCCTCATGGGCGATTCTTCCCCTGGGTACACTAAACTCAACGATTCGCAAGCGTTCGGGAGGGGTGGAACCGATGCGGAAAACCCTGGCAACCATTCTGTCGTGCTGCACGCTCGCGCTAACGCTGGGCCTTGTCGCCTGCAGCGGGGACAGCCCTTCGTCTTCGGGAACCGAAGCGTTCGGCAGCGCCGAATCAGACCCCAACAGCCCCAGCTCCGACGAAGCCGCAAAGGCCGAGTACGACCGCGCCGGTGCCCTGTACGAGCAAGGCAAGTACTACAGCGCGAAAGAGGCCTACGAGAAGAGCGAATACGGCGACTGGGAGCAGCGCGCCGCCGAGTGCGCGCAGCCCATGCCGGAGACCGGCGAGCTCTTCCACGACCCGAACATGACCAGCAACAACATGATCCTCAATTTCATCGTCAACGACGACGGCGCCGGCACGGGAACCTACATCTCGGTGTACACGAAGGACAACACGCTCGTCGAAACCGTGTTCATCAAGGGCGGAGGCTCTGTGGAGACGCGGCTGCCGGGCGGCGAGTACTACGTGAAAGACTCAACCGGAACCGAGTGGTACGGCGAGGACGAGCAGTTCGGACCCGACGGGCATTACGAGTCCATGGTGTTCAACTCGGTCGAGGGCGACCCCTGCCTCGTCGTGCTTGAAGAGGGCTACCAATGGGACATCACCATCAACGCCGCCGACAGCTCGGGACGAAGCGTCGAGTCACAAGAAGAGAGCTGGGGCAACCGCTAGCTTGCGGCCACCCAGAAGCACGCGTCAAAATCTGAAATGCGTCGAATCTGAAATTGTCCATGGCCCCACCAACGCTCTGTTTTGGTGGGGTCACATTTCTGGCATCTGCTTTGGCGTCCAGCTTGGTGTCCTAAACGAAAACAGGCCACCGCGTACACGATGACCTGAGAATTCATGGTGGGCGTTAGAAGATTTGAACTTCTGACCTCTTCCGTGTCAGGGAAGCGCTCTCCCCCTGAGCTAAACGCCCGAATTTGTCTCGCTGGGGTGGGGTGCCTCAGCGCGGTAGCTACTATACGGTAACTAAGAACCAAACGCAACCGACAATTTCGATTCCTTCACAATTAGTTCGAGAAATCGTGAAATCGCAGGTAGTCGAGATGTGCTACCAATCGCGCTACTCGAACATCGCCGCGACGACCAGTCCCCACACATACATGATCGCGATCACGTTGAGGACAACCGAGAAGACGTAGCACATGATGGGGGCGATGGCGTCGTGCTTGACGTCGACCTCCTCATGCTTGACGAACTTGCGGTACGGGATGCGTGCCGCAAGGTAGATCGAGACGCCCGCAAGCACGGCCGCCGCGAGGAACACGAAGATGGCCGGGCTCGTGAGCGTGGTGAGGGCAACCATGTACAGAAGGTAGAAGCACCCGAACAGAAGCATGATCGGCATGATGATGAGAATGCTGAGGGCAGCCATGTGTATCTCTCCCTTAGGTGGCGCGGGGCGGACGGACGCGACCACGCGGACACGCTACGGCGCGCAACACGGGCACGGCCCTCCCCTTGCGGTCTCGGACTGTGCCATTGTATGCGGAAACGGCGGACGGGACGCTGCGGACCCCACTTGGTAACGCGACGAGCGTGTGAGGAGCGCTAGTCGCAAGGGCGTTGGATGATGCCGCCGCCCATGCAGCGCAGTCCGTCGTAGATAACCGCGCTCTGGCCAGGCGCGACCGTGCGCAGGGGCTCTGCGAAGTCGATGCGGGCCGCAAGGCCGGCCTGCTGGCAGGAGGCTGCAGAGGCCTCCGCACAGGGGGCTTGCGAGTGCTCCGCAGACGGCGTCAGCGTCACGTGGGCGCGACGTAGCTCGCCGGTATGGCGCGTGCGCACGAGGTAGTCGCCCTCGGGCAGGTCCTCGGCGACCAGGTGGACATCGGCAAGATCCATGGAGGAGGTCCAGAGCGCAGGACAGTCACGGTTTGCGGTCGCGTAGACAATGTTCTTCTCTACGTCCGTCCTGACGACGTAGCGGGCGGGCCCGCCGCCCAGGTTGAGGCCCTTGCGCTGACCCACGGTGAACAAGAAGGCTCCGTCGTGGCGGCCGAGGACGGCGCCCGTCTCCCAGTCGACGATGTCACCCGCCCGGCGCTCGAGGGTGTCGAGCAGGAAGGTGCGGATGCCGACCTCGCCCACGAAGCAGATGCCGTCGCTGTCGGGCTTGCGCTCGACGCCCAGGCCGCGCTCGGCACACATGGCGCGAACCTCGGCCTTGCTGGCGATGCCGCCCACCGGGAAGAGCGTGCGCGCGAAGATGTCGCGGGGAACACGCCAGAGGAAGTAGGTCTGGTCCTTGTGCTCGTCGGCGGCACGCATGAGGCGCGTGGTGGCGCCGGCGGGGTCGGCGGGATCGGCCACGGCGCGGGCGTAGTGGCCCGTCGCGACATAGTCCGCCCCCTCGGCGAAGGCGCGGTCCGCGAAGGTGCCGAACTTGACCGTCTGGTTGCACATGACGTCGGGGTTGGGCGTGAGGCCGTGGGCATAGGAGTCGACGAGGTAGTCGACGACGGTCTGCTTGTACTCTCGCTCGCAGTCCCACACCTCGAGGTCGAGCCCCAGCGTGACGCAGACGCGCTCCGCATCGGCGAGGTCCTCGGCCCAAGTGCACTTGAAGCCGGGCAGGTCGCGCGACCAGTTGCGCATGTAGACGGCCTTAACGTCGTAGCCCTGCTCGAGCAGGAGCGCGGCGGAGAGCGACGAGTCGACGCCGCCGCTCATGCCGAGATAGACCCTCTTGCCCACGCTAGATCACGTCCTTCCTGCCCGTTGCGGGGTCGATGCCGAGGCGGCCCGCCTCCTGGCGCACGGCGTCGCAGATGGCCCGTGCGGCGTAGTCGACGTCCTCGGCTGTGGTGGGGCGGCCCAGCGTGATGCGCAGCGAGCCCGCGGCGACATCGTCTGGCACGCCGACGGCGCGCAGCACGTGCGAGACGCGCATCTTGCTGGCGGCGCAGGCCGATCCCGTGCCCACGCAGACGCCGACGCGCTCGAGCAGGATGACCAGGCGTCGTGCCTCGAGGCCGGGAAACGACACGTGCATGAGGCCCGGCAGGCGACTCTTGCCGGAGCGGGGCCCCGACACCCACGCCCACGGGAACGCGGCCATGATGCGGCCCTGGAGGCCGTCACGAAGCATAGCCAGGCGGCGCGACTCCTGCGGGCGCAGCTCCTCCGCGAGCTCGAGCGCGCGGGCGAACGCGACCACGCCGGCCACGTTCTCGGTTCCGGAGCGCACGCCGCGCTCCTGTCCGCCACCCAGGGTGAGCGGGCGCAACTCGACGCCATCTGCCGCCCAGAGAAGACCAACCTGTTTGGGGCCGTAGACCTTGGCCGCGGAGAGCGTCACGAGGTCGGCCCCGAGAGTCGACACGTTGACCGACACGTTGCCGGCCGCCTGGGAGGCGTCGGTGTGCAGAAGGAGGGGGCACTTCTGGCCCGCCTCAAGCCTGCGCATGCGCTCGGAGCGCACCACCTGGGCGATCCTGCGGATGGGCTGGACGCAGCCAATCTCTCCGTTGGCGAGGCTGATGGAGACAAGCTGGGTCTGGGGCGTGAGCGCACGCGCAACCTCGGCCGGGTCCACGAGACCCTCTGGGGAGACGGGCACGAAGGCGTGCTCGCGGGCCTCGGCCACGCGCAGGGTGCTCTCATGCTCCGTCGCGACGGTGAGGACAGGGCCGTCCACGGCGGCAAAGGCCAGGTTGTTGGCCTCGGTTGCGCCAGCCGTGAGTGTCACGTTGTCGGGCCGCGCGCCGATGACGTGGGCGAGGCGGGCACGGGCGTCCTCGAAGTCGGCCTTGGCCGCGCGGGCCAGGGCGTAGGGCGCGCTGGGGTTGCAGAAGCGCTCGCTCAGGTACGGGAGCATGGCCTCGAGCGCCTCGGGGGCCATGGGCGTGGCCGCGGCGTAGTCGAGGTAGCAGGTGTGCGGGGCGGGGCGTCCGGGCGCGGCAGCGGGTGCCGTGGGCGATGCGTCTGTGGCGTCGTATGGCATGTTCTTCTCCCCTGGGCCGTGCCTACGCGAAAAGAGCACCCGCTTTCGCAGGTGCTCCCGAGTTTACTGGAGGCGAGACCCGGATTCGAACCGGGGATAAAGGCTTTGCAGGCCTCTGCCTTACCACTTGGCCATCTCGCCGAATATGAAAAGAGCCGAGTGAATCGGCTCCAGATAAATCATGGAGCGGGCTACGGGGTTCGAACCCGCGACCTCCACCTTGGCAAGGTGGCGCGCTACCAACTGCGCCAAGCCCGCGACGCAGGAGATAATATACGTGAGGGTGCGTGCGGATGCAAGCATTAATTTGAAAAAAGTTGGCGCGGGGCCGCGCGACGGGTCGCACTGGGCTGGCCGGCGGCTTCAAGATGGTTGCAGTGGCCAGCTAATGGCGAGGTAGATACGGTATTTTTGGCGAGCTTGGGGCGAGACGGCGCATCTGGCAGGCAGGTGCAGGCGACGTGGAGGGCGGTCGCAGGCTACTGCGCGCTTCGCACGAGCTTCACGAGGCGCACGCGCGTGCCCTTGCCCGTGCCCCTGCGCGAGATGGTGACCGAGTCGGCTAGCAGGCGCATGAGCCTGATGCCGCGGCCGCGCTCGTCGGCGGCTCCGGCATGCGGGATGTCTGAGGCACTGCGGACCTCGAAGCCGTCGCCGACGTCGGTCACGTCGATCACCACGCGGTCGGGATAGCTGGCGATGGTGACCAGCGCGCCCTCCCCGGAGGTGTGGTCGACCGCGTTGCCCATGGCCTCCCCCACCGCAAGGGTGATGTCGAACATCTGGTCAGGCGAGAACGGCATGCGACCCACCAGCTGCTCGACGCGCGCACGGGTCTGCGACAGGTGGCGGGCGTCCACGCTGAGGGTGGTGCGCCAGTTGGGCACCACCGTGGGGTCGAGGTCTGCCACCTCGCGGTGCGCCCCCGCCCCCGTGACGGGCGCGAAGTCGACCACGCGCGCGATCCTGAGGGAGCGCAGAACACGGTCGCTCACGTTGACGAGAGAGACTAGACCGCCCGCCTCGCGCATGCGACGAATCTCCCTGAACAGGAGGGCCATGCCCGCCGAGTCGAGGTAGGAGCATCCGCTCATGTTGAGCACGATACGCCGACAGCCGTCGTCAATCAGGCCGTCTATCACCTTGCGTGAGCGTTGTACGGTGGTGACGTCCAGGTCGCAGTCGATGGGCACCTGGGCTATGTAGGCTCTTCTCTCCATACCTTGCTTGTTCCCACAAATCTCTGGCACTAAGCACTCTGGCCGGAGCCGGGCTGGCTGACGGCAGGCTGCGACGAGTCGAGCTGGCTGGAGTCGGACTGGGTCGCGGCGGGCTGCGGCGAGTCGGGCAGGCCGTCGAAGCGCAGCGCTACCATGGCCACGTCGTCCTCGAGGTGGCGGTCCGTGAACACGTCGAGATCGCCCAACAGGCGGTCGAGCACGCCCTCGAAGCCCAGCGCCCACTCGCGCACGACCGCGTCGCGCAGGCCGTCCTCCCCGAAGAAGGAGCCGTCGATGGCGCGGGCCTCGGTGGTGCCGTCGGTATAGAGCAGCAACATGTCGCCCGTGTCGAAGCGGGCGATGCCGTCGTGATAGCCCATGTCGTGGAAGGCGCCCACGACACCGGACTGGACGTTGAGAGCCTCGACCTCGGCTGTCTTCGCGCGAACCATCATTGCGGGGGGATGACCCGCCGAGCAGTAGGTGATGCGGCTGGTCACAAGGTCAATCATGCCGACGAAGAGCGTGGCGAAGGTCTCGAGGCGCGAAAACCCGAGCAGAAACTCGTTGAGCAGTCGCACCATGCGCGAGGGCGGAAGCCCCTGCCACGAGTAGGCGCCCAGCGCGGTCTTGACTGCCGCCGAGACCGACGCGGCCTCGACGCCCTTGCCGCTGACGTCGCCCATGATCACGCACGCCCGGTTGTCGGGCAGGCGAATCAGGTCGTAGAAGTCGCCGCCGATGACGGCCGCCTGGGTGGCGGACGAGTAGATTCCTGACGCGCTTATGCCCACCACGTCCTGCAGCTCGTTCTTCATTCCGGTCTGGAGCGCCTGGGCGATGTGCTTCTGCTGGCGACGCACCTCGCCGCCCTGGGCCAGGCCCTTGACGCCCTCGGCCACGCGGCCCACGAAGGCGAGCTCGAGCTCGTCGAGCGGCTCGTCGTCCGCGTCGCGCAAAAGCAGGAACACGCGACGGATCCCCTCGATACGACCGAGGTCAACCACCACGCCCACGCAGGGGCCACCTTCGCGGCCCAGCTCGCAGGACAGCTCCGAGCCCTCGTCGATGGTCACGACGCTCGCGTCAGAGTGCCCCTTGGCAGAAAGGTGCGAGGAGAGGTCCAGCTCGCAGAGAGCTCCCGTGGGCAGGGTCACCTGAGCCATGAGCGAGCCGTCGGTTGCAAGCTCGGCTGGGACGAAGGCGGCACCGACGGTGGCGGCCGCGTCGTCGAGCGCGAGGGCCATGCCCTCCTCGTCCACGTCGCCCTGGCTCATGAGCATCTCGCGGATGCGAGACGAGGCCTCCTGCAGGCTCTGCTCGCGCTGCTCGCGCATGGCCGAGAACGCGCCCACGAGCTGGACGGACAGGTATTGTGCGACGGCGTCGAGCAGCTCGGCGTCCTCGCGACGCGTCGGATGCATGCGACCCCAGCCGACCTCGATCATCGCTATCACGTGGCTGCCGAACCAGACCGGTACCGCGATAAAGCTCGCGAACGGCGGCATGTGCTCGACGCGGACCTGGTAGGTCTCGCCCGTCTCCTCGTCCATCACCTCGCGGTGGGTGAGACGGCCCTGG
Source organism: Parafannyhessea umbonata (assembly GCF_900111255.1). Lineage (GTDB taxonomy): Bacteria > Actinomycetota > Coriobacteriia > Coriobacteriales > Atopobiaceae > Olsenella_J > Olsenella_J umbonata_A. The sequence continues at coordinate 93,775 of NZ_FOGP01000006.1, forward strand.
CGCAGCGCCTCCGGGTCGGGCGAGAGGGCGCGCAGCCTGAGCGCGTGGCCCTGCTGCGTGGTCAGCTTGTCGATCGTGCGGTCGAATGACATGAAGCGCGCGAGGTGGGGGCAGTCGAGCCCCGTGCTGGTGCCACGCAGATGATATCCGTCCGACCCCGCGACGTAGAAGATGGTACCCGTAGCCTCCATCGTGCTCGCAATCTCGTCGAGCACGCGCGAGAAGAGCGTCATTACGTCCTCTGAGTCCAGCGTGGCGAGCACGATGCTGAGCGTGCCGGAGAGCCTGCGGTTGGAGCGGGAGAGCTCCTCGACGAGACGCTCGTGCTCGCGGTCGCTCGCAAGCTCCTCGCTGTGCTCTCGGGCAACCAGTACATAGCGCACGGTGGTTGCAGAGGGGCCCTGAACAGCCGCATCGCGGAGGGCGGAGCCGAAGAGGTCCGGCGTCGCGGCGCTGATGCGCTCGCACCTAAGGTTCACCTGGAACGAGGCGCCATCCGAGCGCCGGGCGAAGGCGGAGCAGGACTGCCCGTCAAGCGAAAAGGGAAGCTCCCCTAGGTCGAAGGCGAGCGTGGGCACGGGACCCGCGCCCTTCTCGCCCTCTGGGGAGGGCGCAGGCGCGACCACGTCCGGAGCCTCGACGGGCCTTCCATCACACCCGAGGAACAGCTGACGCACGCTCAGGCCCATCAGAGAGGCGCGAGAGAGCCCCCAGACCCCTTGGGCCGCTTCATTGGCCAGCAGCACCCTACCGGAGCCGTCAAAGGCGATTACAGCCTCGCTCATGAGCGACAGGACGGCAGCCAGAGCGTCATCGGTCATTGGCTTGGACTTAGTGAGCCGGCCGGCAGCTGACTGGTCGCCAGCCTCTGACTGCCGGGTGCTTGGCTGAAGGATTCTAGGTTGTTGGGGGCTTGCGTCTGGCATGTGGGTCTCCTGGTCGCGTTCTGCACACTAGGATACCCACTGCGGAACGTAGGTTACTCGTGGATGCCAAGCTCCTCCGCGCTCATGCCGAGGAAGCCAATCTCTGCGAGCTTCACCTCGACCGGCTCGCTCGAGACGTTGATGATGTCGACCACACGGCCGCCTATCGTGCAGCAGTAGGCGTAGCCGATGTTAAGGTCGGCGGAGACCAGGCGGGCAAGGATGGTCGAGAGGCCACCGGGGACGTCGGGAACCGCGATGGCGAGAACCTCAGTGACGGCGGCCTGGATGCCCGCCTCCTGAAGCGACTTGCATGCGCGGACGGGGTAGTCACAGGTGAAGCGCACTGCGCTGAAGTCGCTTGAGTCAGCCACCATAAGGCCGAGAATCTGAATCCCTGCATCGCCTAAGACCTTGCTCATCTGCATGAGCACGCCGGGCTTGTTTGGCAGAAACGCCGTGACCTGCTTGATCATTCTGAACCCCTTCCCCGCTTGCCATCGGTGGCCACCGACAGCCGATCTGGCGGTGGCGCTGTAAGACCGATGCTACGATCGAAGGCTTTCAGACTCGTTGCGCGAGCGTTGCTCGGGGATTGGTCCTTGGTTAGGAAGCGCTTTCCGGAGAGGTCCGCGAAAGTTGCTCAAATAAAAAAAGGGACCCTTTCGGGTCCCTTGAAAGATCGTGGTGTCGGAGGCGGGACTTGAACCCGCACGACCTTTTAGTCAGTCACTAGCACCTCAAGCTAGCGCGTCTGCCAATTCCGCCACTCCGACATGGGGTTGGTGCGAGAGCTATAGTAGCACGGTGTTCTGGAATGGCCAACGACAATTTGAGATTTTTTCTCTCGCACCGTCTCTAGGTAGGAATGAGATAAGCCAATTAGGCGATTACAGGCCATTTACCTGCACTGACACAAGTTGTGAAGACACATTCATAACTCAAACGAATGTGGGAGCCTTCTTCCTGTCGGACGGCGGCACAGGAGGGCCGCAGGCGCCCGCAAGGTCGGATCTCCTGTGCGTGACAGACCGGAGATCCCCCGAATTAGGTTGCTGCCGCCGCCTGGTCGCCCGGATTCGCCGGCGGAAGCTCATTGGCCACCGTAATCGGACAGTGAGGGCCTTGAGTGGCGAGTGGGGCTCCGGAGACCTGAAGAAACACGTCAACCATCCGTGGGAAGAGCTTGCGCCGAGCGATTTTGGCGACCGCGGGCAAGAGCCAATAGAAAAAGCCCCACCCTCTCGTGGAGGATGGGGCAAGATGGCATGTGCGGCCCGTTGCTGGCCCAGGTGCACGGAAGTCCTGCTTAGAGCTCGACCGAGGCGCCCTTGATCGGGTTCGGCGCGGCGAAGTGGCACGCGCAGAAGTGTCCGGGCTTGACCTCACGCAGCTCAGGCATCTCGCCAGAGGCGCAGACGTCCTGGGCGATGGGGCAGCGCGTATGGAACGGGCAGCCCGCAGGCGGCTCGATGGGCGAAGGGGGATCGCCCTTCAGGATGATGCGCTTGCGGGAGCGCTGCACGTCCGGGTCGGGCACGGGCACGGCAGAGAGCAGTGCCTGCGTGTACGGGTGGTGCGGCTCGTCGTAGAGCGTCTTCCAGTCGGAGTTCTCCATCATGTGGCCGAGATACATGACGGCCACGCGATCGGAGATGTGCTGGACGACCGAAAGGTCGTGGGCGATGAACAGGTATGCGGTGCCGTACTCCTTCTGGAGATCGCTCAGGAGGTTGAGGACCTGCGCCTGAATGGAGACGTCGAGTGCGGAGACCGGCTCGTCGCAGATGATCAGCTTAGGCTTGAGAGCGAAGGCGCGCGCAATGCCGACGCGCTGGCGCTGGCCGCCCGAGAACTCGTGCGGGTAGCGGTTGATGTGCTCGGGGTTCAGGCCGACGATGTCGAGAAGCGAGCGGACGTACTCGAGGCGCTCCTTGGCATCGGGCATGACGTTGTGGATCTGGAGCGGCTCGGAGACGATCTCGCCGATGGTCATGCGCGGGTTCAGCGAGGCGTAGGGGTCCTGGAAGATGAACTGCATATTGCGGCGCATCTCCTTGAGCTCCTTCTTGTTCATCTTCGCGACGTCCTTGCCGTCGAAGACGACCTTGCCCGAGGTAGGGTTGGTAAGACGCATAATGGTGCGTCCGGTAGTGGACTTGCCGCAGCCGGACTCGCCAACGAGGCCGAAGGTCTCGCCGGGATAGATGTCAAAGGAGACGTCCTCCACAGCATGAACGCGCTTCTTGTTCATGCGGCTGGCGAACACGCCGGCCTCTACGGGGAACTCCTTGGTCAGGTGCTCGACGTGCAGCAGGGGCGCGCCCTGGTTCTTCTCTGCCATTTACTGCTCGCCTCCTTCTGCGTTCTGGGTGCGCGAGGTGGACGGCGCGTTCTTCTTGATGAAGTCGGGGTCGCTCGCGAAGTGGCACTTGGTGTAGTGGCCCTCCCCCACAAAGTGAGGCTCGGGCTTTTTGTTGCGGCAGATGTCCTGCGCGTAGGGGCACCTGGGCGAGAAGGGACAGCCCTTGGGCGCGTTGACAAGCGAGGGCGGGTTGCCCTTGATTGGCGTGAGAGGCTTCTTCTCGTCCTTGACCTGCTTCGGGATAGAGCGGATGAGGCCCCAGGTGTAGGGGTGGGACGCGCCGTAGAAGATCTCGTCGGCGGTGCCGAACTCGACGGGCGAACCAGCGTACATGACCATGATCTTGTCTGCGACGTCTGCGACGACGCCCAGGTCGTGGGTGATCATGATGATGGCGTTGCCGTTCTTCTCCTGCATCTCCTTCATCAGCTCGATGATCTGAGCCTGGATGGTGACGTCGAGGGCCGTGGTGGGCTCGTCGGCGATCAGGATGTCAGGGTCGCAGGCCAGCGCCATGGCGATCATGACGCGCTGGCGCATGCCGCCGGAGAACTCGTGCGGATAGTCCTTGACACGCTGCTCGGCGTTGGGGATGCCGACCATCCTGAGGAGCTCGATGGAGCGCTCGGTCGCCTGCTCCTTGGTGTAGCCGCGGTGAAGCCTTAGGCCCTCGCCCAGCTGACGACCGATGGTGTAGACCGGGTTCAGCGAGGTCATGGGGTCCTGGAAGATCATCGCGATGTCATTACCGCGGATGTGCTCCATCTCGTGCTCGGACATCTCGAGCAAGGACTTGCCGCGGTAGCGGACGTCGCCGCCTTCGATCTTTCCCGGGGGCATGTCGATGAGGCCCATGATCGTGAGTGAGGTGACCGACTTGCCGGAGCCGGACTCGCCGACGACGCCGAGGGTTTCTCCGCGGTCGAGGGTGTAGGAGACGCCGTCGACTGCCTTGACCACGCCGTCCTGGGTGTGGAAGTACATCTTGAGGTCGTCGACCTCGAGGAGGTGCGAGCCCTCGGGAACGGGCTGGTCCTTGAGCTCGACCCAGTTGTCATTCTTCTTGCGTGCCATTATGCGTCCTTCATCTTGACGTCGAGTGCATCGCGCAGGCCATCGCCCAGGAGCGTGAAGGCAAGCACGGTGGTGAGGATAGCGAGACCGGGCATGAGCATGAGCCAAGGCTGGGTGGCCAGGTAGGTCTGGCCGTCCTGAATCATGATGCCCCAGGAAGGATCAGGCGGAACGACGCCCATGCCGAGGTAGGACAGAGCCGACTCGGTCAGGATGGCGCCACCGATGTTCATCGTCGCGTAGACAACGATGGAAGCAACGGAGTTGGGGAAAATGTGACGAGCGATGATGCGGAAGTCGGAGGCTCCCATGGCACGCGCCGCGTCGACGTAGTCATTCTCCTTGACCGAGAGGATCGCGGAGCGGAAGACGCGCGCGATCGACGGCCAGCCAAGGATGCCGATTGCAACGAACACGTTCTGGATGCCCGAGCCGATGACCGCGAGCATCGCAATGACGAAGAGCGTGTACGGGAATGCCAAGAATATGTCTGCCAGGCGCATGATGATCGTATCCCAGATGCCGCCGTAGTAGGCCGCGAGCGCACCCATCACCAGACCGATGAGCGTGGAGATCGCCGTGGCGAGAACGCCAACGGCCAGCGAGATGCGTGCACCGTAGATGACGCGGCAGAGCACGTCGCGACCGAGGGTGTCGGTGCCGAACGGGTGCTCGGCCGACGGGGCCAGGCGCGACATCTGCGCCATGGTAGTGGAGTCAGCCTCTGTCGGGCTTCCCAGGGTCTGCGGGACCCAGAGGTCGGCGGTCAGGGCGACGAGGATCATGAAGATGATCCAGATGGCGCCAAAGATGGCGAGCTTGTTCTTGCGCAGGCGCTTCCAGGCGTCACCCCAGAGGGTTCGGGCGGGAGCGGCGGAAAGATCCTCGGCCTGGGCGGAAGCCTCGACCTTGACTTGAGACTCAGTCATGGTTTCCATGTCCTTCTTGGATTCAGTAGCCATTCGCGCACCTCCTATTCGTTCTTGCCAGCGCCGTACCTGATGCGCGGATCAAGGAAGGCGTAGGAGACGTCGACGAGAAGGTTGATGACCATGACCACGACGACGATGACGGTTACGGAACCAAGGACGATCGGCCAGTCGCGCTGCGTGATGGCGCGGTAGGTCTCGTAGCCGACGCCGGGCCAGTTGAAGACCGTCTCGGTCAGGATTGCGCCGGCCATCATGGCACCGAAGTCGATGCCGATGTAGGTGACGACGGGAATGAGCGCGTTCTTGAGCGCGTGGTGCCAGATTACGTCCCTGCGGGAGAGGCCCTTGGCACGGGCGGTGCGAATGTAGTCCTGGTTGAGGACCTCAAGAAGCTGGGAGCGCATGATGCGCGCGCAGTATGCGGTCGAGACCGCGGCGAGGGTCATTGCGGGGAGGATGTAGTACACCCAGTCGTTGAACTCCGCGTTGGGGCCACCGGCGCCCGAGATCGGGAGGTAGAAGCCGCCGCCCGTGACGTCCTTCAGGACGATGCCGAAGAACAGCTGGAGCAGCATGCCGAACCAGAAGGCGGGCATTGCGACCAGAATCGAGGTGACCAGCGTGACAAGAATGTCCCAGAAGGAATATCTCTTGATTGCCGAGACCATGCCGGCCCCGATACCCACGATGGCTTCGAGCAGGATTGCGCAGATCGAAAGCCTGATCGTGTAGGGATACTTCTGCGCCAGGATGTCGGCCACGGGCTGGCCGCTGCGCTGGTACGAAGTGCCCAGGTCACCATGAAGCAGGCCCGAGACGTAGAAGACGTAGCGCTTCCACATAGGCGTCTCGATGGTGTTCCCGCTCTCGTCGTACACCGGCTGACCGTTGTCATCGGTCTCAATGAGGTGGTACGACGCGCGGAGGGTGACCTCGGTCTGAGGATCAAGCTTCTTCTCCCCTGCCATCAGCTTGATCGGGTCACCCGGAACGATATTCTCCATCGCGAAAAGAATCAGCGTCACGCCCAGAAACACGGGAATGAACTGGAGAATACGTTTGAGAATGTACTTTCCCATACTAGGAATCCCCTTGCGTAGTCCAACAGATACCGTTCGAGCCTGCATAAACAAGCCGTAGAACCCGTAAATTATACCGTGTGGTGAACTTCTTTATATACAGGCAGCTAAATAAAGCGAACAGCACACGATAAATCCCATAAGCATAGAAGCCAAAAAGCGGGGCACCGGACGCGCCGATGCCCCAGGTACTTCTAGCTGCGATAAAGCGAGCGGAAGTGCTTATGCCATGGTCGCGGAAGCAAACTCGCCCTTGCTCTGCGGATCGAAGAAGAAGGTACCGATCTTGTCAGAGCCAACCCACATGTGGGAGTAGAACATCAGCGGGATGATGGGCACCTGAGCGCCGATCTTCTTGTTGATCTCGCGGTAGGCGGCCTTGCGATCGTCGTCACCGGTCATCTGACGTGCGTCCTCGATGGCCTTGTCGATCTCGGGGTCGTTGTACTTGGAGTAGTTGTTGTCCGCCGTGGAGAAGAAGTTCGGGTAGATGAAGTTGTCCATGGTCGGGTAGTCGGCGTTCCAGCCAAGACGGCCGACCTGGAAGTTGCCGTCACCGAGGGCGGTCAGGTAGGTAGCCCACTCCATGGAGGACTGGGTCACCTTGAAGCCGACGGCCTCGAGGTCGGTCTGGATGATGGACATGATGTCCTCGTGGCCACCGCCAGAGTTGTAGGAGAGGGTGATCTCGGTGCCGGCGAGGTTGTTCTCGTCCATGATCTTCTGGGCGGCGTCCTTGTCGTACTTGCAGAACTCCCAAGCGTTGCCGTCATCCTCGTCGATAACGCCGGGGAAGATGCAGTCGGCAGGCTTACGGGTGCCCTCGAAGAGGGTGTCGACGATGTTCTGGCGGTTGATGGCCAGAGACATAGCCTTACGGACGTTGACGTCCTTCATGACGGGATCGTTCATGTTGATGCAGAGATAGTAGACGGAAGCCTCGGCACCGGTCAGGACCTGGGCACCCTTGGTGACGGTGTAGCCGTCCTTGGCCTCGCCATACTTGTCCTTGGCCTCGGAGATGCGGCCCGCGGGAATCTGGGCGAAGTCCATGTTGCCGGCCTCGAACTCGCGGTAGGCGGTCTCGGGGTCCTTCTGGATGGAGAAGTTGATGCCGTCGAGCTTGGCCTTCTCGCCGTAGTAGTCGTCAAAGCGAACGACGTTGATGTACTGGCCAGTCTCCCACTTGCCGTCCATCTTGAAGGGGCCGTTGCCGATGGGGGCGGTCAAGAAGGAAGCAGGATCGTCGATGGCTGCCTTGGGGACGGGAGCCAGCGCGGGGTGGGCGCAGACATAGGGGAAGTCAGCCATAGGAGCGGAGAGCTTGACGACGAAGGTGTTCTCGTCGGGGCAGCTGAGGCCGGAGAGCTCGGTTGCGGCACCGGACTTCATCTCGTCGTAGCCAGCGACGGGAGCAAGGTGGTAGCCGATCTCGGAAGGCGTGGCCATGCTGGGGTCGACCAGACGCTGCCAACCGCGCTTGAAGGACTCTGCGTCGACGGGGTCGCCGTTGTGGAACTTGGCGCCCTTCACAAGGTGGAAGGTGTACTCGGTGGCGTCGTCGTTAACATCCCAGGACTCAGCAGCCTTGGGGACGACCTCCTGCTTGTCCCAATCGAAGTCGGTAAGGGCGTCGAACAGGATGTGCTCGACCTGGGTGCCCTCGGACTCCTGAGTGTTGTAGGGATCGATAGCAACGGGGTCGTTGATGTAGAACTTCATGGTTCCACCCTTGGCCTCACCCGCGCCGTCAGAGGAGCCACCCTTCTTGCCGCAGCCCGCGAGGGCAGCGAGCGCACTGGCCGCAAGTCCGCCCTGGACGAACGTGCGACGGCCCATCATCAGCTTATCCGCCATTCTTTCCTCCAATACTTGTTTTGCATCACGGCTTGTGCCGGGACGTCTTATTAAAAACGAGACAGCCTCGTCGAATGTACGTATTTTTACTCAATATGCATGCACGTGCAAATCTTCTGAAGTTCAAAAAACAAGTCTGCAACAATTACTTTTAACAGAAGAAATGCAGGTTAAACACATTAAGAGTCATAGCTACACGCTAGTACCGGCACGGTTCACGAGTGTCAAAGTTAACACTTACGAAATAGAGCAAATTGCAGGTAAACCAATAAAGGACTGATTGGCTGCTGCGTCAATTCTCTTCGACCCAAGTTCAATTATGCAGATGACATTGGCTGTGAGCTGCCAATTATGCGCACAGAATAGCATCACAGCCGAGAGGGGGAGGCACTTCTTCCCCGTAACTCCGCCATGCACCGGGGATGGGAGAGACTGCGTCTGCCCAGAAATGCCTGAGCGGTGCGTGGGCGAACGAGGGACGCACGTCGGGCGATTTGGGTAACTGGCGGCATGAAAAAGCACCCGGCATGCCACGAGAGCACACCGAGTGCGGAGGTTGCAAGCTTGCTTAGGCAACAAGCGCGTTGCGAGCGACCAGAGAGGTGCCAGGCACTTGGGCCTGGAAAGCTCGCAGCGCGGGCTGGCAAAGGAACTGGCCGAGTGGAACTAAGCCATGCCGATGACGCCCTGCGGGAAGGTGAGAGCCATGACCAGAATGCAGAGGCCAAATACCACGGCGGTGATTACGGTGAGGCGATCGAGGTTCTTCTCCCACACACCAGAGCCGGCCGTAGAGTTGTACATGGAGGAGGAGATCATGTCAGACACGCCAGTGCCCTTGCCGGAGTGCAGGAGGATCAGGATGATCGTCAGGACTGCAGAAACGGCCAGAATGAAAAGAAGAATGAGGTTCAGAGGGCTCACGTGTACTCCTTTTAGAAAAGGTCGGCACCGCTCGCGCGATGCCGACCCCCGATTGCTTCACACGACAGCGTAGAAGCATATCACAGTTTGACGTGCTCTTTAGAGCTCGACCAGGACTCTCCCCGTCATCTCCTCAGGACGATCGATGCCCATCATGGCAAGGATCGTGGGGGCGATGTCGCTCAGGCGACCATCCTCGATGCCGGCAAGCTTAACGGGCTTGTCGTCGGCGATGATCAGCGGGACGCGGTTGGTGGTGTGAGCCGTGAAGGGCTTCTTCTCGCCATCGACGACGTCGTACATGTGGTCGGCGTTGCCGTGGTCTGCGGTAATCAGCGCGAAACCACCCTTGGCGAGGATCGCGGGAATGACCTGGGACAGACCGTGGTCGACGGCCTCGGTCGCCTTGACGGCGGCCTCGACGACACCGGTGTGGCCAACCATGTCGCAGTTGGCGTAGTTGACGACGTAGAAGTCAGCCTCGTCATTGTTGATGGCTTCGACGAGCTTTTCCGTAACCTCGGGCTCGCTCATCTCAGGCTGCAGGTCATAGGTAGCGACCTTGGGAGAAGGAACGAGCACGCGGGTCTCGTTCTTCTTCGGCTCCTCGACGCCACCGTTGAGGAAGAACGTGACGTGCGCGTACTTCTCGGTCTCGGCGGTGTGCAGCTGCTTGTAGCCGCCATCGGCAAGGACGTCCGCCAGGACGTGCGCGGGAACGCTCTTGGGGAAGGCGATATCGACGTCGAAGGTGGGGTCGTACTCGGTCATGGTGACGAAGGCGGAAAGCTTCGGGAACTTCTTGCGGTCGAAGCCCTCGAATGCCTTGTCGGTCATGGCGCGGGTCATCTCGCGGGCGCGATCGGGACGGAAGTTGAAGAACACGACTGCGTCGCCGTCGTTCACTCCCCCGTCGTCGAGCACGAACGGGGTGACGAACTCGTCGCCACGCTCGTCCTGCACGTAGTAGTCAAGCAGACCCTGCTCGGCAGTGGTCGCCTTGACGCCCTCGCCGCAGACGATGGCGTCGTAGGACTTCTGCTCGCGCTCCCAGCGGTTGTCGCGGTCCATTCCCCAGTAGCGGCCGGCCACCGTTGCGATCTTGGTGTCGTTGCCGAACTTGGAAGAGATTCCCTCGCAGTACGCCTGGAGGTCCTTCATGAAGCCAGCACCCGACTGGGTCGGAACGTCGCGGCCGTCCGTGAAGGCGTCGATGCGGACGCGCTTGACGCCACGCTCGCCAGCCATCTCGAGCAGCGCCTCGCAGTGGCTCATCTCGGAGTGGACGCCACCGTTGGAGATGAGGCCCATGACGTGAAGAGTGCTGCCGTTGGCAACGACGCCGTCCATGGCCTTGACGAGAGCCTCGTTGGACTTGAAGGAACCGTCCTTGATCGCGTTGTTGATCAGCGAGAGGGACTGGTAGACGATGCGGCCGGCACCGATGTTGAGGTGACCGACCTCGGAGTTGCCCATCTGGCCGTCAGGCAGACCGACGTCCTCGCCGGAGGCGCCTAGCGTGGTGTAGGCGTACTTCTCGACGAGAGAATCGAAGAACGGCCTCTTGGCCAGAGAGACGGCGTTATCGGGGCCGGCAGGCGCAAGGCCGCAGCCGTCCATGATAACGAGGAGAGCAGGAGTACGAACCTCAGACATTACATTGCCGCCTTAACCATAGCTGCGAAAGAATCGGCCTTGAGCGAAGCGCCGCCGACGAGGGCACCGTCAACGTCCTCCTTCTCGAGGAAGCCGGCGACGTTCTCGGGCTTGGCGGAGCCGCCGTAGAGGACACGGATGCCGTCAGCGGTCTCCTGACCGAAGATCTCGGCGAGGGTCTTGCGGATAGCGCCGCAGACCTCCTGGGCGTCGTCGGCAGTGGCGGTCTTGCCGGTGCCGATGGCCCAGATGGGCTCGTAGGCGACGACGTACTTGGAGGGATCGGAGATCTCGAGGCCCTCGGTGTCCTTCTTGATCTGGTCGACGACGAACTCGACGTGCTTGCCGTCCTCGCGGACCTCAAGGGGCTCACCGCAGCAGCTGATGGGGACGATGTCGTGAGCCATCAGAGCCTTGGCCTTCTTGTTGATGTCCTCGTCGGACTCGCCGAAGTAGCCGCGACGCTCGGAGTGACCGATGATGCAGTAGGTTGCACCGATGTTGGTCAGCATGCCGGGAGCGGTCTCGCCGGTGAAGGCACCGGACTCCTCCCAATAGACGTTCTGGGCACCAAGCGAGAAGGGCGCGCCCTCCTGCTTGATGACCTCAGCAACGCCCTTGAGGTCAACGGTCGGGGGGCAGACCACGACGTCGACGTCGCCGGTGCCGTCCGCGAGCTCCTTGGCAAGACCCTGAGCGAGGACGACGCCCTCGGTGTAGGTCTTGTTCATCTTCCAGTTACCAGCAATCATCCTATTACGCATCGAGAAGCGCCTCCACTCCAGGAAGAGCCTTGCCCTCGACGAGCTCCATGGAAGCGCCACCGCCGGTGGAGATCCAGCTCATCTTGTCCGCAAGGTCAAACTTGTTGATAGCTGCGACGGAGTCGCCGCCGCCAATGATCGACGTGCAGTCAGAGTCCGCGACAGCGCGCGCGACGGCCTCGGTGCCGGCTGCGAACTGGTCGAACTCGAAGACGCCCATGGGGCCGTTCCAGAAGACGGTCTTGGCGCCCTTGATGGCCTCCGCGTAGAGCTCGCGGGTCTTGGGACCGATGTCCATACCCATGCGATCGTCAGGGATCTTGTCAGCGTCGACGACCTCGCCCTCGGCATCCTCGCCGAAGTGGTCTGCGACGACGTTGTCGATCGGGAGCAGGATCTTAACGCCCTTCTCCTCTGCCTTCTTCATCATCTCGGCAGCACGCTCGACCCAGTCCTCCTCCTTGAGGGAGGTGCCGACGGTGTAGCCCTTGGCCAGGTAGAAGGTGTAGGCCATGCCGCCGCCGATGATCAGGGTGTCAGCGGAGTCGATGAGGTGATCGAGGACACCGATCTTGGAAGACACCTTGGAGCCGCCGACAATGGCGACGAAGGGACGCTCGGGCTCGGCGAAGATGGAGGTCAGGGTGTCGACCTCCTTCTCGAGCAGGAAGCCGGCGACTGCGGGGATGTGGGCAGCCGGGCCGACGACGGAGCCCTGGGCACGGTGGGCGGTGCCGAAGGCGTCAAGGACGAAGATGTCACCGTAAGAGGCGAGCTTCTTGGCGACCTCAGGGTCATTCTTCTTCTCGGCCTTGAGGAAGCGGACGTTCTCGAGGACGAGGATGTCGCCAGGCTTGACCTCGGCGACGGCAGCAGCAGCCACGTCACCGTAGGTGTCGGGGCAGAACTTCACGTCGTAGCCGGTGAGCTCGGCAAGCTTGTCGGCAGCGGGCTTGAGCGAGAGCTCGGGCTCGGGGCCGTCGCCCTTGGGGCGACCAAGATGGGACATGAGCACGATGCCAGCACCCTGCTCCTTGAGGTACTTGATGGTGGGGATGGCCGCGCGGACGCGGGTGTCGTCGGTAACGACGCCGTCCTTCAGAGGCACATTGAAATCGACGCGCATGATGACGCGCTTGCCCTTGACGTCAATGTCGCGGACGGTCTTCTTGGTAAAGGCCATGTTGCAACTCCTTGCTGATAGCTTCTTACCTAATGACATAAAAAGGGGCACGGCCGCGGCCCGTGGACCTGCGACCGCACCCCTTGTGATACCCGAAAGTCAGGATCGCACTTAGGCGACGAACTTCTCGAAGTACTTGATGGTGCGGACCATCTGAGAGGTGTAGGAGTTCTCGTTGTCGTACCAAGAGGTGACCTGAACGAGGGACTGGCCGTTGCCAAGGTCCTGGACCATGGTCTGGGTGGCATCGAAGATGGAGCCGTGGGTCTCGCCGACGATGTCGTGGGAGACGATCTGGTCCTCGTTGTAGCCGAAGGTCTCGGGGATGGTCTCAGCGTAAGCCTTCATGGCAGCGTTGACCTGCTCGACGGTGACGGTGCCCTCGACGACAGCGTAAAGGTTGGTGAGGGAGCCGGTCGGCGTCGGGACGCGCTGGGCAGCGCCGATGAGCTTGCCGTTGAGCTCGGGGAGAACCAGGCCGATTGCCTTAGCGGCACCGGTGGTGTTGGGGACGATGTTCTCTGCGCCGGCGCGGGAGCGACGGAAGTTGCCCTTGCGCTGGGGGCCGTCGAGGATCATCTGGTCGCCGGTGTAGGCGTGGATGGTGGTCATGATGCCGGAAACGATGGGAGCAAAGTCGTTCAGGCCCTTGGCCATAGGAGCGAGGCAGTTGGTGGTGCAGGAAGCAGCGGAGATGATGTTGTCATCAGCGGTGAGCTTCTCGTGGTTGACGTTGAAGACGATGGTCGGGAGGTCATTGCCCGCAGGAGCGGAGATGACGACCTTCTTGGCGCCAGCGTTGATGTGAGCCTGAGCCTTGTCCTTGGAGGTGTAGAAGCCGGTGCACTCGAGGACGACGTCGACGCCGAGCTCGCCCCAAGGCAGGTTGTTGGCGTCTGCCTCCTTGTAGATGGTAATCTCGTGGCCATCAACGATGATGGAGTGATCGGTAGCCTCGACCTTGTGATCACGAGAGTAGTTGCCCTGCGTGGAGTCGTACTTCAGAAGGTAGGCGAGCATCTCGGGAGAGGTGAGGTCGTTGATAGCAACGATCTCGGAGCCCTCGTGACCGAACATCTGACGGAATGCCAGACGGCCAATACGACCAAAGCCGTTAATAGCAACCTTAACTGCCATGCTATCTCCTTTCGCGAGGTCACTCGGGGCCCTTCCCCAAGCTGACCAACACAGACATGCACTAGATTCGATTTTACCCGCTTTCAAGATTTTCCGATTCGTGAACACGCATAGTTTGAAGAAATGAAGCACCCACCAGAGGTTGTCCATCCATCGCTATTCAATTCAGTGAGCGGCGTAATTCTGTCTGCGAACGGTGTACCAGCGAATTGTTCTAACTTGACCAATCATTACTGATCATTGGTTTAGGCTTTGCCGAACCATCAACTTTGCGTCACATTTGCGGAGAATGACCAACCATCACTGTTCATTAGCGGAGCCGTCCGCCTCGCCCATGAGGCGCTGCAGCCTGAGCACGCGATGGTACATGGCCGACTTCGACGCCGGCGGGTTGCACCTCTGGCCCAGCGCGGCCAGCGACAGATCGGGGTTGGCACGGCGCAGCAGGCAGAACTCGCGCAGGGCAGGCGGCATGGAGCGCAGGCCGATGACCTTCTCGGCCTGGGCGATCATCTGGATCTGGTCGGCGGCTGCGCCCGTGGAGCGCGCCTGGTTGGCGATCTCGGCGTTGACACGGCGGTTCACGTCGTTCTTGAGCGACTTAACGCGCCGCACGTTGGCGACGGCCTGCGCGGAGCGGCGCGCGCCCATAGCGGTCAGCAGGGTCACGATGTCGTCGAAGCTCTTGACGTAGATGGCAAACGACCCGCGGCGTCGGTTGAGGCGCGCCTTGACGCCCAACTGCTGGAAGAGCTCCACCACGCCGGTCGCGAAGTCCTCGCCCGTGACCGCAATCTCGAGGTGGAAGTCGCCGCGCGGGTCGGCGATGAAGCCACCCGCCATGAAGGCGCCGCGCACGAAGGAGCGCACGCAGCAGGGGCTGCCGAGAAGTTCCTGGGGCACGCCAGGTGCGACCCCCTGCCCCGGGAGGAGGATGCCGAGTCGGATGAGGTCTGCCTCGAGCTCGTCCTGCTCCGGGATCTCGATGAGGTAGTTGCGCGTCTTGTGCAGGTTGGAGTGGCGCACCGTCAGCGGGGTCTCGAGCTCGAAGAGCTCGTGAGTGAGCTTGATCATCGTGCGCGCGACTGCGCCGGTCTCGGTGGCCACGCGGATGGAGTAGCGGCCCGAGCCGCGAAACGACAGCGTGCCGCAGACGCGGGTGATGGCCGAGAGCTGCGCGTAGGCACACCCCGGGCACTCGCCGTCGACACGCGAGAGCTCGTCTTTTACCTGTGCGGTGAACGACATGCGCTATCCCGTCGTGACGTTTGCCAGCTTGAGGTCGCGGTGCGAGAGCGTCACGTGGTAGCCCTGCTCCTTGAGGTAGGCGGCGGTGTCGTTGGCGATGGCAACGCTGCGATGCTGGCCGCCGGTGCAGCCCACGGCAATGGAGAGCTGCGTCTTGCCCTCGGCGATGTAGCCGGGCATAGCGACGTCGAGCAGCTGGCGCCAGGCCTTGAGGAACTTGCGGGTGACGTCGTTGTCGAGCACGAAGCGCGCGACCTTCTCGTCATTTCCCGTCATGGTGCGCATCTCGGGGTCGTAGAACGGGTTGGGCAGGAAGCGGACGTCAATCATGAGGTCGGCCTCGACGGGCATACCGTGCTTGAAGCCGAACGAGTAGACGCTCACGTCAAGCAGCTGCTGGTCGGAGAGTTCCGAGAAGCTGCGACGAATGCGGTTGCGAAGCGTGGAGGTGCGGATGCGGCTGGTGTCGATGACCAGGTCGGCACGGTCGCGCACGGGCTGGAGCTGGAGTCGCTCACGCTCGATCGCGCTTTCGAGCGACTCGCCCGAGAGCGCGATGGGGTGACGGCGGCGCGTCTCCTTGTAGCGACGAATCAGGACCTCGTCAGAGCAATCCAGGTAGAGAAGCTTGACCGTGAGCTCGTGGTTCTCGAGCTGGTGCATGACGTCGAACATCTCGTCGAACAGGCCCTGGCTACGCAGGTCGCAGGTGACGGCCAGGTGACGGCCCACGCCGGAGTTGATGCCGACGACGCGGGCAAGGTCGAGCACCAGGCGCGGGGGCAGGTTGTCGATGCAGTAGTAGCCCATGTCCTCGAACACGTGCATGGCCTGCGTGCGGCCACTTCCCGACATGCCCGTGATGACCACGATGTCGGGAATGCGGTCGCTCTCCGCAGCCGCGCGCATCTCTTGTCCGGACTTAGCCATGCATACCTCCGTGGTGGGGACGCCGCCCGGGCGACCCGTTCGTTCGAGC
The DNA here is from genome assembly GCF_900111255.1 of Parafannyhessea umbonata. GTDB lineage: Bacteria > Actinomycetota > Coriobacteriia > Coriobacteriales > Atopobiaceae > Olsenella_J > Olsenella_J umbonata_A. The sequence goes on from NZ_FOGP01000006.1 coordinate 109,899, forward strand.
ACTGTCTAGAGGATACCCTTAGCGCCCGGACGCGGGGGCGTCTCCCCCATCTGCACGCAGCTTCGCCACGATGCCGCGACCTTGACGGCGACCGAACCGCCTAGGCCTCGGGCTCCTGTGCCTCGTCGCCGTCGCGCCGGACCGACTCGGCCTCCTCGCCCCAGGCGCGCAGCTCCTGCCAGACGGCTTGCGCTACGGAGTCCGGAACGCCCTTGACCTGCGCAATCTCCTCCGGCGAGGCCGAACGCAGGCGCTTCATCGAGCCGAAGTGGCGCATGATGGCCTTCTTGCGCTTGGGGCCAACGCCCTCGATGTCGTCGAGGATCGAGACGCTCTGCGCCTTGGTGCGCAGCTCGCGGTGGAACGTGATGGCAAAGCGATGCGACTCGTCGCGGACCTGCTTGATGAGGTAGAGCGAAGCCGAGCCCGAGGGCAGGACGACGGGCGTGTCGTCCCAGGGCACAAAGACCTCCTCGTCCGACTTGGCCAGGCCGCAGACGGGAATGTCGAGCCCCAGCTGGGACAGCTGCGTCATGGCAGCCGTCAGCTGCGGCTTGCCGCCGTCGACCACCAAAAGGTCCGGCGCGCTCTTGGCAAAGCGCTCGTCGGCCATGCGATCGGGCCCGTAGCGCCTGCCCAGGACCTCCTGCATGCTGACGAAGTCGTTCGCCTCGTCCAACTCGGCGCGGATCTTGAAGCGGCGGTACTGTCCCTTGTCGGGCCGGCCGTTGGTGAAGACCACCATCGAGGCGACGGTGAAGTTGCCATGCAGCGTCGAGATGTCGAAGCACTCGATGCGCATGGGTGGCGCGTCAAGCGCAAGTGCGCTCTCCAATTGGAGAAGTGCCTGGTTCGTGCGGTCGTCGGCATACCCCGTCCGGACCATGTAGCGATTGAGGGCGTGGTGGGCGTTGCGCGAGGCCATCTGGAGGAGGTGGCTCTTCTCGCCGCGCTGGGGACGATGCACATGGCAGGAGAGGCCGCGCTTGCCCGAGAGCCACTCCCCCAGCACCTCGGCGTCGGCGAGGTCCACGGTCACGTCGACCTCGGCGGGAATGTCGGCCGTCTCGTCGTAGTAGCGCTTGACGAAGCCGCCGACGAGCTCCTCCTCGTCGACGTCCATGCCCTTGTTGAGGATGAACTCGCTCGTACGGATGGTACGACCTTCTCGCACGACGAAGACGCAGGCCGCCGAGATGGTCTCCTCGCGGTAGATGCCCACCAGGTCGAGGCTCACGTTGGTGGGGAACGTCACCTGCTGCTTGTCGTCCAGGCCGTTGATGACCTCGAGGCGGTGCTTGAGGCGGGCGGCGCGCTCGAACTCGAGGTTCGCGGCGGCATCGGCCATCTGCTCCTCGAGCTCGCCGATGATCTCGCTGCGCTTGCCCGAGAGGAACTTCTCGACCTGCCTGATGTTGCTCGCGTAGTCGACCGTGGAGATGGCCCCGCAGCACACGCCGGGGCCGCGCCCCACGTGGTAGTCGAAGCAGGGACGTCCGCGCTCGGCCAGCACCATATTGGCCACCGCGGCGTCGTCGGGGTGGCTCTGGAGGAAGCGGCGAGTGCGCTTCCACTCGGCGCAGTTCGCGACGCAGACGGGCACGGCCTTGCGCAGCGTGTCGATGGTCTCGCGCGCGGCATGGGCGTCGGTGTAGGGGCCGAAGTAGCGCGTGCCCTTCTTGTGCTTCTCGCGCGTGTACTTGATGGCCGGAAAGACGTCGGACTCCGTGATGGCGATGCAAGGGTAGCTCTTGTCGTCTCTGAAGTCGACGTTGAAGTACGGGTGGTACTGCTCGATGAGGTTGCGCTCGAGCAACAGGGCCTCGTGCTCGGAGCCCACCACGACGTAGTCGAAGCTGCGAACCACTTGCATCATCAGGGGGATCTTGGCGCGGTCGTCGGTCAGGTTGACGTACTGGAACATGCGGCTGCGCAGGTTCTTGGCCTTGCCGACGTAGATGACCTCGCCCTTGGAGTCCTTCCACAGGTAGCAGCCGGGCGAGGTGGGAACCTGCGCCACCTGCTCGGCGATGCTGGGCATGCCAAGGTCCTCGGGGCGCGGGGCCGCCGAGCCGAGGTCGGGCGTGATGGGGGCAGGGTCCTTCACCGACATGGTCGCTCGCTAGAACGAGGTGTCTGTGGGCTCTGGGTAGTAGCGCGAGAACTTGCGGATCTGGTTCTTCTCGGTGAGCTCGACGTCCAGGGCGCGGCGGAGGCCCCAATCCTTCTTGTAGCGCTGCGGGTCGAACACGAGGCCCTTCTTGACCAGGCCGTTGACCTGCTCGAGCAGCTGCGGGTCGCGCACATACTTGCGCAGCAGGCTCACGGGGACGAGCGTGTAGAGCACCTTGTCAGAGGCGGTCTGGGGCTCGACCGCCTCGTGGTCTACCAGGTCGCGCACGGCCAGCTCGACAGGGTTCACGCCCGCGGCCAGGTTGTAGAACGAGTTGCGCCCGATGCGCGGGTTGACCTCGAAGAACACGTAGCGGCCCGGGTGCTTGGGATCGCGCTTGATGTCGAAGTTGGCGAAGCCGCGGTAGCCCACGGACTTGAGCATCTGGGAGGTCTTCTGCCAGAGCTCGGGCACCTGCTGGGTGATCATCGCGACGGGGTTGCCCAGCATGGCGGGGGCGTGATCCTCGAGCAGGACGCGCGCCGAACCGAAGAGCGTGCACTCCCCTCGCTGGTCAAGGTACAGGGTGATGGAGTCCATCCAGGTGTCGTCGCCCTCGATGAGCTCCTGCACCAGCATGTCACCCGCAAAGCCGGCCTCGCGAAGCGACGTCAGGATGCCCTCGAGCTCCTGCTGGCTCTGGACGTAGTAGACCTTCTGGAAGCCGCGCGCGATGTAGGCGGCATACTCGGGAGAGTAGGCGGGCTTCAGCACCAGGGGGAAGTCCTTCTCCCATACGGGCCACGCCTCGTCGCCGCCGCAGCGAGCGACCAGCGAAAGCGGTGCCTCGAGGCCGTTCTGCTCGCAGAGGCGCGCGAACTCGACCTTGTCGGAGACCAGGTCGACGACCTCGGCGGGAGGCATGCACATGACCAGGTTGTCGGGAAGCTCCGCTGCCAGGCGGCTCAGGATCGCGATGATCGGGTCGGCGTTGGACAGCACAAAGACGGTCTTGCCGGCGTTGGCGGCCGCGATGTCGCGCAGGGCATCGCGCAGGTGCTCCTGCGAGAGCGACTCGACGCGGTGCCAGTCGAAGATCTTTGAGTGCCGGATCGCGCCGATAGGCAGGGGCGCCACGCAGATGCTCCTGACGCCGAAGGCCTCGTGCATCTCGCGCCCTAGCGCGTAGGCGCCAATGTCGCCCGCGATGACGACGGATACGAGGTCTGTCCTGGTCTGACCCTGGGTCATGTGTGCTCCGATCATGGGATGGACGTGGTGCGGTGACGCGGCTCGAGGCCGCCTGTGGCAGATGTTAGCGCTGCTCGGAGGTATCCTGCTGGACGCTCGAGGCACTCTGGCGGATGCGGTGACGGGTGAGCGCCCAGTCCCACAGGCCGGCGAGGGCCTTCAGGCGGCAGTCGAACGAGCCGATCCAGAAGGTGGGCTCCTTCACGAACAGCATCTTGAAGTCGCTGATGCCATCGTTGAGAAGACCATTGAGGTCGTAGTAGAGGGCGCCCTTTGCCTTCGCGTCCAGAATCGCGTGCCACTTCAGGCCGTAGTTCGCACGACTGCGCTTGCCGGCGTCGGTCACGGCGCCCCAGAGCTCGAACGCGGTGCCGCCCTTCGTGGTGACGTTCCACAGGAAGGCCTGGATCTCTCCGTCCTTCTCGGCAACGTAGAACTGGTTGATGCCATCCATCACGTCGAACGCGGCGCGATAGAACTCGTCGGCGTGCAGCGCAAAGCCGTCGGCCTCGGCGGTGTTGTGGTAGATCGACAGAACCTGGTCCAGGTCGTCCTTGGTCGCGGCGCGGAAGACGATGCCGTCGCGTGCGGACTTGCGGATGTACTGCCTGCACTTGCGATTGGGAATGGACTTGTTGAGCGCGTCCTCGTCGAGAGTCAGGTCCATGACGGCGGTCTTCTTGACCAGCACGCGCTCGCTCTTGCGCCAGGAGTCGGACAGCTTGAGCTCGGTCACGGCCGGGTCAATCTTGACGGTGATTGCGGCGGTGTTCTTGCGGCACCACTCGGCAATGGCGTCTGCCACCTCGGGCAGGAGCGCGGGATCCTTGGCAAGCGGGCCACGCGGCACGTAGGCCATCATCTTGAACGGGAAGGGCAGAGTGCGCAGGAGGACCTGGGCGGCGCCCACGACCTCTCCCCCCTCGAGGCAGACGACGCGCTTGGCGTCCCACGGACCGGTCTGCGACTTAAGCTGGCCCCACTGCCAGGCCTGGAGCGGGTGGCCGCCGCAGGACTCTACGATTTCGTTCCAGCTCTTGGGGTCATTCTCGATGCGATAATCCAACGATCTGCCTTCCTTCGGTTGCCACCCGGGGGGGCGGCGCTTGGGAGCCGCGCGGGACGCGGCGCAAAACCTAGAATCCCATCCATATAAGCAGACGGGGCGCGCCATGAGCACGCCCCGAGCAAAAACCCATCACGATGACACCTTGCGGTGGCCGGCGCACGACCGGGCCAGCACCCCCTAGCGTCGCGAGAAGCGCGACAGCAGCGAGCCGACCGCCTCGCCCTCGGGGAACCTCAGCAGCACCGCGCCGCCGAAGGTGACCGCCACCGCCGGGATGCCGGCGCAGACGCAGTAGATCAGGCTGCGCAGGAGCGACCCGCTCCACGAGCCGATGGTCGCCTGGAGCAGCAGGAAGATGCCCATGGCGACGGCGCAGCCCAGCGCGCCGAGCACCAGCGAGCGGACGAACGAGAAGAACATCGAGCGCAGGCCGAGCGCGCCGATCTGCTTGCGAATGTGCAGGAAGCTCACCACGTCGACCGCGGCGAAGAACAGGGTCGACGAGAACGCCACGCCCGGCAGGCCCAGGATGTCGGTGGTCAGGAAGCAGAAGGCCACCTGGACCGCCGCCGCGATGACGGTCGCGACCGCAAAGAAGTTCATGCGCCTGAGCGACGAGCAGATCTTCTGGATGTAGGTGCTGATGCCGTAGAACGGCAGCGCCGTCGCGAGCCAGGTGAGGTAGACGATGGTGTCGTCGAGGCCCTGCGCGTCGAACTTGCCGCCCGCAAGGAGCGTGATGAGGCAGGGCGAGAAGATCACGAGGAACATGGCGAAGGGAACGAGCAAGAAGACGATCCTCTCGGTGCCGAAGCGAATGCCCCGCTTGAAGGACTCCATGTCGCCGTTGGAGGCATAGTCGCTCAGCTCGGTGAACATGGCCACGGTCAGGGGCACCGCGAACACCGAGTACGGCAGCATGTACCAAAGGCGCGCGTAGTAGGCCACCGAGGCTCCGGCGGCGGTCACCTGCAGGGCGCTGCTGGTCTGGACCGCAACCGTGGGAAACGAAGCGACGGTCACGACGAGTGTGGGGACGCCGATGGTCAGGGTCTCGCGCAGGGCGGGGTCATGCCAGTCGATGCGGGCGTGCAGCCTGATGCCATGGCGGGAGAGCGCCGGCAGCTGCATGACCACCTGCACCAGGACGCCCAGGGGGTTGCCCACGGCGAGCGCGAGGATGCCCAGCATCGGGCTTGACTCGCGGAACAGCGCGTAGAGCAGGAAGGACGCGATGCAGATGAGGTTGTTGAAGATGGGCGCGGCGTTGCTCCACAGGTAGTCGCGCTCGGCGTTGAGGATGCCCGAGACGATGGAGCTCATGGCGTAGAGCACGACCTCGATCACGAAGAACCTGAAGAAGTAGGTCGACATCTGCGCATCGAAGTCGGCGCTCGCCGAGAACGACTGCGTCCAGATGATCCACTCCGCGAGCGCGAACGAGACCACGGTCAGGATGCCCATGAGCAGCGTGACGATGGAGAGAAGGTTGGAGGCGTAGTCCGTCGAGCCCTGCGAGCCCGCGCGCTTCTTGACCGACATGTAGACGGGCAGGAACGCCGTCATGATCATGCCGCCCGCAACCAGCTCGTACAGCTGGTTGGGCATGTTGTTGGCCACGGTGTAGGCACTGGCCAGCGCCGTGACGCCCAGCGCGTAGGCCTGGGCCCAGGTGCGGGCGAAGCCCGTTATGCGGCTGACGACGACCAGCGCGCTCATCAGAGCGGCGGAGCGACCGACGGCCTGGCGCGTGGCGGCGCCCATCTGCTCGTCGCCCTGGACGGCATCCGGGCCGGCGGCCGATGCGGACTTGGCCTCGACCACCCGCCTGTCCTTGGGAGACGCGACCACGGGAGGGATGGCCCGGGAAGCCGCGGCAGTGGTTCTTCTCATATGTTTGGGAGCACCCATCAAAACGTCCTCACGATGCGAACTGCGTAAACACCGAAAGGTTAGCAGGTTGGCCCACCACCTTGCCGCGCTTCACGAATAAAGGGGAGAAGGTCGGTCGGCGGAGCGGGCGACTCATTTTGCTATTAGCAAAATCGATAACCAGAATTGCCCAAATTTACTAACTCCTAGCACTTTGGTAGGAGTATAGTGTTCGAGACGCGCGGGGCACGGGCCCCGCCCACGGACGCAACGAACGAGAGGAGAAGGGCATGACTCAGGCAATGCAGCAGACTCGCACCCGCATGGGCAAGCCCTTCTGCATGTCTACTGGCGTCTGTCCCAGCGGCTGTAGCCGCTAACTCCCTCGCGCGGGCGACGGCGTCCGCGGCGACGCCCAGCGACTCGCCCGCGCACAGGTGTCCCCAAGCACCAAGCAACAAGCGAACAACACATGAGACGCAAGCCGTCGCACCACCCATCGGCACGCCGCCGACGGGACAGTCATGGCCAGGGAGGGCAATATGACCACACTTACCCAGACGAAGCCCAAGAAGAGGATACGGCTCAGGCCGCAGCTCGGCGGTCGAGACGCGGAGCAGAAGAAGGGGCAGGAGGTAGCGTCCACGCCCGCAAAGCCGGAGGCGGACCACTCCGGCCAGGGCCTCGTTCCCGCAGATGAGGACGTCGTCTTGAGAGTCGAGCACCTCAGCAAGTCGTTCGGGGACGTCCGCGTTCTGGACGACGTGTCCTTCGAGCTCAGGCGCGGGGAGTTCTTCACGCTGCTAGGCTCGAGCGGCTGCGGCAAGACGACCACGCTCAGGATCATCTCGGGCCTCGAGGCCCCCGACTCGGGCGCGGTCTACGTGAACGGCGAAGACGTCACCGCGCTTCCGCCCAACAAGCGCGAGCTCAACACCGTCTTCCAGAGCTACGCGCTCTTCCCCAGCATGAACGTGTACCAGAACGTCGCCTACGGCCTGAAGATCCGCCACGTTGCCAAGGGCCAGATCGAGCGCGAGGTGAAGCGCGCCCTCGAACTGGTGCGGCTTTCCGACTACGGCGACCGCAAGCCCAGCGAGCTGTCGGGCGGTCAGCGGCAGCGGGCCGCCATTGCCCGCGCCATCGTGCTGAAGCCCAACGTCCTGCTGCTGGACGAGCCGCTGGGCGCCCTCGACCTCAAGCTGCGCAAGCAGATGCAGCTGGAGCTCAAGCGCATGCAGCGCGAGATCGGGATCACCTTCGTCTATGTCACGCACGACCAGGAGGAGGCCCTCAGCATGTCCGACCGCATCGGCGTCCTGCGCAACGGGCGCTTCGAGCAGGTCGGCACGCCCGAGGAGATCTATCAGGCGCCCCAGACCGAGTACGTGGCCGACTTCATCGGAGACACCAACCTGCTCGAGGCAAAGGTCGCGGCAGACGAGGGCGCCGGCCTCTACCGAGTCCGCTTCCCCCATGGCGAGGCAGGCGCCCGCGCGCTGGAGGGCACGTCCTTCTCGCCCGGAGACAGCGTGGTGGTCTCCGTCCGCCCGGAGCACATCCGCTACACCCAGCAGGTGGTGGACGAGAAGAACACGGCCTTCCAGGGAGAGGTGCGCTCCTCCCAGTTCCTGGGCTCCTACTACAAGGCAGTCATCGAGCTCGACGGCGGCAAGCGCCTGCACGCGAACAACTCCCTGGTCGAGCAGAACCTTAACGCAGGCACGCGCGTCTGGGTCAGCTGGCCCGGCCACGACGCCGTTATCGTGGGAGGCGCCCGATGAGCGCGGGCCAGAGGGGCCGAGCGCTCGGCATCGCGCCGGCGTTTGCCTGGTACGTCCTTCTGCTCCTGGTGCCCCTGGCCTACATCGTCCTCGTGAGCTTCTGCACCCCGCAGAGCGGCTGGGGCTTCAGCCTGAGCTTCACCCTCCAGAACTACCAGCGCCTGTTCGAGCCGGCATACCTCCAGGTGTTCGGCCAGTCGTTCGTGGTCGCCACGCTCGCAACCGCGCTCACCTTGCTCATCGGCTACCCCTTCGCGTACTTCCTCACCCGCATAGACCACAGGTGGAGGCTTCTGGCGCTCGTGGCGGTCGAGCTGCCCTTCTTCGTCAGCAGCGTCATCCGCATCTACGGCTGGGACATCCTGCTGCAGAGCAGGGGCGTTATCAACGCGGCCCTTCTCGCCATCGGCGCGACGAGGGAGCCCCTCCAGCTGCTCTACACCGACGGGGCCGTGCTCATGGGCACCATCTACACGCTCCTGCCCCTCATGGTCCTGCCCCTCTACAACTCCATCGAGAAGATCGACGGCAGCCTGCTGGAGGCATCCAGGGACCTGGGCGCCAGCGCGTGGCAGGCCTTCCTGGACGTGACGGTCCGAAACTCGACGCCCGGCATCGCATCAGGCTGCCTAATGGTATTCGTCCCCTCCGTCGGCCTGTTCTACGTCTCGGACATGCTCGGCGGCTCTCAGACGGTGCTCCTGGGCAACCTCGTCAAGAGCCAGTTCGTCGAGTCCCACGACTGGCCCTTCGGAGCCGCCCTCGCCGTCGTCATGACCGTGGCCACCATCGGGCTCGTCGCCCTCGGAAAGCGCCTCTCGAAGTCCGACCAGATCGAGGTGATCTAGATGAAGACGCGTCTTGGCACCGGAGCGCGCATCTACACGGCACTGCTGTTCCTCTTCCTCTACCTGCCCATCATCGTCATCGTCGCGTACTCGTTCAACGCCAACCCGGTCTCGTCCTCGGCCGACTTCACGGGTTTCACGCTCGACTGGTACCGGCAGCTTGGCGGCAACCACGAGATCTCGAAGTCGCTCGCCACGAGCCTCACCGTGGGCATCCAGGCTGTTGCAGTCTCGCTCGTCATCGGCATCCCCGCGGCGCTCACCCTCTCGCGCTCGCACTTCCCCGGGCGCAGGGTCTTCGACCAGCTCAACCTCCTGCCGCTCCTGCTTCCCGAAGTCGTCCTGGGCATCGCGTTCATGTCGTTCTACGCCCTGGTCGGCATCCCCTTCGGCAACGTCTCGCTCGTGGTCTCGCACGCCACGTTCTGCATCCCCTACGTGGTCATCCTGGTATCCACGAGGCTCGCGGGCTTCGACCATTCGCTCGTCGAGGCCTCGCAGGACCTGGGCGCTAGCCCGCTGCGCACGTTCTTCTCCATCGTGCTTCCCGAGCTCGTCCCTGCCGTCGTCTCGGCGGCCGCCCTGGGCTTCGTCCTCTCGTTCGACGACGTGGTCATCAGCTTCTTCACGGCAGGCGCCACCAGCTCGACCCTCCCCGTACTGATTTACTCGCAGGTCAAGCTGCACCCGCAGCCCACGACCAAGGCGCTCTGCTCCCTCCTCATCGTCTCCCTCTCCGTGGCGGTAGTCGCCTTCTACCTCATCAGGCTCAGGCTCGAGAGGCGCGCACGACAGAGGGAGCGCGAGCGCGCGACGACGCAGGCGGATGGAGGCGATGCACCCCAGCTCCAGGCAGCCGCATAGTCGCGCGGCCGTGGCGGCATAGTCAACACCAGCCAACCATCACACGCAAGACAGCACGGCACGCACCATCCACGACACAGCAAAGGACCACACCATGTTCAGACCCAACGCCTACCTCTCTAGATCACAGTTCCTCAGCCTTGCGGGCGGCAGCGCCCTCGGCGCCCTGAACGCAGGCCTCCTCTCGGGCTGCGGCTCAACCATCTCGACGTCTGGCTCGAGCGACTCGGGCAGCTCGGACGGCGGCAGCAAGGTCCTGAACCTCTACACCTGGCAGGAGTACGTCCCGCCCAAGGTCGTCGAGGGCTTCCAGGAGGAGACGGGCATCACCATCAACTACTCGTACTTCTCGACCTGCGAGGAGATGCTCGCGAAGCTCGAGGCAACCGGCGGCGCAGACTACGACGTCATCCTCACTACCGACTACAGCATCAAGATCGCGGCCGACGAGGGTCTGCTCCAGAAGATCGACGCCTCCAAGCTGAGCAACCTCAAGAACGTCGACCCACGCCTGCAGAAGCAGTACTTCGACCCCGACGGCGACCTCTCCATCCCCTACTGGATCAGCTCGGCCGCCATCCTCTTCAACCCCGCGCGCACCAACCTCAGCTTCGAGAGCTTCGCCGACCTTGCGGACCCGTCGCTTGCGGGCAACGTCGTCGTGACCGACAGCGAGCGCGACATCATCGGCACCGCCATCGTGGTGAGCGGCGGCGACTTCAACACGCAGGACGTAAACGTCATCAAGGGCTCGAAGGAGTTCCTCGACAGGCTCAGGCCCAGCATCAAGGCGTTCAACACCGACTCGCCCGAGTTCGTGGTGACCAACGGCGATGCCATCGCCTCGTACCACACGGGCGCCCAGGCCGTCGCCGGCGTCCTCGCAGACCCGTCGCTCAAGTTCACCTACCCCAAGGAGTCGACCACGCTGGGCATCGACGCGTTCGTCGTCCCGTCCCAGGCACCCAACCTCGACAACGTCTACACCTTCCTGGACTACGTGCTGCGTCCCGAGGTCGCGGCCACGGCCGTCGAGCACACCCACTACCACAACAGCAACATCGGCGACGGCTTCAAGGAGGGCATCCAGGAGTACGTCGACCAGAACAGCGTCGCAATCATTCCCGACGAGATCCTGGACAACTACCAGCTGAACCAGAGCCTGACTGCCGACGCGCAGAAGGCGTACGACGACCTCTGGACCGAGTTCAAGCAGGGGGCATAGCATGGCAGACCAGACGACCAACCAGATTGAGTCCCTGGACGAAGAGGGGTTCCGCACGAGCCTCGGCATAGAGGAGGCTCGCGACGAGCGTGCCGGTTGCGCGGAGTGGCTGTGGTACCTCGGACGCAAGTGGCTCGCAGAAGAGAAGGGCGACGGCCCCCTGCACCAGGCCATCCGCCAAAGCGGTTACGACGCGGCCCACGGGCGCTATGCCGGCGTCAAGACCACGCGCGAGTTCGCCAAGACCTTTACCGCAGAGCCATCCCGCTCGGTCCTCAAGCTGAAGACGCTCGAGCTCACCGATGACACGTTCGAGGTCGAGTTCAACGAGTGCCCCCTGGTGACGGCCTGGAGGGAGCTGGGTGCCACGCCCGAGGAGGTGGTCAAGCTCTGCGACATCGCCATGGAGGAGGACCGCGGCGCCATCGAGGAGATCGGCACGCTCAATTACGAGCTGAAGGAGACCATCGCCGAGGGCAGCCACCACTGCATCGTAAGAATCACGGCAAAGCAGCAGGAAGCCCAGGCATAGCGGCACGCACCACAAACGCAGCAGCAGGCGACTCGGACGCAAGCCAGGCAACGCCAACGCACCACCGACACAGACCAGCACAAAAGGCGGCCCCCATCACTGAACCGCCTCCCTTTTCTTGGACATGAGAAAAGGGAGGCTTCTTTCATGACCCGAAGAACTTTGTACGACGCCGCCACGAGGTCGAAAGCCG
>NZ_FOGP01000007.1 GCF_900111255.1 Parafannyhessea umbonata
GCGAGGCGTTCAGCCGAGCAGTACTAATCGGTCGAGCTCTTCCCTTCCTTTACATGTGTTCCGGATCGGAGCGGTCCTCTTGGAGAGGCGTCGTCCGCGTCGCGCTGTGCGGCCCCCAGGGCACGGCGGCGAAGGCCCCGTGACAACAGAATGCCCCTAGTTGGTCAGCGGCCATGGCAGGGGAGGCACACCTGGTCCCATTCCGAACCCAGAAGTTAAGCCCCCGAGCGCCGATGGTACTGCGGAGTCAGTCCGTGGGAGAGCAGGACGCCGCTGACCAACTAGGGGCATTTCGCGTGGGGGAGGCCCCCGGCTCTGCGGCCGGGGGCCTCCCCCCGTATGCCGGCGGGAGGCTGATGTTTTGAACCTTTCTAAGGTGCCACTTTAAGAAAGAATTTCAAGTGACAGTTATCTGCAAAGAAATCTATCACGGTGGCAAAATCTTTCATGCATAACTCTTTCTTTTTGTTGACCAATTGGATAGAACTAATCTTGATTCAAGGATGCATGCATCAATCCAATTGTGTAAACATAAATCAAAGGGTTTTAGCTATGATAAGTTCAAAAGATCTCATTGTACCCCCATGCAAGTATGCCAATGCTGTGGAGGCGTCTTCTGTTGGCCTTGGTCTCCTAACGCCGGATGACCTTTGCGGCATCTGCTCTCGCGTCGTTGATTCGCCATCTCACCTTATGTTTCTTGTTGCGGATTCTGGCCTTGGCAAGTCGTATGCCCTTGACTGTTTCGCTCGTCTCGCACGTCAGAACGGTGCTTTTGTTGACCAGGTTTCTTTCTGCGATTGTGACAGTCGTGAGGTTCCTTCTCGCATGGGGCGTTATGCACGAAGCATAGCCTCATCCGCTGGCAGCGGGGAGCGCTTCATACTAATTGATGGCATGCCCGCCGCAGACGAGTTTGACGCGGACCGTGAGGCCAACGCGCTCGCCAGGCTGTCTGGACAGGGCTTCTCGGTGATTGTCGCTCTTCGTCCTGAAGAGGCCACTCTAGTGGACTCTTGCCATGGGTACGCCATCGTTAGGAGCCGAGACCTGATTTGCCCAATTGAGGGAGACGGCAAGTATCTTTGGCTTGCCAATGGGGTCCCTGCGCTCGCAAGCTCTTTTGTTGGCGTTTCTGAGCACGCCTCTCGAGGTAACGTCCTTCCCGCTTACGTCGAAGCCCTTAGGGCTTGCGTCACCTCTGCGGTGCGAGATTCCCTTACGGATGAGGAGAAGCGGGTACGTCTCGCTATGATTCTTATCGGCCGGGGTGACTTTGACGATCTTTCAGACGCCTGTCGCTTCGATGACGATATGGCTGCGTCGCTGGAAGCAGACGCACCCTTTTTCGGTGCTAATCTCCTCGCGCGAACTTTTAGTGTTGCCGGAGTGTGTGACGACACACTCTTCTCCGCGGCACTGCCGGCCCTCTATGGATGCCTTGATTCGTCGGAGGTCGTCATTCAGAGTGCGGCGTGCACGCTCGCTCGCCTTGGCGAGTATGGCCGTTGCGCTATCGTCGCGGGCCTGAGTCATGATGGAGCTTTCCTGAAAGAGCTGTCGTGCGATTTCGGCGTCGACTTCATCAACGCGGGCGCTTTGGCGCTCGTGGATGCACACCTTCCCCAGCAGTCGGAAATCGAGTGGGCAGATACGGTTCTCGCACGCCGCTCGTGGGCCTTCTGGGCCGCGAGGTCACTTGAGGGTGAGCAAGGTGACCTGCCAAAAGTCCTTGGCCTTCCAGGTGATGCTCCCCTTACATTTGAAGAGGGCGCTCTTCCTGAGCCCCTTGGCGGACATGGCGAGGGGTCCGAAAACGGCCTTGCTGCGTGTTCAGGCGGTGGATCTGGGGATGGTCTCGAGTCGAATCATTACTACGAGCAGCGTTTGCCGTACATCTCACCGAGCGACGACGTCAACCAGCAGATGAAGGCATGTCTCTTGTGTCTCTCGCGCAAGGCACTGGCGGGGATGGTGACGCGCTATTCTCCTGATCCTCGCTATGGGTGCCAAGACGAGTTCGCGCTGCGCCTCGTCGAGCATCTCAACGCGTGCAGAGCCTTGATAGATGGGCACTTCTCAGATGTATATGAGTCCTTAATAAATTCAGAAGCTTGCGTGCATGTAAATGACCTGACATCGCTGTTTATACACGATGACTTCAGAATTGCGTCATTGCTATTGGGCGAGCGCGGCTCAAGGGATGACGAACTTGGGCGAGAGTCTCTGAAACGCGTCGTCTCATCGACTGGCTCTAAGCTTTTGGAGGCATACCGCGACTACTTCAACGAGGCTCTGTGGACCGTTATGGGGTTTGACGCCGTGTTCAGGAATGCGGAGAGGGCAATCTCTCGTGCGTCGGCCCATGGCGACCGCGTTGCCGAAATCGTGTTTCTGCTGGCTGCGGCTGTAGGTGACGTGAGGCTTGGCAGCTGCAAGAGAGGCTATGTCAGGGCGCGCCAAGCAATAAAGAGGGCCGATGCCTGCGGTTGCACCTATTTGCGTGACGCTGCCACGCTCATCACGTATGCAGCTGAGGCTAAGTTGGGAGAAGAGCTATCGTATCGTCCCGGCGAGATCGAGAATGGTGCGCTTGGCGACCTTGCCCGCATGCTCTACAAGGCCTGCGTGGGCGATGACTCGAGGGTGAGGCTTGACTCGCTGAGCAGAAGCGGCGTGTCCCATGAAGTGAGCTGGGCTCTTTGGTTCCTGTGCAATGACCTTGGGGATGCGTCCGAGTGTTTCCGAGGGCTTATCCCGGCAAACTGGCGACGCGTTTCGGGCCGTGCGGTGCCGGGGGTCGAGGAGCGTGACGATGACTCGGGCTCGCTGACGCCGACCGTTCCGCCCGCGGGTGAGGCGGATGCCAAGGCGAAGCGCGTCCAGGTAAAGGTTTTGGGCTCATTCGAGGTTCGCGTTGACGGCCGCCTGGTGCCGTTTTCCCGAATCAACAAGAGAAGGGCAAAGGATGTCCTTGCGCTTCTCGCCCTCACGCCAGGGCACAAGATGCGCAAGGTCGAACTTCTCCGTTGCATTTGGGGCGAGGACGACTATGCCACGGGGGCTCAGAAGCTCTATGAGGCCATTGCATCTCTCAGGTCGGCGCTCGGCGGAAGGTACATGGGGTTCGATCCCGTGCACAGCTCGCGGCACGGTGGGTATGTGACTGTCGGCGAGGGTGATGTCGAGTTCGACGTGGACCGCTTCAACGAGATCTGCCAGCGCGTTCTTGCGGGCGGCTGTGACGATGAGGCGAGGGCGCGGAAGGCCGTCGTCGTCCATCAGATGTATGAGGGTGGCCCGGCTTACGTGGCAAGTGACGTGACCGGCAACGCGGCGCGCAAGATTGAGAGAATCGATCGGCTCTATGCGAGCAGCTGCGTCGAAGGGGCACAGTGCGCCCTGAGGTCTGGTAGGTACTATCTGGCGGCCGAGCTCTCGCGCGCAGTTTTCGACAAGTGGCCGAGCAGGGAAGACGCGCTGCTCGTTCTGCTTGGCTCCCTTAAGGGTCTGGGCCTACGCTCCGAGGCGCTCTACGCCTTCCGAAAACACAAGACGACGCTGTATTCGGAGCTCGGGATTCGTCCGAGTCTGGAGATCCTCTCCATGGTCGAGGAAATTGTCGGCGAAGGACAGTCGGACCGAAGCGACGAAGGGGTGTCGGCGCAA
This sequence comes from Parafannyhessea umbonata, assembly GCF_900111255.1. GTDB lineage: Bacteria > Actinomycetota > Coriobacteriia > Coriobacteriales > Atopobiaceae > Olsenella_J > Olsenella_J umbonata_A. Next base: position 3,670 of record NZ_FOGP01000007.1, read on the forward strand.
GAGGGGCGCGAGATGGAGGAGGGCATCGCGTGCGACCCGTCGCCCTCTTCGAACGGCCCGTGCGACACGGCCGACGAGCCAACGGACATGGCGAGAGACGAAGGCGAGCCAAGGGAGCGAACGGATGCTGCAGACTCGCATGGGTTCGGCGCTAGTCTAGGCGGACGTGGGACAAGCGACATTGGCGAAAGAGGCATCGCAAGCTAAGAGAGAAAAGCTGGGGCCAACATAGGAAGGGAGCCGCCTGACGCGAGTCTGGCTCGCCGCGACCGAGCCGAGAGAGGTTCGGCCGCGGCTTTTTCGACCCGCATTATTCCTTGCGGGGGGGGTGCTGTATTCGGCGGGCGGCACGTGATGCCGGGCGACTGGATTGAGTGCGACTAGAAGTCGGGCTATGGGTACACAATAGGCCGGAGAACGCCTGCAGAATGCTCCGGAAGCGGCCGAAACGCGCCGCCATGGTGCCGTTTTGATGGTTGACGCGTGAGAGGCACTGTCTGCGGGTGCCAATTGATAAAGTAAAAATCGCTGAATAGTCTGGGGAGTAGAGTCACGCTCTTCTCCCCTTGAGTGCCTAAGGATTTCTCATGCCCAACTTTTTCTCTCGTCTGTTGTCGCGTGGCGCCGACAAGCAGCTTAAGGAGATCGAGAAGATCGCCCAGAGCGTCAACGATCAGGAGCCCAAGTTCAAGGCCATGAGCGACGAGGAGCTCAGGGGACAGACGGCTCTGTTCCGCGAGCGCTACCAGAACGGCGAGACGCTCGACGAGCTACTGCCCGAGGCCTTTGCGGCAATGCGCGAGGCGTCGTGGCGTACGGTTGGGATGAGGCACTTCGACGTTCAGGTGATCGGCGCCATTGCGCTTCACCGCGGCATGATTGCCGAGATGAAGACCGGCGAGGGCAAGACGCTCGTCTCCACGCTGGCGGGCTACCTGAACGCCATCCCCGGCAAGGGCGTGCACATCGTTACCGTAAACGACTACCTCGCCAAGCGAGACAGCGAGTGGATGGGCCAGATCTATCGCTTTATGGGCATGAAGGTCGGCCTGCTCCAGAACGGCATGAAGCTGAACCTCAAGAAGCCCGCCTATGAGGCCGACGTGACCTACGGCACGAATTCCGAGTTCGGCTTCGACTACCTGCGCGACAACATGGTCGGCAGGGCGAACATGCGCGTCCAGCGCGGACACTCTTTCGCCATCGTCGACGAGGTCGACTCGATTCTGATCGACGAGGCCAGGACGCCGCTCATCATCTCCGGCGCGGGCACGAAGTCTGCCGGCACCTACAAGGACTTCGCACGCGCCGTGCGAGGTCTCAAGCCTGACGTCGATTTCGAGATGGACGAGGCGAAGCACACCATTTCGGCCACGGACATCGGCCTGAAGAAGATCGAGAACAACCTGGGCATCGACGACATCTACGCCGACATGAGCGGCCAGCTTGTCAACCACCTCCAGCAGGCGCTCAAGGCCCAGTACATGTTCCATCGCGACCAGCAGTACGTCGTGATGGATGGCGAGGTCAAGATCGTCGACGAGTTCACCGGCCGAATCATGGAGGGCAGGCGCTACTCCGAGGGGCTGCACCAGGCAATCGAGGCCAAGGAAGGCGTCCTTGTCCGCGAGGAGAACCAGACCCTCGCAACCATCACGCTCCAGAACTACTTCCGCCTGTACGACAAGCTGTCCGGCATGACCGGCACCGCAATGACCGAGGACGCGGAGTTCCGAGAGATCTATGGCTTGGCCGTTCAGGTCATTCCTCCCAACAAGCCCGTCATCCGCAAGGACTACGACGACCTGGTGTACCAGTCGCTCGACGCGAAGTTCAATGCGGTTGCCGAGGACGTCGCGAGACGTCACGCCACAGGCCAGCCGGTCCTGGTCGGCACCGTCTCCATCGAGAGCTCTGACAGGCTCTCGAGGATCCTCGACAAGAGGGGCATCGCCCACGAGGTGCTCAACGCGAAGTACCACGAGCGAGAGGCGCAGATTGTTGCGCAGGCCGGCCGCGAGGGCGCGGTGACCATCGCCACCAACATGGCAGGCCGTGGTACGGACATCCTCTTGGGCGGTAACCCTGACGTTCTTGCCAAGGAGCTCATGGACCAGGACGGCATCGATCCGGAGGAGGTCACTCCCGAGCAGCGCAACGAGTACTTCGAGCGTGCTCGAGAGGTCTGCGCAAAGGAGAAGGACGCGGTCATCGAGGCTGGCGGCCTGTGCGTTATCGGCACCGAGCGCCATGAGAGCCGCCGAATCGACAACCAGCTTCGCGGTCGTTCCGGTCGTCAGGGCGACCCCGGCGAGACCCAGTTCTACCTGTCGCTGGACGACGACCTCATGCGCCTGTTCGGTGGCGACAGGATGGACAAGATCGCGCAGATGATGGCGAAGTACGACATGCCGGAGGACATGCCCATTCAGGCCAAGATGGTCACGAAGGCGATCGAGAACACGCAGCACAAGGTCGAGGAGATCAACTTCTCGATGCGCAAGAACGTTCTTGACTACGATGACGTCATGAACAAGCAGCGTACGGTCATCTACGAGGAGCGCAACAGGATTCTGGACGGCAAGGACCTGGTCGCCCATGTCGAGGAGGTCACCCACGACGTCGTCGAGCGTCGCGTGGGGGAGTTCTGCTCCAGCGAGATTGATTCGGGCGACTGGGACGTCAAGGGCCTTCGCAAGTGGGTCGCCGACCTTACGGGAAGGGCCGACCTTCCCGAGTTCGACGAGGATGCCGAGGGCGACGAAATTGAGGAGGTTGTGGACGACTTCGTCCTCAAGTGCTACTCCGAGAAGTCCGAGCGCCTCTCGGACGCCATCATGCATGAGCTCTCCGCCCAGGTCATGCTTCGCGTTATCGACACGCGCTGGATGTCCTACCTGCAGGAGATGGACTACCTGAAGACGGGCATCGGCCTGCGCGGCTTCGGCCAGCGCGACCCGCTCGTGGAGTACAAGGCCGAGGCGTACGCCGCCTTTACCGAGCTCGTCAACACGATGTACGAGGACTTCCTCCAGACCATTCTTCGCATCGAGCTCGCTCAGGGCGTCGCGCCCGCACCAACAAGCAGCGACGAGGCCGAGGAACTTCGCGGTGCGAAGTACTCGGGCCCCGGCGAGGTCGACGGCGACCATGCCGACGGCGTCACGAGGACGCGCGTCACGCGCGCCCAGGCCGTCCGGGGCGCTTCCGCTCCCACCAAGGCAAGCACCTACAGGAAGTCGGAGGACCCCAACCCGTACGTCAATGTCGGCCGCAACGACCCCTGCCCCTGCGGCAGCGGCAAGAAGTTCAAGAACTGCCACGGTAGGAAATAGCTCGCATGACAGGAATTACGCACGCAGACATCGAGGCGCTCAAGGCCCGTCTTGATGAGGTGGAAGGTTACCTGCACATCGACCTGCGCAGGCATGATGTCGCGCAGCTGGAGCGCAAGAGCGCGGAACCAGGATTCTGGGATGATGCGGAGGCAGCCAGCTCCACAATGGCCGAGCTGACGCGCGCACGCGAGGACGTCCAGAACATCGAAGACGCCCACCAGAAGCTCGACGACGCGGTCGCGGCGCTTGAGCTTGGCGACGAGGTGGGCGACGACGAGCTGGGGGAAGAGGCCGCGCGCCTCGCCGGGGAGCTCAGGAAGAGCCTCGCCGAACTCGAGCTTTCCAGCTGGTTTACGGATGACCTTGACCATGGCGACGCGATCGTCACCATCACGCCCGGACAGGGCGGACTCGAGGCACAAGACTGGTGTGACATGCTCTTCCGCATGTACCTGCGCTACTGCGACAAGCGCGGCTGGAAGGTCGACCTCAACGACGTCACGCCCGCCGAGGTCATCGGCTTGGATCGAGCGACCTTCACGGTCTCCGGCAAGAATGCCTATGGAATGCTCCGCGCGGAGAAGGGCGTGCACAGGCTTGTCCGAATCTCGCCTACGGACGCGAAGAAGCGCCGCCAGACGACCTTTGCCGGCGTCGACGTCGTTCCCGTCCTGCCCGATGACATCGAGGTCGAGATAGATCAAAACGACCTTCGCATCGACGTCTACCACGCGTCTGGCCCCGGCGGCCAGGGCGTCAACACGACCGACTCGGCCGTGCGCATCACGCACCTCCCGACCGGGACGGTCGTCACTTGCCAGAACGAGCGAAGCCAGCTGCAGAACAAGGCCGTCGCCATGCAGATTCTCAGGAGCCGCCTGTACGAGATGGAGCGCGAGAAGCGCGAGGCCGAGCTTGAGGCGCTGCGCGGCCCCAAGAGCGAGATCTCGTTTGGCAACCAGATTAGAAACTACGTCCTCTACCCCTTCCAGCTGGTGAAGGACACGCGCACCGGACTCGAGACGAGCAACGTCGACTCCGTCTTGCAGGACGGTGACCTCGATCCGTTCGTGATTGCCTACCACAGGTGGGCCGTTGGCAGAAAGGATGCCTCGTGAAGAAGGTCGACTGGCGCCGATACCTCAAGGAGGCCTTCCTGATCGTGGCCGGCTCCTTCGTGTTCGCCCTGGGCGTTGACTGCTTCGAGGTCCCCAACGGCCTGGCTGCCGGTGGCCTGACCGGTCTGGCGACCATTCTTGCGGCCATCGCCGCGAGCGTGGGCATCACGCTTCCCGTTGGTATCCAGACCATCGTCATGAATGTCCTTCTCCTGAGCTACGTCGTGCTCACGACGCGCGATTGGAGCTACGTCGCCAGAAGCATCGCGGGCATCATCATCTCGGGCCTCTTCATGGATGCGCTTGCGCCCGTCGTGCCCGTGCTCGCCCAGGGCGAGCTGCTGATCTCTGCGATCTGGGGTGGCGTGCTGGTCGGTGCCGGCGTGGGCATCGTCTTCCTCTCGGGCGGCAACACCGGTGGCACCGACATCGTCGCCCAGCTGCTGAACAAGCCCACCGGCCTGCCGCTGGGCACGCTGAGCATGCTGGTCGACGGCGCGATTGTCCTGGCGTCGATCCCCGTGTTCTCGGTGCGAAACGCGCTTTATGCCGGCATCGCAATGTACATCGGCGGCGTGGTGATCGACATGGTGGTCGACGGCCCCCGGACGGCGCGTGTGGCCTACATCATCTCGCACAGGCATGACGAAATCGCCAACAAGATCCTCTACGAGATGGGTCGCGGCTGCACGGAGCTGCAGGCCAGGGGTGTCTGGAGCGGCAACAGCCGTCCGGTTCTGATGTGCGTCCTCGGCCGAACCGAGACCGCGCGCCTCAAGGGAATCGTTGCCGAGCTCGACCCGGACGCCATCGTGATTGTCTCGGAGGTGCACGAGGCCTTTGGCGAGGGCTTTGGCGAAATTGGCCCCTCATAAATGGACAATCTAAACACCTTGGCTGCATTTTCGTAGGCATTGTGCGACTTTTGGTGTTTGGTTGTCGCAAATTTAGCTACTCGACCTCATCCTAGGGAGGCAAGGTGCTCGGGTCGCGTCCGCGTGTGGCCCGTTGCGTTTGACGCGAGAGCGGGGGCAAGGATGTTCCTGAGCGATTTGCTCGACGAGAAGTGCGTGCAGGTTGGCGTCGAGGCGCGTGACTGGCGCGATGCCGTTCGCAAGTCGTTCTCCCCGTTGGTCGAGTCGGGCGCGGTGAGCGAGGCATATGTCGCCGATGCCGTCGCAGGGGTCGAGAAGTACGGGCCCTACTATGTCGTCTGCCCGCACGTGGCCCTGCCGCACGCAAGGCCCGAGTCTGGGGCCAGGCGCATGGCGATGGGCGCGTGCATTTTGTCCTTGCCAGTGAGCTTCGGGGCGCGCGAGAATGATCCTGTCAGGTATCTGTTCCCCCTCAGCGCGACCGAGGCGGATGGGCACCTTGAGGTTTTGGCACGTTTGGTGGACCTGCTCTCGGAAGAGCGGTTCCTGTCTTCTATGGATGGGGCCCAAGCCCCGGTTGAGGTCGTGGAGATGATCCGCGACATGGAAAGGAGTCTCTAATGTCTCAGAAGTTCCGCGCTCTTGTTTGCTGCCGCGCCGGCATGGGTTCCTCCGCGATGCTCAAGATCAAGTGTGACCAGGTCATCAGCGAGGAGGGCTATCCCATCGAGACCTCCCAGGGCAACCTTGACGCGCTGATGGGCTTTGACGGCGACCTGGTCATCACCATGTCGGACCTTGCCGAGGAGCTCATTGAGGACGGCAACCACAAGTACGTTGCGGGCATCCGCAACATCGTGGACAAGAAGGAGATCAAGGAGGCCCTCGAGGCATTCCTTGCTTCCAAGAGCGAGTAGCCAATCGGCGTCGGCGGCAGTCCTTCTTGCCCCTGATGCCTTGAGATGTGTCTAGAAGATGGTTGGACGAGGTTTTGCCCGGCCATCTTTTTTAGCGTTCGCCAAGCCTAAGCTCACGCAGACGGAAAACGGTGCTGTGCATTCGCGACAATAGCGATATGGTATCTACCTGTGGGCTGAGCCCATGAACTGTTTTCCGGATTGGCGGGCGACCGCCATCGAAGGGGGAGCGTACATGAAGTTCTTTATCGACACCGCCGACCTCGACGAGATTCGCGAGGCAGCAAGCTGGGGCGTCCTCTCTGGCGTTACCACCAACCCGAGCCTCTATGCCAAGACTGGCGGCAAGCTTGCGGACTTCGAGGACCACATGGTCAAGATCTGCAGCATCTGCGAGGGGCTGCCCGTCTCCGCCGAGTCCACCGCGGAGACCACCGAGGAGATGATCGCCGAGGGCAAGCGCCTTGCCTCGCTGGCCCCGAACATCGTCGTCAAGCTCCCCATCTGCGAGGCGTCGCTGCCCGCGACCCACGCCCTTGCGGCGGAGGGCATTCGCGTCAACATGACGCTCGTCTTCTCGGCGCCCCAGGCGCTTCTCGCCGCGCGCGCCGGCGCCCGCTACATCTCTCCCTTCGTCGGCCGCTTTGATGACATTGGAGACGACGGCTTGGCCCAGCTCGAGACCGTCATCAACGCGGTCCAGAACTTTGACTATGGCTACTGGGACGAGGAGGGCGGCCCCGAGATCATCACGGCGTCCGTCCGCACCCCGAACCACGTCACGCAGGCCGCCCTCATGGGCGCCGACATCGCCACGGTTCCGTTCGCGGCGCTCAAGAAGTGCGTGCACCACCCGCTGACCGACCAGGGCCTTGTCAAGTTTGCGGCCGACTGGAAGAAGGTTGTTGAGGGCTAGCTCCTCCAACAGGGAAAACTTGGGCCCCGGGGGGGCGCGGCGATGGCCGCGCCCCTTTTGCGCTCTGCTTTAAATCCTGACTTCCGCAGCAGTTTAGCGCCGTTTGCCCCTTTCTAGCTGGGCAAACGGCGTCCTTTACTTGTTTTTTCTGACGGCACGCCGCTCGGCGGCTACCTCCAGTGGATCTTCTTCCCCTTCTTGAACAGGACCCTCACGTCCGCCGTCCTCATCCACTTGCGCGGAGCCTCCTCGTCCGCGAGCGCGAAGATCTCGTCGGTGAGGTCGGTCCTGTGGTCGAAGAGCCACCAGCCGTCGTCCGCGTAGGAGCAGCCCAGGTCGCGCATGTCCTCCAGCAGGGCGCGCGCTGAGGGGGTGCGACGGCGGCGCGCGCTGGGAGAGGCGGACGATCAGGAGCGCCAGGTAGCAGGTCAGGAAGTGCGCGCGTATGTGGGACTCGGTTCACGCCCAGACGGGCCTGGATTCGAGTCCGCCGGTCTTGGTCACCTTGAACGACTCCTCGATCCTCCACGGCTCCCGGTAGGCGTCGAGGATGCGGAAGTCCTCCCAGTCGGTCTCGCTGGTCACGATGAGGTGGTAGCCGTCGAGCCTGGCCGCCTCGTCTATCGCGGCCTGGTCGATCTGGGGCCTGACCCCCGCCTCCTCGAGCGCCTCGCCGGTCTTCGCGTCGAACGTGACGTCCCTGACGTACTGCGCGGCGCCGTAGTGCGCGGCGCGGGTGCACGCGCCCGGCCTCTCGACGAGCTGTCTCGCCCTCTCCAGCACCTTCTCCCTCTCGTGGCGGGCGCGCTCGGCGTACTTGCGGCTCCACATCGCGACCACCTTGGCCTCGACGTCCTCGTCCCTCCTGAAGTGCGCCACGGGGTCCTCGAACTCCGCCTCGAGCGCGTCGACGAAGCCGAAGGTCCTCACCGTCCTCTGGCGCGTGCGGCCGCTCTCGTCGCGGTAGTCCCGCACGGCCGAGAGGCTCACCCTTCCCGGCTTGGTCGGCGTCTTCTTCAGGTACGTGGCACACCCCGTTCCACCTGCGGATACGCTAGGTACCATACGTAACAATACGTAGCAAGAAACTTGACAAAGAAAAATGCCCGTATGGGCAGGTCGGGCATCGAAAAATTTTCTCTCGATCAGCCAGCTAACTGCGGAGGAGTGGGGAGGCGGATGGGGGAGAGAAAATCCTTTTGAGGGGTCGTCTCGTGTCGCAATTATTCGCGGTGCAGATTTTCCTTCAGTCGCGCAGGGCTCTTATGGCGGCCTTCCCGTGAGGTATGAGAAGGATTCTAAGGTTAATAGCGTCGCTCTTCGCGCCGGGGATATTGTTTCGGAAAATTCAGGAGGAACTGATTCTCGGCCAACTGGTAGGACGGTTTTCGTCACTAATGAATTGATTGACGCCTATGACTGCCCGGTCATCCCCGCGAGTTTCTGTCGTCTCCTTAGATTTGACAACAGAGCGAATAGCGAATTTGTCTACTACTGGCTTCAGGAAATGTACTCTGCCGGTAGAACGTGGGGTTATCAAAATAGGTCGACCGGTCTCTCGAACTTCCAATACAAAGTGTTTGCCGATTCTGAGCGTCTGCGTGGACGGGCGGTGCACGGGGTAGCCGAAGCACGGGTCCCAGCGGCTGGCGACGACATCGCGGTTCGACGACGTGACCTTGCGCATGAGGTCGAGCATGAGCGCGATGGTATGTAGGGCGACGTCCTCGGTGCAGTAGCCGGGGCAGTTGGTGGCCAGGACGCCCTTGCGGGCGAGCGCGTCGGTCGCGATGTGGTTGACGCCGATGGAGAGGCTTGCGAAGAGGCGCGCGCCCGAGGCGGCGACTGCCGACGCGCCCGCCTCGGAGATGCCGGCGATCTCGTTGACGATGGCGTCGCAGCCACGCTCGAGCTCGTCGGGGGCGCCCTCGGTGATGGGGACGAAGATGTCGTGGGGGGACGCCCACGAGCTCGATTTGGTCGCGGACGCCCCACCCGTCGAGGATGGCGTCGGCGAGCGTGGCGTCTCCCGAGAGCGTGTAGAGCAGGACGCGGTGCTTCTTGCTGGCCATGCGGGCTTCCTTCAAATGCGAGCGTCGGGCAGGGATGCACGGCGCGGGCCTGTCGTGTGGTGCCACGGGCGGCATCGAGCCAAGTCTAGCGGTTTTTGGGCGCGCGCTGCCTCCCGCGGAGTGGCACCGGCCAGCTCCGTGCCAGCAAACGCCCAGCTAGAGACAAGGATTTCTGTCTATTGGAAGGCTATTCTCGCGCCATTTCGATCGCGCGCTATGCTCCACTCACGCTGGTCGACGGACCTACGTGCGGGGCGGCGCCTCACCGTTGGAGGTGTTGCCTATGGAGCAATTCTTCTTGATCCTGCCATTCCTTGCGGGCCTGGTCGGCCTCGCGAAGGCAGCGATGGAGCTGGCGGGCGCCGAGTGCGCCCTCGCCAAGACTCGAAGGGAGGACTACGCCGATACACGTAGGGCTCGGCACCTGAGTCAATAGTAGGGTCCCGTGATGCACCAACATCGCGGGACCTGGGACAGGCGCCGCCTACCCAAGACCGTAGGACGTCGCCAGCTACATCTTCGCACGCGGCAGCGGCCCGGGCCAACGGTTGCGCGAGGGTCGTTGGCCGAGCGGCCGGAGGCGTGGGTCGGCTGTCTGCTCGTCTCCGATTCGGCTGACCATATGCACACTGATGCTCGACCGTGAATATTCGACGCGCAATCCTGCATACCCATACCCTATGTGAGAGATTTTATCAACGCTTCAGAAATGCAACTGTCGTATCGCATTTGCCGTGTTGGCGTTGCTGCCGAGCAGTGGACACGGGCGACGCAAATACGTATCGCGTGCGTGTGCGTGTATTGCTGGGGAAGCTGTTGATGGCCACAATTTGCGATCCGCACTGCGTCGGGTAAATCGGCGCGGATGCATGCCGACGCCTTGGAACGAGCGAAATCCAATACTTCTGCAATTCCATTATTTTGCCACTCGATTGGGCCGGCGCTCGCGGCGAAGCTGTCATCTCGTTTGAACAACTTCTTCCGCTCAGCGGCTCTCGCTCGTCCGTTCACACAAAACGCGCCGAAGAATCGTGCGCGGCTGTGCCCTTACACAACGGAAGGCTTGTACCATCGGCCCCGCCGTGACGTGAAGGTTCTGTGAACTGAAGTTCTTCCGAAGTGGAGGTATGGAATGCAAGACGCATCCGCAACGCTGTCGCCTGCCGATCTGGCCAGGCAGAAGAAGAGTGCGCTTGACGCGAGCTTCTTCAAGAAGGGCATCATGATCGCCCTGTTCTCGAGCCTTATGTACGGCTTCTACACCGCGTTTGTGACAGCGGGTCAGAACTCTGTCCTCTGGGCCGGCTGGACCGCCGAGATCGCACCCACCGCTTTTCTCGCCGTGTTCATCATTCCGACCATCGCAAGCGCCATCAACGATACCTGCAGTGCCATCTGGGCGTTGGCCATCACCATCAAGCAGGGAAAGCTTGGTGACTTCGGTCGTACGGTGAACACGAGGCCGGGCATCATCCTGATGCTGAGCGCTCTTGTGGGTGGCCCCATCGCGACCGTCGCCTACATCATCGCGCTCTCCCAGGCCGGCACCATCGTGGTTCCCATCGCCGCGCTCAATCCCGCGATTGGCTCGATCCTCTCGCGCATCCTCTACAAGCAGGAGCTTGGTCCCCGCAAGATCGTGGGCATCCTCATCTGCGTCGCCGCCGGCCTCATGATCGGCTCGGCGAGCCTCACGGGTGACTCCTCCTCCAACATCGTCATGGGCCTCGCGCTGGCCTTCGTGGCCGCCCTGGGCTGGGGCGCAGAGGGCTGCATCGCCGGCTACGCCTCCTGCATGATCGACACCCAGATCGGCATCACTCTGCGCCAGTGCGTCTCGGGTGTCGTCGAGCTGCTCGTCGTCCTCCCCATCCTCTCCGTCGCAGGCGGCGTTCCCATGGCGCAGACCTTCTCCTACCTCAGCGCTGCCGTCGCTAACCTTCCCACGATCGCGTGCTTCGTGGTCGCCGGCTTCGCCGCCTACAAGTCCTTTGCCAGCTGGTACCGCGGCAACTCCATGTGCGGAACCGCGCTGGGCATGGCCTGCAACGGCACCTACACCTTCGTGGCGCCGCTCGTGACCTACCTCGTGGTTGGCCTCGCCATGGGCATCGACGGCTACGCGCTTCCGCCGATCGCCTGGATCGCCGCGGTCGTCATGATCCTCGGCATCCTCGTCATCGCCGTTGACCCCAAGGAGCTCTTCAAGAAGAAGGAGGCGGCTCATGCGACCGCTTAACTACGCAATGCTCAAGTACTTCACCACGGTCGACGAGGCCTGCGCCGACGACGTGATGGGCGCGCTTGCCGGCGACTACTCGACCTTCACCGCGTTCAAGCGCGAAAAGATGCAGGAGGCGCTGATGACCGCCGAGAAGAACGGTCTCATCGCCGAGTCGCGCGTCGACCTTGATTCCAACGGCGACCTGCGCGTCTTCTACAGCGCCAGCGAAGAGCAGCGCGCAACCATCGACTCGTACATCAAGTAGGGAGGGAACATGCGCTATCGCGGAGAGGAGGCCATCGGCCTCATCGAGACCATTGGCATGGTTCCCGCCATCTACGCGGCGGACGCCATGCTCAAGGCGGGCGACACCGAGCTCGTCAGCTACGAGAACGTTGGGTCCACGCTCGTCACCATCATCGTCAAGGGCGACGTCGCCGCCTGCGAGGCCGCCGTCAGGGCCGGCAAGGAGGCTGCCGCCAGCATCGGCAAGCTCACCGCCGCCAATGTCATGAAGCGACCCGTCCCGCCGATCGGCGACGTGGTCTCCGTGCACGACGTCGACTGCAACTAGGGAGGCCAGGACTATGGCAAGCGAGAGCATGAACGCACTTGGCGCTATCGAGACCTTCGGCCTGGTCTGGGTTCTCGAGGCCGGCGACGCCATGTGCAAGGCCGGTGACGTCGAGCTCATTGGCTACGAGAACACCGCCTCGGGATACATCTCGATTCTCGTCGAGGGCGACGTCGCCGCCTGCAAGGCGGCTGTCGCGGCCGGCGTGAAGGCCGTCGAGGCGCTGGGCGCCGAGGTCTACAGCTCGGTGGTTATTCCGAGGCCGCACCCGAGCCTCAAGAAGATCACCGACAAGTACGACGTCGAGAAGCTTCTGGCCTACTAAGGAGGCGCCGTATGTCTCTCATCGACAACGACCTCCTCTCGATCCAGGAGGCACGCATCCTCCTGGAGCACGCGGCCGAGTCCGCGGAGGTCCTCGAGGGGCTGCCGGCATCACTCGTCGACGACTTCCTGTCGCACCTGAAGGAGCGCCTGCTCCCGCTTGCGGGGGCATATGCGGAGCAGGCCTTCTCGGAGAGCGACTATTGCTGCGCCGAGGACGAGGCGAGCCTCACCGAATGGGTGCTCACTGACCTGCTCGACGACGTCTGTGCGCGCACGCCGGTCCAGAAGATCGTGCGCTCGCGCTCCGGCGCCGCGGAGGTCTGCCTGTCCAAGGGCGTGGTGGTGTCGCTGCTTCCCGACTGGCTCGCGGTCCCCACGATGTTGAGTCAGCTCTTCATGGCGGTGCGCTCCAAGAGCCCGATCGTCTTCTCGGCGAGCGCCCGCATCCACGGCACCTGCGAGCGCGCCATGCGTGACATCGCCGAGGTGGCCGAGTTCTGTCACTACCCCCTCGAGGCGCTGGGATTCCTCAGCATCTTCTGTCCCGAGGGAGAGCAGTGGGTCTGTTCGCAGCCGTGCGTCCACGTGGTGATCGACTCCCGCGAGGAGCAGGAGAGCCACGACTTCGACGCCGCCGGTCGCGACGTCTACCATGCGACCCTCGGCAACAACCCCGTCTTCGTCGAGGAGACGGCCGACCTTGCGGCCTGTGCCAAGGAGGTCGTGCTGGGAAAGTCGTTCTGCCATGGCATGCTTCCCGGCGCCGAGCAGAGCGTGGTCGTCGAGCGTGCGGTCGACGACGCCTTCAAGGAGGAGCTCCGCCGACAGGGGTGCTTCTTCCTTACCGACGAGCAGGCAGACCGGCTCGTGTCGATCCTCTTCGCGCCCGATGGCTTGCCCTATCGCGAGCTCATCGCGAAGAGCGCCTTCGACCTCGCCCGTCGCGCGGACATCACGGTGCCCGAGAGCACCAGGGTGCTCGTGGTCCAAAAGCCCTATGTGAGCGAGTACAGCTTCTTCTCCAAGGCGAAGTATGGACCCGTTCTCTCGTATTACGTCGAGGAAAGCTGGCGCACGGCCTGCGAGAAGTGCATTGAGCTGATCTTGAACAGCGGTCACGGCAACGCTCTCTCGATCTTCTCGCAGGACCCGGAGGTAATTCGCCAGTTCATCCTCAAGAAGCCCGTGGGAAGGGTGCTCGTGAACGTGAGCTGCGCCCTGGGCTGCATCGGATGTCACAGCGACCTGCCCAAGACGCTCACCGTCACGGGCTGGGACTGCGCGACGACCTCCGAGCTCGGCGTGACCTACGGCGACTTCGTGCGTCGCCGCCAGGTCGGTGTTGGCTCCACGGCCGCGGAGCACGCTCTTCTCGAGCGCGCGAGCTCCTGCGACCACACGCCGGTCGTCTTCAGGACGAGGATCGCCGATCCCACGGACGAGCCGGAAGACCACGGGTCGGAGGCCCATGAGGGCGCCAACCCACAGGGGTGGTTCGACGGCGTGGTCAAGGCAATTCGAAACGATTAAGCGAAGGAGTGAGAATGGACATCAAGGAGTTTGCCAAGGAACTCTCCGAGGCAACGAAGAACATGTCCGACGAGCAGCGTGCGACCGTTCGCCAGATGTTCGAGAAGGTCGCAGACCAGCTCGACGCGCCGTGCGCGGCGCCCGCCGTCCCGCGTGGCGAGGGCGAGCCCTACGATGTGCCCGAGGGACCCACCGACCGCCAGCGCCGCCTGAAGGACAACTTCCTCAAGCAGGTGCCGAGCATCACCATGCACCGCGCACGCGCGGTTACCGAGATCATGAAGGCCAACCCGGGCATGCCGATGATCGAGCTGCGCGCCAAGGCCTTCCGCCGTTGCTGCGAGACGGCCCCGCTCGTTATCCAGGACGACGAGCTCGTGGTGGGCGCCCCCTGCGGCGCGCCGCGCGCCGGCGCGTTCTCGCCCGACCTCGCCTGGAGGTGGCTGCGCGACGAGCTCGACACCATCGGCGAGCGTCCGCAGGACCCCTTCTACATCTCCGAGGAGGACAAGCAGTACTGCCGCGACGTCCTCTTCCCGTTCTGGGAGGGCAAGTCGCAGGACGAGGTCTGCGAGGACCAGTACCGCGAGGCCGGCGTCTGGGAGCTCTCCGGCGAGTCGTTCGTCTCCGACTGCTCCTACCACGCCATGAGCGGCGGCGGAGACTCCAATCCCGGCTATGACGTCATCCTCATGAAGAAGGGCATGCTCGACATCCAGGCCGAGGCGCGCGAGCACCTCGCCCACCTCGACTACGCCAACCCCGACGACCTCGAGAAGATCTACTTCTACAAGAGCGTGATCGACACCACCGAGGGCGTCATGATCTACGCCAGGCGCATGAGCGAGTACGCGGCCCAGCTCGCGTCCTCCTGCCACGACGCCAAGCGCGCCGCCGAGCTCCAGCAGATCTCGCACATCCTCCAGAGCGTACCGGCGCACGCGCCGAGCACCTTCTGGGAGGCCGTCCAGTCCGTCTTCGTGATCGAGAGCCTGCTTCCGGTCGAGGAGAACCAGACGGGCATGTCGCTCGGCCGCGTCGACCAGTACATGTATCCCTTCTACAAGGCTGACATCGAGGCCGGGCGCCTCACTCCCTACCAGGCCTTCGACATCGCGGGCTGCATGCTCATCAAGATGAGCGAGATGATGTGGGTCACCTCGCGCGGCCAGTCCGAGTTCTTCGCCGGCTACCAGCCCTTCATCAACATGACCCTCGGCGGCGTCACGCGCCAGGGCCACGACGCGACCAACGAGCTCACGTACCTCCTGATGGACGCCGTCCGTCACGTCAAGGTCTACCAGCCCACGGTCGCCTGCCGCATCAACAACAAGTCGCCCGAGAAGTACATGCGCAAGATCGTGGACATCGTCCGCTCCGGCATGGGCTTCCCCGCCTGCCACTTCGACGACACGCACATCAAGATGATGCTCGCCAAGGGCGTCAGCGTCGAGGACGCCCGCGACTACTGCATGATGGGCTGCGTCGAGCCCCAGAAGTCCGGCCGCCTCTACCAGTGGACCTCGACGTCCTACACGCAGTGGCCGATCTGCATCGAGCTCACCCTCAACCACGGCGTGCCCCTGTGGTACGGCAAGCAGGTGACCCCCGACCTCGGCGATCCCGCGCAGTACAAGACGTACGAGGAGTTTGACGAGGCCGTCAAGAAGACCATCTACTTCGTCACCAAGTGGACCGACGTCGCGACGGTCATCTCCCAGCGCGTCGCTCGCGCCGTCGCCCCCAAGCCCCTCATGTCGATCATGTACGAGGGCTGCATGGAGAGCGGCAAGGACGTCTCCGCCGGTGGAGCCATGTACAACTACGGCCCCGGCGTCGTCTGGACGGGCCTCGCGACCTACGCCGACTCGATGGCGGCCATCAAGAAGCTCGTCTTCGAGGAGCACAAGTACACCCTCACCGAGATGGCGGATGCCCTCAAGAGCGACTTCGAGGGTCGCGAGCAGATGCGCAAGGACTGCCTCGATGCGCCCAAGTACGGAAACGACGACGACTACGCCGATTCCATCGCGGCCGACATCGTCGACTACACCGAGCGAATCCACGTGGACTTCAAGACGCTCTACTCCCACATGTCCACCGGCACGCTCTCGATCTCCAACAACACGCCCTTCGGCGAGATGACCGGCGCCACCGCAAACGGCCGCAAGGCCTGGACGCCGCTTTCCGACGGCATCAGCCCCACCCAGGGTGCGGACTTCCGCGGCCCCACCGCGATCATCAAGTCGGTCTCCAAGCTCTCCAACGACTCGATGAACATCGGCATGGTCCACAACTTCAAGCTCATGAGCGGCCTGCTCGACACGCCCGAGGGCGAGAACGGCCTCATCACGCTGCTGCGCACCGCGTCGATGTTCGGCAACGGCGAGATGCAGTTCAACTACCTCGACAACGAGACGCTCATCGACGCCCAGAAGCACCCCGAGAACCACCGCGACCTGGTCGTCCGCGTCGCTGGCTACTCGGCGTTCTTCAACGAGCTCTGCAAGGACGTTCAGGACGAGATCATCAGCCGAACGATGCTCGAGAAGTTCTAGCGCCAGACGAGAAGAGAACGAGGCCCGGGGCCCAGGCGGCCCCGGGGACCAAGGAGGGGAGGCATTCCATATGAGCGGCGAGCAGGCGGTCGAGCGCAAGGTCCGCATCTTCAACCTTCAGAAGTACAACATGTACGACGGGCCCGGCGTGAGGTCGATGGCGTTTCTCAAGGGCTGCCCCCTGCGCTGCAAGTGGTGCTCCAACCCCGAGAGCCAGCTGCGCGTGCACGAGGTCATGTTCAAGCGCGTCAACTGCGTCGACTGCGGCGCATGCGCCGCGGTCTGCCCCGTGGGCGTCCACAAGATGGTCGACGGCGAGCACGTGGTCGACAGGGCCGTGTCGTGCATCGGGTGCCGCGGATGCGAGGCGGCCTGTATGAACCATGCGCTCGAGGTCATGGGCGACGACCGCACGGTCGACGATGTCGTGGCCTTCCTCGACGAGGACGCCGACTTCTATCGCATGTCGGGCGGTGGCATCACACTCTCCGGCGGCGAGGTGCTCGCGCAGGCCGAGGCGACCTACTCGATCCTCATGGCGGCAAAGTCCCGTGGCTACCACACGGCGATCGAGACCTGCGGCTACGCGAAGACCGAGACGGTCCTCAAGATCGCTCGCTACGTCGACCTCTTCCTGTTCGACATCAAGCAGATGGACCCGGTCAAGCACAAGTTCTGGACCGGCGTGAACAACGAGCTGATCCTCGCCAACGTGCGCACCCTGCTCGAGAGCGGCCACAACGTCCGCGTGAGGATGCCGCTGCTCAAGGGCGTGAACGATTCGAAGGACGAGATTGACGCGGTCATCGACTTCTTCAAGCCGTACCGCTACCAGAAGAACTTCGACGGGGTCGACCTCCTGCCGTACCACAAGCTCGGCGTCGGCAAGTACGCGTCGCTGGGCCGCGACTACCAGATCGAGGGGGACCCGTCGCTCACCGACGACGACCTCGCCCGCATCGAGGGCTGGATCAAGGGCGCCGACTTCAAGGTCAACCTCGTCAGGCACTAGCGAGACGAACACATCAGGCACCCCCGGGTCGCCAGTCACGAGAGAGGAGGAAACCATGCGCTTCGTAACCGAGGACGAACTTCGCGACGCCTATGCCACCACGCCGTTCGACAGCTATGACCTGCCTGACGGTGCGCGGCTCACGCCGGGGGCCCGGCAGTTCCTGATCGACTTCGGCGTGTCCTTCGAGGCATCCGACGCCGAGAGGAGCGAGCGCGCCGGGGCAGGGACACCGTCCCATGCGTGGCGCGGCTCGCACGAGACCGCGCCCTGCGATGGCCTGTCCGACCTCGTCTGGGACGTTCGCCTGCTCGGCTCCGAGCTCAGGCTCCTGGCTCGTCGCTCGCAGGGCATCGACAACGCCTTCGCGCGCCAGGCCGACGCGTTGGGCCACGCGTGGCAGGACGTGCGCGAGGCGGGCGACCTCGCCCTCGCGGACGCGTCCGCCCAGAGCCCGAGCCCGCCCGGGCCGCCCCCGGCCCCGCCGCTCGCCGCCGGCGTGCATCCGGTCTTCTTCGAGATGGCCCGCATGCACGCGGAGGTGGGGCGCTGCGCCCACGCCTGGGCGCAGGCTCGCGCGGGCGCCTCGGACGCGGAGGCCGCGTCCCTTGACGGTTGGGTCGCACGTGCGGCACAGGCGTGTCAGTTGTTGGAGGAGTCGATGGGTAAGGCAGAGGGGAAGGTGTAGAAGATGGTCGATCTCAAGGCAGCCAACGAGAGGCTCGAGGAGCTCCTCGACTGCGTGGACCATCCCAAGGCGGTTCGCGAGGGACAGCGCCTCTTCTGCGGCCTCGACCTCGGCACGGCCTTCATCGTGCTGGTCGTGCTCGACGAGGATGGCAACCCCATCGACTGCAAGTACGAGTTCGCCAGCGTCGTTAAGGACGGCATGGTCGTCGACTACGTCGGGGCGTGCGACATAGCGCGCCGCCTCAAGGAGCAGGTCGAGGCGGAGCTCGGCGTCGAGCTCGAAAGCTGCGCGGTTGCGATTCCACCCGAGACCGAGTCCCTCGACGGCGGCGTCGTCAAGAACGTCTGCGAAAGCACGGGCCTCGAGTGCGTGGCCGTCTTCGACGAGCCCACGGCGGCGAACCTGCTCATCGGCACCCGCGACGGCGCGGTGGTCGACATCGGCGGCGGCACGACCGGCATCTCCGTCTTCGAGGACGGTCGCGTCGTCGAGTGCGTCGACGAGTCGACCGGAGGCACGCACTTCTCGCTCGTGCTCGCGGGCGCCAAGCGCATGAGCTTCGACGAGGCCGAGGTCTACAAGCGCGACCCCGCGCACCACGCGGAGGTCCTACCGATCGTGGCGCCGACCATCGACAAGGTCACCTCGATCATCGCGCGTGCCTGCGAGCCCCACGACGTCGGCGAGGTCATCCTCGTCGGCGGCACGGCCGAGCTGACGGGTATCGAGGGGCGGGTCCGGAAGGGCCTGGGCGTCGAGGTCCACAAGCCCAACCACCCCATGTTCGTGACGCCCATGGGCATCGCCCTCGGCTGCGTCGAGGCGGCAAAGGGGCAGGCCAATGCTTGACATCAGGGTCATCAAGGCGCCCGCGCCAGGCACCATGCGCGTCATCAGGCAGCGCAGCGGCGCCCGCTGGGATGACGACTTCCGCCCCGCCGCGGTCGGCCTCGTGCAGGGCAAGCTCATCGAGATGCTGGTCGCGAGCGACGTGGCCGAGAAGAGCGCCAACGTGGTCGTGACCGACATCCGGGGCTCGTGTCCCCAGAACATGGTGCTCCTCGCCATCGCCGGCGAGACCGAGAGCGTCATGGAGTGCCTCAGGCGGATTCGAGACGGAAAGGACCAGACCCATGATTGTTGGTAGGCTCATCGGCTCCATCTGGGCCACGCGCAAGTACGACGAGCTGAGCGGGATGAAGCTCATGCAGGTCGAGGTCATCACCGGCGACGAGGCCGGGCGCCAGCTCATCTGCGTTGACACCATCAGCGCCGGCGTGGGCGACCGCGTGATCGTCACCACGGGGGCGTCGGCCTACCTGTTCATGAGGGACGCCTTCGACCAGAACGTCCCGGTCGATGCCGTGATTGTAGGGATCATCGACGAAGACGTGAGTCTGTAAGCAATAAAGCGATTTGTATTTCGGAAAGGAGGACGGCATGAAGAAACTTGTGAGCGCGCAGGACGTGATCGCCGCCAAGGACGGGCACGAGGACATCTACATCGATGACAACACCATCGTGACCGCCCAGGCCGTCGACCTCGCTCACGAGATGGGCGTGTGCCTGAAGCAGGGCCCCGCGCCGCACGAGGGCCACGAGGCGTGTGCGGAGCAGCCCCACGCAGAGGCTCATGCATGCCATGACAAGGAGGAGGGCTGCGCGTCTGCGCTGTCCGCCGAGGAGCTCGAGCGCGTCATCGCGGCCGCTCTCGACAAGGGAATCTGGAGCGAGGGCGACCTTGAGGGCCTGCTGGGCACCAACGGCGCGGCGCAAGTCGACGCCGACGTCGTTCCCGTGGGCGTCTCTGGCCGCCACATCCACCTCTCGCAGGTGGACCTCGACCAGCTGTTCGGGCCCGACTTCGAGCTGACGCGCATCAAGGATCTCAGCCAGCCCGGCCAGTTCGCCGCGAAGGAGTGCGTGACGATCGCCGGCCCCAAGGGCGTGATCGAGAAGGTCCGCGTCCTGGGCCCCGTGCGATCCCAGACGCAGGTCGAGGTGCTCGCCGGCGATACCTTCAAGCTGGGCGTGCCGCAGAAGGTCCGCCTCTCGGGGCACCTCGAGGGCACGCCAGGCGTCACGGTCATCGGCCCCAAGGGCAGCGTTTGCCTCCACGAGGGCACGATCGTGGCCGCGCGCCACATCCACATGAACCCCGCGCAGGCCGCCGAGCGCGGCTTCCATGACGGCCAGGTCGTCTCCATCAAGGCCGACGGCGAGCGCGGCGGCACCCTCGACAACGTGATCGTCCGCGTCACCGAGGGCGGCAACCTCGACTGTCACATCGACACCGAGGAGGCCAACGCGCTCCAGGTCAAGAGCGGTTCTACGCTCCGCGTAATCAGGTAACGAGAGCTGCGGCTCTGAAGAGGATCCCAAGGAGGTTTCCAGCATGGCTAACACCATCGAGGCACTCGGAATGATCGAGACCAAGGGCATGGTCGGCTCCGTCGAGGCGGCCGACGCCATGGTCAAGGCGGCCAACGTCCGCCTCATCGGCAAGGAGCGCGTGGGCGGCGGCCTCGTCACCGTCTTCGTCCGCGGCGACGTGGGCGCCGTCAAGGCTGCCACCGACGCCGGCGCCGCGGCCGCCCAGCGCGTGGGCGAGCTCCTCAGCGTCCACGTCATCCCGCGCCCGGACGGCATGGTCGAGTCCATCCTGCCCCACGCCGAGTAGAAGCAAGCAGACGAGAAGAGCGCGGGCACCTCGCCCGCAACCAAGGAGGTTTCCAGCATGGCTAACACCATCGAGGCACTCGGAATGATCGAGACCAAGGGCATGGTCGGCTCCGTCGAGGCGGCCGACGCCATGGTCAAGGCGGCCAACGTCCGCCTCATCGGCAAGGAGCGCGTGGGCGGCGGCCTCGTCACCGTCTTCGTCCGCGGCGACGTGGGCGCCGTCAAGGCTGCCACCGACGCCGGCGCCGCGGCCGCCCAGCGCGTGGGCGAGCTCCTCAGCGTCCACGTCATCCCGCGCCCGGACGGCATGGTCGAGTCCATCCTGCCCCACGCCGAGTAGAAGCAAGCAGACGAGAAGAGCGCGGGCACCTCGCCCGCAACCAAGGAGGTTTCCAGCATGGCTAACACCATCGAGGCACTCGGAATGATCGAGACCAAGGGCATGGTCGGCTCCGTCGAGGCGGCCGACGCCATGGTCAAGGCGGCCAACGTCCGCCTCATCGGCAAGGAGCGCGTGGGCGGCGGCCTCGTCACCGTCTTCGTCCGCGGCGACGTGGGCGCCGTCAAGGCTGCCACCGACGCCGGCGCCGCGGCCGCCCAGCGCGTGGGCGAGCTCCTCAGCGTCCACGTCATCCCGCGCCCGGACGGCATGGTCGAGTCCATCCTGCCCCACGCCGAGTAGCGAACCCGCGAGATAGAGCCATAGCTAACCGGAAAGAGGCATGATGCACGAATACGACCGCGACCTCGAGAGCATCCAGGCCGCACGCGACCTCGCGCGCGCCGGCCAGGTTGCCGCCGAGAAGATCGCAACCTACACCACCGAGCAGATCGACCGTATCCTTCGCTCCATGGTCGAGACTGCCGAGAAGAACGCCAAGCAGCTCGCCGAGATGGCCGTCGAGGAGACGACCTTCGGCAACGTGCACGACAAGATCTTCAAGAACCACATGGCCTCCGGCCTGCTTTACGAGCAGATCAAGGACGCGAAGACGATCGGCGTCATCGACGTGGACGAGAAGAAGCAGACGATCACGATCGCCGAGCCCGTCGGCCTGATCTTGGGCATCGTCCCCTCCACCAACCCGACCTCCACGGTCCTCTACAAGTCGATGATCGCGCTCAAGGCGCGCAACGCCATCGTCTTCTCGCCGCACCCCAAGGCCGCCAAGTGCACGAACCTTGCCATCAAGCTCATGTGCGACGCGGCCGTCGCCGCGGGCGCCCCCGAGAACATCATCCAGGGCGTCAGCCTCGCGACCATCGAGGCCACCAACGCGCTCATGCACGCGCCCGAGGTCAAGATGATCATCGCCACCGGCGGCCCCGGCATGGTCAAGGCCGCCTACAGCTCGGGCAAGCCCGCGCTGGGCGTCGGCGCCGGCAACTCGCCCTCCTACATCGAGCGCACCGCCAACGTGCACGACTCCGTCCGCCAGATCATGGCGTCCAAGACCTTCGACAACGGCACCATCTGCGCCTCCGAGCAGAGCGTCATCTGCGAGACGTGCAACCACGACGAGGTCGTCGCCGAGTTCAAGCGCCAGGGCGGCTACTTCATGAGCGAGGAGGAGTGCGCCAAGGTCTGCAAGATCCTGTTCCGCAACGGCCACGCGATGAGCCCGAACTTCGTCGGCCACGACGCCCAGAGCATCGCCCACGCCGCGGGCATCTGCGTTCCCGCCGACACCCGCGTCCTCATCGGCGAGCAGCACGGCGTCGGTCCCGAGTGGCCGCTCTCCTACGAGAAGCTCACGACCGTGCTCGGTTTCTACACCGTGGCCGACTGGCACGAGGCGTGCGAGCTCTCCATCGCGCTCCTGCAGAACGGCATCGGCCACACGATGAACATCCACACGCAGGACAAGGAGATCGTCCGCAAGTTCTCCGTCAAGCCCGCCTCGCGCATCCTCATCAACACGGGTGGCACCCAGGGCGGCACGGGTCTCTCCACCGGTCTCGACGTGGCCCTCACGCTGGGCTGCGGCACCTGGGGCGGCAGCTCCGTCTCCGAGAACGTGGGCCCGCAGCACCTCGTCAACCTCAAGCGCGTCGCCAACGGCATCGTCGAGCCCGACCAGGTCGCGGCCGCCGACGCGACGTTCGCGAAGTGGCACCCCGAGCTCGCGGCTGAGTACGGCTGCGCGACGACGCACGAGTGCGCGGGCGCGTGGCACGGGGCCGGCTCCTGCGAGCCCGCGTCGAGCCCCATCAGCTACTCCGTGGGCTGCTGCTCCGCCCCGGCGCACGAACAGCAGGCGCGCAAGAGCGACACCATCGACGCGGAGGAGCTCCGCAAGATGGTGAGCGAGCTGGTCTCCGCCTTCCGCGGCGAGTAAGGCCAGGCTCTTCTCGCCCGATCGGGGCGCCCATGGCGCGCTGGGGCGCCCCGGTCGAGACGGGATTGTCGGCACCATGGGCGACGCCAGGCAATAGACTTTGGTCTTGTTGCGCGGCCCGTCCGCGGCCGGCGCGTCAGGTGAGCGTTTGAGGAGATGAGATCGTGATCGCACACGCACGTGCAGACAGGTGCGACCTGTACCAGATCGGAGAGGTCAGCCGCATGGGCTGCATCTCGCAGCGTACCCTGAGGCACTACGACGAGCTCGGGCTCATGCGTCCCGACGTCGTGCGGGACAACGGGTACCGCTACTACAGCCTGAACACCATGCTCAAGATCCCCGTGATCAACTACCTCAAGATGCTCGGCTTCTCGCTCGACGAGATCACGCACATGCTGCAGCGCTCGAGCCTGACCGAGGTGCGCCGCAACCTGGCGGAGCACCTGAGCTCCTGTGACGAGGAGGCGCGCCTGATCGCCGAGAAGCGCCAGGCCATCGTCGAGTGGGCCGAGCTGGTCGACGAGGCCAACATGGTCCTGAGGGTAAAGCCCAAGACCGTGAGCGTTCGCTACCTCGCGAGCCGGGAGCTCTTGTGCATGGAGTCGACCTTCTCGGGCGGCTTCGCCGACTCGGTCGTCAGCCTGGACTACGCGGCGTTCGTGCGCGAGGCAGACAACGCCATCTGCGGCCCGGTCATCCTGCAGTTCGAGACCGTGGGGGATGCCAAGGCGGCTGCGGGCGGACACGCCTGCCCCGTCCGCCTCCTGCAGAAGGCCATGAGGCCCGTCGCCGAGGACGAGGCCTACGTCATGCCCGAGGGCATGTACCTCTCGACCTACCACGTGGGTGCATTCGAGGAGATGGACGAGGCCCTCGACCGTCTGCTCGCATTCGCCCACGAGAACGGCTACAAGATCTGCGGTCCCGTGACGGAGCGCTTCGTCACGGACTTCTGGACAACCTACAACTCCGAGCTCTTCGTCACGGAGCTCCTTCTCAGAACCGAAACGGAGTGACAATGAACGAGTTCAGCCTCAACGCGAAGCTCTTCTTCGGGCCGCGTGCCGTCGAGCACCTGGGCAGCCTCTCGTGCTCGCATGTCCTGGTGGTCACGGACGGCTTCCTGCAGGAGTCGGGCATGGTGGGCAAGATGTGCCAGCACCTGCCCTCGGGAGCGCGCGTGAGCGTGTACTCCAACGTCAAGCCCGATCCGAGCCAGGAGCTCGTCGACGAGGGTGTCGAGATGATCTTCCGAGAGCGCCCCGACCTCGTGATCGCCTTCGGCGGCGGCTCGTGCATCGACGCGACCAAGGCCATCCTGTACTTCGCCAGTCAGAAGGGGATGGAGCGCCCGTACTTCCTCGCGATTCCGACGACCGCGGGCACCGGCTCCGAGGTGACCAACTTTGCGGTCATCACGCGCGGCAGCACCAAGGTCGCGCTCATCGACGACGCGCTGGCGCCGGACGGGGCTCTTCTCGACGCGAGCTTCACGCGTTCGGTCCCGCCCCAGATCACGGCCGATACGGGCATGGACGTGCTGACCCATGCGCTCGAGGCCTACGTGAGCAACCAGGCGACCACCTTCACCGACGCGCTTGCGGTCAAGGCGCTGCGCATCGTCTTCGAGGACCTTCCCCTGGTCTTCCGTGACGGCGACGCCATGCGCGCCCGCGGTCGCATGGCCGAGGCGTCCTGCGTCGCGGGCATCGCCTTCACGAACGCCGGCCTGGGGATCAACCACAGCCTGGCTCACGCCCTGGGCGGGCGCTTCCACGTGGCCCACGGCCGCCTGAACGCGATCCTTCTGCCCTATGTCATGCGCTTCCACATGGCAGAGTCCGCCTACCGCGAGCCTTACGAGCGTCTCGCGCATGAGCTTGGGATGTCTGGCGCAGACGAGCTCCTGCAGCGCGTCATCGACCTGAGGTCGCGCCTTGGCATCCAGGATTGCCTGGCTGACCTTGGCTCGATCGACGCCTCGTGCTTCGAGGAGCACGTGTGCGACATGGCGGAGGCCGCGGCCAACGACCGCTGCACGCCCACGAACCCGCGCCCCGTCTCGAGGCAGGACCTCGTGAACCTGTATCGCGACGCCTATCGCGGCTAGCCCACCCTCTGCCGGCGGGCGCCCTTCGCCCGCCGGCATCCCCGAACGACCGAAGCACGTGCTGGAGGACTGACAGTGGAGAACGGACAAGAGCAGATTCGCGTGGTCCAGGAGACCGTCTCGGGCAAGGAGATCACCCTCGCCCACGTGATCGGCGGGCCCGAGCCCATCATCTACACCAAGCTGGGCCTCAACCCGGAGATCGACTTCGGGACGAGCGCCCTGGGCATCATGAACATCACGCCGCCCGAGTCCGCCGTGATCGCCTCCGACCTGGCCGTCAAGAGCGCGGACGTCTACCTTGGCTTTGCCGACCGCTTTACGGGCACGATGATCATCAGCGGGGAGGTCGCCGACGTCACGACGGCGATCACCGAGGTGGTCGCGTTCTTCCGCGACACGCTGGGCTACGTCACCTGCAAGGTCACGAAGCGCTAGGCGTGCCATGAGGGAGAGGGTTACCAGGGAGGAGTTCTTCGAGCGCGTGCTCCACGGCCAGGTGCCGCGCGGGGAGCATGGCGAGCTGCGCTTCACGCGCGTGAGCGTGCCGGGGCGCGAGGTGGACCTCGCGCACGTCATCGGCACGTCGCGGGAGAGCACCTGCAAGACGCTCGGCCTTGACATCGGCACCCACGAGGGCGAGGACCACGTGGGCGAGGCGCTTGGCTTCATGCGCTTCACGCCGTGGGAGTCGGTCGTCATTGCCGCCGACGTCGCGATGAAGGCCGGCGCGGTGGAGCTTGCGTTCATGGATCGCTTCAATGGATCGCTCATCCTCTCGGGGGAGATCAGCGAGATCGAGAGCGCCGAGCGGGAGGTCCTCGACTTCTTCGAGCACGAGCTCGGCTTCTATGTCTGTCCGATGACCCGCAGGTAGGTGATGCGAGATGAAGCGACTGTTCCTGATGGGCCGAAGCGAGGCGGGCAAGACGTCGCTCACGCAGGCCCTGCGCGGTGAGAGGCTGCACTATCACAAGACGCAGTACACATACGCCGACGGCGACACCATCGACACGCCGGGCGAGTACTCGGAGACGAAGGCGGTGGGCGTTGGCCTGGCGTGCTTCTCGTTCGAGGCGGACGTCATCGCGCTTCTGATTGCGGCCAACGAGCCGTTCACGGTGTTCGCGCCCAACTGCAAGTCGTTTCTCAACAGGACGCTCATCGGCGTCATCACCAAGATCAACGAGCCCAACGCCAACGTGGCGATGGTTCGGCAGTGGCTCGAGAACTGCGGGTGCGATCGCATCTTCCTCGTGGACAGCGCCACGGGGGAGGGGATCGGCGAGCTTCGAGCCTATCTCGAGCAGGACGTCGAGCCGATGACGTTAGAGCAGGCGAAGGCCCGCCAACGTGAGGGCGTCTTCTGCTAGGGCGTCGCATGGTTTGGCGCCGGCAAGCTTCGGGCCAGCAAAAGCCCAGCTAGAGACAAGGATTTCTGCGGATTGGAAGGCCATTCTCGCGCCGTTTCGACCGCGCACGCGTTATGCTCCACTCACGCTGGTCGACGGATCTACGTGCGGGGCGGCGCCTCTCGAGGGAGGTGTTGCCTATGGAGCAATTCTTCTTGATCATGGCGTTTCTGACGGTCCCGTTCGGGCTGCTGAAGGCCGCGATTGGGCTCTATGGCGCCTTGCGCGACCATGAGGGCTCGGAAGGCGAGTCGGACGACGGGTCCGCAGACCACGAACTGCCAGAGGAGGGCGGCCCCGAGATCATCACGGCGTCCGTCCGCACCCCGAACCACGTCACGCAGGCCGCCCTCATGGGCGCCGACATCGCCACGGTTCCGTTCGCGGCGCTCAAGAAGTGCGTGCACCACCCGCTGACCGACCAGGGCCTTGTCAAGTTTGCGGCCGACTGGAAGAAGGTTGTTGAGGGCTAGCTCCTCCAACAGGGAAAACTTGGGCCCCGGGGGGGCGCGGCGATGGCCGCGCCCCTTTTGCGCTCTGCTTTAAATGTGCGAGCGGCGAGGTAACTTTGTCGTTGCAGGCCTTGCGTGTAGAATCATGATATCTGTCAGTATCGCTATGTAGAAAAAGGAGCTCTTGTGGCCAACCACTTTCGCAGCAGCGAGCGGCAGGGGAACGAAGAGAACGTCGCTTCGACTCCGCTGGATGCGCAGGGCGTAGAGCAGGCACCGCTGACTTCAGATGCAAGTCTGGATGACACGGCCGCCGGCTATTCCGAGGGACGCACGGGAGGCGCTCACTTCGCGGCGCCTGCAGACGATTCCGTGCCTGCGTACGCGGCGGACGAGACGCCGGAGCCTTCCGCGGCGCCGGCGGCGGAGCCCCTCGCGGCTCCGGAGCCCGAGCCTCAGCCCGCACCCGTCCAGGGCGAGGGGCAGAGCGCAATGGTCGTCTCGGATGCGCCAGAGTCTAACGACATCACCGCGCAGCCGGGGTTCACGAGCGTCTTCGCACCTCTGCAGGATGATGGGTCGCAGGTTATCCCCCACACGGGAAAGCCGACCATCTCGCTCAGAAACGCAACACTCATCTACCCGGCCCAGCCCAACAAGCCCGCACTCGAGGACGTGAGCCTCGACATCTACCCCGGCGAGTTCGTCTTCGTCGTCGGCCATTCGGGCTCGGGCAAGTCCACGTTCCTCAAGCTCCTCACGCGAGAGCTTCGCGCGACGAGCGGCCAGGTCATCGTGGCCGGACAGGAGCTGACCAAGCTGCGCAACAGGAAGGTTCCCTACCTGAGGCGTCAGATTGGCACGGTCTACCAGGACTTCAAGCTTCTTCCCGACAAGACGGTCTACGAGAATGTCGCCTTTGCGCTTGAGTGCATCGGCAAGCCTCGCGCCGTCATCAGGGCGCAGGTCCCCGAGACCCTGCGCCTGGTCGGCCTTGCCGAGAAGATGGACAACTATCCCGACCAGCTCTCGGGCGGCGAGCAGCAGCGCGTCTCTGTTGCTCGAGCGATGGTCAACCGCCCGCCGCTGCTGGTCTGCGACGAGCCTACGGGCAACCTCGACCCCGCAATCTCGCTCGGTATCATGAGACTGCTCGACCGCATTAACCGCACCGGTACCACCGTCGTCATGGCAACCCATGACCGCGAGATGGTTGACTCCATGCGCAGACGCGTCATCGCGCTTGAGGCGGGTCACGTGGTCCGCGATCAGGAGAGGGGAGGCTACGGTTACTATGGTGCCCTCTAACATTGGTTATTCGCTTCGCGAGGCGGGACGTCACTTCCGCAGGAACTGGTCTACGGTTCTTGGCGCAATCGTCACGATCTTCCTCTCGCTGTTCGTCATCGGCCTGTTCGTCATCGGCTCCGTAATGGTCACGAACCTCGTCGGCAGCGTCGAGGACCGTGTCACCATCCAGGCGTTTATTGCCGACGACGCCAACCAGGAGGATGTTGACGCCCTCCAGGCGAAGGTCGAGAGCTGGGGCAGCGTGGACTCCGTTGCCTACAAGAGCAAGGAGGAGGCGCTCAACGAGTACAAGGAGACGATGAGCAATCGCAACGCCGCCGACGCGGTCGCGGCGCTCGATGGTCAGAATCCTGTTCCCGCCTCGCTCGTCATCACCCTCAAGGACCCCAAGAGCGTTGAGGACGTCGCTTCTCAGCTGACCTCCGACTCCGACTTCAAGAAGGTTGCAGACGACCACGACAACCCGACGAATTCGGTCCAGTACGGTCGCGAGACGGTCGAGCGTCTGTTTAGCGTCACCTACTACCTGCGCATCGGTGCGGTCGTGCTCGTGGCCCTTCTGGCCTTTATCGCGTTCGTGTTCATCAACAACACGATTCGCCTGGCCATTGCCGCTCGTCGTCGCGAGATTGCCATCATGCGTCTCGTCGGCGCGTCCAACGGCTTCATCCGCGGGCCGTTCATGACCGAGGGCATGCTTGAGGCCCTCATCGGCTCCATTCTCGCGGTTATCGTTCTTCACGTGGGCATGGGGCTGGTTGTGCCCAAGCTTCAGAACAGCCTGCAGTTCCTTTCGTTTGAGCTGCCGGTGCACGTGCTGGTGCTGACCTACATCTCGCTGGTCGTCATCGGCATGCTGCTGGGTCTCTTTGGCTCGATGATCGCAATGAGGCGCTACCTCAAGGTCTAGCGTCGGGCTCGTTGAGGCCAATGCTTAAGCGCGCGTGGGCGGCGCGGTCGTTAGGCCGCGTCGCCCATTTTGCAAAGGAGGGAACACATGGGTCGCAAGCGTCCCCACAGGGGAAATCGTCGCCGGGGGTTCGGCTCCGCCCATCGCAAGCCGAAGGTCTTTCTGGATGGCACCATCCGTGTGTTTGGGCGGGGCGTGGCCGAGGTCAGCACATCGGAGGGGACGTTTCCGGTGGCCCGAGGCGGCATTCGCGAGGCCATGAGCGGAGACGAGGTGCAGGTAAGCATCTCTTCGCGCGGCGGAGAAAAGCGCGCCTACGTCCAAGGGGTCATCACCAGGGCCACGGAGTCGTTCCTGGGCACCTACGAATGGATCGACCCCCTGGGTGCGGTCTCTCCGCTGGATGCGCGCATCAGGCGCGACTTCTTCGTGGTTCCGCAAGACGACAGCGCCCGCAAGAGGGGCGTGCGGACGGGCGACGTGGTGGTCGCGCGCATCATGGAGTACCCCTCGCGGCGGAGCGCCGGCGTCGTCACCATCGACCGGCGCGTGGGCTCCGCGGACGAGCTCGACCTCAACGTCGAAGCTGTAATCGCCTCCAACGACCTCGTCACGGAGTTTCCTGCCGCGGCGCTCGAGGAGGCAGCCGCCGTTCGCGTGGATGCGGACGAGGCTCTTGTCCGCGACCGGCTGCGCCGTGACCTGCGCTCGTCGTGTGCGGTGACCATCGACCCCGCTGATGCGCGCGACTTCGACGACGCGGTCTGCGCGCGCGAGGTGGACGACGGCTTCGAGGTAGAGGTCCACATCGCGGACGTCTCGCACTACGTGGCGTGGAACTCTGCGATAGACAACGAGGCTAAGCGCAGGACTTGTTCCGTCTATCTGGTCGACCGCGTCATCCCAATGCTCCCCGAGGCGCTTAGCTGCGACGCGTGCTCGCTCAGGCCCGGCGAGGACCGACTCACGATGAGCGTCGTCATGCGCCTGAGCAAGCGGGGCGAGGTCGTGGGCGGAAGCGCCGGCCCGGCGGTCATTCGCTCGCGTGGTCGGCTTGACTACGATGCAGTCGACGCGCTTCTTGCGGGGGATGTCGATGCCAGCGGGCTTGCGGTTGAGGAGTCGTCGCGCCTGGAAGTCATGACGTCCCTTCGCCTGCTCGACAAGATCGCCCGGCTGCGCGAGGGCATTCGGCATCGTCGTGGCGCCATCGACTTCGAGACGCGCGAGGCCAAGGTGGTCCTGGACGAGAAGGGCGCGCCCACGGGGGTGAGGGTGCGTCGCAAGACGAGGGCGACGAGCCTGGTGGAGGAGGCCATGCTCATGGCCAACGAGTTCGTGGCTGGAGTGCTGGGCGACGCCGACGTGCCCGCGGCCTATCGCGTCCACGAGCCGCCGGCGCACGACGACCTTGTCTCGACCATCCCCATTCTTGAGGAGCTGGAGCTAACGGACCCGAAGACGCTTGCCGGGTTGGTTGCGGGCGAGCCCGAGGCCATCCGCACGGTTCTGGAGCGCGCGAGGGGGACGGCGGGCGAGTACCTTGCGAACTCCGTGCTGCTGAGGGCGCAGCGCCGTGCCATCTACCTGCCCCACAACGAGGGGCACTACGCCCTGGGCGCACGCGCGTACTGTCACTTCACCTCTCCCATCAGGCGCTATCCCGACGTTTTGGTGCACCGTGCGCTGCGTGCGAAGCTTGAGGGGAAGCTCGACTCGCGTGACCAGGCGCAGGCGAAGAAGCTTCTGCCCCAGCTGTGTCGAACCTGCTCCGACCAAGAGCGCGTGGCCGACCGGGCCGCCCGCCAGTCCCAGAAGGTCAAGATGGCCCAGATGTATGCCGACCGAGTGGGCGAGTCCTTCTCGGGTGTCGTCACCGGCTGCACGCGCCACGGCCTCTTTGTCATGCTGGACGAAAGCTGCGCCGAGGGGATGATTCCCGTGCGCGACCTGGGCGACGAGTGGTTCTGGTACGACGAACGCAGGCTATGCCTGGTGGGGGAGGAGACCGGGCGTGAGTGGCGCCCGGGAAAGCGCGTCGCGGTGACCGTCGTTTCTGCGGAGCCGTCGCGTGGTCAGATAGACTTTGTGCTTGCGGGTCACGTGCGAGAATCAAGCCGCGCGTGACGGGGTAGGCTACACTACGCCTAAACGAGCGCCTGGCGCGCGGCGCGTCCGTCATGTGACGCGCCCGTCGCGAAAGGCGAGAAGAACGACCAAAGCGGCAGCCGGGCATCCGGTGGCACTGGAGGACATATGGAAGAGACCAACATGACTGATGCCTTGGCTCATGCCGAGGGGCTTCTTGTCGAGGGGCACAACGAGGAGGCGCAGGAGCTTCTCTCTCGTCTGGCGGAGGACGCGGAGCAGTATGTGGACAGCAACTGTCCCACGACCGACGAGCTGCAGTGGTTCAGCTTCCCGTCCCTCTTCGAGCGACTGGCCTACCGTCGCGTCGAGAACGACCCGCGCGAGCTGAGGTCGGTAGGCGAGCCCCTCGACCGACTCTACGGCGACCTCGCCCTGGCCTGCGTGCGCAACGGCGACTACGACAGCGCGATGGCCGCGCTGCGCCATGCCGTGCGCTGGAACCCCATGGGCTGCGAGTACAGGCTCAACCTGGCCGACCTCTACCGCGTGGCGGGAGACCCCAACGAGTACCTCGCCCTGAGCTACTCTGTGTTCGAGCGCGCGAGCGACGCGCGCCACCTGGTGCGCGCGTTCGTGAACTTCTCGGAGTACTTCCAGGTATCCGAAAAGCCAAAGGCCTCTGCGGCCGCGCTGCGCGCCGCACGCAGGTTCGGCGTCGAGGACTCCGCCCTCAAGGCGGCGCTCGAGCTTGCCGCGGGAACCGACCACGACCCGGACTCCGTCGACGACGACGAGGCTCGCGACCTGCTGGCGCAGGAGGGGCTCCCCGACGGCGCCAACGCAGAGATGGCGGTCTGCCTACTTTTGTGCGCCTCCGACGCTGCGGCCGCGAGGGACCGCAACCTTGCGGCCGACCTCACGCGCAGGGCGCGCGACCTGGTCGGCGAGGGCGCCTGCATGGCACTGCTCAAGCTGATTCGCGAGGAAGACGACGAGGCGAGCCCGAGCGGCGCGGACGGCTGTGCCGCCAAGGAGGGCGACGATGCCTAAGCGCGAGATCAAGCTGATCGCAAAGAACCGCACCGCCCATCACGAGTACGAGTTCGAGGAGACTTACGAGGCGGGCGTCGTGCTGACGGGGACCGAGGTCAAGAGCATCCGCGAGCGCTCCGCCCAGATTACGGACTCGTTCTGCATCGTGCGCGACGGCGAGGTGTGGATGCTCAACGTTCACATCCACCCCTACTCGCACGGCGGCGTGTGGAACGTCGATCCCGACAGACGCCGCAAGCTGCTGCTCCATCGCAGGCAGATTGACACGCTCGAGGGCAAGCTGCGCAACAAGGGCCTCGCCCTGGTGCCGCTTAAGATCTACTTCGACGAGCACAGCCGCGTCAAGGTGCAGCTGGGGCTGGGTCGAGGCAAGAAGCTCTACGACAAGCGAGCCGACCTTAAGAAGCGGCAGACTGACCGCGACATCCAGCGCGCCCTCAAGGAACGGAGCCGCTAGGCCGGCAGGCGTGGCAAAAGAGAAGGACGAGCGCCTCCGGGTGGCAGACAGAGCTCTGCCGCCCGTTTTTCATGCCGCTCGCGGGGAAGCGGCTCTTGTCGGCGGCCTTGCGGGAATACTAGATTCAATGGCTGCCAAAGAGGAGGTCGTCTATGGATGTGTCCGCCCTGCATCGGTTCTCGAGCGGTCTGTATGTCGTCTCGGCCGAGGCCGATGGCGATACTGGGGCCTGCGTAATCAACACAGGGCTCCAGCTTACGAGCTCGCCCCTTCAGGTTGAGGTCGTGATCAACAAGCAGAACCACACGGCGGATGTCGTGCAAAGGGCCGGCCACTTTGCTCTCTGCCCCATAACGCAGGAGGCCGACATGCTCTTCATCGGTCGCTTTGGGTTCAGGAGCTCGGCCGAAATAGACAAGTTCGAGGGCATAGCCCGCGAGGTTGCCGCAACGGGCGACCCCTACACGCCGCTTTGCGCCGCCGCGGTTATTGCCTGCGAGGTCGTACAGACCCTCGACGTGGGGACGCACATCATCTTTGTCGGCAGGGTGGTGGATGCGCAGTCGCTTTCCGACGAGCCTCCGCTTACCTATGCGTACTACCACACGATCCTCAAGGGCAAGACGCCCCCTCGGGCATCTTCGTATACCGGTTAGCCGCCCGGACTCGGGCGTTCGACGTCCGGCCCGTTGGGTCGGGCCTGGAGAGAGGGGAAGGGTATGGCAGAGGAGAAGTACAAGTTCGTCTGTACCGTATGTGGCTATGAGGTCGAGGTCGACACCCCGGAGCTTCCCGAGGACTTCGTCTGTCCCGTGTGCGGGGTTGGCCCCGAGATGTTCGAGAAGTCCGACGACTAGCTCGGGCGGATTTGTGGGCGGGCGATGATCGCCTCCCCAAGACGACGCGTGACGAGTGCGTGACAATTCTCGTATCGATGGCCGGGACGGCGTACAATGTCGCCCCGGCCACTTGCGCCGAGAAATGCTTAACGAAATGATGGGGATGATCCTCTCTTATGCGCCGTGCCACGCAAACGTCCGAGTCCATTGAGCTTGCCGCCCTGCTTGCCATGTCAGGCGGCCTTATGGATGCCTACTCGTATTTGGGCCGTGGCAAGGTCTTCGCGAACGCGCAGACGGGCAACCTGCTTTTGCTGGGCGTTCACGCGGCCGCGGGCGAGTGGGCGCAGACTATCCAGTACGCCATGCCCGTCGTGTTCTTCGCCCTGGGTGTTGCCGTCGCGCACGGCGTAAGGTGCCACTGTCACAACATCAGGGCGCATTGGCGGCAGATCTGCCTGGCGATCGAAGTGGTTCTTCTGGCGACGGTGGCGTTCGTTCCCGAAAGCCAGAACCTGCTCGCCAACAGCATGACCTCCCTGGCGTGCGGCATTCAGGTCCAGGCCTTCAGGAAGATTCACGGCGTGGGCTTTGCCACGACGATGTGCATTGGCAACCTCCGCGCGGCAACGCATGGGCTGACGGAGTTCTTCCACAGCGGGAATCGCAAGGCGCTCGAGAGCTCCCTGCTGCACTATGGCACGATCGTCTGCTTCGTGTGCGGCGCCATCCTGGGGTCTCGAATGCTGGGTCTCGTTGGTCTTCGCGCCATACTGGTGAGCTGTGCCATTCTGGTGGTCGCACTTTTGGTGATGAACTGGGACCGAGAGGTTGGCACGGCCGCGGCGGCGGAGCGCCAGTGGCTGCGTGCCCGCAGGAGGCGCCGCGTCACACGCGACGGCGAGTAACGAAACCTGCTCTAGCATTTGCGATGCGAGACGGGTACACTACTACCACGCTCGTTCTTGGGCGCGTTCCTTGACATTCGCATGGTGACAATCGGTCCCATCACCTCATGGGGGCGACTGGTTTCGACAGGGTGATTCTGAGGTGGGCAGCAAGCCGTGGTCTCCTCGCCACGTTAATCAGGGGTACCGTCAAATTTAATTGACAATGATTCTTACCAGGGCTATGCCCTCGCTGCTTAATTAATATTGCAGCCGTCAATCCGGGGATTGCTCCCGTTTCCGGTGCGACGTCATCTAGGGAGATGCTCCTTTGGACGTAGCTGGTATGCCAGGGGATAAGACTGAACCAACTGGGGCGCCGAGTGCGGGTTACCGAGCGCGACGCGCCCGAGATCTAATCGGCAACTGAGCTTGGAGACACCTGCCAGGGGATTGCTTTGGACCGGAGTTCGATTCTCCGCGCCTCCACCTGCGTATGAAGGGCTGGGCGCGACTTCTCTGAAAGTCGTGGCAGCCGTTGAAGTATGGGCGGAGCAAGGCTTTGTGCCTTGCTCCGCCCTTTTTGTTGTCAAGCGTTTTAGAAGCGCCCGGGCCTCGTCGTGCGACGCCGACGCGCATGTCACGGCGCCTGCCGGCCGAAGATGCTCTCCGGCTCACGTGCGTGACGTCAAATTGTTAACTGTCGTAAACTCTATGGAGAGGCGATCGCGCGGGAAGAAGGGTGCGCCCATATGTTTTGGAATGGCGTTGCAGGCGTCTACGACGTCTTTGCCGACGGGGCTTCGACAAGGTCGTCGCCGGCAACGTGATTCATCTGCTCGATGAGCCCCGGGCTGCGCTTGTGGAGCTCGGGCGCGTCTGCAAGGATGGAGGGATGGTCGTCATCCCGACGTACCTGGGCCGTCGTGACGACGGGTCTGTCCGAGGCCTTTCCGCGCTGTTGGGATGCATTGGCGTCAAGTTCGGAAGACAGCTGGACTTGGGCTCCTATTGCAGCCTGCTCCAGGCGGCGGGCTATGGAGAAGTGCATGTCGAGCTCATCGAGGGCCGTCTACCCTGTGCGTTGGGGACGATTCGGAAGACGCGACCGGTAGGGTGGAGCGAGGCCTAGCCCATACAGTTTCGATAGTAGAAGACGGCGATTTGCGTGCGGTTGCGCAGGTTGAGTTTGGCGAGGATGGCGCTGATGTGATTGCGTACGGTGCCGTCGGAAATGAAGAGCTCCCGGGCGATCTCCCCGTTGTCGAGGCCGTCTGCCACCAGGCGAACCACGTCGCGCTCGCGCTCGGAGAGGCCTGCGAGGGCGCCTTCGTCGCGAGCGGGTGAGATGCCGGCTCCCAGGGCCACGGCCTTCTCTAGGACCTCTCCCTCGAGGACGCGCTGCCCGCCCATGACGGACCTCAGCGCGGGCGCGATGGTCGAGACATCCTGCTTGATGAGGTAGCCGCGGGCGCCCATCTTGAGCGCGCGCACTATGTACTCGTCGTCGGCGAAGGTCGTGAGGAACACGATCGCCGCGTCCGGGTGGGACGCGAGGATCTTCTCGGCCGCGGAAAGCCCGTCACGCCCCTGCATCTGGATGTCCATCAGCAGGACATCGGGCGCAAGCTCGTCGAAGAGGGATACGGCTTCGTCGCCGTCTGAGCCGCAGCCTGCTATCTCGATGTCGGGCTGCACCGAGAGGATGGTCGCGAGGGAGCGGCTGACGATCTTGTCGTCATCTACGATGAGGACGTTCATGATGCCTGCTTTCGGGGGATGGATGCGAACACGTTGAACATGCCGTCGGAGGAAGAGATGCGCAGCGTGCCACCCAGGGCCTGGACGCGCTCGCGCATGGACGAGAGCCCCATGCCCCGCTCGAGCAGACGCTCGAGATTGCTGCCGGGACTTGGGACGGATCCGTCGTTCGTGATGCTGACCTGCCAGAGGCCGGGATAGGAGGCTACGCTGACGGTCGCGTGGCCGGCCCGCGCATGGCGCGCCGCATTGGTCAGGGCCTCCCTAGAGACCGCGATGACGCAACGCGTGACGTCCGCGGGAACGTCGTCTGGAAGGTCGCAGCGGACCTCGACGTTCGCGATGCCGCTTCCGCTTGCCAGTCGGTTGAGCTCTACCGAGAGATCCGTGGCCGAGTCAGCCAGCGCGTGGACGCTCGAGCGCATGGAGTCCAGGGCCGCGTTGACGCCAGAGGCGATCTCGCCCAGCTCGTCGACAACCTGGCCGTCGTCGGCGTGAATTACCCTGAGCGCCTCGACCTGGAGGGTCAGACGCGTGAGCAGGTGGCCCACGCTGTCGTGGATGTCACGGGCGATGCGCGTGCGCTCGGCGAGCGCCGCCGCCTTGGTCTCGTAGACGCGTGCGTCCTCGAGCTGGCGGTTCTTCTCCCTAAGTGCCAGAACCTTGTCCTGAAGGTCGTCCTCGAGGGCGTGGAGGCCCCGCTCGGCGCTGGTCGCCCGCTGCGTCTTGCGCGAGAGCGCGACGGACAGGAGCGTGACCGCGACCAGCGTGGCGCACGGGGCCAGGCCAAGTGCGCCCGCGCGCCCCCACAGGACTATTGGGACGAGCGTGGCGATCGAGAGCGCCAGGCTCTGACGCGCAAGGTCGTAGGCAAACAGGGGGGCGCCGAACGCGGCGCCGGGAACGGCGAGTGGCAGGAGCGCAAGGGCGCACGTCGCACGGGCGGCCTTGGGGCGATGGGGCTCGAGCAGCTCGTACGCCGCAGACGCAATCACCGCCAGAAGGAGCGCGACGATCTTGGGCGCGTCGGGCTCGTCGAGGGTGACGGCGAAGAGCGTGCAGGCCGCAGTCAGGAGCGTCTTGTCGATGAGTCTGTCCATGGCTCAATTGTAGGGGAGAAGCGCGTCGACTGCGTCACCACTTGCCCCATGACAAATGTCATGGGGCAAGTGGTGACGCCGCTCACTTCCGCCCGCGTGGCCCGGAGGACAGAATGGTGCCAACCTCAGGAAAGGTGAAGACATGAGTGCATCGACAATCGTTTCCGTAGACAACCTCGTCAAGCGTTACGGCAGCCTGACGGCTGTGGACCATCTGACCCTCAACATCGGGGAGGGCGAGGTCTTCGGCCTGCTGGGCCCCAACGGCTCGGGCAAGACCACGACCATCAACTGCATCCTCCAGCTGCTCTCCTATGACCACGGCCAGGTCGAGCTCTTCGGCAGGCGTGCGACCCCCACGAGCTACGACCTCAAGCGCCGCGTCGGCGTGGTTCCCCAGGAGGTCGCGGTGTTCAACGAGCTCAGCGTGCGCGAGAACGTAGACGCATTCTGCGCGCTGTACGTCTCGGACCGCGCGCGCCGCAGGCAGTTGGTGGACGAGGCCATCGACTTCGTCGGCATCGGGGACTTCGAGAAGTTCCGTCCCAGCAAGCTGTCGGGAGGTCTCCGACGCAGGCTGAACATTGCCTGCGGCATCGCCCACAAGCCGGAGCTCATCATCTTCGACGAGCCCACGGTCGCCGTTGACCCCCAGAGCCGAAACGCGATTCTTGAGGGCATCCAACGCCTCAACCGCGAGGGCGCGACCATCATCTACACCTCCCACTACATGGAGGAGATCGAGCAGATCTGCACGCGCATCTCCATCATGGACGCCGGGCGCACCGTGGCCTCCGGCACGGCAGACGAGCTCAAGTCCATGGTTGGCACGGGTGAGAAGATCAACGTCGGGTGCTCTGTTCCCGACGAGGCCACCCTCGAGGCGGTCCGCTCCCTCTCGTGCGTGCGCGCTGCGACGTACGCGTCCGGTCACCTTCTGGTCGAGTGCCTCGCGGGAGACCACAACCTCTCCGACATCCTGGGCGTCCTTCGAGATCGTGGCGTGAGCTACGGCCGCGTGCTCTCCGAGCCGCCCACACTCAACGACGTGTTCCTCGAGATAACCGGTCGCGAGCTTCGCGACGAGGCATAGGGGGTCTGCCATGATGCGTGCGAACTTCAAGGCGACGCTCCTCTCCATAGTGCGCTCGCCGAGCCTCCTGTTCTGGCCGCTTGCGTTTCCCATCATCCTCTCGCTTGTCTTCTCGATGATGTTCTCGGGGCTCGAGCAGGCATATCGCCTGCAGCCGGTCTCCGTCGCCGTCGTTCGCGACGCGAACTACGACAAGGCAACCGGCTTCGACGAGCTGCTCTCATCGGTCGACGACGACGGCGACGAGTGGCACGTGTTCGACGTCAGCTCCGTCGGCAGCGTGGCCGAGGCCGAGCGCAAGGTGGTCGACGGGGACGTCTCGGGCTACATCTGCCTTGACGCGGACGCGAACCCCTCGCTCCACCTGTCGCCGCGCGCCTCGTTTAGCCTCGGCTCCGGATCGCTCACCTCGGCCCAGTCGGTGCTGGACTCCTACATCCGCGTCCGCTCCGAGATGGAGGACCTTGCGAAGAAGGACCCCATGCTCCTGGCTGACCCCACCGTCCTGCAGAGGTTCAGCTCGGACGCCGTTTCGACCGAAAGGCTCTCGGTCACGGCGAACGACCCCAAGGCGAGCGTCCGCTATTACTACGCGCTGCTCGGCATGGCCGCGGGCATAGGCTCCGTCCTGGCCATGAAGGCGATTCGCGAGACCCAGGCAAACGCGACCGCCCTGGGTGCCCGCAGGACCCTGGCCGGGTTCCCGCGCTGGCGCGTGCTCGTCTCGTCTACCGCGGCCGCGTGGCTCGCGAGCTACGCCTGCCTTGCTGTGGGCTTTGCCTTCATTCGGTTCGTTCTGGGCGTCGACTTCGGCGGACGAGAAGGACTTGCCCTCCTGGCCCTGGGCGCGGCCTCCCTCGTCTCCTCGTCGGCCGGCGCCATCTTCGGCACCTTCGCCAGCGATTCGGGCAGCGGGGTCCTGACGGCCATCACCTGCGTGCTCTCGTTCTTCGCGGGGCTGTACGGCACCTACTCCCAGCAGCTCTCCGACCAAGTCGCCCACAACCTGCCCTTGCTTGCGGCGGCCAACCCCATTCGCCAGATCTCCCAGGCCTTCTACTCGCTCATGTACTATGACTCGCTCGAGCCTTTCGCCGCGCATTGCGCGACCCTTCTGGTCACGGCGCTCGTGCTCGGCTCGGTCGCGGCGGTTCGTATGAGGAGGACCAGCTATGTCAATCTTTAAGTCCGCGTTGCGCGTCCTCTGGCGCCACAAGCTCTACGTCCTTATCTACCTCGTAATGATGACGGCGATGGGCGTGATCATCTCGTCCCAGGCGAACACGGGAGGAGTTACCGAGTACACCGCCGCCAAGCCGAACGTCGCCGTGATCGACCGTGATGGCTCGCAGATCTCCCGCTCGATCGCCACGTACGTGAGTGGAAGCGGCACCGAGGTCCAGGTCGACGACAGCCAGCGTGCCATTCAGGACGCCACGGCCGAGGATGCCGCCTCCTACATACTCGTGATTCCCGAGGGCTACGGCGACGACCTGATGTCCGCGGCCGCCGACGGCCAGGACGCCCCGGCGCTCCGCACGGTCATCAGCTACCAGAGCGCGGCTGGCTCGCTGATGGACATCAAGGTCAAGCAGTACCTCCAGTCGCTCTATGGCTACGCGTCTGCGACCGGCGCCGACCAGGAGGAGGTCGCGCGCCTGGCCTCCGACGCGATGTCCCGGGAGGCCGACGTCTCCATCGTCGACACGGGCGACTCCAGCGTCTCAGAGGCGCTCGTCCAGTACTTCATGTGGACCGAGTACCCGCTCTTCTGCTCGTGCGCGGTGTGCATCGCAGTGCTGATGAAGTCCCTCAACGGCGACGACGTGCGCAGGCGCCTCCTTGCGGCCCCCACCACCTCCTTCTCCAGGAGCCTTCAGGAGTTCGCCGCCTGCGTCGTGGCCGGCCTCGTCGCGTGGGCGTTCGTCGTCATCGTGGGCCTCGCGTTCTACGGCCAGGCCCTCGTCGCCAACGCCCCGGCAACGGCCGCGCTGCTGTCGCTCCCGAGCCTTGCGTACGCCATGGTCTCAGTCGGCGTCGGATTCCTCCTGGGCCAGATGGGCGTGGGAGAAGAGCTCGCCAACGCTCTCGCGAACGTCGGCGGCATGGTGATGTCGTTCATGGGCGGGGCGTGGATCGACCTGTCCATCGTCGGCGACGGCATCCTCTCCGTAGCTCACCTGGCCCCGTCGTTCTGGGCCACCCAGGCGATAGACAAGGTCCTCGGGATCGAGACGGCCTACACCGAGGCGGGCGTGGAAATGTGGGGGTGCCTCGGCATCGTGTCCCTCTACGCCATCGTCTTCGTGATCGTCGCGTTTGTCGTCGGCAGGGCGCGTCTGCAGCGCTCCTAGTTGTTCGCGTCGCGACCCGCGCTGGTTTGAAACGCGTCACATAAAGTGGGGATAATGACCTCACCACGAAACGTTTTCCGGGCGCCCCACGGGGCGCCCTTTCGCACGGAGGTTCGCATGACCAACAACGCTTTGGTGCTCGAGGGCGGCGGGTTTCGCGCCATGTTCACCGCGGGCGTCACCGACGTCC
The DNA here is from genome assembly GCF_900111255.1 of Parafannyhessea umbonata. Lineage (GTDB taxonomy): Bacteria > Actinomycetota > Coriobacteriia > Coriobacteriales > Atopobiaceae > Olsenella_J > Olsenella_J umbonata_A. Next base: position 44,866 of record NZ_FOGP01000007.1, read on the forward strand.
TGATGGAGCACGGGCTATATGACTTCTCGAGCGTCTGGGGCGTCTCGGCCGGAGCCATCAGCGCCCTGAGCTTCAAGAGCCACCAGATCGGACGCGTCGCCCGCATCATGCTGGCGTTTCGCGACGACCGACGGTTCATGTCGCTCTGGTCGTTTTTGACCACGGGCAACATGGCGGGAAGCGAGTTCATGTTCGACGAGGTCCAGAACGTGCTCGACCCCTGCGACAACGACCGCTTCAACGAAAGCCCCATGCGCATGTTCGCCGTCGCGTCGAACGTCGTGTTCGGCACGCCGGAGTACTTCGAGTGCAAGAGCCTTCCCGAGGACGTCCTCAAGGTGCGCGCATCGGCCTCGATGCCCGGCGTCTCGCAGATGGTCGAGGTCGACGGCGGGCGCTACCTGGACGGCGGCACCACGGACTCCATCCCGTACGAGGCGGCGCTCGGGCTCGAGGGCGCGAACGAGGTCGAGGGATACGGGGGCGCGCAAAAGGCCGTCGTTGTCCTCACGCGCGAGCGAGGCTACCAGAAGGACCTGGGGAACGAGGGCCTCATCCTGCGCTCCCACCGCTACGACAACTACCCCTACTTCACCCATGCGCTCGAGACGCGCCACCTGCGCTACAACGAGCAGCGCAGGCGCCTGTTCGAGATGGAGGAGCAGGAGGATTCGCGCGTGCTGGTCATTGCTCCCGAGGAGCCCGTGACGGTCGACGTCAGGGGCGCGGACGGTGGGGCCCTGCACTCCCTCTACATCCAGGGACGCCAGCAAGCAGCCCGACGCATCGAGGAGATATCGGCGTTCATCGGCCACGAGGCGTAGCCGCGGCGCATGGCCAAGAAGGGCGAGAAGGGCGTACGAGACGTCCTTCTCGACATTTTGTGGACGAATGTGGTGTTTTGCCACGTACCTGCGGGCGCTGTTGTATACTTCTTAGGCTTTTCCACTGAGCCCCGTAATCTCAAGGAAAAAGCAGTTCTCATTTCGTAGGTACATGGAGGAGTCAAGTGAACAAGTCGACTCGTTTCGCCAAGAAGGGTGAGGTCCAGCGCAACTGGGTTCTCATCGATGCCGAGGGCGCTACTCTTGGCCGCCTTGCAACGAAGGCTGCCATGATTCTTCGTGGCAAGAACAAGCCCCAGTACACCCCGAACACCGACACCGGTGACTTCGTGGTCATCATCAACGCCGACAAGGTCCAGCTTACCGGCGTCAAGGCAGATCACAAGGAGTACTGGCGTTACTCTGGCTGGCTCGGCGGCCTCAAGACCGAGTCCTTCAAGGAGGCTATGGCCAAGCACCCCGAGCGCGTCATCGAGCACGCTGTCAAGGGCATGCTTCCCCACACCACCCTTGGTCGCCAGCAGGCCACCAAGCTCAAGGTCTACGCTGGCCCCGAGCACCCGCACGCTGCACAGAACCCCGTTAAGATTGATCTGGAGGCTTAACCGATGGCTGACAACTCCGCTGTCTACACCGGCACCGGCCGTCGTAAGGAGGCCACCGCTCGCGTGCGCCTCGTTCCCGGCACCGGCAAGGTTACCGTTAACGGTCGCGACGCTCTGAACTACTTCGGTCGTCAGCAGCTCGTCGACAACGCTCTCGCTCCCTTCCGCGTCACCGACACCGTCGATCGCTTCGACGTCTTCGCCAACTGCGACGGCGGCGGCATCAACGGCCAGTCCGGCGCCCTGCGCCTGGGCATCGCCCGCGCTCTCCTCGAGGCTGGCGAGTACCGCGCCGACCTCAAGAAGGCTGGCTTCCTCACCCGCGACGCCCGTGCGGTCGAGCGCAAGAAGTACGGTCTGAAGAAGGCTCGCAAGCGCCCGCAGTTCTCCAAGCGCTAAGGCCTTTGGGTCACAGATACCTGTCAGGGGGCCTGTCGATTCTTTTCGGCAGGCCCCTTTTCTGTCACCATACGTTTGACGCGGCCTCGTTGACGCGCCAAACGTGAGCAAGTGTTCGCAACCAGAAGGGGAGCGAAATGAAGTACTTCGGAACGGACGGCTTTCGCGGCAAGGCAAACGAGGGCCTGAACGTCGATCACGCCTACAAGATCGGTCGCTTTGTCGGCTGGTACTACGGTGCCCGCGAGGGCAAGAAGGCCCGCATCATCTTGGGGAAGGACACGCGTAGGTCGAGCTACATGTTCGAGAGCGCCCTGGTGTCTGGCCTCGTGGCGTCGGGAGCCGACGCCTACATGCTGCACGTCATCCCCACGCCGGGCCTGGCATACGAGACGGCCGACGGCGGCTTTGACTGCGGCATCATGATCACCGCGAGCCACAACCCGTACTACGACAACGGCATCAAGCTGGTCAACACCGACGGCTACAAGATGGACGAGGACGTTCTGGAGAAGATCGAGTCCTACATCGACGGCGAGTTCGACGTGCCCCTGGCAACCGGCGACTCCATTGGCTGCACGGTCGACTACATGCAGGGCCGCAACCGCTACATCGCCCACCTGATCTCGTCATGCGGCTTCTCGATGCAGGGCGTCAAGGTCGGCCTGGACTGCGCGAACGGCGCGGCGTCCTCGGTGGCCCGCCCCGTCTTCGACGCCATGGGCGCCGAGACCCACGTGATCAACAACGCCCCCAACGGCTTCAACATCAACGTCGACTGCGGCTCCACCCACATCGAGCGCCTGCGTGACTTTGTTGTCAAGAACGGCCTCGATGTCGGATTTGCCTACGACGGCGACGCCGACCGCTGCCTGGCCGTCGACGAGCGCGGCCATGTGGTCGATGGCGACCTCATCCTCTACGTGTGCTCGACGTACCTCGCCAAGCACGGCCGCCTTGCCAAGAACGTCGTCGTTCCCACGGTCATGTCGAACTTCGGCTTCTTCAAGGCGCTCGAGGCCGCGGGCATCGGCCACGAGGCGACCGCGGTGGGCGACAAGAACGTCTGGGCCTGCATGATGGAGAACGGCTACACCCTGGGCGGCGAGCAGTCCGGCCACATCATCTTCGGTGACCTCGAGAAGACCGGAGACGGCATCATGACCAGCCTCCGCATCATGGAGGTGCTGCGTGCCGAGCGCGAGAAGCTCTCCGAGCTCACCCGCCCCGTCAAGCTGTACCCGCAGCTCCTGATCAACGTTCGCGTTCAGGACAAGGACGCGGTCATGGCTTCCGACGACATCAAGGCGGCGGTCGCCGAGGCCGAGAAGTTCCTCGAGGGCAATGGTCGCGTCCTCGTGCGCGCGAGCGGCACCGAGCCCCTGATCCGCGTCCTCGCGGAGGCACCCACCGACGAGCTCTGCCAGCAGGCGGACGCCATCGTCATCAAGGCGCTGGAGCCCTACAAGGAGTAGCTCCGCCGCTCGAGACGCTGCGCATAGTGACGCTTTCGCGAGAAGGGCGTGCCTCCCAGCTGGTGGCATGCCCTTCTCGCGTGTGGCATGTCTTTTTGTGGCGCTGTCGCAGCGATAACACCTCGCTGGTAGAATGAAGAGCTAGTATGCAATGCCGCCTTATGGGCGGCAGGGATAACCCAGGAGGTAACAACATGTGCGGAGTCGTCGGTTACACCGGCAAGAAGCAGGCGGTGGACTTCCTTCTCTATGGTCTCCAGACGCTCGAGTACCGCGGGTACGACTCCGCGGGCGTTGCCGTGCTCTCTCCCGACAACAACCTTCACCTGGTAAAGGTCGCTGGCCGCGTTGCCGCCCTGCGCGAGCGCTGCGAGGCTGCCAACCTGGTGGGCACCACCGGCATCGGGCACACGCGCTGGGCAACCCACGGCGCCCCGACGGACAAGAACGCCCACCCGCACACCAGCTGCGACGGTCGCATCGCCGTCGTCCATAACGGCATCATCGAGAACTACGAGCAGCTCAAGCGCCAGCTCATGGCCGAGGGCCACGGCTTTAAGAGCGATACGGACACCGAGGTCGTCGCGCACCTGGTGGAGGACGCCTGGAACGGACCCGCGAAGGGCGACCTGGCCGCTGCCGTGCGCAACGCCTGCGACAGGCTCGAGGGGTCGTGGGCCCTTGCCGTCACCTGCGCGGACTGCCCCGGCGAGCTCGTGGTGACCAGGAACGCCTCCCCCCTGGTCGTCGCCTCGACCGAGGACGGCGCCTACGCCGCCTCCGACGTCATGCCGCTTGCCCGGGTCACGTCGCACTGCATCCAGCTTGACGACCACGACATCGCCGTGCTCCACGAGGACGGCAGCATTGTCGTAGAGGACCGAGACGGCAACCGCGTCGACCATCCCAAGACCCTCGACATCGACTGGGACGCCTCGGCGGCCACGCTGGGCGGCTACTCCGACTTCATGGCAAAGGAGATCTCCGAGCAGCCTGCGGCCATCGAGCGCCTGCTGAAGGACCGCCTGGGCAAGCACGGCATCGAGCTCGACGAGCTCGATATGACCGAGGAGGAGCTCGCGGCCATCGATCGCGTCTACATGGTCGCGTGCGGCACCTCGTATCACGTCAGCCTCATCGCTCGCGAGCTGCTTCAGGACTGGGCCAAGGTGCCGGTCTTCTGCGAGTACGCCTCCGAGCTCAACTACAAGGAGCCGCTCGTTACCGAGCACACGCTCTGCGTCATCATCACTCAGTCCGGTGAGACCGCCGACACCCTCACCGCGGCGCGCCGCATGAGGGCCATGGGCTGCAAGGTCTTCGCCATCACCAACGTCCTGGGGTCCTCCGCTGCCCGCGAGAGCGACGGCACGATGTACATCCAGGCGGGCCCCGAGGTCTGCGTCGCCTCGACCAAGGCCTACACCGCGCAGATGGTCGCCTCCGCGCTTCTTGCCCTGAGGATCGCAAAGGCCAAGGGCACCATGGATTCCGACAGCGTGCGCGGCCACTTCGCGAACCTCGAGCAGGTTCCTGGCCTCATGAGCGAGGTCATCAGCCGCCGCTGGCAGGACAAGCAGGCCGCCCAGGTGTTCCGCAACGCCAAGAGCGCGCTGTTCCTGGGCCGCGGTGTCAACTCGACGACGGCATACGAGGGCGCTCTTAAGCTGAAGGAGATTAGCTACCTGCATGCCGAGGCATACCCCGCAGGCGAGATGAAGCATGGCCCCATCGCCCTGCTCGAGCCCGGCTTCCCCGTGGTCGCCATCGTCCCGGCGGACCACGTTCACGACAAGACGGTCTCCAACATCGAGGAGTCCATCGCCCGCGGCGCCATGGTCGTCGCGGTCGCGACGGACGGGGACGAGCGCGTCGCGAAGCTCTGCGAGCACACGCTCTGGATCCCGCCCTGTCCCGAGGAGTGGATCGTTCCTCTGGTGGCCATCGTCCACCTGCAGCTGCTTGCCCGCTACGTCGCCCGCAGCCGTGGCTGCGACGTCGACAAGCCGCGCAACCTGGCTAAGTCCGTTACGGTTGAGTAGGGGTTATTCGTGGCACGAGCCGGCGTGGGCGTGGACATGCTCGAGATCAAGAGGATGGAGCGTGCGATCAGCCGCCATCCCTCCTTCCTCCAGAGGGTGTTCACCGAAGAGGAGCGCATCTATTGCGAGGGGACCGCGCGTCCCACCGAGCACTATGCGGCCCGTTTCGCGGCGCGCGAGGCGACGCTCAAGGCGTTGGGCACGGGCTTCTCGCAGGGCGTGAAGGTGCGTGACGTGTCGGTCGGGCGAGACTCGCGGGGCCGTCCCGTCGCGGTTCTGACGGGAAGGGCCGCCGAGGTGGCGGCGGAGCAGGGCGTCCAGGAGGTCCTGCTGTCGCTCTCGCACACCCACGAGGTTGCCGTGGCCAACGCCGTGGCGATGACGGACGACGTTCGTCCCAAGGCGGACGAGACGACGGACCCCCTCAAGGAGCTCCAGGCCTCATTCAAGCAGGCCCGCTCGGTGATTGACGAGCTTGAGCGCCTTCAGGACGGAATCTTGGACACACTTGACGGGGAAGAGCGCGGGGAAGAAGAACCCGCGATGGAGCAGATACCCTTTGCGGATGCTCGGGGGAGTGACGAATAATGCAGCCAGTACTTAACGTCGAGGACGTAAAGCGTGTGGAGAGCGGCCTGACCGAGGTGGGCGTCAGCATCTCCGAGCTCATGCACAGGGCGGGCACCGCCGCCGCGAACGAGGTCATGCGCACCGACGACGTGTCCTCGGTCACGGTCTTTTGCGGCCTCGGCAACAACGGTGGCGACGGCTGGGTTGCCGCCGAGTCTCTTCGCAAGCGCGACATCGACGTGACGGTGGTCACGCCGGTCGCCCCCGATGACATCCAGGGCGACCTCGCCCGCGTGGTCGCAAAGAGCGCCCAGGCGGCCGGCGTGAAGATGCTCGTCGCCCCGCCGAAGGGTCGTGTCGAGGAGCTGCTGCTCTCGACTGACGTCGTTGTCGACGCGATGCTGGGCACCGGGTTCCACGGAGACCCCCGCGCCCCCTTTGACATCTGGATCGAGTGCATCAACGCGTCGGGCGCCACGGTCATCGCCGTCGACGTCCCCAGCGGTCTTTCCGCCCAGACGGGTCTTGCGTCTTCTAGGTGCGTCATCGCCGACATGACGGTCACCATGCTGGTGCTCAAGCCCGGCCTGCTTGCGGACATGGGCCGCGACGCCTGCGGAACCATCGTCGTCGCCCCGCTTGCCGAGCAGACCGAGCGTCTGGTGCTCGAGGCGGACCCCGTCGCCTGGAGGGCCGACCTCGAGGACTATGTCGACGTGCTCGCGCCGCCCTCCAATGCGGTTGACAAGTTCACGCGCGGGTCGGTGCTGGTCGTCGGAGGCTCCCTCCGCTTCCCGGGCGCCCCGCTCCTGGCCGCCCAGGCGGCCGCTCGCTCCGGCGCCGGCTACGTGACCCTTGCCGTTCCCGAGCCTGTCGCCCCCATCCTGCAGTCGCAGATGCCCGAGATTCCGGTCATGGGGCTTCCCTCCGACCCGGACGGCACCTTCTCGGCCGAGGCCGCGGACATCGTGGCCGAGCTCGCCCTCAAGCGCACGGCGACCCTGGTTGGCCCCGGCATGCGCGTGAGCGGTGGCACGGTCGGCGTGGTCTCCAAGCTGATCTCGAGCGAGGTCCCGCTGGTCATCGATGCCGATGGCCTGAACTGCCTGGCTCGCCTGACGTCCAACAAGCTGGATGACTTCCCCGAGCTGCTTCGCAGGAACGAGCCGCTCATCCTGACCCCGCACCGTCGCGAGCTCGGCAGGCTTGTGGGGCAGCAGGAGGTTCCTCCCGCGTCCCTCACCGCAGCGATGGAGGCCGCAAGGCGCATCGTCTGGACCGATGGTGGCAGCGAGATAACGGTCGTCGCCAAGGGCTCCGCAACCGCGTGTGTGAGCGTCGACGCGGCCGTCCTGCCCAAGCCAGGCCCCGCGGCCCTGGCCACCGCCGGGTCTGGGGACGTGCTGGGAGGCGTGGTCGCGGCATTTCTTGCCCGCTCCAACGTGGGCAACGATGACCTACCCGTTCTTTCCGCGCTCGCCTGCGAGGTCCATGGCTACGCCGGTTCGATTGCGGCCGAGCGCTTTGGCTCTCACGGCGTGATGGCGCGTGACATTATTGATGCATTGGGACTCGCCGAGGACGCGCTCGAAGAGCAGATCGCCTTCCCCGAATCCACGGATATGGATTAGCGACTGGAGGAAACGCAGCGATGCCGACCGTTAAGTATCCCAAGAACCGATGGGCATGGGTCGAGGTTGACCTCAACGCCATTCGCAAGAACACCAGGGCCTTCAAGGCGCAGATTGAGCGCGGCACCAAGATGATGTGCGCCGTCAAGGCGGACGCCTATGGTCACGGTGCCGTCGAGTGCGCCAAGACCATGCACTCCGCGGGCGCGGACCAGTTTGCCGTCGCCACGGTCGACGAGGGTATCGAGCTGAGAAAGGGCGGGGTGACCCAGCCCATCCTCATGCTCAACGAGTCGCCGCTCGAGGGCATTGACGACCTGCTGGCCTACGACATCATGCCGGCCATCTACACCACGGAGTTCGCCTATGCCTATGGCGAGCGCGCCGTCGCCCTGGACAAGGTCGGCAAGTACCACCTGGCGGTGGACACGGGCATGACGCGCATCGGCGTGCTTCCCGAGGACGCGGTCGAATTCCGCCACAGCATCGACTTCCATCGCGGCCTGGAGTGCGCGGGCACATTCACGCACTTCGCGACGGCCGACGTCATCGGCGACTGGGACTTCAAACAGCAGGCGCGCCGCTTTGCCGACACGGTGGGCGCGCTTCGCCAGGCGGGGTTCGAGACGGGGCTCGTGCACTGCGACAACACCCCCGGCACTCTGCTCCATCCCGAGTTCCACTATGACATGTGCCGCGTGGGCATCGGCCTCTACGGCCTTCAGGCTGCCGAGACCACCGCGCCTCGCATCGCGCTGACGCCTGCCATGAGCGTGCGCGCCCGCGTGACGCGCGTCATCAACCCGGCCGTGGGCGAGGGCGTCGGCTACGGCCTGACCTATCGCGTGCCGAAGCCCAACATCCAGATCGCCACGGTTCCCGTGGGCTACGCGGACGGGCTCTCGCGCGTCCTCTCCAACAACATGGATGTCATCTGCAACGGCACCCGTGCCCGCCAGGTCGGACGTATCTGCATGGACCAGTTCATGTTCGCCGTGGACGTCAACAGCATCCGCGCCTATCACCCGGCCCGCTCGGTCGAGCGTGGCGACGTCGTGACCATCATCGGTCGCGACGGCGACGAGGAGATCACGGCCGACGAGATGGCGGCGCGTCGCAACACGATTAACTACGAGGTCGTCTGCAACTTCTCGCAGCGTCTTGACAGGGTCTTCGTCTAGGAGGTTCTTGTGGGTGTCATGCACATTCCCGGGCATGAGCACCAGCGCCCGGGTGAGGTCGCGCTCCAAGAGATACGTGACGTCATGGGCAACTGCCAGCTCTGTCCCCTGGGCCAGACGCGAACCAACCTCGTGTTCGGGACGGGAAACCCCCATGCTCGCGTGATGTTCGTCGGCGAGGGGCCTGGCAAGAACGAGGACGTCCAGGGCGAGCCCTTCGTGGGCCAGGCCGGAAAGAGGCTTGACTCGCTCTTGGGCTTGGCTGGGCTGAGGCGCGAGGACGTGTACATCGCGAACGTCATCAAGTGCCGGCCGCCCTCGAACCGCAACCCACGTCCCGAGGAGATCAAGGCCTGCTCGCCCTTCCTGCGCGAGCAGATCCGCAGCATCTGGCCAGACGTGATCGTGTGCCTGGGCAACTTCGCCACGCAGTTCGTCTTGCGCACCGATAGGGGCGTGACGCAGCTTCGCGGCAAGATGTACGAGACCGGGCATTTCAAGGTCATCCCCACGTTCCATCCGGCGGCGACGCTCTACCACGAGGAGTGGACGCCGCTGCTCGAGGCAGACCTGACGATGCTGGGTGACTGGCTGAAGGAAAGCCCGAGGCAGGAGGAGGCACAATGAGCGTCGCGACAAGGGTCGGAAGGGGCGAGTTCCGCTCGACCTCGGCCGAGCAGACGATAGCCGTGGGCGAGGCCTTGGGCCGTGTCCTGCGGGAGGGCGACGTGCTCGTCCTCACGGGCGACCTGGGGGCGGGGAAGACCCAGCTCACCAAGGGAATCGCACGCGGCATGGGCGTCGATGGCGACGTCACGAGCCCGACCTTCACCATCGAGATGGTCTACGAGGGCCGCGACCTTCCCCTCTACCACTTCGACCTGTACCGCCTGGACTCCGCTTCGCAGCTTGAGGACACGGGCCTCTTCGACGTGCTGGGCTCAGACGGTCCTTGCGTCATCGAGTGGGGCGAGCAGTTCTCTGACGACATTGGAGAAGAGCGCATCGACGTGTTCGTCACGCGCCTCGACGACGAGGCGGCCCCGGGAGAGGAGCCGCCGCGCCTGATCTCCCTGCGCGCTCACGACGCGCGGGGAGAAGAGCTGTTGGACGCCCTCGAGGCGCAGGCCCAGCAGATGAACTAACCGGAAGGGCGGGGTAAGGGCCATGGCGTGCATGCGCTTCTCGCCCCGCAAATTGCCCGTCGTTGTGACGCGGGCCTACGAAAGAGACAATCGCACATGAGTACCGAAGCACCCCAGATGAGCGTCCGCACCATCCTTGCCGTAGACACCTCGACCGACATGCTCGCCTGCGCCGTGGGCACATGGGAGGGTGGCGACGCGGCCCCGAGCTGCAAGACGCTGGCCACGCGCGACCACCTGTGCCGTCGTCATGCCAACGAGGAGCTGGCCAACAGCTGCCGCGCCGCGCTCGAGGAGGCCGGCCTTGCGATGGCGGACGTCGACGCGGTCCTGGTGGGGAGGGGGCCCGGCTCCTTCACGGGGGTCCGCATCGGCATCGCCACGGCAAAGGGGCTGGCCTGTGGTCTGGGCAAGCCCCTGTACGGGGCGTCGACGCTCGACGCGGCCGCCTGGACCGCGTGGGAGGCTGGCGTGCGCGGCAAGCTCCTGGTGGTGGGCGACGCCATGCGCGGAGAGGTCTATCCGGGCGACTATGCGCTCGATGACAATGGCGCGCACCGACGGTTCGCGTCCGAGCGCGTCCTCAAGGCTGACGCGTTCGTCGAGGAGCTCTCCGCCCGCGGCGACGGGGGCGACCTGACGATATCGGGTGACGGCCTCAAGAAGTACCGCGCGAAGTTCGAGGATGCGGGCTTCTCGTGCATTGCCGACGAGGCCATCTGGCATCCCACCGGCTCCGGCCTGCTGCACGCAGCCGTCGCGCCCGAGGCCCATTTGGGCGACGGCGACCCCGCGCTGGTGCTTCCCATCTACACGCGCCTTTCCGACGCGGAGGAAAACGAGCGCAGGCGCCTTGGCATGGCGGAGCCGGCCAGCGTGCAGACCACGGGCGTCGACGACCTGCTGGCGGGCATTCACTCGCAGCTGAGGCCGATGACCGTGAACGACCTCGAGGCCGTCGCGGAGCTCGAGGCCGAGGTCTACCAGGACGCGGCGCACACGCCGTGGTCTCGCCAGCTCTTCTTCGAGGACCTCTCCCAGCCGGGACGTTCCTGGTGGGTCGCGCATGATCGCGGCGAGATCATCGGCTTTGCGGGCGGCATGCTCGCGGGGGATGACTTCGAGGTGACAGACGTGGTCGTGTGCCCCGCGCGCCGTCGCGAGGGGCTGGCGTCGCGCCTGTTCGCGCGCATTGCCTATGACGCCCAGATGCTCGGTGCCAAGACTGCCTCACTCGAGGTGGAGGAGAAGAACGCGGCGGGCCGCGCGCTGTACGAGTGCCTTGGCATGCGACGGACGGGCAAGCGTCCGAACTACTACGGCCAGGGCGAGGACGCACTCATCCTCTCGGTCGATCTGCCGCTCGACGCATCGCGTCTGCAGGGGGAGCGCGTCGAGCCGAGCGCCTCGGTGCGCCCGTGGCCCATCGAGGTGGGCAAGAGGAGCGAGGACTGCCTGCGCGCGCTGGATGCCGCGGGAGGCCTGATCCTCTCGGTCGAGTCGTCCTGCGACGAGACCGCCATGGCCATCATCGACTCGCATGGAACCATCTGCGCGAATGTCGTCGCGACCTCAATCGACTTCCACGCCCGCTTTGGCGGCGTTGTGCCCGAGATTGCCTCGCGCAAGCACGTCGAGGCCATTGTCGGCGTCTTCGAGGAGACGCTCGCCCGGGCCGGCGCCCACTTTGGCTGCGACACACTGACTCCCGCGGACCTCTCTGCCGTGGGCGTGACGGCGGGGCCCGGCCTCGTGGGCGCGCTGGTGGTCGGCGTCGCCTTCGCAAAGGGCGTTTGCGCCGCAACCGACCTTCCGCTCGTGGCCGTGAACCATCTCGAGGGTCACCTTCTGGCGAACCTCTTCGCCAACCGCGAGCTCGAGCCGCCCTTTGTCGCAAGCCTCGTGTCTGGCGGCAACACCATGCTGGTCCACGTAAAGGAGTGGGGTGACTACGAGGTCCTGGGCTCCACCATCGACGATGCGGTGGGCGAGGCCTTCGACAAGGTCGCAAAGGCCTTGGGGCTGGGCTACCCGGGCGGCCCCATCATCTCCAAGCTCGCCGCCCGCGGAAACAAGAAGGCGATCCACTTCCCCCGCGCCATGATGCACAGCCATGACTTCCGCTTCTCGCTCTCCGGCCTGAAGACGGCCGTCATCACCTACATCGAGGGCGAGAACAAGGCCGGAAGGCCAATCAACCTCCCGGACCTCGCCGCCTCGTTCGAGGCGGCGGTCATCGACGTCCAGGTTGCCAAGGCCGCGGAGGCCGTCCTGCAGACGGGCGTCTCGGACTTCTGCGTGGGCGGCGGCGTTGCTGCGAACCCCCAGCTGCGCGAGGCGTACAAGAAGCGCTTCAGGCGCATGGGGGTCAGGGTGAGCGTTCCGCCGCTGTCCGTCTGCGGAGACAACGGCGCCATGATCGCGGTCGTCGCCCTGCGAAATTATAGAGACGGCGTGATGGCCGACCTTTCGCTCGACGCAAATCCCAATGCAAAGCTGGGTGCCTGGAGCTCTACCGCGGCGCCACTGATAGGAGGGGACTGGCCTGCACAATCCTAAGGTCAGGCGGGATTAATCTTTTCGCTGTCGGGTGGTGCCGCGATGCTTGGGCGCATCGCGGCACCGTTTTATTGCATATGGTAAAGAGGGATATAATCGCTGGTTAAACCCGTGTTACCAAGGACGGGGACTTCACTTTCGAATTTGATAGCTGTCGTATTCTGACCTCGTGCACGTAACTTTCTCGCATTAGGTTGCAAGGGGGAGGGGAATAGGTCCCCTCCGGTTGCGGAGCACGGAAGGGGACTTTAGGCAGTTTTCAGAAGGAAAGAAGGAACCACCATGACCAAGGCCAACCCTACCCATAACCAGCATCTGCAAAATGTCTCAGAGAGCGAGCATCTGGACAAGCTCTCGCGTCGTGGCTTCCTCAGGCTTTCTGGCGTCACCGCCGCCGCCGCAGCGGGCACCTCTTTGCTGAGCGCCTGCGGCCCTGCGGCCCCCGGCGCCTCTGGGTCCGATTCCTCTGACAGCTCCTCCGACTCGTCTGCCGCCACCCTGGGCGACGGCAAGACCCTTCGCGTCGGCATGGAGGTTGCCTACGCGCCCTACAACTGGCAGACCTCCGAGTCTTCTGACACCACCATTCCCGTCGACAACGTCTCCGGTGCCTACGCCGATGGCTACGACGTGCAATTCGCCAAGGTGATTGCCGAGGCGCTGGGCATGGAGCCCGTTGCCATCAAGATGGCCTTCTCGGGTCTGATCGACTCGCTCAACAACGGCCAGATCGACATCATCTGCGCCGGCATGTCCGCGACCGAAGAGCGCAAGCAGGCAATCGACTTCTCTGACCCCTACTTCGTCGGCGGCTTCGGGCTGCTTGTCAAGAAGGACTCTCCCTACGCAAGCGCCACCTCGCTTGAGGATTTCAAGGGTGCTGCGGTCCTGGGCCAGAAGGACACGCTCCTCGACCAGGTCATCGATGAGATTCCCGAGGTCAACCACCTGACGCCGGTCGAGACCGTTCCCAACATGATTTCCCAGCTCAACCAGGGGACATGTGACGCCATCACCTTCAACACCGAGAGCACCAAGAGCTTCCTGCGCGCCAACCCCGACCTCGTCGCCGTCCAGTTTGACGAGGGCAAGGGCTTCAAGGAGACCGTCCCCGTCAACGCTGGCATCAAGAAGGGACAGGACGCCGTCCTGAAGAAGATCAACGACGCGATTGCCGCCTACTCGGACGACAAGCGCCAGGAGATCTTCGACGCCTGCGTCGATCGCACTCCCGAGTAAGAAGCACTTCTCCTCTCAACCGCACGTACTGCGGCGCGCGCCCGAGAGACATGGGTCTTGCGGGCGGGCGCCGTTCCCGTTAACTCGAAAAAGGAGGTTGCGACGCAATGAGCAGCAACCACGAGGGCTCTGACCCCTCCCTCCCCGCACAGTCAAGGGGCGACAGGCACGGCTTCGCCGGCTTTGTGCTCAACGATCATCGCTACGTATTCCTGGGAACGAGCGTCATCGCGCTCGTTGGCATGTGGCTCTCCATGCAGCCGCGCAGCGACATGAGCTTCCTCGCTCAGTCCTATGCCGTCGAGGTGGTCCTGTACTACGCGCTCGTGCTGTTCCTCGCCGTGGCGGCCGTCGCCCTGGTCAACAAGCTCGTCAAGTGGCGTGACTATGCAACCACGTCCCCACTCGCGCGTCCTGCCGCCCGCCGCGCCGAGCGCATCGCGTCGTACGTGGTCGCCGCGATCACCTGCGTGCTCTTCGTCGACCGTGCGGTCATGGGGTTCGCCTCGGTCGTTGGTGCCGCCATCGCGTCCGACTCCACCCCCCAGGGCTTCCTGCCCGGCGCCGTCTACATGGTCTTCGAGGGTAGGGACATCTTCGTTCAGGGCATCCTCACGACCATCGAGCTTGCCCTTTTCGGCACCATCATCGCCTTCTTCCTGGCGATACTCCTGGTCTTCCTGCGCATCCAGCAGATCGATCGCCCGGACAACGACGCCGTCCGTTTCTTCAAGGTCCTGGGCGTCGGTTTCGCGCGCGTCTACTCTGCCGTGGTGCGCGGCACGCCGATGATGGTCCAGTCCCTTCTCATCTACTTCGCGGGCTTCGCGGCCCTGCGCGGCACCGGCATGTCCGCGTCGCAGATCGGCGCCATCTGGTCCACGTTCGTCGCGGGCCTGGTCACCATCTCGCTCAACTCGACCGCCTACATGATGGAGGTCCTGCGCGGCGGCATCGAGGCCGTCGACGACGGCCAGACCGAGGCCGCGCGCTCGCTGGGCCTCTCGCAGTGGCAGGCGATGACCAAGGTCGTCTTCCCGCAGGGCATCAAGAACGCCATCCCCGCCCTCTCGAACGAGCTCGTCATCAACATCAAGGACTCCTCGGTCCTCTCGGTCATCGGTGTGTTCGACCTCATGTTCGCGACGACCACGGTCGCCGGCATCTACTACCGACAGCTCGAGGTCTACGCCGTTGCCACCCTGTGCTACCTCATCCTCACGATGGTGGCCAGCAAGCTCCTCTCGATGCTTGCGCTCCGGCTCGACGCCTCTGACCCCGGCCCCGTGCTGAGCACGTCCGACGTGACGTCCACCGCCGGCACCGCGGGCGGCAAGGCCGATCCCAGGAAGGTCAAGCTGGACGAGCACCACAAGGGCGCGCACGGCAAGAAGCCGTCGTCCAAGAGGTAGGGGAGAAGAACAATGACTAACGCTTCCAACAACGGCTCCGCCGAGCCCATCATCCACGTCGAGGGCCTGCGCAAGTCGTTCGGCTCCCACGAGGTCCTGAAGAACATCGACTTCAAGGTCATGCCGGGCGAGGTCGTCACCATCATCGGCGCCTCGGGCTCGGGCAAGTCGACGCTGCTGCGCTGCATCAACCTGCTCGAGACGCCCGACTCCGGGCACGTGTGGTTCCATGGCCAGGACCTTGCCGCCGAGCACGTGGACGTGAACGCCCTGCGCGAGAAGATCGGCATGGTCTTCCAGAGCTTCAACCTGTTCAACAACCTCAACGTGCTGGACAACTGCACCCTTGCGCCCATTACCCTCAAGAAGATGGGCAAGGCCGAGGCCGAGGCCGAGGCCAAGCGCAACCTCGAGGCGGTCGGCCTTCTGGACTTCGCGAGCGCCCCCTCGACCTCGCTCTCGGGCGGCCAGAAGCAGCGCGTCGCCATCGCCCGCGCGCTTTGCATGAAGCCCGACCTCATGCTGTTCGACGAGCCGACCTCCGCCCTCGACCCCGAGATCGTGGGCGAGGTCCTCAACGTCATGCGCGACCTTGCGGCCCAGGGCATGACGATGGTCGTCGTGACGCACGAGATGGACTTCGCCAAGAACGTCTCGGACAAGGTCGTCTTCATGGACCAGGGCGTCATCGCCGAGCAGGGCAGCCCGAGCAAGCTCTTCACGAGTCCCGAGCACCCGCGCACCCGGGAGTTCCTCTCTCGCTATCTCGAGGACACCGGAGTCGCATAGGAGGCAGGGCATGGCACAGGTATGGAAGTTCTTCTCGCACGAGGATGACTATTCCGACATGAGCGAGGAGGGGGCATGCGCCCGACTGGGGCGCGCCCTCTCGATCAAGACCGTTGACGGACCCACGCGCGACACGACGGACTGGTCGACGTTTGACGAGCTCGAGGCGCACCTTCGCGCATCGTTCCCGCTTACGTTCGGGCGGGCTGCGGTCGAGCACGTCGACCACTCGCTCATGCTCACCATCAGCGGAGAAGACCCCTCGCTTCTGCCCGCGCTCTTCATCGCGCATATGGATGTCGTTCCCGTGGTCGAGGGGACGGAGGACGACTGGGAGCACGATGCGTTCTCGGGGCACGTGGACGACACCTACGTCTGGGGCCGCGGTGCCCTCGACATGACCGACCAGCTGATGGGCGAGCTCGAGGCGACCGAGTACGCGCTCGCCCATGGCTGGCGCTTCAGGCGCACGCTCATGCTGTGCTTCGGCCAGGACGAGGAGATGGCCCAGTCGGGAGCCCGCGCCATGGGAAGGCTGCTCGAGGAGCGCGGCCTTCGCTTCGAGTACCTGGTTGACGAGGGTGACTACAACATCGTCGACACCGGCATCTACGGCGCCCCCGGCCGCTTTGGCATGCGCGTCAATCTGTGCGAGAAGGGCTATGCCGACGTCCGCCTGACCGTCCGCAGCGCCGGCGGCCATTCGTCCAACCCGTTTGGGGGGACGTCCCTGGCGACGCTGTCCGAGGCGATCGCCCGCATCTCCCGCCGGGAGTGGCCCGTCGAGCTCATCGACATCAACCGCCGCATGCTCGAGTGCCTGGCGCCGACCATTACGGCCGAGCCCCTGGCGTCGCTCGTGCGTGGCGGCCGCGCGGCGATTGACGCAAACGCCGACGCCATCGCCCGCGAGTTCGCGAGCCGTCGCGAGCTGTACCCGTTCGTCACCACCACCTGCGCGCCCACGATGATCGAGGGCGGGTCCCAACAGGCGAACGTCATGCCGCAGGACATGAGCGCCACCATCAACTTCCGCCTGCTTCCGGGCGTGACGACCGCCGACGTCCTGCGTGCCGTGAGCGAGGACGTCGCGGGGCTTCCCGTCGAGGTCGAGCTGCTGAACGACGCGGCCAACGACCCGTCCGCCACGTCGCGCTCCGACGGCTACGGCTTCCGGAAGCTCGTGGACGTCGCAAGCCGCTACTTCGTGGACCCCCAGACCGACGAGCCGCTCGCGCTGATTCCCGCCATCGTATCGGGCGCGACGGACGCTAGTATGTATGAGCGCGTCTGCGACACGTGCATGCGCTTCTCGGCATTCGTGGCCGACGCCGACGAGGTCGCTCGCGGCGTCCATGGGACCGACGAGCGCATCACCAGACGCGCGTATCTGCAGGGAATCAGATTCTTCATTCGTCTCATCCAGGAGACGATGCTCTAGGGGGACCACCGATGGCCGATGTCAGCGTCGTTTGTGCCGACCACGTCTATGTGAGCGAGGGGAGGCCGGACGAGCGAGCCGCGCTTGTGATGGAGGACTCGCGCATCAAAGCCATCTGCAGCCCCGAGGAGGCCGCGGCGCTTTCGGACGACGCCCCGGTCCGCGACTATGGCGACGCATTCGTCTGCCCCGGCTTCCACGACGCGCACCAGCACGTGTTCCACACGGCGCTCTTCGACTCGGACCTCGCGTGCTCCTTCCCGGGGCACAGCGAGGCCGAGTGCGTGGAGCACCTGCGCGCCTTCGCGCGGTCGCATCCCGGCGACGGGTGGCTGGTGGGCCAGGGCTGGCGTGCCGACCTGTGGGAGCCGGCAGCTCCGCCCACGCGCGACTCCCTTGACGCGGCCTTTCCCGACCGCCCGGTGGCCATGTACTCCGGGGACCTGCACACGCTCTGGCTCAATAGCGCGGGCCTGCGCACGTTGGGCATCACGCAAGAGACCGAGCCGCCCCGGGGTGGCGTGTTCTCGCGTGACGAGGGTGGTCGCCTGACGGGCGTGCTTCGCGAGGCCGCCGGCATGGTCTACGTCGCGAAGGTCTTCGCGAGCCTGCCGCGAGCCGGCGTCATGCGAGCCTACGAGGACTACTTCCAGAGGTGCCTGTCGCAGGGAATCACGAGCGTGTGCGACATGGCGCTTTCGGCCCTGCCGGGCGCCGACTACGTGAACGATGACATCTACGAGGAGCTGCTCGCCCAGGGTCGCCTGCCGCTGCGCGTCAGCATGTTCCCGCAGAACGTGGGCGACTTCGATCGCATCGAGGGCCTGCAGTCCCGCCTGGGCGGGGACCTCCTGCGCGCTCCGGGCACCAAGCAGTTCTTCGACGGCGTCTCGAGCGCGCACACGGCCTGGCTGCACAAGCCCTACGCGAACCCCTACTTCGAGGGCGACTGCGGTCGCCCGACCGTGGACCCCGAGGTCATGCGCAAGTATGTCCTGGGCGCGGCGGAGCGGGGCATCGCGACGCGCATCCACACCATCGGGGACCGCGCGATTTCCGTGGCCATCGACATCTTCCGCGAGGCGCTCCAGAAGTACGGGCGTCCTCGCCAGGGGATGAACTCCATCGAGCACGTCGAGAACCTGACGCCGGACGACGTGCGGGCCATGGCCGACATCGACCTGGTGGCCTCGGTGCAGCCGCAGCACGTCGTGATCGACGTGACGCAGCCCGAGCGCGACCTGGGGGCGGAGCGCGCGGGCTTCATGTGGCCCTTCGCGAGCTATGAGCGCGCGGGCGTCACCATGGCCTTCGGCACGGACAGTCCCTGCGTCCCCAACAGCGCCATGCAGGTCCTGAGCTGCGCCGTCACCAGGGAGCAGCCCTGGGACAACCAGCCGGCAGGCGGCTGGCTTCCCCGGGAGCGCATCGGCATGGCCAAGGCCATCGACGCCTACACGCGGGGCCCGGCCCGTGTGGCCGGCCGCGAGGCCGACCTGGGCACGCTCGAGCCGGGCAAGCTCGCCGACTTCGTCGTGCTCGACCGCGACCTCATGCAGGCTGACCCCGAGCAGATCCAGGACGTGCGCGCGACGGCCACTTACGTGGGCGGCGTGCTGGCCTGGGAGCGATAGCGGGCGCGGCAGGAAGCCCTTCCTGCCCGCCACACGACGTCCGCACGTTTTGGGTACCATCGTGTGAAACCCAACGGCCAAGGAGGACCAATGCAGGACGGATTCGTAAGCGTCGCGGCTCGCACCCCGCGCGTGAGGGTGGCGGACGTCGACTTCAACGTCGAGGCCTGCGAGCACGAGGTGACGGACGCAGCGCAGGGCGGCGCCAAGATCGTGGTGCTGCCCGAGCTGGCCGTGACGGGCTACACCTGCGAGGACCTCTTCTGGCAGGACAAGCTGCTGCGCGCGGCCGAGAGGGGCGTCGCCCGCCTTGCCCAGAGGGTCGCCGCCCTGGACGTCCTGGTTCTGGTCGGGACTCCGGTGATCGCCGGGAACAAGCTCTACAACTGCGCGGTCGCGCTCAAGGGCGGCCGCGTCCTGGGCATCGTTCCCAAGACGTTCATCCCCAACTACAACGAGTTCTACGAGGCCCGGCACTTTGCGAGCGGGCCGCGGGAGGTCTCCTACGTCGACTTCGCGGGCGAGAAGGGCGTCCCCTTCGGCACGAGCCAGCTGTTCTCGTGCGAGAGCGTGCCCAACCTCGTCGTCGCGGCGGAGGTCTGCGAGGACTTGTGGGTGAGCGAGCCTCCCTCGATCGCGCATGCGCGCGCCGGCGCAACGGTGATCTGCAACCTCTCGGCCTCCAATGCCATCGTCGGCAAGGCGTCCTACCGCCGCGACCTTGTGGTGGGGCAGAGTGCCCGCCTGGTCTGCGGCTACGTCTACACCAGCGCCGGCTGGGAGGAGTCTACGCAGGACGTCGTCTTCTCGGCCCATGACATGGTTGCCGAGAACGGGACGCTGTTGGCCGAGGGCGAGCCCTTCGGCCACGCGCAGGCCCAGAGCGAGATCGACGTCGACATGCTCGCGGCCGAGCGCAGGCGCCTCTCCACGTACGAGGCCGCGCCGTCGCCCGAGGCCGCGGGCTACGAGGTCACGCCCTTCTCCCTTGAGGTGGGGCAGACCAGGCTGTCGCGTCGCGTCGACCCCCATCCGTTCGTGCCCGCGAGCGCCCGGCGCCGCAACGAGCGCTGCGAGGACGTCCTCTCGATCCAGTCCTATGGCCTGGCCAAGCGCCTGTCGCACACGCATGCGGGCTCCGCGGTGATCGGCGTCTCGGGAGGCCTCGACTCGACGCTCGCCCTGCTGGTAACCGCTCGCGCCTTCGACCTGCTCGGTCTCGACCGCTCGGGCATCATCGCCGTCACCATGCCGGGCTTCGGCACCACCGAGCGCACGCACGGCAACGCAACCGTCATGGCCGACGCCCTTGGCGCCACGCTGCGCGAGGTCTCGATAGCCGCGTCTGTGCGCCAGCACTTTGCCGACATAGGCCACGACGAGTCCGACCACTCCGTCACGTACGAGAACGCGCAGGCGCGCGAGCGCACGCAGATTCTGATGGACATCGCGAACCAGGAGGGCGGCCTGGTCGTGGGTACCGGCGACCTCTCGGAGCTCGCGTTGGGCTGGGCGACCTACAACGCCGACCACATGAGCATGTACGGCGTCAACGCGTCCATCCCCAAGACGCTCGTGCGCCACCTGGTGCGCTATGTGGCCGACACCTGCGGCTCGCGCGAGCTGGCCGACGTGCTCATGGACGTGCTCGACACGCCCGTCTCGCCCGAGCTCCTGCCCGCCCAGCAGGACGGCACCATTGCCCAGTGCACCGAGGACCTCGTCGGTCCCTACGAGCTGCACGACTTCGTGCTCTACCAGGTGCTGCGCCGCGGCTTCGGGCCGCGCAAGGTGTATCGCCTCGAGCGCTACGCCCTGGGCGAGAGCTACGACGACGCGACCATGCTCAAGTGGCTCAAGACCTTCTATCGGAGGTTCTTCGCGCAGCAGTTCAAGCGCAGCTGCCTGCCGGACGGGCCGAAGGTCGGCTCGGTGGCCGTCTCTCCCCGTGGCGACCTCCGTATGCCCTCGGACGCCTGCGCGACCCTGTGGCTTAAGGAGCTTGAGGGACTCAACTAGGCCAAAGGGCAATAAAATACCAGCTCAGAGCCTACTTCTTGTCGGTGAGAAAATCTAAGTGTTGCATGTAAGATTTTTTCAATATCGTTGTATAAGACTTCCATTCTGGGTATGATTCACAACGTTGGAAAAGCGGGGTGCGCAACACCGCGTTGCCCTGCGCTGCGTCACGCGCCCCAGCGCGCGTTTCTAGGAGGTTAGCTATGACTCTCAAGCCTTTGGGCGATCGCGTCCTCGTCAAGCCTGCTCCCAAGGAGGAGAAGACTGCCACCGGTCTCTACATCTCTTCCGGCGCACAGGAGAAGCCGCAGCGCGGCGAGGTCGTCGCGGTCGGCGCCGGCAAGACGAACGAGAAGGGCGAGCGCGTCGCTCTTGACGTCCAGGTTGGCGACCAGGTCTACTACGGCAAGTTCGGCGGCAACGAGGTCAAGCTCGACGGCGAGGATTTCCTGCTGCTTCGCGCGGATGACATCTACGCCATCATCACCGAGTAACTTCGCGTCCCTTTGACGCTTCCGGGGCTTGGCCCCGCCCACTGATACTTTCATTTGGAGGAACAAGAACATGGCAAAGGACATTGCTTTCGGCACCGACGCCCGCGCTAAGCTCGCCAAGGGCGTGAACACGCTTGCTGACGCCGTTACTACCACGATGGGCCCCAAGGGTCGCTACGTTGCCCTCGAGCGCTCCTTCGGCGCTCCCACGATCACCAACGACGGCGTCTCTGTCGCCAAGGAGATCGAGCTCAAGGACCCCGTCGAGAACATGGGCGCCCAGCTGGTCAAGGAGGTTGCTACCAAGACCAACGACACCGTCGGTGACGGCACCACCACCGCGACCCTGCTTGCCCAGGTCATCGTCAACGAGGGCCTGCGCAACGTCGCCGCTGGCGCCAACCCCATCGCCATCCGTCGTGGCGTCGACAAGGCCGTCAGCGCCGCCGTCGAGCAGATGAAGTCCGCCGCCCGTGACGTCTCGACCTCTGAGCAGATCGCTTCCGTCGGCACCATCTCTGCTGGCGACCCCGCGATCGGCAAGAAGATCGCCGAGGCCATGGAGGTCGTCGGCAAGGACGGCGTCATCACGGTCGAGGACTCCCAGACCTTCGGCATCGACATCGACACCGTCGAGGGCATGCAGTTCGACAAGGGCTACATCTCCCCGTACTTCGCCACCAACAACGACACGATGACCGCCGAGCTCCAGAACCCCTACATCCTGATGACCGATCAGAAGATCTCTAACATCCAGGACATCCTTCCGGTTCTCGAGGCCATCCAGAAGTCCGGCTCCCCGCTGCTCATCATCGCCGAGGACGTCGACGGCGAGGCCCTCGCGACCCTGATCCTCAACAAGCTCCGCGGCACCCTGAACATCGCCGCCGTCAAGGCTCCCGGCTATGGCGACCGCCGCAAGCGCATGCTCGAGGACATCGCCATCCTCACCGGTGGCCAGCCTGCGATGAAGGAGCTCGGCGTCGAGCTCACCGACATCACCGCCGAGATGCTCGGCCGTGCCAAGTCGGTCAAGATCACCAAGGACAACACCACGATCGTCGACGGCGCCGGTGCCAAGGAGGCCATCGAGGACCGCATCAACCAGATCAACTCCGAGATCGAGCACACCGACTCCGACTTCGACCGCGAGAAGCTCCAGGAGCGCAAGGCCAAGCTGGCCGGCGGCGTTGCCGTCATCAAGGTCGGCGCCGCGACCGAGGTCGAGCTCAAGGAGGTCAAGCACCGCATCGAGGACGCGCTCCAGGCTACGCGTGCTGCCGTCGAGGAGGGCATCGTCGCGGGCGGCGGCGTCGCGTTCCTGCAGGCCGCCAAGAGCCTCGACGCCGTCGAGACCTCTGACAACGACGAGCTGATCGGCGTCGAGATCATCCGCAAGGCACTCTCTGCCCCCGTCAAGACCATCGCCCAGAACGCTGGCTTCGAGGGCTCCGTCGTCGCCGAGAAGATCAAGGGTCTGCCCGAGGGCGAGGGCCTCAACTCCGCCAACGGCGAGTGGGGCAACATGATCGAGATGGGCGTCCTCGACCCCGTCAAGGTCACCCGCACCACGCTCCAGAACGCAGCCTCCGTTGCCTCCCTCATCCTCATCACCGAGGCAACCGTCTCTGACGAGCCCAAGAACACCAGCATCGAGGAGGCCATCTCCGCCGCCGCTGCCCAGGGCGGCCAGGGTGGCATGTACTAAGGCCACCACGCCCCGAGCGTAGGCAAGCCATAAGGCATTCGGACCCCGGCCGTGCTGGGCGAGAAGGTCAAGTCCTTCTCCCCGTGGCCGGGGTCTTCTTATGCGTGGGCGCATCTGGCGTGGGATTTCTTGCTGCGCTCAATCTGCGATGCGCGCGAAGGAGCACCCCGGTTGCCGTTCGTGCTGGTACAATCAACACTTGTGAAGAGTGAGGGGGAGATGCATGGCCGAGCATCGCGACATGATTGATGACCTGATCGACATCCAGAGCGACTGGAGGGCCGTCTCCAATCCGTTGGGCAACATTGCCGGCACGCTGGCGGCCAACCCCGAGGACGTCAAGGTCTTCGACCCCTCCGAGTACAAGGGCCGTCCCCGCGCGAACTCGCTCTTCTGCGTCCGGGTCGCCGCTCGGGACGAGGCCGCCTGCTCGCGCTGTCTGGACGTGTGTCCGGTGAGCGCCATCGCGATCGAGGGTTCGTCGGTCAAGGTCGATGACTCCTGCCGCAAGTGCGGGCTGTGCACCTCGGTCTGCCCGACCGAGGTGTTCCTGGTCCAGAAGATCATGGCCAAGGCGCTCTACGACAAGGTCGCACGCGTGGCCAGCGCCTATGAGCAGTGCTACGTCACCTGCACCCGAGCCATGGGATGCCTTCACCGGCTGCCCAAGGACAACGAGATCGTCCTGCCGTGCGTCGGCGCCATGTCGGCCGAGCTGTGGTTCTCCCTGCTGACCGAGTACGACAACCTGAGCGTGTACCTGCCCGTCGGCATCTGCGACAAGTGCCGCACCACCACCGGCGAGGAGTGCTACGTCAACCAGATCGGCCAGGCCGAGGAGTGGAGCGGCCGCTCCGTGGGGCTCGAGGTGGACGAGGCCGCCCTCAACCACGAGCAGACGCGCGCCTACAAGCGCAGCCAGTTCATGGGAAGCATGGCCAATGCCGGCAAGTCCCTGGTGGCTGCGTCCAATCCCGCGCTCGCGGGCGCCGCGGCGGTCGCCAACAAGATCAAGCGGCACTCTAACCAGATCTACGAGATGCAGCGCTCGCTCGAGCGTACGGTGGGCGAGAAGACCCAGGCAAACAGGCGCCGCATCCTCACCCAGAACCGCAAGGCAACCCTCACCGCACTCCAGGCGCACCCGCGCCTGGCAAGGCGCCTCGACCTGAAGGTCCCCGCCTGCGACGCGTCGCTGTGCACCATGTGCGGCGACTGCCTCAAGGCCTGCCCGCAGCACGCCTGCGACCTCGACGCGCAGGGGCGCTTCTCGGTCGAACCCGCTTATTGTGTCAACTGTGGCGCCTGTGCCGTCGCATGCGAGGAGGGGGCGCTTACGATGGTGTCCTGCGACCCCGCGGCCCTCGTCGTCGTGGACGAGGAGGCCGAGCGCAAGAAGCGCGCGGCCGCCAGGCAGCGCGCCAAGATCGCCGAGGCCAAGGAGCGGGGCAAGAAGCAGCTGAACAAGGTGCTTGACGGCCTCGAGCGCCTTGCGGACGAATAGCGAGCCGTATCGATAGCCGCCCTCGGACGGCATGACCAAGCAGGAGATGAAGAAGTGGCACTTTCGATTGGTATCGTGGGTCTCCCCAACGTGGGCAAGTCCACGCTCTTTACCGCACTCACCAAGAAGGGTGGCCTCGCCGCCAACTACCCCTTCGCCACGATCGACCCCAACGTGGGCATCGTCAACGTTCCCGACGAGCGCATCGACGAGCTCGCCAAGATGGTCAACCCCGAGAAGCTCGTTCCCGCCACCGTCGAGTTCGTGGACATCGCAGGCCTGGTCAAGGGCGCAAATGCCGGAGAAGGGCTCGGTAATCAGTTCCTCGCCAACATCCGCAACTGCGATGCCATCTGCGAGGTCGTGCGCTTCTTCAAGGACCCGGACGTCATCCACGTCGACGGCCGCGTCGACCCCACGGCTGACGCCGACACCATCCAGACCGAGCTGATCCTGGCTGACCTTGGCTCGCTCGAGCGCTCCATCCCCAAGCTCGAGAAGGAGGCCAAGCGCGACAAGGACCAGAAGCCGCGCCTGGACATTGCCAAGCGCCTTCAGGACTGGCTGAACGAGGGCAACCGCGCGGCGACCCTCGACATGACCGACGACGAGCGTGCGGCCGCACACGACCTGTTCCTGCTGACGATGAAGCCGATTCTCTACGTGGCCAACTGCGACGAGGACCAGCTGCACGACGAGCCGGTCATCGACGGCCAGAAGGCGATTCCCATCTGCGCAGAGGTCGAGGCCGAGCTGAGCGAGCTCGACGCCGAGGAGGCCGCTGAGTACCTGGAGTCCCTGGGCCTCGAGCACTCGGGTCTCGAGACGCTTGCACAGGCCGCCTACCGTCTGCTGGGCCTGCAGTCCTTCTTCACGGCCGGTCCCAAGGAGGTCCGTGCCTGGACCGTTCGCATTGGGGCCAAGGCCCCCGAGGCGGCAGGCGTCATCCACTCCGACTTCGAGCGTGGCTTCATCAAGGCCGAGACCATCGGCTACGACGACTACGTGACGCTCGGGGGAGAGCAGGGCGCCAGGGAGGCCGGTCGCCTGCGCATGGAGGGCAAGGACTACGTCGTTCAGGACGGCGACGTCATGGTCTTCCGCTTCAACGTCTAGCCTCGCTCACGCTGCGGCCTGCCCCGTGACGGGGGTGGGCGCAGGGCAACCAATCGTTTCCAGGGGAGTCCCTACGGGGACTCCCCTTTTTCTAGGCTGTGCCATCGTGCGTACCCCCTATGAGTCTTGGGGAGAGAGACGTTCTGGGCAAGCGTCGGCCACAGACCATGGTTGGTCTGGCGCCACAAAAGGCGCGCCTCCCAAGGGGAGGCGCGCCTGTGGGCCTAGCCTGAGATGCCGAACTAGGAGTAGTCGGAGCCGATGACGACAACGACGTCGACGATGGTGCTCACGCTTCCGTCGTTCTTGACGGGCTCGACGTCCAGGCCGAGCTTCTCTGCGACGCCCATAGCCCTGGCCAGGTTGTCGCCGTTGTAGTAGATCTTCGTCGTCTTCGTGTTGCTGTCGGCGTTGTCGGCGGCGGCGGTGAAGCCGGCGCCGTTGAGCTTGTTGGCGACGTTGGAGGCGACGCCCGAGACGCCGGATGCGTTGAGGACCGAGACGTTGCCGTTGTGGACTGGCGTCACCGAGCTGGAGTCGCCAGAGCCGGAGCCATCGCTGGAGCCGACGGTGCTCTGGCCGACGGAGCCGGCAACGCCCGCGGTGAAGTCGTCGCTGGAGGAGTCGTAGGGCGGCTGGCCGCTGTCGACGCGCTTCATGATGGCCTTCCACTTCTCGGTGTCGCAGATCTCGTACCACGTGTTGTTGACGTACTTCGAGATGGTGGGGCACTGGCCGGAGTAGATGTCGTTGCTGACGTCGATGCCGGTGAACTGGGTCGCCAGGCTGACGATGGCGCCCACGTCCATGTCGGTCTTGACGTAGCCGGCCATGGTCGAGATGGAGTTGGCGATGGTCAGCGGGTCGGAGCCCATGACCTTGTCGACGACCGATCCGATGAGCATGCGCTGGTTGGCCTCACGGTAGAAGTCACCGCCGCCGTACTGGTCGTAGCCGTGGCGGCAACGGCCCAGCAGGCCCGCGGTCGTGCCGTCGAGGTGCTGCTTGCCGGCGGGCAGGTCGAGCCCGGTGTAGTTGGGGTCCTGTACGGCGACGGGAAGGTCGACGTCGACGCCGCCGATGGAGTCGACGACCTTGGCGAAGCCGTCCATGTCGATCTCGGCGTAGTGCGAGATCTTGATGCCGGCGAACTGCTCGACCACCTGGGTGGCGTACGCCGCGCCGCCGTAGGAGTAGGCGGAGTTGATCTTCTGCTTGCCGTTGGCGCCCATGTCGACCATGGTGTCGCGCGGAATCGAGACAAGCGTGACCTTCTTTTGGGTCGGGTCGACCCTCGCAAGGATGATCGTGTCGGTGCGGTAGTTGCTGTAGCTCTCGCCGTAGTCGGCGCTCTGGGCGCGCTCCTCGTCCTTGTCGATGCCCAGCAGGAGCATGTAGAACGGCTCGGAGTTGTTGGTGTCGCTCAGGACGTTGAGGAGGTCGCTGTCGACGCCCCGGGTAATCTTGCCGTTGATGTTCGCGATGAACGCCGCGACGGCCACGGTTCCGCTCACCAGCAGGGCGAGCGCGGCGATGCCGATGGTGCGCAGCACGCGGTGCTTGCGGCGGTTCTGCCTGCGCTTGGCGGTGTAGTGCGCGAGTCCGTTGGTTCGAGAGTACTGGGACGCGTCATCGGTGCTCGAGAACCTGCTGGAAGATGCGAATGTCGCGTTGGAGCGGGCCATCTGCTCCTCGTGGGACATGTGCGAGTGCTTGCTGTGTGCTCCCAAAATTGCTCCTCATGGCTCGGGCGGCGCGCTGCCGCCTGGCCGGAAATCGCAGTAGTAGCAACTATTACAACCAACTAAGTTTAGCCGCTCGGTACAGTCACCGCACGAAGAACATAAAGCACAAGGTAATCAAGTAAATCTTGGCCCAGAAAGGCGTGGTAGGGGAGCCGGCATAGGAGGAGCCTATGTCAACGGATGCAATTTGGATGCGAAAGGGGCGCACGGCGGCCGTTTTTGCGGGGGAGGGTGCCGTGGGGACGGGGAATGTCTGTACTTCTCGCGAGAGCCGCCCCAAGGCGTCAATTACGTGTCATTATTTGCAGGTAGACTCAATGATCAGCAAACACCCGTTGCGTTGGCATCAGTGGAGGAATGCATGCAGACTTCTAGGCCCAAGCAGTTTGTCGCCGTATTCGACTTCGGCGCTCAGTATGGTCAGCTCATCGCCCGCCGCGTGCGCGACCTGAACGTCTATTCCGAGATCGTCCCCTGCGACATCTCGGCGGACGAGCTTGCCGCCATGGCTCCCTCGGCAATCATTCTCTCCGGCGGCCCCGCATCCGTCTACGCCGACGACGCGCCCGACATGGACAAGAGGGTCTTCGACCTCGGCCTGCCGATCCTCGGCTTCTGCTACGGCCAGCAGATCATGGCGGTCAAGCTGGGCGGCAAGGTCGGTCACACCAAGAAGGGCGAGTACGGCCCCGCGCAGCTCACTCGCAGGGGCGAGAGCCGCATCCTCGACGGCACGCCCGAGACCCAGACCATCTGGATGAGCCACCGCGACGCTGTCAGCGAGGTTCCCGAGGGCTTCTCGGTCACCTCGGTCACCGAGACCTGCCCTGTCGCCTCCATGGAGGACGCGAGCCGCAACTTCTATGCGACGCAGTTCCACCCCGAGGTGCGCCACTCCGTCCACGGCAACGAGATGCTGAAGAACTTCCTGTTCAACGTCTGCGGCCTGGACAAGACCTGGACCATGGACAACATCATCGACGACAAGGTCGCCCAGATCCGCGAGCAGGTTGGTGACAAGAAGGTCATCCTAGCCCTCTCTGGCGGTGTCGACTCCTCCGTCGTCGCGGCTCTCGTGCACCGCGCCATTGGTGACCAGCTGACCTGCGTCTTCGTCAACCACGGCATGCTCCGCAAGGGTGAGCCCGAGATGGTCGAGGAGGTCTTCCGCAAGCAGTTCAACGTGCCCCTGGTCCACGTCCACGCCGAGGAGCGCTACGCCAAGCTGCTTGCTGGCGTCACCGAGCCCGAGAAGAAGCGTCGCCTGATTGGCACCGAGTTCTGGAAGGTCTTCTTCGACGAGGCCCAGAAGATCGGTGACGTCGAGATGCTCGCGCAGGGCACCATCTACCCAGACATCATCGAGTCCGGCGCCCGCAAGACGGGCGGCAAGGCCTCGACCATCAAGAGCCACCACAACCTGATTCCGTTCCCCGACGGTGTCCACTTCGACCTCATCGAGCCGCTCGACCACTTCTTCAAGGACGAGGTCCGCGAGCTCGGCGTCAGCCTGGGCCTGCCCGCCAAGATGGTCTACCGCCAGCCGTTCCCCGGCCCCGGCCTGGCCATCCGCATCATCGGCGACGTTACACCCGAAAAGCTCGAGATCCTGAAGAACGCCGACGCCATCGTGCGCGAGGAGCTCGATGCCTACAACGAGCGTCTCTTCGAGGAGACGGGCGACCGCAACTCCGAGCACAGCTGCTGGCAGTACTTCGCCGTCCTGCCTGATATAAAGTCCGTCGGTGTCATGGGAGATGAGCGCACCTACCAGCGTCCGGTGATCGTCCGCGCGGTCGAGTCGTCCGATGCCATGACCGCCGACTGGGCGAAGCTTCCCTACGAGGTCATCGGCAAGATCTCCAGCCGCATCGTCGATGAGGTCGCCGGCGTCAACCGCGTCGTCTACGACGTGACCCCCAAGCCGCCCGCGACCATCGAGTGGGAATAGGACCGCTACAAAATTGTGCGATTCTCTAGGCACCTCGGACGTGGTTCCGGGGCGCCTTTTCGTGGCCTTGCGAGGACTCGTGTGCCTGCAAGCCTAACGCGTGATGCGTCGTCAGCAGGTGAGGGAGAATGCAGAGAAACACCGCTCTATCTGTGCATTGTTGCCTATGGCTACCTATCGCAACAAATGATCAAACAGTTTTGTGCGAACAGGGCGAACGCGGCAGAACACAGCAGTTATAGGCGGACGTCGGCACGTTTGGCATGGGGCCGCGCGAGTAGAAGCCGTCCCTGATGACGCTAAAACGACGTCACGGTTTTCTGGTGATACCACAACGTTAATTGATGAAGGTAAAAGGCCATTTGACTGGCATTCTCCTGTAGAGTTGCCTGTCGAATTCATGTCTGCTGCCTCTGAGATGATTCGATGAACAGGTTACGCTGCAATCTGTGCGAGAATGGAATTCGGAGGTAGAAGGTATGGGTACGAGATACAGGGCCATAGAGCTTTTCGCTGGCGGTGGAGGGCTGCTTCTTGGGACTTCGCTTGCGGGGTTCTCGCACGAGAGGGCGGTTGAATGGAACCACCAGGCATGTGATACTCTGCGCACAAATATTGCGCTAGGTAACCCCCTCCTGAGGGGTACAGAGGTTATCGAGGGCGATGTCCGTGACGTCTCGTGGGGATCAGAGTTTGATGGCATCGATCTTCTTGCGGGAGGGCCCCCGTGCCAACCGTTCTCTCTTGGTGGCCTTGCGCGTGCCGCACTTGACCGCAGGGACATGTTCCCTGCCTTTACGAACGTCCTCGCCGAGCTTGCGCCACGTGCGTTCATCTGCGAGAACGTGCGCGGCTTGACCCGTGCCTCTTTCGCGGATTATTACTCATACATCCTTATGCGCCTGCAGCACCCGGAGGTAGCCGCCCGTGAGGACGAGACGTGGCGCGAGCACTATGATAGGCTCTGCCGGGAACATACCGACGGCATCGCTGCCGACCTCCGCTACGAGGTGATTCCAACCGTGGTCGACGCCGCCGACTACGGCGTACCACAGCACAGGTCGCGCGTCATCATCGTCGGGTTCCGCGCCGACGTACGAGCTAACTGGGCCTTCCCCAAGCCAACTCATTCCAAGGCGTCGCTAATTGCGTCCAAGGAGACCGGTGCCTATTGGAGGCGGCATGGCATCAAGCCGTCCGAGGGCATGTCCGCGCTGGTCCTCCCCATGGATACGTACGACCTTCAGCCGTGGCGCACCGTGCGAGACGCAATATCTGACATGCCAAATCCGCTCGTCGGTGGAACCGAGGGCTGGCTCCAGCATGAGCGACGTGCCGCCGCGAGAAGCTATCCCGGGCATACAGGCTCCGTTCTTGACGAGCCCTCCAAAGCGCTCAAGGCCGGGGTGCATGGGGTTCCTGGCGGAGAAAACATGTTCGTTGCGGATGACGGATCCATGCGCCACTACACGACGCGCGAGGCTGCTCGTATTCAGGGGTTCCCCGACCTCTACAGCTTCGAGGGATCCTGGACGGAGACCATGAGGCAAATTGGCAACGCCGTTCCCGTCGAGCTCGCCCGAAAGGTGGCAGCTTCTGTCGCGCAGAGCCTAGCTGATGCGGACGCAAGCGGTGTGCAGGTGCCACAGTTGCGCCTTGTGGGTGATGTCGCATGAGCTGGCAGCCTACAGTGTTCAATCCGCTATCGTTTGAGTCCCTGTCAAACTCCATCGCGCGTGAGCTGTCTCAGGTGCCTACATGTCCGCTCGATGGTCTCCCACGCTTCGAGGGGCCGGGCATCTATGCGCTCTACTATACGGGGGATTTCCCTGCTTACGCGCCGATGGCGCTCGCGAACCGAGAGCGTTCCGGAAGCTGGCCAATCTACGTGGGAAAGGCAGAGGCTTCGACCCGGAAAGGCGAAATGGTTTCAGCTCCCGACGACTACTCGGGCGATGCGCTGTTCAAGCGCCTGGGGAACCACGCCAAAAGCATCGACCTCGCCGAGAATCTTCGCCTGAGTGATTTCCACATACGGGCTCTCGTGCTTGCGTATGTGTGGGTACCCATGGCCGAGGCGTCAGCCATATCGATGTATCGGCCACTATGGAATACGCTCATCGACGGGTTCGGCAATCATGACCCGGGTAGCGGGCGTTACAACCAGATGCGATCGCGTTGGGATACGCTCCACCCGGGACGAGCATGGGCAAACAAACTGCAGACCAACGCATTCACTGCCAAACAAATTGGTCTTGAGGCATTGTCTTGGCTGAGAGAGCAAGAGCTTGCACACTGAACGGGCTTGCGTTTGCATGTTAGCACCACCACTACCCAGCTGGACGAACCCTTGAAGGCTCTGGCCGTAAGGGGTTCCGAGCAGATTTCTAGCGTTCTCGTCGAGGGGTACAGCAAGGTGGAAGATTCGAGAATTGGCGCAGGGCTTTGGGCCTTCTCGTGGGACGCGCTTGACGCTCCCGGCGACTGTGTTCAAGGGTCTGTCGAGTATTCTGGCGGACATGTACTACTCGATATTCCTTTTGGTGAGTTGCTGGGAACCCCGGGAGTTGTGGTCATAGGTGGCCCTCCGCAGCCTCCCAATTATGTTGACCATGTCTTTGGGTTTACCCGCACGGGGTTCTATGCGGTTTTAATTAATGCACGATATGCAGGCGGGACGGCTAGCATTCCTGGCGGTTCTAGCCAATCTGTTGATGCAGACAGCCTCCTGCTCAGTAGGGTTCGGTTCGACCCTTTGGAGTACGTGCGCAAGATGGAATTGGGCCTAAAGGGTTTGAACGAGTGGGCTGGGCTTTTTCCTGCATCGGTGTCATTTGACAAAGAGACCCATATGCTAAGAAGTGTCCAAGTCGATCTTGAACGAGACAAAGACAATCGCGTCTTGATGGACGACGCGTGGATGAAGATAGAGCTCTTTCACACGCTATCAAGCAGTTCGATTAGTGTTGAAGGGATATCGATACGGCATGACTGCAAGCTCAGCATAGTGTTCAAAGAGCCCGTCCCGCTTGATGGTGCAATTGCAACAGCAAGTCTGCTCGAGCGTTTCTTCTCTTTTTGCACCGAACAGCTTGCCGAGGTTGTTGACCTGCACGTATGGTTTGCGGAGCATGAGGAACGTGTCGATTGTTACTATCCATTCCCACAGGCACGGCAAGAAGACAAGAAGCTGGATTCTCGTGAGGTGCCCTTGAGATATGCGGTTTTCGAGAGTGGTATCCCGGAGATTCTGGAGCGCTGGATTAACGCAGAGGGTGGTCTGAAGACTGCACGTGACATAGTTTCCTCTTTTGATGCCGGGAAATGGGACCTTC
This sequence comes from Parafannyhessea umbonata, assembly GCF_900111255.1. Lineage (GTDB taxonomy): Bacteria > Actinomycetota > Coriobacteriia > Coriobacteriales > Atopobiaceae > Olsenella_J > Olsenella_J umbonata_A. The sequence continues at coordinate 77,705 of NZ_FOGP01000007.1, forward strand.
CCCTAAGCAACGCATTCGTTGTTGCCTCACAGGCGCTCGAGGGTCTGACCAAATACGGCATCGACCTGCATTCCCTTGATCCACAGGTTTATAAACGCTACAGGAAAATTGCCTTGGATTCGATTGCTGAACAAGAAGTCCGTGAGTGGGTAACGATGCGTCTGAACGGGAACAGCAAGGGGCAATCGACGCTTTTCGACGAGCTTTACGAGAGGCATTCCGAAGTCTTCGAGTGGCTCATCCCGGGCGGTGCAGGCGAGTTCTTCAAGGTTCAGAAGGATATACGCAATAGCAGCATCCATCCTGGAGGGACTCGCAGAGAGAGCTCATCGCCTCGCAATGACGTTGACATCTACTGGCACATGAGGTGCTGCACGCTCATTTGCAAGCTTGTGGTCGCAAAGCTGATGGGTTTCGAATTCGACAAAGTGATCGAATCGCTGAAGCATAACAACAAGTGGGCCGTCGTCATTCGTCATGCAAGGGACATGTATTCCTCGAAGCCTAGGAATGAGTAGGGTTTATCTTCGTGGTGCGGTCGTGACATTAGTGCCTTTCATGGCATATCAGCACTGTTGCATGACAGCTGCCAAGCAGAGCCTGATGCCCATTGCAGTCTAAGGCGGCGTTCTGAAGGTCAATTGGCAAAGGAACTGCTCATTAGAGCGAGATGTATTCTTGTACTTCAGGACCTGTAGAAGGAGTTGAAACAGACGGTTTACCAGCGCAAATACAGTAAGGTGACGTCATGACGTCACCCGACTTCGAGTGAGGCGACGTCACGGGTGTGGAAAAAGCGCCTGTGACGTCGCTTTGATGTCCGCAGAGGGGATAGTCAAAGCTACGGTGGACAACACTAATACAAGAGCGCGTCTCGAACCACCGCGAGCCACCACAGCCACGCTTTCCTGATTGAGTGGGAATAGCTCAGCACATTAGATAGACGACCCGTACACGGGGCGCAGGCTCGAGTGTGCCGAGCGTGAGGATGCTAGGCGCACTGTGCTCACGAAGAAGCGGCTGAATGGGCAGGAAGAGCTTACCCATTCAGCCAATGGCCGACCGGGCAAGCTGCGTCTAGTCGCTGATGGGCACTGTGCCGTCGTTGGGTTCGATTATCTCGAAGCACTCGGGAGGATACAGGTAGTCCTCATCGGTCTCATCGACGATGCGGTACCAGTCCTTTTCGATGGATATTACCTCGTAGTTCTTGCCATCGATGAGCCCGACAGGCGAAGACTCGCCGTGATACTTAACAATCATTAGTCCAGCCACCTCTTCACCTTGAATTCGACTCGTCCAGCTCCTCTTTCCTCAAACCAGTGTACCTCTGCCGTTCTAAAACGTCCTCCAGCCTCAATTGTTCCTAGGCCCTTGACATGCTTCCAATCCCTCGGCCTGCCTCCATAGCGCTCGGAGAGCCCGGCGGCAACCTTTGGTCTCAGCTTGTTACGCGTGCCCTTTCCGGCGAATACCTCGACATGGGATATGGTGGTTCCCTCCACGAAGCGGTATGTTTTACCGGTCCTAGGATCCTTGATGTCGTAGTTCATTGCGGCGGCACCAAGGCTCCTGCCAATGTGCCAGTCCGCCTCTGGGATAGTGTCGGGCTCTCCTGTGTCTATGGGCAGGCGGCCTGATCCCCAGGTATTACCGAAGTCGAGGCCTCTTCCCACGCCGCCGCCCATCAGACCACCTTCTTCGAGTGAGTCTGGGAGAGATTCGTTGGATAGGGGACGACGTTGACTCCCGCGTTGAGAGCGGTGGCGAAGATGTCTTCGGGTGCATCGCCATAAACGGCGATATTCTTTGGCCTGAGCCTCTTCGTTACCTCGTCAACGTACGTCTTGAAGACCGCTCGGTCCTCTGGAGTGCCAATCGCCCCGTGAGTGCCCATGCCGATGGTCGCCTCCGTGGGCAGTCCGTCGAGGGCGTATCTCAGGCTTCGTGAATCACTTGGGCGGACGTTGGGGATGCACTTGCCACCGTTTCGCTCGTAGAGCGCGCCGATGAGCCTGCTGCAAAAGCAGTTCCAGAACTGCAGGCCGAAGGGCATCAGACGATACATCGAGAAGTCCCAAGAGAAGATGCCAGGGTGCTCCAGCATGCGCTCCATGTAGCGGTACGCGTTCCTCCACATCGAGCGCAACTTGACGTCGAACTCGTAGGGCACGACCCAGGCACCCGGGTCATCCCTCCTCTTTGACTTGGCGTCCGAGAAGCGGACGAGCCTTTCAGGCAGCTCATCTGTGCCGTGGATGACGGGCATCTCGAAGTCACCGTCATAGTTGATGCCATGATAGTAGAGCGAGTGGAATATGTCGTACTTCGCGAGGTTGCCAGGCATGGCAGGCCCCCTTCCCGCCGCGCGAGCGGCGATGGCCACTTGCAGCCGAATTCTGCTGAGTGGCTGGGGTCGCCAGAAAGTGGAGCGCTTCCGACTATCGCGGCCTTATACTCCTAGGTAGCCTTTGGGTCCTGGCGACCCAGCCGCGGCCGTTCCTGCGCCAACAGGAACGGCCGCTTTACTTATGTCCGTCCAAGGAGACCACCTCCCTTCCAAACTACGTTGTCGAGCAGCCACTGCTCGTGTGGACGCCATGGCCCGCCCTCACGCTGGCGAGCGTGGGCTTGGTCGATTGCGAATGAAGCGCAGGGACGGCTGACCCCGAATAGGTCTGCAACACGCGTGATGGTTGCGTTGTTCCCCATCGTGATGACAAGGGGGTGCGGAACTAGGAGATAACCTCCAAAATAGTCCGCCTTTTCTTCGTATCCGCCTCCGTTCCCTGGGTGTTCGAGCACGATGTGACCGATTTCGTGACCGCCAGAGAACCCTGCCCGATAGTAGTAGGAACCTCGGTCGTCGAAGACTATCTGTGCGAGTGCATAGTCGGGGCTGCTGAGGGAGAACCCATCCTCAGATGCCGAGATAGCAAGCTCGCGAATGCGGGGCGTCAGGCTCGAGTGGGGGATAAGCTCGATATCGAGAGCGTCCGCAATGCGGTTTATGCTCATCGGGTAGATGGCGAGTCCAAAGTCCTGGAGCACATCAATCAGTATAGTTTCGATCTCTGTCTTTCACTCTCGTGTCAGCACATTGGTATACCCCTATCGTTTCGCCAAAGCTGCTATCAGCTCAGCCCGCTGCTCCACTGTGAGAAAGCTCGCATTGCGGGCAATGAGCCTAACGGCTCCGTCAACCTCGTCGTTTGTGACGGTGCCCAATAGCTCCTGTGGGGAGACATCGAGGGCCTTTGCGATCTTTGCAACGGTGATGGCGCGTGGCTCCCTTGCTCCGGTAACATATCTGCTCACCGCTGCTTCCGTCAGTCCGGTCGCTGCCGCTAGGTCTCGCTGCGTCATCCGACTCCTCTCCAGCAGGTTTGCAAGCCTCCTTCCAAACTCGATGCTCGTGGCCTCTCCCTTCAATAGACAATAATACGCCAAGAACTTGCCATAGCGATAATTCTAGCGTGTGTCTAACGAACTTGCAAACCATTTGAGGGAAATAGAATGACCCCAGTCCGTGAGTACCAAATGAGTACCAAAACAGACGTAACGAGGGGGACGCTAGCGAACGGCGTGGGCGCCATGGCATGACGTGATACGAAGGCGCACCTCATCAATTCACTTTCCAATTGAGTGGGAATGACACTCGGCGGCTATAAGAGCCTATTACCCCAGTTAAACACAGTAAACCCCTCTGCCCATCAACGTTGAGCAGAGGGGTTTCTTAAGCCCGTATAAGCTCTTACAAGATTGTTCTATAGGTTCCTGTCGAAGAACGACTGCAGCTTTCCGAAGGGGATGGCGTCGAAGTTGTCGTAGAGGTCGACGTGGCTGGCGCCGTCGATGATCATGAGCTCCTTGTTGTCACCGCGCAGCAGCTCGAACGCCCCCTCGCTGAAGTAGCGCGAGTGCGCATTCTCGCCATGGACGAGCAAAACCGGGGTGTCGATCTCTCCCGCCATCGCCAGGATGGGCTGGTTCATGAACGAGACGGTTCCGGTCACGTTCCAGCCATCGGTCGAGTTGCCCGAGCGCTCGTGATAGCCACGCGCAGTCTTGTAGTAGGTGTGATAGTCCTTCACGAACTGAGGCGAGTCCTCGGGCAGGGGGTCGACCACGCCACCTGCGCGCTCGTAGTTTCCCGACGCGTATTCCGCCGTGCGCTGTGCGGCCCAGGCGGCGCGTTGCTCATCGCGAGCCTCCTTGCTGTCAGCGCTGCCGAAGTAGCCCTCGCGGGTGACGCGGGTCATGTCGTACATGGTCATGGCGGCAGTCGCCTTGATGCGCGGGTCGAGTGCTGCGGCGTTGATTGCCATGCCGCCCCAGCCGCAGATGCCGATGATGCCGATGCGCTCGAGATCGACGTCGCCGCGGCAGCTCAGGTAGTCCACCGCCGCGCAGAAATCCTCGGTGTTGATGTCGGGGGATGCCATGCGGCGCGGCTCGCCGCCGCTCTCACCGGTGAACGATGGGTCGAAGGCTATCGTCAGAAAGCCCCGTGCCGCCATCTCCTGAGCGTACAGCCCGCTCGATTGCTCCTTAACCGCACCGAAGGGTCCGCTGACAGCGATTGCGGGTAGCTTGCCCTCTGCACCTTTCGGCTTGTAGAGGTCCGCTGCCAGCGTGATGCCGTAGCGGTTCGCGAACGTCACCTTGCAATGGTCGACACGTTCGTCTTGCGGGAAAACCTTGTCCCATTTCTGTACGAGCTCGAGTTCTTCTGTCTTCATCATTGCCGCGCCTTTTCTCTATATGGTCGTTATCGTTATACCCACGTCGCTGTTTGCGAGCAGGTCGGTCATCTCATCTACTGTCTTGTTGGTGATGTGGCCGAGCCTGGTATAGGACCATGAATTCGGTCCATAAAAGATGGAGATCTGGTCGCCCGCATAGAGCACGATGTCGCCGGACTCGGTCGTTATCTGCACATCGCTTGAGGTGAGGCTCGTGCCGAGCGGCCCCACCTGCTCGAAGCCACCGTACCTGTGCAGCTCGACTGTGACCGGGCCGTCAGCGGCGAGCGCCTTGAGTTCCGCCACGGCCTGGTTGTCCTCCCACGCGACGGTCACGTCCGTTCCGGCGATATTCAGCTTCATCTCGATGGTCTCCTCATCGTTGTCTTCTTGCATGTCGCTTGCAGCATCGGATTGCCGCGCTGACATCGCGGTGGCGGGCTCCTGCGGAGCGGATTGAGACCCGGAAGAGCCCGCAAGCGAGCTTCCGGCGCCCGCGCATCCCGCGAGTAGCAGGGTCAACCCGATGGCGGCTGCAATCGCTGTGTTTCTCATGAAAGCGCCCCCTAATCTATCCGACCCGCTCGGAAAGCGAGCGCCCGAGATCCTCGATCCTCGCGGCCATCTCGCCCGACAGCGCCTCGCCAGTGGTCGCCTCGAAGACGCCGAGGTCCTGAACGCCGTAGTAGCCCTGCATGAACCCGTGGTAGATCCGCTCGGCGGCCTCGTAGACGCCCTTCGCCCCCGAGCAGAGCAGAAGCGCCATCGCCTTGCAGCCCTTCGGCTTGTCGCCCGCATAGGTGCGGTGAATCAGGCAGTGCATCTGCCCGGAGAACGAGCCGTAGTAAATGGGGCTCGCGACGACGATGACATCCGCGGCGTCCCACAGCGGGTACACTCCGTCCATGTCGTCGCGCTGCACGCAAACGCCGCCTCCGCGTGTGTGGCAGTACTCGCACCCGAGGCAGCCGCGTATGTCCATGTGGGCGATGTCGAGCACGTCCACCTCGTTGCCGGCCCGCCGCGCCCCGCGGGCGAAGGCCGCGGCCATGGCAGCGGTGCCTCCGTTTTTGCGGGCGGATCCGTTCAGCACTAGAACCCTCATCGCCCTCACGCCCTCTCGATGATGAGGTCGTAGCTTCCCGAGAGCCCGTGCAGCACGTCCAGCGGACCGGTCACGTTTCCCATGTTCACCTGATCGCCATAGCGCGAAGAGTTTTCCTCGTCGTCGAAGAGAATCGCGAACCATCCGCCGCCGGGGTTGTAGTTCACATCGCCGTTGTTCCAGCCACGCCCCACCTGTGACTCCTCGTAGGGAAGCTCGAAGGGCATCCTCCCGCAGAAGTCGATGCCGGTTCCGCTCACGCGGATGCTGGCGGGCAGCTTCTGTGCGAAGGCTAGTGCGGTTTCGGTGTCGTTGAGCTCGGCGGGGACGGACACATCCCCGAATCGCAGGTTGACCCTGATTGCCATGAGACCTCCTTTGTTTCTTGCCTGCCTCCATTGTGTGAGGTCCACCGTGATATTACAATTACTTTGATTTAATATCATGTTATGCGTATTTCCTATATTTAGGAGGACCGATGGAGCTGAGGACCCTGCGCTATTACCTAGCTGTGTGCGAGATGGGCAGCATGTCCCGCGCAGCAGAACGCCTGCACGTGACTCAACCCACGCTCTCGCGGCAGATATCCGATTTGGAGCGCGAGCTGGGCTGTGTGCTACTCGTACGCCATAGCCGCAGCGTTGAGCCCACGGAGGAAGGGCTCCACCTCATGTCGCGCGCCGCAGACATCGTCTCGCTCGCGGACCTGACAGAGGGCGAGTACCGCGAGAGGGGAAAGGTGGTCGCCGGCGACATCCGCATCTCCTGTGGGGAGTCGAGCGGGATCGCGCCCATCGCCTCGGCCGCGCGCGCGTTCCGAATGCGCTACCCCCAGGTGCGTTTCTGCCTGCATAGCGGCAACGCCGACTACGTCATCGAACGCCTCGAACGCGGACTGGACGATTTCGCGGTTCTTTTCAGCTACCCTGGGATAGACCGCTACGAGCACTTGAGGTTGCCGCACACCGATGCATGGGGGGTCTACCTCCCGGCAGACGACCCGCTGGCCGCCAAAGATGTCGTTTCCCCTGAAGACCTCGAGGGTCTGCCCCTCATCGCCTCCGAACAAGCCCTGGAGACCGACGAGCTCACGGCGTGGTTCGGCGGTTCACTCGCACGGGCGGGGATTGCAGTTACCTACACACTCGGTTACAACGCAAGCGTCTTCGTGCGGGAGGGTGCGGGCTACATGCTCGGGCTCGATGCGCTTATCCCAACCGGATCAAGCACCGGATTGGTATTCAGACCGCTGTGGCCCCCCATCGTTGCGCACATCGACTTCGCCTGGAGAAGGGGCCAGAAGCTCTCCAACGCCGCCAGCATGTTCCTGGATGATTTCAGGGCGACTCTATGAGAGCGTCCGATGAGGTATTGTCCGAAGATTTGAAATGGTAGCCAGCTGGCTACCATTTCGTGTATTTTGGAGACGTTTCCGCAGGTTAAGCGGCATGAAAATTAACTCCCATCCTTTACTCCCCATATTCATGCGAATACGGTCCCAAAAGGGCGATTTCGGGGGTGGCAGCCACTTCGCCGTTTCTCGGGACTGGCTACCACCAGTTTCCGCAGGTCAGAGCGTTTACTCCCCATACCGGAAGCATTTACTCCCCATCACTGGCTACCACCCGGAACCGCGAAATCGGGGGATTTCTTCGGACGTGGCAGCACGGGCTGATACGATATGGACGAGAGATCACGAGTCGGAAAAGTGGGAACTATTGAGTGGGAGTGATTTTCGGCACGAAACACTCTTCCACACTCTACCCCAAAACACATTAAAACAGCAGGTCAGAAGTGGTGAGTCCGAGAAATCGGCGCACCACTCTGCACTGAAAGAAAGCACTCCTTTCGGGATTATTCGTACCGGAATTCGTACCACTCCAGCGCCACCATTGACGACGTTGGGCGCACGGTGAAGATAGGTTTGCGTGATATGATCCATTAGGCCATTTCGCGAAGCCTTTCATGTATTCATTCGCGAATGAAGCTATTGGATTCGTGCATTGCCATACGGCAGAGGTAAACTGTCGGATCAATGTGTATGAGTGGAGTATCAGCGTGGAGTTTGAGACGCTTGTGAAAACAGGCGGGGGCGCTTGTCGGCGAGGGTTCAACCCGAGACAGACGCTACAAGAGGAGCTGACCGTTGAACAGGAAGTCCTTTAGCGCCGACGGCGGAGAAGTTGTCTATTGGGTCGACGTTTCGGCGGGGCCGGGCAGGCCCTGGATTGTCTTTTTGCCTGGGCTCACTGCCGACCACGCGCTTTTTGATGCGCAGATGGCGCATTTCGCCGGCAAGGCAAACTGCCTGGTGTGGGACGCTCCGGCGCACGGTGCCTCCCGCCCGTATCCGCTCAGTTTTACGATGGACGACTTGGCGCGCGTCCTTCATGGCATACAGGAATTCGAGGGCATCGGGCGGCCCGTCCTCGTGGGCCAGTCTCTTGGCGGCTACATCTCCCAGGCGTTCATCGATCTGTATCCCGGTAAAGCCGCGGGCTTCGTCTCAATCGACTCCGCGCCGCTCAAGAGGAAGTACTATCCGACATGGGAGGTCAAGTTCCTGCGCCACACCAAAGGCATGTACCAGGCTATTCCCTGGGCTCTGCTCAAGCGCTGGGGTGCGTGGGGCGTCGCCACGACCGAACGGGGCCGTGCCAAGATGCTCTCGTTCATGGACGGTTACACCAAGGAAGAATACGTGGACCTCGCTGCACACGGCTATCGCGCTCTTGCGGATGCCATCGAAGCCGAGCGCGATTACGATATTGAATGCCCGACGCTTCTGCTCTGCGGGGACAAGGACCGTGCAGGAGATGTACGCCCGTTCAACCGGAAGTGGGCCGCCGGGGAGGGTCTCTCGCTCGTATGGGTGCCTGGAGCCGGTCATAACTCCAATGTCGATGCCCCTGTCTTCGTGAACGCACAGATTGAGAGCTTCATAGCGGGCTTGGGGCTGTAGACGGGGATCTTCATCACGACCCACGGACGTGTTTATGCGTACGCAGGCTCGTCCTGCCTCATTCGAATCATGACGAAGCGCGACTTCAACGAGCCATTCTCGAAAAATCATCCGAACGCCAGCAATGCAAATAAAGGATTTCTGCACGATTCGTACCAGATTCGTACCGGCAAGCCCGCCAAGACGAGTGAAATCGCTGTCATTAAGCTCATAAACTGCAGGTATACGATCGAGATTTAAATGGGCGTTTCTAATGCGTCTGCCGAGTGGGAGTAAAAGGCCAGGGGGACCACTCTTACACCCTTTACCCCAAAGCACAACTAAACCGCAGCTCAGAAGTGGTGTGTTCGAGAAATCGGCGCATCACTTCTCATTACCAGAAAACGCTCCTTTTGGGATTATTTGCAGCGGAATTAGTAGCGCCCCAGGGTCGCTCAGAGTGAACCGCGTCCCAAAACTTGGGTGTGATTAATAAGAGCCTAGGCGGCCATGGACTGGCTCCGGAACTCTTCCGGGGTTAGTCCCTTCAGCTTAACCCGCCTCCTCGAGCCTTCCGCAGTACCCATCGTGCTGGTACTGCCAGCCCATGTCGAACTGTATGACTGGGTGCGCCCCTCCGGGGTCTTCGGGATCGGCATGTCGAGCATCTCCTCCCGCTGCGTCATGTTCTGGCGCTGGGAAATGGACCATGCCACGATCTACTTGCTGCCGAAGTCGCAGGTGGGTGCGAAGTACGTGCTCGCAGACGCGTACACGCCGTCGAGCTTGTTGTCGGAGAGCTCCATGATGCCGTACTTGCGGTACTTCATCATGTAGCTGTCCAGCGCCTCGAGCTCGTCCGGGGAGAACACGCGCGACGCCACGTGCTTGTCGAACTTGATTACGGCCGACTTCTCGACCACCATGAAGTTGATGTCCTTGCCGGCCGAGGCCTTGGCGTAGCCGAACTCGGTATCGCCGCTCTTGAGCTCGATCGCCGTGTAGAAGCGCACCTGCGGGACCTCGATCACGCGGGCGAAGCGCTCAAGCACGCGGTTGCTCATGGTAGGGTTCGCGTAGGAGTAGTCGTCCAGCACGCCCTTGAGCGTAGGCGTGATGAAGAGGTAACGGCTCCCCAGCGTCACCTGGTTCTCGTCCATGGCCGATGTCACCGTGCGAAGTGCCTGCAGGATGTCGGTCGCCTCCGCGTCGGAGAGGTCCTCCGGGGTCACGGTCACGCCCGTGTGGCCGGCAATCTGCGCGAAGGTGAAGGCATCGGCCTCCGGGGCCACCTGCGTGCGCTGGAGCTCGGCGCCGGCCTCCACGAAGCAGTCGTTCACGCCGGCCTCCTCGACATCCATGACGTCCGCGAACAGGCGGATGCCTCGGTCGTAGTTGAAGGTCTTGGTCTCGAACTCGTAGGTGATCGAGCCGGTCTTGTAACCCACGTTGCGGGTGTAGTTGCCAAGACCTGTCACGGAGATCTTAGGGATGAGGATCTCCTTGGCGTTATGCCCGGCCCTGACCATGCGGCGACCGGAGTTGAGAACACCCGAGACGCCCGCCCGCTGGTAGACCTCGTCGATGACCGATACGTAGTTCTTTGCGAATACGATGCTGTTGGCCCTGAGTCGTGCGCCTGCGTGGCGTGTGCGCACCGTCGGCGGCAGAGGCACCGTCCCGCCGGTCATCGGCCACGGCGCACGCCCGCGATCAGCCGCGTGACCACCACCAGCGGTGCCACAGGCAAGTCATGCAGGGCAGCTGCATGGCAGAAGGGCGGCCTTGCGGCCGCCCTAGCTGTCCACCTTGTGGTGTCCGTCTACTTCACCAGCGTGAAGCCCACCTTGCCGTCCGCGCCCACGCAGTACACCCTCGCCTGCATGGCCGCGTTCATTTCTGCCAGGCTCTCCCAGGCGCCGAAGGCCCACAGCAGGTCCTCCAGCATGGTCTGGTCCGTCGGGACCATCTCCGGGTCCACGCCGTCCAGCATCTGGCTCAGCGTCATCGGCTCGTGGTCCTCCAGGTGGTACGTGGTGTCCAGGTGGTGGCTGCTGTGGCGGTGGTCATTGCGATACCTCCAATCGGGAGATCTGTTCCGGACCTATATAGTACACCTGTTCCCATAGTTTAGGAATATGAAAACCATATTCATAGAGTTTACATATTCCTTAACCATGGGCTATACTGTCCATGGATCGGATTAGAGAGAGGGTGGGCCATGGTCATAGCGGAGGCAATCAGGAGGATGTGCGACGAGAGCGGCAAGGGCCCCATACAGGTGAGCCAGGAGCTGGGCAAGTCCAGGGCCTACGTCTCTGCCGCCATCAGCAGGGGCAACATCCCCCGTGTGGACACCCTCACCCAGATCGCCCAGGCATGCGGCTACAGGCTCGTCCTGGAGAGCGACACCGACAGGATCGTCATAGACCCCACGGAGGAGTAGCCCCTCTACGCGCTGGCTACGCTGCCGCCGATCATGGCCGCCACCACGCCGAGGACGCAGCTGCCGGCCACATAGGCGAGCCCAGCGACCGTCCTGCCTTCGCCCATCATCCCCGCCGCCTCAAGGCTGAGCGTGGAGAAGGTGGTGAAGCCCCCGCAGAGCCCCACCCTCAGCAGCAGGGACAGGTGGTCGTCCGTGACCATGCCGCGCGTGACGAGCGCTGCCAACGTCCCGAGCACGAAGGAGCCGAGCACGTTTATCCCCATGGTGGTGAGCGGGAAGTCCCCCTGGGGAAAGGCCTGCCCGCACAGGTAGCGGAGCACAGACCCCGCGAAGCCTCCGATGCCGACGAAGATGCAGTCAGTGAGCATGTCCATGCCTCCTGTGGTCGTGTGCGGGATGCTTTCAAGAGAGAGACGGCTCCCGCACGGTTCGTGTGCAGAAGCCATCAGCGAGAGTCGCGGTTTTGGAAGATTCCAAGGGAGAGCCTCATTCCCCTGGCAAGAGTATATCAGCCCACCGAGCCCGACACGTCCGTCCCCACCTCGGCCGCCATGCGCCTGGCCGTGGCCTCGTCCTCCCCGTACCACTTGTGCCTATACTCCCAGCGAGCCATGGTAACGCCGACCTCCTTCATGTCCTGCTCCTTCTCGGCCGCCGTGTCGGTGATGATGCTGTCGTCGAACGAGACGGTGAGGACGCCCTCGTCCGATATGCCCGCGCCAAAGGACCGAGAGACGCTGAGAAGGGCATGCGCTATCCCCGTGAGCGCCCCTCCAGGCTGTTCTCATGCCTCCTGATGTTCCGCATGAGCGCAGAGTTATCGCTGGACACTTCCGTCGCCGTCTTCACGTACCCACGCGCGTCGTCCAGGTCGAAGTAGTCGATGCCGAAGCCGCAGAGGTCCCCGAGCATCTGGAGAGAGACGCGGAACGCCTCCTTCTGGGCAGATGTGCGCAGCGCCGGCGCGAACTCCTGGATCGTGTCCTCGGTGCTCATGACCTTTCTGAACACGGTGCAGTCCTGCTTCCCGAAGGGGATGGTGACTGACTTGTTCCCCTCGCTTGATCGGTCGAAGAGAACGTCTGAGAGGAAGATACGCATCTTGGAGAGGTCGATCTCGGAGATGAGAGCGTCGAAGGTGAGGTCCACCGCTTGGACCGCGTCCACCGCGTCAGTGAACACCGACTGCCCGTAAGGGCTCATATCCACGCGGGTGTTGGTGACGGCAGGCTTGACTATGCCGAAGGTGGGGAAGGGACAGCCCGTGTCATAGACCGGATTCGCGCCCATCGGCGCGAGCGCGTTTCCCTCCATGGTAAGAAGTTCATCAGCCAGTTCAGTTAAGGGTGAAGGCGGGGAAACTCCGCCCAGAAACCCATGCTGTCCCTCGGTCGTCGCGGCCTTTAATGCCGTCCAGAAAGGGCATCTAATAATGATGGGCAAGACGTAAGCGTCTGCCTGACGCGACATGCGGAACGGCTGCGAGTTTCATGTCGTACCAGGCTTCGCCTTGGCGTGCTTGGGCGGATGATCACATGGACAGAAGCATCTGGTGGATTCGAGCGTCGTCATCCAGCTCTGGATGGAATGACGTGCCCAGCTGATTCTTGTACCTTACCGCGACGACCTCGCCATCAACCTCTGCCAGCGTCTCGACTCCATCCCCAACCTGGGTGATGAAGGGGGCGCGGATGAAGGTCATGGGTATCGTTCCAAGTCCGGCAAACTCGGCCTCCGTGTGAAAGCTTCCCAGCTGGCGGCCATAGGCGTTGCGGCGCACCGTGACGGGAAGGGTCTTCAGCCACGTGGAGTTGTGCTGCTCGTCGACCGTGGACCCATCGCCATTTATCTGGTCAATCGACTGTGCCAGCAGAATGAGGCCCGCACAGGTGCCAAGCACTGGCATGCCGCTTTCAATGAGCTGGCGAATGCGATCGAGCATGCCGAGGTCGCGGAGTATGCGTCCCTGCGACGTGCTCTCGCCTCCTGGAAGAATCAGGCGATCGATGCCATCGTCCAGGTCCGATGCCTGACGCAGCTCCTTAAAGTCCGCGCCCAGGCGCCTGACGACTGCCTCGTGTTCCGCAAAGGCTCCCTGGACGGCCAGGATTCCCACCTTGGACCTGGCCATCACTTCCCACGCTCCTCCATGATGAGCTCGATCTCGTCGGCGTTGATGCCGACCATGGCCTCGCCCAGGTCTTCGGAGAGCTTGGCGATGAGCTCTGCGTCACGATAGTTTGCAACGGCCTTCACTATGGCCTCGGCGCGCTTCTTCGGGTTGCCGCTCTTGAAGATGCCGCTGCCCACAAATACGCCTTCGGCGCCAAGTTGCATCATGAGGGCGGCGTCGGCGGGCGTGGCAATGCCGCCTGCCGCAAAGTTGACCACCGGGAGCCTCTTGCTGTCGTGCACCTCGCGTACCAGCTGCAGGGGAACCTGCAGGCGCTTTGCCTCGTCGAACAGCTCGTCGTCGCGCAGCGACGCCACGTGGGCGATCTCGCGGTTGATGAGGCGCATGTGTCGGACTGCCTGGACGACGTCGCCGGTGCCTGGCTCGCCCTTTGTGCGAATCATGGTCGCGCCCTCGGCGATGCGCCGGAGTGCCTCGCCCAAGTCTCGGGCACCGCAGACGAAAGGCACGCCAAAGGCGGTCTTGTCAATGTGGTAGGTGTCGTCCGCCGGGGTCAGGACCTCGGACTCGTCGATGTAGTCAATCTGGATTGCCTGAAGGATCTGCGCCTCCACGAAGTGGCCGATGCGCACCTTGGCCATGATCGGAATGCTGACGGCCTGCTGAATCCCCTTGATCATCTTGGGGTCGCTCATGCGGGAGACGCCCCCGGCGGCGCGGATGTCGGCGGGGATGCGCTCCAGCGCCATGACGGCGCACGCGCCGGCCGCCTCTGCTATTCGTGCCTGATCGGGTGTGGTGACGTCCATGATGACGCCACCCTTGAGCATCTGGGCCAACTGCCTGTTGAGTTCGTTTCTATTCTGGGCCATCGAGCAAAACCTCCCTTGTGCTGGGTGCGTAATGGGAGTGATAATCGCACGAGGCTGACTATATAGAAATATCCAAAAGCGAAGAATTTGGTATACCCAGATGCAAGAATCGCCCATGAAAGAACCAAACGGCTGCCTATACGTCCAGCTGTACGAGCGCATCAAGCGCGATATCGTCAGCGGGAGCTTTCCCTATGGAAGCAGACTCCCCTCGAAGAGGACGATGGCCGAGGAAGCGAACCTGAGCGTCATCACCGTAAAGCATGCCTATGAGCTGCTGTGCGACGAGGGCTATCTTGAGGCGAGGGAACGCAGCGGATACTACGTGGCGTTCCGCCAGGAGGACGGGTTCGCGGCCTACGCAGAGGAGGGGTCGCTTGGGAGGGACCGCTTGGGAGGGGAGTCGCCCGCGACCGGAAAGGGGGTGGCCTTCTCGGCGCCTCCCTTTCCGTTTTCGGTCCTTGCGAAGACGATGCGTCGCGTGATGACAGAGTACGGGGAGGGGATTCTGGAAAGGTCTCCGAACAAGGGGCGCATCGAGCTTCGCTCGGAGATCCAAAGGTACCTTGCCCGCAACCGCGGAATCTGCGTCGACATCGAGCAGATTGTCATCGGATCCGGCGTGGAGCACCTGTACGGGCTCATTGTCGAGCTGTTTGGAAGGGGTAGCGTGTTTGCCCTGGAATATCCGTCGTACGAGAAGATCGAAGACACGTATAGGATAGCCGGAGCGCGCGTGGAGCTGCTGCCCATGGGGGCGGATGGCATCGCGAGCGAGGCCCTGGCCAAGACGTCGGCGGACGTCTTGCACGTTTCCCCCTACCGAAGCTTTCCCTCGGGCATCACCGCGTCGGCCTCGAAGAAGCACGAGTACCTCAGGTGGGCGGGCCAGGGGAGGCGCTTCGTCGTCGAGGATGACTTCGAATCCGAGTTCTCCCTGTTCAGAAAGACCAAGGAGACCATCTTTGCACTTTCGGGCGACGACAACGTGGTCTACCTGAACACGTTCTCCCAGACGATATCCCCGTCGCTCAGGGTGGGCTACATGGTGCTGCCTCGGAAGTTGGTCCAGAGGTACGACTCCAGGCTCGGCTTCTATTCGTGCACCGTTCCGACCTTCGAGCAGCTGCTGCTGGCAGAGCTGATCGGCCGCGGGGACTTCGAGAGGCACGTCAACAGGGTGAGGCGAGGCAAGAGGCGAGAGGCGCAATAGGGTCCTTGGCCCCAAGCGCCGGCCTCACTTGCCGTCGTTGTGGTACTTGCTTAGGCCCTCGTTGAGGGTGCGCTCCTCTTGCCTCATCCTGTGGCTTGCCGCGGCCGTCGCGATCGCGAGCGTGACGAGGAACGTCGTGGTGAACAGCGCCCAGCTGCCAGGGCTCTCGACGGGGAACCAGCCCACCAGCACGGCGACGGCCGAGAGGACGGCGTACAGGCAGACCCCGAAGGCTGCGATTCGCAGTGGGTAGGGCATGCGCTTGATGACGAGCGGCGTGAAGAACACGAGCTGCAGTGTGGTTGCGACGAGCGCGATTGCCAGGAACGACCAGCAGACCCAGAGGTCCAGGTGAGCGCCCCAGCTGGCGTACAGCGTGGTGAAGAACAGATAGAAGATCATCGCGACGGAGAATTCCGCGCATACCATGAGCAGGAAGGTTCGCGCACCCTCCGCCGGGGTCTTCCTCTCGGTGTCGATAATGTCCTTGCGTGTCATGTCTGCCTCTTTTCTGCTCCGCTACATCAGTCCGAGCTTGCGCTTGACGGCGGGCGCGTACTGCCTCGATATGACGACTCGTTCTCCGTTGGTCATGGTCGCGATGATTCGTCCGTTCACGTCCGGCTTGAGCGATGCGATCTTCTGGAAGTTCACCACGCAGCCCTTTGCCACGCGCATGAAGTCGCATTCCCTCAGCCGGTCCTCCATCTCGTAAAGGCGAAGCGGGGTCTCGTACACCGCCTCCTTGGTGTAGAAGAACGTGTGCTTGTCTACCGACTCCACGTAGAGCACGTCCTCCGCGCTCACTATGTGCGTGCTGCCATTTGAGCCGCCCGTTACCTTTCGGTCGAACATGCGCAGCCTTGCGACGATGTCGAGGACCTGCTGGTCCGTCTTGCCGCAGGCGATCGTGACGTCGACGCCCATCATGCCCGGCTGCTCGTCGATCGTAATCTTCATCTTGCTCCTCTCGACAAGGCACATCCTACACGCCGGCTTGGTCGCTCCCGGCGGCATCTGACCAAGATGCACCGGGAGCGACCAAGTTGCGCGGTCTAAGGTTGAGTTGCGAGCCGGCCGACTGCCTCTGGCGGGCGCATGCTCGCGACGTCGTTGGAGGTTCGGGTTGGAAGGACGACAGCAGGACTGCGCCATCGAGAAGCCCGTGGCGAGCAGGCCGACGGCACCGGCCGAACTTGTGGAAGGGGCCGTGGCTGACGAGCGCTGCGTCGCCCTCGGCCCCATCCATCGCTCCAACGTCGGTGCGGCGCGACGTGCGCGCGTTGGCCCCTGTAATGAAGACGGGCGGCCTGGCTGCATGCGAGGGCGGCAGAGATGGCAACCGCTGGCCCTTTTTGGCATGTTGTTTCCTGGGCGGCAGAATTAGCCTTAAGAAGATTATTTTGTCCTTACAATTTGTCAACGCGGGGGGTGGGACCCCTGGACAGGGAGGAACAATGAGTTTGCGCAAGAGGGTTATGACGATTCTGGCAAGCGTGCTCGCGCTGGTGCTGTGCATTGGAGCAAGCGCATGCGCTGGTAGCGGCTCTACGAGCGGCGAGACGAGTGATAAGCCCGCGCTTGAGGGCAAGTCTCTGAAGGTGTACTGCGGAGCTGGGATGAAGGACCCCTTTACTGACATCAGTGCGGCATTCGAAGAGCAGACCGGCTGCAAGGTAGAGGTCACGTACGCAAATGCCGCTCAGATCCAGACCCAGATCAAGACGACCGAAGAGGGCGACTTCTTCATTGCGGGCTCCAAGGAGGAGCTCCAGCCGGTCGAGGGCTATGTCGACTCGAGCACCGATCTGGTGAAGCACGTTCCCGTTCTGGTGGTCCCCAATGACAATCCTGCCCAGGTCTCTTCCATCGATGACCTGGCAAAGTGTGACCGCGTCCTCGTGGGCGACCCCGAGTCGACGCCCATCGGCAAGATCGCCAATAAGGTCCTGACCAACGCCGGCCTTTGGGACTCCATGATGGCGGACGGGAAGATTACCACCACGACCACGGCTCCCCAGATTGCCACGGCGCTTGCCAACGGCGAGGGGCAGGCGGGCATCGTGTGGAAGGAGAATGCCGGCGACGGCGTCACCGTCATCGAGACGCCTCAGATGCAGAAGGCCGTAAAGGTCATTCCTGCCGCGCAACTGACCTGCTGCTCCGACAAGGACACCGCAAAGGCCTTCAACGACTTCCTCCAGTCTGACGCCGCCCGGGAGATTTGGACAAAATATGGCTACGAGGTCGTGGGAGCAAGCGAATAACCACGTGAGGACTCAGGGGACATTCGCAAACCTGTGCATTGCCCTGGCCGCGCTGGTGCTGCTCTTTGTGGGCGGCGCCATCGCGGCCGTCGTGGTGGCGGGGGCTCCTCGCCTTGTAGAGGCGGGCACTTCTCCCGAGGTGCTGTTCAGCCTTGGTATGAGCCTCGTGACCTCGACGATCTCGACGACCATCTGCCTGCTCCTGTCCCTGCCCACGGCATACGCGCTGACGCGAACCCACATGCCCCTCAACCGCCTGGTCGAGGTGGTTATCGAGCTCACGCTATCGCTGCCTTACATATTGCTGGGGTTTGCGCTGCTGGTCGTCTTTTCGAGCCCGATGGGAAAGGCGCTGCGCGACGCTGGCTTTGCCGTGGTCTTTCAGCCGGCTGGCATCGTAATGGCCCAGCTCATCGTGAACCTGCCATTTGCCGTGAGGATGATGCGAACCGCGCTTGACGGTCTCGACAGACGCCTTGAGCTTGTTGCAGCGACCTTGGGCGCCTCGCCCTTTCGCGTCTTTCGGACCATCATCTTGCCGCTTTGCCGCAACTCGATCGTATCGGCCTTCGTGCTGACGTGGGCAAGGGGAATGGGGGAGTTCGGCGCGACCCTCATGTTGGTGGGGGTCACCAGGATGAAGACCGAGACGCTGCCGGGGAGCATCTACCTCAACATATCCACGGGCAACAATGATATGGCGATGGCGACGGCCATGGTCATGCTGCTGCTCTCGGCGGCGACGCTAATCCTCGCCAACTTGCTGAACCGGCCGAGGGCGCATGCCGTGGACGGAGGGAGGGCCTGCCGTGGGCGCTAGACTTGACATACAGGACCTTGCGGTCAGGCTCGGACCCTTCGAGCTGCGCGACGTTACCCTGAGCGTGGGAGAGCGAGAGGTGTTTGCCCTCCTGGGACGTACGGGAAGCGGAAAGTCCGTGCTCCTTGAGACCGTCGCCGGCGCCTACGATCCCGACGAGGGGCGCGTGCTGATCGATGGCGTCGACGTGACCAAGGTGCCGGTTCGCCAGCGCGACGTGGGCGTCGTCTACCAGGACTGCGCCCTCTTTCCCCACCTGAGCGTGGTCGGCAACGTCGCCTACGGTCTGGAATGCCATGGGGTCAAGAGGGCCGAAGCGCACGGCCGGGCCCTCGCGGAGCTTGATCGCTTTGGGGTCGCGCATCTTGGGGACCGCAGTCCCCTCGGGGTCAGTGGCGGCGAGGCCCAGAGGGTTGCCCTTGCCCGAGCCATGGTGTTGCGCCCGCGCTTGCTCCTGATGGACGAGCCCTTCTCGGCGCTCGACCCCACCACAAGGGAGGACATGTACGAGGTCGTCCGTACGGTCAACCAGGAATATGACTGCACCATCGTGTTCGTGACGCATGATTTTTACGAGGCCCAGCTGCTGGCCGACCGCATAGCGATCATTCTTGACGGGAGGCTGCGTGCCGTGGTGCCGTCAGGCCAGCTCTTTACCAAAGGCTGCGACGAGGACGTGGCCGCGTTTCTTGGGAGGAATCGAAATGGTTCGCGTGACCGACGCACAGCTTGACGCCTTCATTGCCGAGGACGTGCCCTACATCGATCTGACCACCGAGGTCATGGGGATAGGTTCCGTCTTTGCCTCCATGGAGTTCTACACAAGGGAGAAGTGCCTGCTCTGCGGGTCCGAGGAATCTGCCAGGATCGCGGAACGACTGGGCTGCGAGGTCGAGTCCTTCTTGCCCAGCGGCGCGAGCCTCGATGCGGGTGATTCGTTCCTGAGGGTCTCCGGCCCCGCCTCGGCGCTTCACATGGCTTGGAAGGTCTGCCTCAACATGGTGGACAGCACCTCGGCCGTCGCCACCAAGACGGCGACCATGGTCAAAGCGGTCCACGGCGCAAATCCCGACTGCGAGGTCCTCGCGACGCGCAAGCTGATGCCGGGGACGAAGTCGCTCATGACGAAGGCGGTAATGGTGGGCGGGGCATATCCGCATCGGCTGGGGCTATCCGAGACCGTCCTGGTGTTCGACCACCACATCGACCTCATGGGCGGAATGGATGCCTTTCTTGCCGAGCTCCCCCAGATCAAGCGCCGCTGCATAGAGAAGAAGGTCTTCGTCGAGGCAGGTCCGCATGACGCCGTGAGGCTCGCGAAGGCGGGCGTTGACGGGCTCCAGTTCGACAAGGTTCCGGCCGGCGAGCTGACTGACCTGGTCGCTGAGCTTAGAAGCATAGACCCGCGCCTGACGCTTATCGCTGCTGGAGGAATCAACCCATCGAATGCGGCGTCCTATGCCGTGACGGGTGTCGACGGCGTCGCCACGACCTGTCTGTACAGCGCCAAGCCGCTGGACATGAGCGTTCGCATGTGGTCGGTTGACTGACCTCATGCTACGGGCCGAACGCCTCGCTCGTGAGTGAGGCGTGGAGGTTGATACAATAACTTCGCCTGGTTAACCGTTCGAAGGGAGAGCCACTATGGCAAAGATGCTTCTTACTGGCGTTGACGGAAACCTGGGAGGCGAGGCGGCGCGCGTCCTTCTTGACATCGTCCCTCACGACCAGCTGATCTTCTGCGGTTATAACCCGGCGTCGCTCGAGCCGTACGCGGCAATGGGCGTCGAGACCCACGTCACGAACTTCAACGATCCCGATGGCCTTGCCGACGCGTTTGCGGGTGCCGAGCGCCTGGCGCTCATCTCGATGCCGTTCGTGGGCGCAAAGCGCCAGAACGCGCACAAGAACGCGGTTGACGCCGCAAAGGCGGCCGGCGTCAAGCAGATCGTGTACACCAGCCTCGTCAATGCCGACGACCCGACGAACCCCTCGGTCGAGAAGAAGGACCACATCTACACCGAGGAGTACATCAAGAGCGTCGGGCTCGACTACATCTTCATGCGCAACAGCCAGTACGCCGAGGCCATGATCACCAACTACTACACCTACGTGAAGACCACCGGCGTCCTCACCAACTCCCAGGGCGACGGACTGATGGCCTACATCTCGCGCAAGGACTGCGCCAAGGCCGTGGCCTATGCGCTCGTCCGCGGCGACGAGTACCACCAGGCGGCGCTCGACATCAATGGCCCCGAGCTCATGACCATCTCGAAGTTCATCGAGATCGGCAACGAGGCGACGGGCAACCACGTGACCTACCAGGAGGTCACAGACGAGGAGAACTACCAGATCTTCGACGCGATGGGCGTCCCCCGCACTACCGACGGCGTGTTCAAGAAGGGCTCCGAGGCGCCGTTCAGCTCCGACGGCATGGTCACCTTCGCCCAGGCCATCCGCGAGGGCAAGATGGCCAAGTTCACCGACGACTTCAAGAAGCTCACCGGCGACGATCCCATCACCGTCAGGTACATGTTCGAGCACTCCGACGACTTCCAGATTGGCGAGCGTCACTCCAAGGACGCATAGCCTTTCAAGACGCATGATGCGCAGGGGAGAAGGACCGTCCAGCTCTCGCTGGGCGGTCTTCTTGTATCGAGAGGGGCGTTTGCTGCCTTGGGGCCGGCTACCCTTGCGTCCGCCCCGTGCCTATACTTGTGAGGTTGCCTGCCGCTGGCAGGAGCCGAGGAGAAGGGATGACGGATGGGTGTGGCGAACGAGGCTTCTTGCGGGTTCGCGAGTGGGCGTGGGGCCAAGGGCTACTTGGCAAGAAACGCGGCTCCGCTTCTGGCGCTCGCCCTGTTTGTCGGCCTCGTCCCCCTTGTCGGCAGGGGAGTGACCTATCTCAACCTCGCGTTCTATGCGGTGGTGACGGTCTACTTCGCCGCCTTGGGAAGCTGCTCGCCGGTCCGGTGGAAGGAAGAGCTCGCAAAGGGTTCCTTCTGGAGGCAGACGCTGGCCACGGTGGGCGCCGTCGTTGCCGGCTTCCTGCTGATGCTCTTGCTCCAGGCTAGCCTCCCCGGGCTCGACCTGGGCGAGATCGAGCTGCCTACGCGAACTCCCGTCGAGATCGCCCTCTTCGCCCTGCAGACGACCCTCCTGCCGCCCCTTGCCGAGGAGCTGTTCTTCAGGAAGTCCCTCATCGTGCTCGGGGGAGGGGCTCGGACGGTCGTGACGGTCGTGCTGAGCTCGCTTCTATTTGCCCTCGAGCACGCCCTTGCCCCCTTTGGCGTCCTGACCTACGCGGTGCTTGGCGCGTCCTTCTCGATTCCCTATGCCTGGCACAAGAACGTCTACGCGATGATGACCGCGCACCTCATCGTGAACGTCGTGGGAAACGGACTTCCGCTGGCAGCCATGCTCCTTCTTGCTCGCTAGGTGGCCTCGCCCTCGCCGCGTATGTCTGGATTTCTTATTATTTGGCCGATACAACAGGTAGGGTAGTAAGTCGAGATTTGCGTCCGGCACGCGGGCTTTGCGGCGCCGGGCAAGAGAGCGGCACAGCCGCAGTGTGAAACGAGAGCATCACCATGGCAAAAAACACAGCAAGCTACGGCAATGACAGCATTCGCCAGCTCAAGGACGAGCAGCGCGTCCGCATGCGCCCCGCAGTCATCTTTGGCTCCGACGGCCTCGACGGCTGCGCGCACGCGGTGTTCGAGATCGTGTCGAACGCCGTCGACGAGGCGCGTGAGGGCTTCGGCAGCCTGATCACGGTCACCAAGTTCCTGGATGGCTCCATCCAGGTCGAGGACCACGGCCGCGGCTGCCCCCTTGACTGGAATCCCAGCGAGAAGCGCTTCAACTGGGAGCTGGTCTTCTGCGAGCTCTATGCGGGCGGCAAGTATGACAACAACGCGGGTGGCGACTACGACTACTCGCTGGGAACGAACGGCCTGGGCTCCTGCGCGACGCAGTACGCGTCCGAGTACATGGACGTGACAGTCTGGCGTGACGGCAAGAAGTACGACCTTCACTTTGCCAAGGGCAAGGTCGTCGGCAGCAAGAAGAAGGCCCTCCACGTCGAGCCCACCGACGAGGAGCGCACGGGCACCATCATCAAGTGGCGTCCCGACCTCGAGGTCTTCACGTCAATCGACATCCCGCGCGAGTGGTTCGAGCAGACCCTTCGCCGTCAGGCGGTCGTCAACGCCAACGTGACCTTCCGCCTGCGCGTGGAGGGTGCGGACGGCTTCGAGGAGCAGGACTTCTGCTACCCCAAGGGCATCGAGGACTACGTCATGGAGAAGGTCGGGCCCAACTACCTGACCGAGCCCTTCTTCATCGAGGCGAACCGCCGCGGCCGCGACCGTGACGACCTTCCCGACTACAACGTGAAGATCACCGCGTGCTTCTGCTTCTCGCGCACCATGTCGATGCAGGAGTACTACCACAACTCCTCGTGGCTCGAGAACGGCGGCTCGCCCGAGAAGGCCGCCCGCAGCGCATTTACCAGCGCAATCGACGCCTACATCAAGAAGCAGGGCAAGTACAACAAGAACGAGAGCGCCATCAAGTGGCAGGACGTCCAGGACTGCCTGGTCCTGGTCACCAACTGCTTCTCGACGCAGACGAGCTACGAGAACCAGACCAAGAAGGCCATCAACAACAAGTTCATCCAGCAGGCCATGACCGCCTTCATCAAGGAGCGGATGGAGACCTACCTGATCGAGAACAAGCCGTCGGCTGACAAGATCATGGAGCAGGCCCTCATCAACAAGCGCTCGCGCGAGAACGCCGAGAAGACGCGCCAGAGCATCAAGACCAACCTGCAGCAGAAGACCGACATGGCCAACCGCGTGCAGAAGTTCATCGACTGCCGCTCCAAGGACCGCACGCGCCGAGAGGTCTACATCGTAGAGGGCGACTCCGCGGCCGGTGCCTGCCGCACTTCTCGCGACGCGGAGTTCCAGGGCGTCATGCCCGTCCGAGGCAAGATCCTCAACTGCCTTAAGGAGGACTACCCGCGCATCTTCAAGTCCGAGATCATCATGGACCTGCTGCGCGTCCTGGGCTGCGGCGTCGAGGTGAAGGACAAGCGCCTGAAGAACCTGGGCACCTTCGACCTGGACAACCTCAACTGGAACAAGGTCATCATCTGTACGGATGCCGACGTCGACGGATACCATATCCGCACGCTGATCCTGACGATGCTCTACCGCCTTGTCCCGACGCTCATCAGGGAGGGCTACGTCTTCATCGCGGAGTCGCCCCTGTACGAGATCAACTGCAAGGAGAAGACCTACTTCGCCTACACCGAGCCCGAGAAGGCCCGCATCCTCCAGGAGATTGGCGACCAGAAGTGCTCGATCAGCCGCTCCAAGGGTCTTGGTGAGAACGATCCGGACATGATGTGGCTCACCACCATGAACCCCGAGACGCGCCACCTGATCAAGGTCCTGCCCGAGGACGTAGAGCAGATGGAGCGCATGTTCAACCTGCTCCTGGGCAACGACGACGCGGGACGCAAGCGCCACATTGCCGAGCACGGCAAAGAGTATCTGGACCAACTGGACCTGCAGTAAGGAGGAGACATGGCTGCAAGAAAGAAGAAGGCTTCGCCCAAGAAGAAGCACGTGGACAACCCCAACGTCATCGGCCTGCACTCCGAGGTCCTGGAGCAGCCCATCACCGAGACGCTCGAGGTCAACTACATGCCGTACGCGATGAGCACCAACGTGTCGCGCGCGTTCCCCGAGATCGACGGATTCAAGCCGTCGCACCGCAAGCTGCTCTACACCATGTACAAGATGGGCCTGCTCAACGGCGCGCGCCAGAAGAGCGCGAACATCGTTGGCCAGACCATGAAGCTCAATCCCCACGGCGACGCGGCGATCTACGAGACCATGGTTCGCCTTGCGACCGGCAACGAGGCACTTCTCACCCCGTTCGTGGAGTCGAAGGGCAACTTTGGCAAGTACTACTCGGGCGACCTGAGCTACGCAGCCTCGCGATACACCGAGGCGAAGCTGTCGCCCATCTGCGCGGAGGTCTTCAAGGACATCGACAAGGACCCGGTCGACTTCGTCGACAGCTACGACGGCGCCATGCAGGAGCCACGCCTGCTGCCGACCGCCTTCCCCAACGTGCTGGTCTCGGCCAACAAGGGCATCGGCGTCGCCATGGCCAGCGACATCTGCGGCTTCAACCTGAACGAGGTCTGCGATGCCACGATGCACTTCCTGAAGGACCCCGACTACGACCTCTTCAAGAGCATGCCGGCGCCCGACTTCTCGACCGGCGGCGAGCTCATCTACAAGCGCGAGGAGCTCGAGCGCGTGTACAACACGGGCCTGGGCAGCTTCCAGGTTCGCTCGCGCTGGCGCTACCTGCCCAGCGAGCGCATCATCGAGGTCTACGAGATTCCCTACACCACCAAGACCGACGTGATCATCGATCGCATCGTCAAGCTGTCCAAGGAGGGCAAGGTCCGCGAGATCTCGGACATCCGAGACGAGACCGACCTTTCGGGCCTGCGCATCGCCATCGACGTGAAGCGCGGCACCGACCCCGAGAAGCTCATGGCCAAGCTGTTCCAGATGACCACGCTGCAGGACACCTTCAGCTGCAACTTCAACGTGCTGGTCGACGGCTACCCCAAGGTCATGGGCGTGCGCGAGATCCTTGCGGAGTGGGTCGCGTGGCGCATGGAGTCCACGAGGCGTCGCGTGCGCTTCGACCTGAACAAGAAGTCCGAGAAGCTGCACCTGCTGCACGGCCTCGAGGCAATCCTGCTCGACATCGACAAGGCCGTTGACATCATCCGCCACACGGAGCTCGAGGCCGACGTCGTGCCCAACCTGATGAGGGGCTTCGACATCGACCAGGTGCAGGCCGAGTACGTGGCGAACATCAGGCTGCGAAACATCAACCGCGAGTACATCCTGAACCGGACCAAGGACATCGAGGCTCTCGACGAGGAGATCGCCTCCCTCAAGAAGATCCTGAGCAGCGACGACAACGTCAAGCAGGTCATCTACGACGAGCTGGCCGCCATCAACAAGAAGTACGTCACGCCGCGCAAGACCGGCATCGTCGACGCCGAGGACATCGTCCAGGTATCCTTGGAGCCCGAGGTCGAGGACTATCCCGTCACCATCATGGTGTCCAAGGAAGGCTACCTGAAGAAGCTGACCGACCGCGTCCTGCGCTCCGGGGCCGACCTCAAGTACAAAGACGGCGACTCCCCCTGGCTGGAGTTCCCATCGACCAACAGGGGAGAGCTCCTGGTGCTGACCGACCAGAGCCAGTGCTACAAGGTGAAGGTCTGCACGCTGTCCGACACCAAGTCGGCCGACCTGGGAACCTTCCTTGCGACCAAGCTCGAGATGGAGGATGGCGAGAACATCATCCACGTGCTCGATCCGGGCGACTACAAGAGCGACATCCTCTACATCTTCCGCAACGGCCGCGTGGCTCGCGTCGCGCTCTCCGGCTACGTCACGAAGCAGAACCGAAAGAAGCTCAAGAACGCCATCTACGTTGGCAGCCCGCTGGTCGACGCGATCGTCCTGAGCGAGAACCGAGACGTGACGCTCTTCTCGAACGACGAGCGCCTGATAACGTTCAACACCGAGCTGCTGAAGACCAAGACCACCAACAGCACCCAGGGTCTCATCGCGTTTACCTGCAAGAAGGGGCGCGAGGTCATCGCGGTGGGCAAGCCCGAGGAGTTCCTGGGACCCGACGCCGACCCAGCGCGCTACGTCGTGGACAAGTTGCCCTCCGCCGGCACCTCGATATCGGACGAGGACCGCATGACGCTCTTCGACCTGTAGGGTTGCGGGCGTCCGCGCAAGAAGCGAGACGA
Source organism: Parafannyhessea umbonata (assembly GCF_900111255.1). GTDB lineage: Bacteria > Actinomycetota > Coriobacteriia > Coriobacteriales > Atopobiaceae > Olsenella_J > Olsenella_J umbonata_A. The sequence continues at coordinate 104,121 of NZ_FOGP01000007.1, forward strand.
TGATTGGGCCGGCCTCCGTGTGGGGCCGGCTCTTTTTTTTCGTGGCGCTAGCGCCTGCCGTCGAGACGCTTGACCTTTTGGGACAGCTCGACGAGCTCCTCGTGCGAGAGCTCGGGCAGGTGCTCGAGCTGGTCGATGAAGCGCGCGACGCTCTCGTCGCGCGAGGCGCGCATGCGCTCCTGGCAGAAGCTGACCACGGCACCCGTGATGAGCGCGAGGTAGAAGATGGAGTAGACGGAGAGAAGGACGACCGCCGCGCGGCCCGGAATCGAGTTGACCGCGATGTCGCCGAAGCCGATGGTGCTGACCGCCTGGAAGAGGATCCAGGCGGCGTCGCCGAGTCCCCTGACGCCGGGCTCAGCCATGGCGAGCGTCATGGAGGCGATGACGAACAGCATGACGAAGCTGGCCGTCCAAGGCCCCAGCCCAGCTGCGCGTATGATGGGTCCCAGAGCGCGAAACCTGAAGGGTCGCGGTGTGACCTTGGGGTGCGGACGCAGGTCCTTCTCCATGGGCTAGACCCCTTCGTCCGAGGCGATGGAGGGCGCGTCGGCTGCGCCGTCGAGCGAGGAGAAGGACGGAAGTGGCATCGCCGCCCCTATGACGGCAGCGACTCCCATCCAGATGAGCCCGTTGGCCGGGAAGCACAGAATCAGGATGGCCAGGGTGAGCAGCGGCTTGCGCGTGACGCCGGCCAGAAACGCCGTCGTGGTGACCGTGACCATGAGCATGGGGTCCGCGCCCGTGAGCGCGGCGAGGCCGTACCCTGCGGCGACTCCCGAGAAGATGCTGGGGAAGAAGTCTCCGCCCATCCATCCCATGCTGAGGCACATAGGCGTGATCGCCGCCTTGGCGAAGCCGGTCGCGAGCAGGACGATTGCGGGGCAGCCGGACCACTCGCGCATTAGCTCCGTGGTCTGGGCCTCGCCTGGGAAGAGGACGTAGGGCAAAAACGTCGCCACGGCCCCCATGAGGGCTCCCGCCGCGACGGGGGCCGCAACGGTGCCGACCGCGCCGGTGCCCAGGCGGCGCGCTGCCGACGCGAAGAAGCGCCTCGAGGCGTGGTGCAGGAGCGTCATGGCGTATGCCGCAACGATGCAGGGGATGACCCAAAGCAGGCGGATGTCCCCGACCGCGATGGAGTCGAAGCGCGGCAATCCGCTCGAGGAGCCGAAGATGCGGGTGAACAGCAGAATGCCGCCGAACGCGCCGAAGGCCGCGGCGGTGTAGAGCGCGACCTTGGCCCCGCGGCGCATGGTGTAGTCGCTCGCGTTGGGCTTGGACGCGTCCTCGACTCCGGCGACGATGCCGGCGAGCGGCGTCGCGAAGATGGCCGATACGCAGGCTGCGATGGAGGCGTCGGCCACCTCGTCGACGTGCAGCCTGGCGACGCTCAGCCCCGCGCGCTTGATGCGGTCGCGAACCCAGCAGCACCCGGCGGTTATGAGGCCGGTCAGACCGGCCTCGAATCCGATGGAGCCGCCGAAGGCCAAAGGCAGAAGGAAGGTCACGACGGGCCGTATGGCCCCTTGGGTCTTGTAGGAGCCCGTACGCTTGAACTCGCCCAGCACCTCTTCGAGGGACTTGACACGGTCGTTCGAGACGTAGGTCCATACGCCGATGACGGCGCCCCCGAGCGTGCAGGTGATGAGCGGAAACAGGGGGATGCTCAGCCTCGAGCCGAGGCTCTCCCAGATGAGCCTGGTGAGCCACTCGGAGAGGTTCATGACGAGAAACACCGCAGAGCCTACCAGCAGGCCCAAGGCGAGGCTCAGCAAGGCGAACGCCATGGCGAGGCTGGCCCCCTCCGCCCTGCTCCGGGGTCTGAGCCCGGCGCTTTGCAGGGTGGGACGTGGGTCTGCCTTGCGCTTCCCTCTGCCGTGCGGGAATCTCTTGTGTCTCCCGCCGGTCCGAGCGCTCTCCTGGCGTGTCGTCATGTCTGCCCCCCGAGTGACGTGGATGGACTCATCCTAGCGCCGCGCGCATGGCTGACCTGCTACTTCTTGCCTCTTTGGTGGCAAATCGTCGGCGGGGAAGGGACGGGGTCGGGGCCTTCCGCGAAGCCCCTACCCCCTCGAATTCCTGTGCGCCAGGGACTTGCCCGCTGCGAGCAAGGCGAGGATGGCGATGCCGACGAGCACGATGGTGCCGCCGGGCTTGAGACCAAGTGCGTAGGAGATGACGAGCCCAATTGCGGACATGGCAAGGCCGCAGCCGCACGAGACCGCGACCATCTGGCGCCAGCTGCGCGCGACGGTCAGCGCGCAGGCCACCGGCACGACCATCATCGACGAGACGATCAGTGCGCCTACGGTGCGCGAGCCCACCGAGATGGCAAGGGCCGTCGCGATGACGAACGCGACGTTGAGCGCGCCCGTGGTCACGCCGGCCAGACGGGCCTGCTGCTCGTCGAGGGTGACTAGCAGCAGCTGACGGCGAAACGTCGCGCAGAACGCGACGACGGCAAGGCCGACCACCACCACGACGGCGAGCTCGCGGTCGCTTACCGCGACGATGCTGCCGAACAGGAAGCTCGAGAAGCTCGCCGCGTTGGGCGTGAACCCCGAAAGGACGCCCGCAAGTCCTACCGAACAGGCGAGCACGACGGCGATGGCCAGCTCCTGGCGCCCTGCGAAGTGCTTGCGGACGAACTCGGTGGAGCCGGCGGCCAGCAGGCAGGCGACGATGGACCCGATTACGGGGTCGATTCCCGCAACGAGGCCCCCGGCGACGCCTGCCAGCGACGCGTGCGAGAGCGCGTCGCCCATCATGGAGAGGTGCCTGAGCACGACCACGACTCCGATGCAGGGGATGGCGACGCCCATGACGAGGCCCGCGACAAAGGCGTGCTGCATGAAGGCGTACTCGAACATGTCAAAGCCCATTGTGGACGCTCCTTTCGTCCGATTCCTCATGTATGACGCCGTGGCCGAGAACGACCGTCCTGTCGTAGAGCCTGGGAAGGCGCGCGAGGTCGTGGGTGATCAGAAGGGTGCTCATCCCGCCCTCGGAAGCCTGGGAGACGGTTTGCATGAGGGCCGCCGCATTGGCGTCGTCCAGGTTGCTCGTCGGCTCGTCGAGCAGCAGGAGCCAGGGGCTCCTCACGAGCGCGCGGGCGAGGAGGGCGGACTGGAACTGGCCCCCGGAGAGCTCTCCGACCAATCGGTCGTGCAATCCGGCGAGCCCCGCCCTCTGGATTGCCTCGAGCGCGAGGGAACGCTCCCGGGCGTGGCGGTGGGGGAGGATCCGCGTTGCGTTGAGGTTGGATTGGACCAGCTCGAGAACGGTCAGGGGGATGTGGCGGTAGTCGTCTGGGCTTTGCTGGGGAACGTATCCCACGAGGCCGTCCGCAATCGCGGCGGTGGGTGTCCGGTCAAACACCGCCACGGATCCCCCGTCGGGTTCGAGCTCGCCGAGGATGATCTTGGTGAGTGTGGACTTTCCCGCTCCGTTCTGTCCCGCGAGAACGCAGAACTCGCCGGGGGCGAGCTCGAGGCTCGCCCCCGCAAGAACGGGGTGCTCTCGGTACGAGAAGCTAACCCTCGACAGCCTGACGGCGCTTATGCTCACGAGAGGGCCTCGACGAGCTTGTCCAGGTTCTTCTCCATGACGCTGAAGTAGTCTTCGCCTGCGGCAAGCTGCTCGTCGGTCAGCCCCTCGAGCGGGTTGAGCACCTTGCACTGCGCGCCGGACTCGTCGGCGATCTGCTGGGCGACCTTGGGGCTCACCAGGTCCTCGCCGAAGATGACCTTGACGTGGTTGTCCTTGGCGAAGTCGACGATTTCGGCCATGGTCTTGGCGTCGGGCTCGGACTCTGCGTCCAGGCCCTCGATGGCGACCTGGTTGAGGCCGTATGTGTCGCACAGGTAGCCGAACGCCTGGTGCGAGACGACGATGTTCTTGTTGGGGACGGCCGAGAGCCTCTGCTGGTACTGCTGGTCAAGCTCGTCGAGCTTCGCGGCATAGGTCTCGTAGTTCTTCTCGTACACGTCCTTGCCGTCGGGGTCGGCCGCGATCAGGGCGTCGCGGATGTTGGCCATCTCGACCTTGGCGTTCTGCGGGCTGAGCCAGACGTGGGGGTCATACTGGCCCTGCTCCTCGTCGGCGCCCGCACGCAGCTGGATGCCCTGGGACGCCTCGACCTTCACGAGCCTGTCGTTGGAAAGCGTGTCGGAAACCTGGTCGACCCACTTCTCCATGCCGGCGCCGTTGTAGACGAAGACGTCCGCGCTCTCGAGGGTCTTCATGTCGTCGGTCGAGGGCTCCCAGTCGTGGGGCTCGGTGCCTGCGGGCACCAGGTTGACGACCTCGACGCGGTCGCCGCCGATCTTCTTGGCGTAGTCGGCCATGGGGTAGAAAGACGCGACGACCTTGACGGTCTTGGTCTCCTGACCCTGGTCGGAGCCGCTCTGGTTGTTGCTGGCCGTTCCTGATGCGCAGCCCGCTACGCAGGCAAGTGCGAGCAGGGCGCTTGCCGCTGCCGCGATGATGCTCTTCTTCATGTGTGCTCGTTCCTTCGCGATGACGATGCCTATGCGTCATGGGTGACGCGGTACTTCTGTCGAGGTGCGCGTGGAACGTCAGTCGTCCATTCGGTCCCTAAGCGTGATGGGCGTCTCGGCCATCAGGAGGAGCTGCATTACGACGACTGTCAGCGCCGCCGCACGGGGAAGCGCGAGCGGCATCTGGGGCCTGCTGGGGGTCGGGCCATATGTGCCTTGCAGGGCGATTGCCCCGCGCAGGACCTGACATACGACGCAGCCGTCGCCCGTGCAGTCGTGCTTGGCCTCCGTGGCCACGAAGACGGCGGGCAGCAGGAGCGTGACCGTGACGAGCAGGGCGACAGCGCGGCGTGCGACGGGACGGCAGTCTGTGACGAGGCGACGGAGGGGCATCAGCGCTCCTTCCGGCAGTCCCTGCACACGCCCATCAGGACGGTGCGATGCACGTCCACCGTGAAGCCGTGCTCGCGCTCGAGGTGCTCGAGAAGCGGCTTGACCTCATTGCAGTCAAGGTGGATGAGCCTTCCGCACTCGGTGCACTTGAGGTGGTAGCAGTGCTCGTCGCGGCAGCCTTCCGTTCTCACGAGCTGGAGGCAGGCGCGGCGCTCCCCCTCGGGGGTGAAGCGAATCACCGAGCCCTCTTCGACCAGGTGCTCTATCTGGCGGTACACCGTGGCGCGCGACACGTCGGCGCCATCGGCGCGCAGCCGGTCGAACACGTCCGATGCCGTGGCATGGTGGTCTCCCAGCGACTCGAGACAGCGCGTGACCATCTCGCGATGCGCCGTGTTGTATCGGCCTCGTGCCACCGGAACCTCCTGCCTTCAAATTGAGAACGCGTCGCATATTAGGCCAGGGGAAAAGGAATTGCAACGACGGGTGGCAAGCTTAACCGTATGGACAAATTGTCCAGACTAATGCCCTCGTCCGTGCTTGCCGCGGCTGGCCATGCGCGTTGTCGCATGGAGTTGCGGCGGCCCGCTGGAGACTGCGCGATTCGCTCGTTTTGCGCGCAACGCCCGTCTCTCTAGGGGTAAGGTCTCACTAGCAAAGAGTTACCTGATTGGGAGATCATCATGTATGACAACCTGCCCGTTCCTGGGCGCAACGACATCTGTTGGTGCGGCAGCGGAAAGAAGTACAAGAAGTGCCACTCTGCCATCGACGCGCGTCTCGAGCGCCTCTGGACCGACGGCGAGGAGGTCCTGCCCCGCTCGCTCATCAAGACGGCTGACGACGTTGTGGGAATCAAGGCGTCTGCCGAGGTGAACGTTGGCGTTCTTGACTATGTGGGCCAGAAGATCTGCGCCGGCACCACCACCGCCGACATCAACGCCTGGGTCGAGGAGTACCTTGCCGCCCACGACGCGGTCTCTGCCGACCTCAACTACGAGGGCTACCCCTACAGCGTCTGCACCTCCATCAACGACGTGGTCTGCCACGGCTTCCCCAACGAGGACGACGTCCTCAAGGAGGGCGACATCATCAACGTCGACATGTCGACCATCAAGGGCGGCTACTACTCGGACTCCTCGCGCATGTACTGCATCGGAGAGGTGAGCGAGGAGCGTAGGCGCCTGGTCGAGGTCTGCCACGAGGCGGTGAAGGCCGGCCTGGCCGCCGTCAAGCCCTGGGGCCACCTTGGCGACATGAGCGCTGCGGTCCAGAAGGTCGCCGAGGACGCGGGCTACAGCGTGGTCGAGATGTTCGGCGGCCATGGCATCGGCTGCGAGTTCCACGAGGAGCCCTTCGTTCCGCACGTGGGCGAGGAGGACACCGGCCCCGTCCTGATGCCGGGCATGTGCTTCACGATTGAGCCCATGATTAACGCCGGCGGCCCCGACGTGACCATCGACAAGGAGAACGGCTGGATCGTCCGGACCAAGGACGGTAGCGACTCTGCGCAGTGGGAGGTCCAGATCGTGATAACCGACGACGGCTATGAGCTCCTAAGCTGGTAGTGCCATCTCTTGGCCAAGAAGCACCGACGCCCTCGACGAGACGCCTGCAGGCATCGCCGGGGGCGTCTTTCTTTTTTCGCACGGTTCGGCGCCCGTCGAAGCGGCGACTAGCCGATTGCCAGGTATAGCAGGCAGAGGCAGGCCAGCAGGGCGACGTTGAGCGCGGCGAAGGGCAGCATGAAGCGCCGCGCAGACGAGTGCGGAGACATGCGGTAGATGCGAAACGCGATCAGGCTCGCAAGGGAAGCGACGGGCGTGCCCAGCCCTCCCAGGTCGACGCCGAGCAGCAGCGGCCTCCAGCTCTGGACGAAGCCGGAAAGGAGCATTGCCGCAGGAACGTTGCTGATGACCTGGCTGGCGCCCAGGCTCGTCAGGAACGGCGCGGTCCCCATGGCCGATCCGAGCACCAGTGTCACCGCCTCGATGCGCGCCATGTTGTGCGAGAACACGAAGAAGCACGCAAACGTGCCAAGAAGGGCCCAGTCGACCTTGCTGAGCGCGTGGCGGTCGAGCGCCAAGACCGCGAGCAGGACCATGGGGAGCGTCAGCTGCCAAGGCACGGCGCGAAGCGCCGTGAGGATGCTCAGCGAGAAGAGCGCGAGGTGCATGGGCAGAAGGCATCTGCGTGACTCATTGCCCTCCGCGCTGGACGGCTTGGGCTCCGCGCCCGTCGCCCCCGAGGGCGCCACGTACTTCTCGACCGCCTGGCTTCTCCTCGCGACGCACAGCGTGACGAGCAGGACAAGCGAGAGCAGGGCGTAGGGGGCAATCGCCAGGAAGAACTCGATGGGGTCGATGCCGAAGCGAAGGTAGAGGAACAGGTTCTGGGGGTTGCCGATGGGCGTGACCATGCTTCCGAGGTTGGCGGACACGGCCTGGCAGGCGGCCAGGTGGGCAAGCTCGTCCTGGCGTCCGGCCATGCGTAGCGAGGTGATGGCGAACGGCACGAAGATCAGCAGCGCCACGTCGTTGGTCACCAGCATCGAGCAGAAGAAGGGGAGCAGCACCAGCGCGAGCCTGAGCGTTCGCGTGCTGCGTGCCCGGCCGAGCAGCTGGCGCGCCATGCGGTCGAGCACTCCGCAGCCAACGAGCCCTGCGACCGAGGTCATGAGGCACAACAGGAGCGCGAGCACGCGATAGTCGATGGACTGGGCGACCTCCGAGGGGCCCGTTCCGGCGATGGTGGTGGTAACGGCAGCCGCAGCCAGCGCGATGCAGAGCATGAGCTGCTGGCGCACAAATGAGGTAATTCGGTCAAACATGGGGTCATTCTAGAGCCGACCCGTCCCATTAGATACAATGCCACAGGTTAATCACTATTTTTCGACGAGTTGTCGCGCCAGCCCAGAGGTTTCTGTGGTGCGCGGCAGAAGGAACGCGCATGTCCAACCTTACCGACCAGATTTCCTCGCGCAGGACGTTTGCCATCATCTCGCATCCTGACGCGGGCAAGACGACCCTTACCGAGAAGCTCCTCCTGTATACCGGCAGCATCCAGACGGCCGGCTCGGTCAAGGGCAAGGCGAGCGCGAAGCATGCCGTGTCGGACTGGATGGACATCGAGAAGGAGCGCGGCATCTCGGTCACCTCCTCCGTCCTGCAGTTCAGCTACGGCGGCCACTTCGTGAACATCCTCGACACGCCGGGACACCAGGACTTCTCTGAGGACACGTACCGCACGCTCATGGCCGCCGATGCGGCGGTCATGGTTATCGACGGCGCCAAGGGCGTCGAGGCCCAGACCATCAAGCTCTTCAAGGTCTGCACCCTGCGGCACATCCCCATCTTCACCTTCGTCAACAAGCTCGATCACGACACGCGCGACCCCTTCGAGCTCATGGAGGAGATCGAGGACGTTCTGGGCATCGACACCTATCCCATGAACTGGCCCATCGGGTCGGGACGCAACTTCCGCGGCGTGTTTGACCGCCAGTCGCGCCACGTGCTCGCCTTCCAGGGCGATGGCCACGCCAACGCGACCAAGAAGGTTGGCGAGATCGAGGCCGAGCTCGGCGATGCCAAGCTGGACGAGCTCATCGGCGAGGAGAACCACAAGAACCTGATGGATGACATCGAGCTCCTCGACGGTGCCGACAACGAGTTCGACATGGATGCCGTCAGCTGCGGAAAGCTCTCTCCGGTGTTCTTCGGCTCCGCACTCACCAACTTTGGCGTCGAGCCGTTCCTGAAGGAGTTCCTGCGCATGGCGCCGGAGCCGCTGGCCTATACCGACACGCTGACCGGCCAGGAGGTCGATCCCGCGACTGACGAGTTCAGTGGCTTCGTCTTCAAGATCCAGGCCAACATGGACAAGAACCACCGCGACCGCGTCGCCTTCGTGCGCATCTGCTCGGGCAAGTTCGAGCGCGGCATGGATGCCTGGCACGTCCAGGGAGATCGCAAGCTCAAGTTGGCCACCGGCACGAGCATGATGGCCGACGACCGTGCCATCGTCGACGAGGCGTATGCCGGTGACATCGTGGGCCTGTTCGACCCGGGCATCTTCAGCATCGGCGACACCGTGTGCGACATGCGCCACCACGTCAAGTACCCGCAGATCCCCACCTTCGCTCCCGAGCACTTCGCGCGCATCGAGCAGGTGGACACCCTCAAGCGCAAGCAGTTCATCAAGGGCATGGAAGAGATTGCCCAGGAGGGCGCAATCCAGATCTTCCGCGAGTGGGGCATGGGCATGGAGCGCGTCGTCGTCGGCGTCGTGGGCGTTCTTCAGCTCGATGTCCTCGAGCGTCGACTCAAGAGCGAGTATCACGTGGGCATCCGCCGCACGCCCCTGCCGTACACGCAGATTCGTTGGATCACCAACGATCCCGACGAGCTCGACCTGCGCAGCCTCAACCTGACGCGAGACACCCTTCGCGTCGAGGACATGCGCGGCGGCCGCCTGCTGCTGTTCACCAACGAGTGGAACGTCAACTGGGCCGTCGAGCGCAACGAGGGGCTCAAGCTCTCCGAGGTCGGTAACATCACGTTCTAGGCCGTTCCGGCGCCTACCTTGCACTCGTCTCGCTCGTCGTGAGCTGAAGGGTTCCTGGCATATCGTCTTCCCCGGCCTTTGCCCCGTGCGCTCCAGTGCAATCTGGCCCGCAATTGCCAGGAGCACGAGGATGCAGACGGTTGGGGGACGACTCTGCAGTGGCCGAAATGCCCCCAACCAGTGTCGCGTCCTGACGTAGACTAACCCCCATACGCCAGACGGATTTCTTCTGGGGCCTTCTGAGGGGGGGCTGGGGGAGGAGCGACATGGTTACCTTTGACGACCTGAAGGACGGACGCCTCGACGGCATCAGCCGCAGGGGGTTCGTGGGGCTGGGGCTCGGCACGCTCGTCACAGCGGTACTGAGCTCGTGCGGTGGCGCCGGAGCCTCGGACGAAGGCGGTTCCGGCTCTGGGTCTACCGTTCTCGAGCCTGCCGCCCAGGACGAGAAGGACGCGAGCGAGTCCGGGTCCTCGTCGCAGGCGGAGGGCAAGGTGGGCGACAAGACGCTCGTCCTGTACTTCTCGCAGACGGGAAACACCGAGTCCATCGCCAAGTTCATGTGCCAGATCCTCGGCGGCGCGGACGGCTTCCACCTGCAGACCAAAGAGCCGTACGTGGAGGCCGACCTGAGTGCCGACGACGACTCGCGTTGCAGGCGAGAGCAGGACAACGCGCAGTCTCGGCCCGAGCTGGCGGGCGACCTGCCCGACCTGTCCCAGTACGGGACCGTGTTCGTGGGGTTCCCCATTTGGTTCGACAGGGCGCCGCGTGCCCTGTACACCTACGTCGAGGGCGCCGGGCTCGCCGGCAGGAAGGTCTACGCCTTCTGCACCTCAGCCGTTGCCGGAATCGACGATGCCGTGGCGGAGCTTGCCGCCCTGGACACGAGGGTCGAGTGGCTCAAGGCCATGCGCTTCGAGGAGCACGACACTTACGATGCCGTTTCCGAGTGGATCGACCAGATAAACAATCGCTAGGAACGTCTTTCGAAGTGGTTTCGTTACGTTCTTCTCACATAACGTTACAAATGCTTTCATCCGTGGGTGCGAGTGCCTATCCTCGTTGTACGCGCCTGCGGGCGCTGTCGTATAGGCATGAGCAAATCGAGAGGTGGAACCCATGGCATCCAAGCTGGGCCAGAAGATCGTAACCCTGCGCAACGCGCATCACATCAGCCAGCAGGACCTAGCTGACCGTTGCGACTGCGACGTGGAGGTCATTCGGGGCCTAGAGGATGGCGCGCTGCCGCCCTCGCTGGCACCTCTCATCAAGGTCACGCGTGCCCTGGGCGTGCGTCTGGGCACGCTCATGGACGACGCCGACGACGAGGGTCCCGTGTACGTGAGCGGCGACCAGATGGAGGAGGTTACGCGCCTCACGTCGCTCGAGACCTCGTCTGATGCTGGTGACCTGCGCTACTTCAGTCTTGCCGCGGGCCGTCCGAGCCGTCACATGGACCCCTTCGTCATCACCATCGACCCCTCGGGCGAGCTTGACCACAAGCTCGTCGGGCACGAGGGCGAGGAGTGGCTCTACGGCCTCGAGGGCGAGTTCGAGGTCCAGTATGGCAACGAGCACTACCTGATCAAGCCTGGCGAGTCCATCTACTACGACTCGATCGTGCCCCACCAGGTTCGTGCCTACAACCAGCAGCAGGCAAAGTTCCTAGCAGTCGTCTACACGCCGGTGTAGCCAGCCGATCTTTGGCTTTGGCTCCGTCGACGAGTCATCGTTCTCGCAGACAATTCACTACCAACAGAGAAGGACGTGCGACCAATGGCTGTAGACGTCATGTCAAGCTATGACCCAGCCGCAGACCCTCAGGGCATCAGCATTCCCGAGGAGATCGCGGCCATTACCAACCCCGAGCACCTTACCCTGGACCAGTGGCCCAAGGACAAGCCGCTGCCGCCGCGTGGTGCTCCCGACTACCCGCTTCACACCGAGCTGACCATCGGCGAGTACCTGCGCAAGCAGACGGTCGTCGACGGCGACCACGAGTTCGTGGTCTATCCCGACCGCGACCTGCGTTGGACCTACGCCGACTTCGACCGGCGCACCGACGAGCTTGCCAAGGGCCTTCTGGCCATCGGCCTCGAGCCCGGTGACCATCTGGGCGTCTGGGCGCGCAACATCCCGGACTGGCTCACCTTCATGTACGCCAGTGCCAAGATCGGCGTCGTCATGGTCACGGTCAACCCGGTCTACAAGAGCCACGAGCTGGACTATGTCCTGAAGCAGTCCGACATGAAGGCCCTTTGCGTGATTGACGCGTTCCGAGACGTCAACTACCTCGAGATCATTCGCGAACTCGTGCCCGAGACCCTCACGCAGGAGCGCGGGCGCCTCGAGTCCGAGACCTATCCCATGCTCAAGAGCATCATCTACATGGGACCCGAGAAGCACCGTGGCTGTTACAGCGTGCCCGAGCTCATCCTGCTGGGCTCCTACATGCCCGACGACTCCCTGCGCGAGGCCGAGAAAAAGTTCGACAACAACGACGTTGTCATGATGCAGTACACCAGTGGCACGACGGGCTTCCCCAAGGGTGTCATGCTGACCCACCGCAACATCATCAACGACGGCTTCTTCATTGGAGAGGGGCAGCGTCTGGGCTCCGAGGACCGCATTACGCTCCCGGTTCCGTTCTTCCATTGCTTCGGCTGCGTCCTGGGCGTCATGGCATCGCTGACGCATCGATCGACCATGATCATCGTCGAGCAGTTCGACCCGGGCCTGGTGCTTCAAGCCGTCTCGCGCGAGCGGGCGACGGCACTCTACGGCGTGCCCACCATGTTCATCGCCGAGCTCAACCACCCGAACTTCGAGAGCTTCGATCTCTCGCACCTGCGCACGGGCATCATGGCCGGCAGTCCCTGCCCGCCCGAGACCATGCACGAGGTTATGGAGCGCATGAACATGCGCGAGGTGACCATCTGTTACGGCCTGACCGAGACCAGCCCCGTCTTTACCCAGACCTCCGTCAACGACGACGTCGAGCACAAGTGCACCACCGTCGGTCTGGCGCACCCGCCCATCATCGCTCGCATCATCGACCCCGTCGACGGCCACACCTGCGCTCCCGGAGAGCCGGGCGAGCTCTGCTGCAAGGGCTACAACGTGATGAAGGGCTACTACAAGATGCCCGAGGCGACCGCGGAGGCCATCGATGCTGACGGCTTCCTGCACTCGGGCGACCTCGGCATGATCGACGAGGACGGCTACTATCGCGTCACGGGCCGCATCAAGGACATGATCATCCGCGGCGGTGAGAACATCTACCCGCTCGAGATCGAGAACTTCCTGCTGGGGCACCCGGGCATCCTGGACGCTCAGGTCGTGGGCATCCCCGACGCCAAGTACGGCGAGATCGTTGGCGCGTTCATCCGCACGAGGCCCGGCTACGAGGGCCTCACCGAGGCAGACGTGCGCGAGTGGGCGATTCCTCGCATCGCGCGCTATAAGGTTCCCAAGCGCGTGTTCGTGGTGGACGACTTCCCCATGACGCCTTCCATGAAGGTGCAGAAGTTCAAGCTGCGCGAGATGGCGGTCGAACTCGTGGAGGCCGGCAAATAGCCGAATCCCAAAGAACGCATGTGGTGCGGCGGTGCGCTGTCTAGTACAGCGTGCCGCCGCGCAGTTGTTGCTTCTTGACTATCTCGCCCAGGAGCCATTTGACCGTGCGCACGTCACGGTGGTCGAAGAGCTTCTTGTAGTTGGGGTCCTCCAGCATCTCGAAGCGCCTCATGTCGTCTCGGGTCAGAGAGAAGCCGAACACGTCCAGGTTTTCCTCCATGCGGCCCAGGTGCGTGGTCTTGGGGATCACGACGATGTCCTTCTGAATCAGCGCGCGAAGGATGACCTGCGCGACGGTCTTGCCGTGGCTTCGGGCGATCTCGGACAGGGTGGGGTTCGAGAATATGCCCTGCCGTCCCTCGTAGAACGGGGCCCAGGACTCGTGGATGACGCTGAGGCCATCCATCACGAAGTGCTCGTCGTCTCGCTGGCAGAGGGGGTTCGTCTCGATCTGGTTGACCATGGGCGGCACCTCGGCCATGAGGGCCATGTCGACCAGGCGCTCCGAGTGGCAGTTGCTCACGCCGATGGCGCGGAGCTTGCCGGCCTCGTAGGCCTCCTCCATGGCACGCCATGCGCCCGTATAGTCACCCATCATCTGGTGGAGCAGCATCAGGTCGATGTGGTCGGTCCTGAGCTTTCGCAGGCTGCGGTCTATGGAGTAGCGCGCCCGCTCGTAGTTCATGTTGCTGACCTGGACCTTGCTGGTGACGAAGATCTGGTCGCGCGGAACGCCGCTCTTGGCGATGGCCGTGCCGACTCCCTCTTCGTTGTTGTAGGACTGCGCGGTGTCGATCAGCCGGTATCCCGCCTTGAGCGCATCGAGCACGCAGCGTTCGGTCTCGTTCGGGGACATCTGGTACACGCCGAGGCCCAGCATGGGCATGCGTACGCCGTTGTTCAGGGTCTTGTAGAGCATCGGAACTCCTTTCGCCGGACGCCGGCGGCGTCATCGGGCGAGAAGTGCTTGGTCTTCTCCCTTGCAAAACCTTTCCGAAAAACTGGCTGCTCTCTAGCTTACGGTTGCCTACCTACTGGCGCTGCCTTGCATGTACCAGCGGGCGGATGCTTCGGTTGGGCGTGGCGCCCGAGGCGTCACGCAACAAAAGGCCCCCCTCCCAAGTGAACTGCGCCCCAGTTCTTGGACGGGCAAATAAAGCGGCCTAGGCCGCATGCAGGGACTGATTCCGGAACTCCTCCGGGGTCAGTCCCTTCAGCTTAACCTGACGCCTCCTCGTGTTCCAGTGGACGACGTAGGCGTCGAGGTCCCTCTTGAACGCGTCGAAGCTCGGCCATGTCTGGTCACGGAAGAACTCGTCCTTCAGGTGGCCGAACACCTGCTCGGTCGCCCCGTTGTCGATGCAGTTGCCCTTCCGGGACATGCTCTGCACGACGCCCGCCTCCTTCAGCCTGTTGCACCACC
>NZ_FOGP01000008.1 GCF_900111255.1 Parafannyhessea umbonata
GGCACGGGCATCGCGTACACCGACGCGCAGTCCGTCCTCAACCTCAGCTCCACCGACGGCGACCAGATCGAGCTCTTCGCGATCTGGGACGAGATTAACAACTTCATCGTTCACTACATCGACTCCGCCGATATGGTTACCACAGTGTCCGTGGATAAGACCGACGCTACCTGGTCGACAACCGATCTCTATCCGGCCACTGATCCCACCAAGACCGGCTATGTCTTCGACAAGTGGATGTACGTGGATGCCACTGGCGCTCTCATTGCCGTGACGCCTGGCACTACCGCCTACTCCACGCTTTCTGACGCCGTCGACCCCAACGTTGTTCAGGCCGAGGTCACCCTGTATGCCGCCTGGCTCAAGCTGGTCGACTACAAGGTCACCTACTGGACTACTGACGACAACGGGGCGACGCTAGTCTACGGCGGCTTTACTGGCCACGGCACCGATGTAGAAGGAACCGTCATCACACCCTCCACGATGGCGGACGCCACGCACAACTGGAGTAACGTCAGCCATATCCCCGGTTACGTCTTCGACGTACCCGCCACCACGAACTATGGCATCGACTCCATCACGCTCGATCCCACGCTCACCGACCAGGAGCTCAAGCTTGTGTTCGTTCGCAGGTCCGACTACATCCTCATCTACGATCCCAACTACGTTGACAATGGCGTTCCTGCCACGACAGACATCCAGAATGCTTTCTGGGCTCAGGACGGCCTCGACGCTCACAGCGCCAGCCGCCGCGGATACACCCTGATTGGCTGGAACACGGCCGCCGATGGCTCCGGCAAGAACGTCGTCGCCACAGACAAGTATGGTCAGCTCGTCCTGCTGGTCGATCCGACGGCTTCTGACACTGATGTCACGACCCTTACGCTCTATGGCCTCTGGCAGGAGAAGAGCGACTTCAAGGTCGTCTACGACAACAACTACATCTCCGTTGGCGCGAAATACCGTCCTGCGAGTACGGTGACAGCCGCTGACAGGGAGCACGTTGCCTGGACTGCCGGCGATCTCGAGCCCGTCGACGCCTCCGTAATCGTTGCTCCTAAGGGTTATCATCTCGGCGGCTGGACCTACATCGCGGACGGCAACGTCTTCGATATCGACTCCACGGATCAGTACAACACGATCTCTGACACCCTGAGCCCCGCTGCAGCCCTCGACCAGATCACGCTGTACGCCAAGTGGATCGAGAACGAGATTGAGCTCAAGTACGTCACTGGTGAGATTGACACGACTACCGGCGCATTCAGTGCGAATGCCTCGGCCGGCACAGTCTCCCGCAGCTCCGAGACCATCACCGTGGTCTCCGGCACTGCGCTTGGCGCGATTGCCGCACCGAACCCCGGCTGGCACTTCGTGAAGTGGATCCGTCTCGATGCATCCCTGCTGACCTCTGCTCTCATGACGGCCTCCACGACCGGGTTCAATGACCTGCCTACAGACATGACGCAGCTCGCCTTTGCCTCCATTCAGAATGTCACCGACGGCCTCTGGTATGGCGAGACGTACATGGCCCTGTTCGAGAAGAACGATCCCGCTACGCTCATCTACGATAAGAACGCTTCTGATGCCACGGGTACCATCGCGGACGTCGTCGAGCCCTTCGGCACCATCCTCACGCTCGACTCCGGCAAGAACGACATCGAGACGCCTTCTGACCTGACTGACGGCTTCAAGCGCGATCACTACACGCTTCTTGGCTGGAACACCAAGGCAGACCTGTCCGGTACGCATTACGACCTCTCGTTCGATGGCTTCGAGCTTCCCGAGGGCACGACGGTTCTCTACGCTGAGTGGGAGATCAACAAGGGCCGTCTGATCTACGACAAGAACGCCCAGGATGCTACGGGCACCATCGCAGACGTCGTGAAGCCGTATGGCACCCACATCACGCTCGACAGCGGTACCGAGGACACTACGGTGACTATTGAGGACGGCTTCCGTCGCCCGCACTACAAGCTGGTGGGCTGGAATACCGAGCCTGACTACAGCGGAATCCACTACGATCTGTCCCAGGGCTGGACGATGCCCGATGGCACTACGGTTCTCTACGCCGAGTGGGAGAAGCTGACCTTCGAGATCGAGGTTTCCAAGCCTACGGAGGGCGGTACCATCATCGGTGGCGACCCTGAGCCCATTCCGTATGGCGAGCCCATCCCCGAGGGTTGGGTGACGGTCATCCCCGATTCCGGCAAGCACATTTCCGGCTGGACCTATGTCATCCTCGACGAGGACGGCGTCATCCACACCGGCACCATCGACGATCCGACCAAGCTCATCGTTACTGGCAAGGTCACGCTCACCCCGATCTTTGAGGATGACGTCGTCGAGTCCGAGGGCGACGTTATCGAGCCGACTCCCGCGTCCGCCAAGAACATTGGCCCGAATGTGGCCGGCAAGGGTGAGAGGATTCCGCAGACTGGAGACCTCTTTGACGGATCCCTCGCTATCGTCCTCATCGGCGCTGCTGTTACGCTTATTCTCCCAGCCATTGTGCTGAGGCGTCGTAACGATGATCGGGAAGAAGCATAGCGGGTAGGGGAGAAGGACATTTTTCCTCTGGCACGGCCCCGTTCGCGGGGCCGTGCCTTTTTTGTCAACGCCATCGACGGCGCCTATTTGGCCTCATGAGCGTTCATATCTGTCTATTGAAGGTTTCTGGCTTGTGGACGTCCTAAGGCGCGATTGGGGGGTAGACGCCGAGAATGGCTTGCGTGGCTCGTGCGTGCATGGTGCTTTTCATCCAGTCCGTGATGCCTGGTGTTCCCTGCATTGTTGTTCTGGGACTGTGACTTATCTACCTGCTGCTACATGCCTGCTAGCATGATAGCTAGCAGGCATGTAGCAGCAGGTAGAACGATGTCATATGATAACGTGCGAGCATAGATATCAATATGTTAATCATTACCACATTTCTTGTCGACCGGGTGGATGAAATTTGCTGATTGATAAACGAATTGTCGATAAATTTGCATATTGTTAAACATATTGATTTTCAGCTTGGTGAATTCGGACATTTGAGGTGGTAGATGGTTATTTATTGAGGGCAATACCGCTCGCCCAAAATCGATTCCGTGAACGGCTGCTAACAATAACAGAAATAGGCATCTACCTGTGAAAATCACCTTGGCTGTTGTCCTTATGCCACTTTGACAAATACATATGTATTTGAGACTATATTAGTGTCTATATTTAGGTCGATTTCTCTTAGCTTAATGCCAGTTGAAGCTTGCGAGACGTTGAAAGGTACTGCCATGTTCTTCGATCCCACAACACTTCTCGGTATTTCGACTCAGTGCGGAGATGCCACCCCCTTGCACCGAAAGGGACATCCCCTAGTCACTCGTATGGCGTGCGTTGCCGTCGTCGCGGGTGCGCTCTCGCTTGCGACGGCTCTTTTTGCGGCCCCAACTATGTCGTACGCCAACGAACCTCCTGGCGATTCTATCGCAGGCGACCAAATTGCTTCCAATTATCCTGCTGTCGTTGATTACGATCGCATCGCGCTCGACACAAGTGAGGATTATTCCGCGCGGCCTACTGTGTCGGATGGATCTTCCATCGGTGCCGACCTTTACGTTGTGACTGATACGGGTTCATCTTCTGCTGGTGAATCGGATACCGAAGCGTTGTCAGATGAAAACCCGTTGGCATATTCGTGCCAGAGTGAAATCGATGCGACTCAGGTGTCTAGCTGCGCAAACCTCATTCCTTCTTCAGACTCAGATTTGAACAATTCCGCACTTGATCCTTCTTACGTCATCACCTATGTGAAGTGTGATCCTAACGGCAATCTATTGAATGGCCCTGACGACATGGATTCCGTGCAGAAATCCGCTCCAATCGGCACGACAGTTAATATTCGCGACGTTGATCCCGATTTTATGAACCATTTTGATGGCTATGTCTTTGCGTCTAGGACATCTGCAGGCTATGCGAGCACTGATTCCGTAACGGTCACCGGCTCTGGCTTTGACCGCATGCGGTTGTTGTTCGTTCCTGGTTTCTATTCCTATGTTATTAGCGTCGTGGACGATGACGGAAGCTTCTACGACGGTGGTGCAGTTAATTATCGCTCTAACGTTACCTGGGATTCTATTGTTGCCTTTGAGGAGAATGGCGTTAATTCCGATACTTTCAACACTACCTATAAGCCCAAGCCTGGTTATAAGGTCGGCAAGTTTTTCTATAAGCTTGAGCGCAACATGGACAATTCACTCAGCACCGACTTCCTTTGCCCCGACTCAATGAAGTTCGGTGATATTGTGAATGAGCTGCGTAAAGAGCTTCGGAAGACGGGTGAGTTCTTTAATGCCGACGCACCCCTTCAGCTCTACGGCACCTTTGTCATGCGCAATGACTATCAAGTAGAGTTTGACGTCTCCGGTCTAAGTGCTGGCGACAATGGGCAGCCCAACAATCGAGTCGGCGTCAGCTGGGATTCGCGGGACCTTTCTCCCGTCTACGATGCCCTTGTTGCCGCTCCCGTCAACGAAGTGGTTTGGACGTATCGTAGCGGTTCGGGAAAGATGCTTGCCGTGTCGGACGATACGTCTTTTGCGGATGTGTATACCTCTTGGTATGGTGACGACGCTTCTTATGGATCCGTCACCCTGAAGGCCGTTTACGCCTCAGAGTTTTCTTCTGACGATGGTCAGGAGAATCCTGGGCAGCATCAGGACCAAACAGGCTCGAACGAGACGGGCGGCCAAGAATCATCCGATAACCAGAATGTGGCCGAAGACGGGGGTGGTCAGTCTGTGCCTCCGGCATCGGGGAGCTCTTCTGGTACGAATCTCTTTTCTCCGTCCCAGGCTGATCTTTCATCTGAGGTGGGCGTTGGAGATAACGCCGCCAGTAATTCCAATAGTTCAATTTTGATTGATAAGGCCGGTTCAAAGTCTAGTAATGCGACTCGAACTGATTCCTCAATTTTTGAGCCGGCTTCTTCACCTGATGCTGCCGCTTTGGCGGCTGCCGAAGAGCCGACGGCAATCGAGCCGCCTGCTCCTGCGGTTGTGGGTGACTCAAACGTCTCGCAATCCGCTTCCGGGGACATCTTTAATCCGCTTGCCCCCGTGGGCGTGGTTCTTGTTGCGTCCGCATTTGGCGTCTATGCATTGAGGCGAAAGCGGTTGGTTGACTAGCGCTGCGCCATAACGATCCACATGGCGCAGCGGAAGCGCAAAACCTAGTGACTTTGAGGTTTGAGATGAAAAACGTAATGACATACACGGCTCAGGAGGAAAGGGGAGTGTGGCGCGCCCTCGTCGGCGGCGTCATGGTTGCCTGTGCGGCGACGCTCCTCTCCGTCTTCGTGGCCGCTCCCTCGTTCGCGTTTGCGGATGAGGCGGGGGCGGATGGGGCCGATTCTGTCATTGCGGAGCCAAGCGAACAGGACAACTATGCCGATTTTCAGAGTTCAACTTTTGTAAATCAGCAGGTAGACAGTGTGGTCTCGCAATCCGCACCAGTTTCGGAGGTCAGCTCCGCCACAGAGCCTCCCGTGTCTGCTGGGGACGTTTGTGCAGAGGGGGACCCCTCTGCGGACGGGACTGAAGCTCAGGGGACAGTGGTTGCTGGGTCCAGGGAGAGTGACGATACACGGCAGAGCGAAGACAACAGTTCCGAACCCGGTGCCGTGGCGACTTCTCCGACTGACGCATCTAATATATATGTATCGGACTCTTCGGAGGATGATCTCCATGAGGTTGATGCTGTCACTGAGGATGGACTCGAGCCCGCTCTGACCGAGAGCAATCCCAGCTCTTGCGTTTATCTGAGCGCCTCTTCTGAAGGGACCTACACGCTTGCCTATGTCCTGACCGATGGTGGCACATGGACCGTCGATACCTCAAGAATGCAGACGGAGTTCGCGCCGAACACGGGCGTGCTTCTGCCTTCTGCGGGCTATGTCTACCGCGAGGGCTACCACCTCATCGGGTGGTCGGACACGCTCGGTGGTGCAGTTCTGTATGCGCCTGGCTACACGCGCTTCCGCATCAACGCAGATACAACCTTCTATACCGTTTGGGCTATTGATTCGTACGACGTTACGTACGTCTCGAATACGCTCGATGGGTCAACTTGGTCGGGTTCCATTGCCCAACGTGCGGATTACAACACTTCGGTCTCGGTTCAGACGTGTCCCATGGCCACGTATTCGTATAACACCGCGACCATGAGCTTCGACCATTGGAGTACCGACCCCAATGACGTCGGCGTCTCCTATGGGGCTGGCGATACCCTGCTGGTCAAGGCTCCGGTTGCTCTGTATGCCATCTGGAAGACGGATATTCTGGAGTCTGGTACCGTCGGGGATAACCCCAACGTCTACTGGGAGCTCTATGCTGACGGCACGCTTGAGATGGGGCTCGTGAGCTCCTCTGGAAGTGCAAGTGTGTATGCGCCCGATTTCATGCGTGGCTCCACCAAGATCAACAAGGTCGTGACCAACGGACGCAAGAGCCAGGGCAAGATCAAGCCGACCACGCTGTTCAACTGGTTCCGCGATTGCCCCAACATGTCTTCGTTTGACGGTTCTGGTATCGACACCACGGACACGACCGTCTTCGCCGGGTGGCTTGAGTACACGCTCCAGACCTGCAACGTCGAGAGCCTCGCCGTCACGGGCACGGGCGACTGGGTCACTACGGGAATGGTCGCGACGGGCTCGGAGGAGATCCTCGAGATGGGTCGTGTTTTCCACGACCAGTATGCCGTGCGCCCCCTCTCGGGAGACCTTGACATCCACAGCTGGACGATGCTTGGCGATGGCATCCTCACGCCTTATCCAACGTTCACGTTTGGTTCCGCCGGCAAGCTTTCGTCCATTACACTCGGCGACGACTGCCGTCTTTCCGGCACGCAGTTCTCTCACGAGGGCGTTGGCGTCTGGCTCGGCAGCGATGGCTGGCATGGATCGAGCCAGGACCTCATGAACCGCTATCAGGACGGCACTACGGTTACGAAGGACTACGGGGTGGTCACCTATGTGTGGTTCCCTGGCGGCCCTGATGGAAATGACGTCATCTACAGCTATGACTTCGACCCCGACACGAAGACCGTCTACAACGTCAGATGGAGTGCCGCAGGCTTCCTCAATCCCTCCAAGAATGTCTGGTGGAGGCTCGTGTCTGGTACGCTCGAGATGGGTATTGAGGACCCTGACGGGGACGTGACGGTTAGCGTCTACGGCGGCATAAACGATGACTGGTACGGCGCCACGACCCCCTGGGCAAAGCTGCGCGAGTACATCGTTCGCGTCAACACGATGGGTTCAGGATCGAACGGAAAGATCAAGCCCACCACTCTCCGCGGGTGGTTCGAGGGTTGCGTGACGCTCGAGTACTTCGACGGGGCTGGGCTTGACACTTCTGCTTGCACTTCTTTTGCTCAGCTGTTCGATGACGCGCACCCGGCGCTCACTGTCGTCAACGTCGGCGACTGGGATACTTCGAAGGTAACCTCCTTCCTGGAGGCGTTTGATGCCGACAGCACCTCAAACGCGCTGACTGGCGAGCTTGACATCCATGGATGGGACATGACAAGGGGCAATGTCTCCGGCATGTTCCTGGGCTCGGGCGACAATGCTAGCTGGATGGACTCTATCACTACGCTTATCTTGGGCGACAAGGTCGTCCTCACCGGCTCCGGCTTCAGCCGCACCAATGATGGCGCGTGGCTTGCGTCTGGCGGCCTGTTTGACGGTCGTCACCTTCGCACTGCGGAGCTCGTCTCGCTCTACGGGACGACGGGGGCAAGGTTCGCAATCGGCCAGACCACTTGGATCTGGGTGCCCGGATACCTTGGCGGCACCTTTGCTTCCAACCCCAACGTCTGGTGGACGTTTGACACCGCTACGGGAACCCTCGAGATGGGCGTCTTCACCAACGCGTCCACGGTGGGGGAGAATAGCATCATTACCGAGAATTACAGCAACCTTCCCTTCGTGACCCACGCGGCGGACATCACCTCCATCGTGACGGACGGCACCTCGTCCGCGGCAAAGATTAAGCCTCGTACGCTGGACTGGCGTCTTGGTCTTGCGTACGCGAGCCTTGCCTCATTCGACGGAAGTGGCTTCGACACCTCCCTCGCGACGAGCTTCGCGAACATGTTCCTTGACCATGCGGGTCCTCTTGCAGTCACCAATGTGGGCAGCTGGGACACCTCAAACGTCACGTCCTTCTCGTCTGTGTTTGATTCGAACGCAGCTGGCTCTCAAGCCCTTGGGGAGGCATCTACGCTCGACATTCATTCCTGGAACATGGTCGGGAAGGGTTATGCGAACGCGTTCCGAAACGCCACGTCCGTGATCGACTTTCTGGTCTTGGGCGATGGCTGCGTGCTTACCGGCGCCAGCTTCAACCATGCCGACGACGGCGCGTGGTATGCGACGAACGGCGGGTACGCCGGCCGCTTCCTGCGCACTCCGCAGCTTGTCGCGTTCTACGGCGCGAATGGCGCAAAGCTTGCCATTGGCGACACCGTCTGGCAGTGGTACGACGGCTACATGGGAGGAACCTTCGCCTCGAACGACAACGTCTGGTGGAAGTTTGAGGTCGACACCGGCAAGGTGCTGATTGGTACCTATGACGACGGCACGGCATTTGGCGAGACCGGCGTCGTCACAGAGTCTGGGGGCGACAGAGGCAACCTTCCCTTCGAGGGCTACTACCGTGATTCCATCAAGTCCTTCTCGTCCGTAGCAACGGATCTCGCGGGCAATGCGACCATCAAGGTAAAGCCCACGAGTCTGCGCTGCTGGCTGCGCTACTACCCGCTTCTCGAGTCCTTTGACGGTTCCGGCATGGATGTCTCTGCGGTTACGGACATGTTTGGATTCCTGCAGCACATCGAAACCGCGACCGCCACCTCTGCTCGCACGCTCACGGTTTCCGGCGTGGCGGATTGGGACGTCTCCTCGGTGACCGACATGAACGCGCTCCTGCGCGACGGTTCGGGCTCGCGACTTGTGTCCGGGACCCTGGACATTGGCGGCTGGGACATGAGGGGTGCCTCCTGGTCAACCTGGCCCATCTTCAACACCGGAGGGCAGGGGACTACCTCTGGCTCCTCGGTTCGCGGCCTTAGCAAAATCATCTTGAGCAACAACACGGTTCTTATCGGCACGGCCTTCGCACACGGGGGAACGGGCTACTGGAAGGCCGTCTCTGGAACACTTTCTGGTACGCTCCTCTCGAGCCAGGCGCTCGTTGCATACTATCCTAGGGTCGGAAACACCAATGGCGTAATCGAGTGGGAATGGATTGACGCTGCCGATCTTCCCGCCTCCGACATTGCCGTTCCCGATGGCAAATCGGGCGTGCTCGCTTCCAACCCCAACATCTGGTGGAAGCTCGACGAGACCCTTGGCGCCCTCAGCATGGGCGTCATCGACCCCGCGAAGTCTCGCTTCTTCACGGAGTATGGCGCGAGTCTCCCGTGGTACGGAAAGGTCGTTCGCTCGTTCTACGCGGATGCTACCAACGGAAAGATCCAGCCCTACTCGCTCGAGGGCGCCGGCAACAACAGCGGGCGCTACATGGAGAGCTTCGACGGTTCGGGCATCGACACCTCCCTCGCCATCAGCCTGTATTCCTTCCTCGATTCTGGCTCCAACAACACCTTCGAGCTCAAGGGGACCGAGGCCTGGGACACCTCTCGCGTGACGACCTACACGTACTTCGCTGACGGTTCGCAGGGGTCGCGCATCACCGGTGGCCTCGACATCTCCAGCTGGAACATGGTCGGCGCCGACGTCTCGAACTTCCTGTCCGGTAACGCCGCCGCCTCCCTCAAGTGGATTCGCCTTGGCGACGGCAGCGTTCTTGTCGGCACCGGCTTCAGCCACGATTACGCGGCTGATGGCGTTTGGCTGCGCGACGACCGCAACTGGCATGGCTCGACCGCCGACCTCATCGCACTGTACGCCGCTGGCGGTAACATGCTTGGCAAGCACGTCTATGTCTGGTTCCAGGGCAACGAGGACGCGAACGGGGATGGCATTCCCGACGGTGCCCCCTCGGATGCCAGCGTGACTTACACGTATGGTTACAGCGATGTGCGTCGCACCGTTTCGGTCGTCAGCTGGACCGCCGCGGGAACCTTTGATTCGAATCCCAACGTCGAGTGGCACGCTAAGGACGGCGCTGTCACGATGAACGTAGTCGCTTCTCCTGTGGACGTCACGGGTGACGGCATCGTCAACTCCCTCGACTTCCGGATTAGCGAGGGCGGAAGCTCGGATGCCACCAATGCTACGGGTCGCGGCAACCTTCCGTTCGACTTCCTTTACAAGTACATTCGCAGTGTGGCCACTGTTAGCTCCGTTTCCACCGAGAAGATCGTGCCCCTGACCATGAACAGGTGGTTCCGCCTGTATCCCGCGCTCTACAAGTTCGATGGCGCGGGACTCGACGTCTCCCTTGTGTCTGACATGTACGCCTTCCTCGCGAGCTCTTCTGGCAGTTCCATTGCCCAGAATCTGATGGTTACTGGCGTCGAGGACTGGAACACCTCGAGCCTTCGCGACGCCCGCTGGATGTTTGCCGACATCACTAGCTCCGCCACGCGCTCCCTGCTGGGCATTCTTGACCTGAGCGGATGGGACCTCACTCGCGCTAACGTCCAGAACATGTTCTACGGCCCCAACGTCGGGGGAGTGGCGAGCTCCGCCCGCAATCTCCAGGTGATTGTCCTTGGTAGCAACGGCGCGCTTGAGGGAAGCATGTTCGCCAAGGCGGGCACCGGACTCTGGCAGGCCGAGTCCGGAACCTATCGCGGCGGCCAGCTTCCCACCTCCACCCTGTACTACTTGTATCAGAGGGGTGGCAACGGCATGGGCCTTGGGTCCATCACCTGGACGTTCGTCGAGGGGCTCACGGTCTCCGGCGTGACCATTCCCGGCAAGAGGGGAGTGTTCGCGTCCAATCCCAACGTGTGGTGGGATTTCGACAACGACTCCGGAACCCTCACCATCGGAGTGTACGACGCCGGCAGACCCACTATCGTTACCGAGGGACTTGCCCATACCGGGCAGGGGAGCGACCTGCTGCCCTGGCTGTACGGTTCCAACGCCCTTGCCAGTGGCGCCATCAAGCGCATCGTTACGGCTCCCGAGTCGGGCAAGCCCCAGGTCATGCCTTGGGACATGTATGCCTGGTTCTGCAATTCTCGCTATCGCTACGACGGCTACTACAGCAATCTCGTCTACTTTGACGGTTCCGGCCTCGATACCTCTCACACGCGCACGATGGTCGCGCTCTTCCGCGACTGCGCGAAGCTCGAGACCATCGACGGCGTCGCCGGGTGGGACACAGGTTCGACCACGGACTTCCGCGAGATGTTCATGGGTTGCAGCGCCCTCAAGAGCCTGGACATCTCCAACTGGGACGACAAGGCCTATGGTGACGCTAACCCCGACCGTTCCTCGGCGCCGCTGATTGATTCGATGTTCACATACATGTCGAACCTCGACACGCTCACCGTAGGCGAGAAGGTCGTACTTACCGGTACCGGACTTACCCACAGCGGCGTTGGCGTCTGGCTTGGGCAGGACTCCGCCAATCCCTGGCACGGCAATACGGCGGAGCTGCAGGCTCTCTATCCTGCGGCGACTGATGCTGCTCTGGGCGGCGGGCGCACCTTTGTCTGGGTCAAGGACCTCCCCGACTCTCGGACCGTCACATACCGCTATGACTACGACCCGGATACGAGGACGGTTTCCGGCGTCAGCTGGTGGGTCGGTGGCACCTTTGCCAATCCGAATGTCTGGTGGTTCCTGAAGGATGGCAAGCTTAACCTTGGCGTGACCGACGCCAGCGCATCGGCAAGTCGCGAGGTGACCGAACATGGCTCGCGCGACAACACCGGTGGCTCGACGCTTCCCTGGTTCTACCTGCGTGACTTTATCTCTTCTGTTGCGACCTCCGGCGTTGACGGCAGCGGCAATGCCTCTGCCGGCGCCATCCAGCCGCTTAACCTTGAGAGCTGGTTCGAGGGATACAAGATTCTCGGCCTGTTTGACGGGTCGGGCTTCGACACCTCCAAGACAACCACCATGGCGCAGCTGTTCGACGATGGCCCGAAGAACCTCGAGCTGCGCAACATCGGCAACTGGAACACCTCGAGCGTCACGAGCTTCTACGGCACCTTTGAGTCCGATCTTACGGTTGCCTTCGATGGCTCGTCCGATGACAACCATGTCATCGTCGGGGCGCTTGACCTGCACGACTGGGACATGACCCACGGCAGCGTCGCCTATGCGTTCAGCTACGATAACAAGGACAACATGGACGGCGTCACTACCCTCATCTTGGGCAATGGTGTCGTGCTCCAAGGATCTGGCTTTGCCCGTCTCTCTCCCGGCGTGTGGGCGTGCACGAGCGGCACGTACCTCAACGTACGCGTGACGACCGAGCAGCTCCTTGCGATGTACCGTGCCGGCGGCAATGATCTTGGCATTCAGACCTGGACTTGGATTGCCAACGGCACTGCGACCGTCCCTGCGGGTGCCAACGGCGTATTCATGAGCAATCCCAACATCTGGTGGAAGATTGATGGAAGCACGCTCGTGATTGGTGCCGAGAGTGCATCTCGCTCGCTCACTGTTGCTGAGTACGGTACCTCCGTCCCCTGGAATTCGCTAAGGAACAACTTCATCAGTTTTGCCCCCAACGTTACCAACGGCAAGGTTGCTCCCATCAATCTCTCTGGCTGGTTCTCTGGCTGCTCTGTCCTGGAGACCGCGAAGTTCGAAGATCTCAATCTCTCCGGCATATCGAGCCTCGCGAACGCGCTCTCCGGAACCGTTCTTGAAGGCACTCTGCCGATGAGTTCTTGGAACGTCGATACCACGAGCATTCCTGTGAGCGGGCTCTTTGCCGGGACTGCGACGAGCAACCTGTCCAGGATTGTTCTGGATAACGACTCGGTTCTTGAGGGGACTGGATTCACGCACGTTGACGGTGGCTATTGGGTTGCCTCCGGTGGCACCTATAACGGTCGTTCCGTCACCACCGCTCAGCTCATCAGGCTGTATCCTGCCGCCGGTAATGACCTTGGCGCCACGATATGGAATTGGGCAACGGCTCCCCAGGAGGGCGTCTTTGCTTCCAACGACAACATCTGGTGGAAGTACGATGCGACTACCGGCGCTCTTACCATCGGCGCCCACGACGCCTCGAAGTCCCATGAGGTTACCGAGTACGGTGACAAGCTTCCTTGGAACATCTGGAACAAGAAGATCACGTCCTTCTCGGTCGTTGATGCCGCGACGAAAGGTAAGATTCAGCCCGCATCGCTCCAGGACTGGTTCCACACCGCCGTCTGCCTCACGAGCTTCGACGGTTCTGGACTTGACGTTCAGAACGTCACCAACATGCGCAACTTCCTCTTTAACGAGGCTGCTGACGGATACGCCGCGGTGACCCTGAACATCACCGGCGTCTCCAATTGGGAGACCTCCAAGGTGACGGATATGACCAACATCATCTCCATTGCCTCTAACGGTAGGAGCTACCTCGCCGGGGACTTCAACATTTCTGGTTGGGATATGTCAAAGGCCCTGCTGACGGGAGCCTTTGGCGGCGGCATTATGGATAGCGTTGGCCGGCTCGTTCTGGGCTCCAAGACCGTTCTTGCCGGCAGTTCCTTCTATCACTCCGCGACCGAGGCTGGAACGGGTACGACGAGTGGCGTTGGCGTCTGGCGTCGTACCGCGGGCACGATGATTGCCTCGTCTGATGGTCTGAGGCAGCTGTATCCGAAGGCTGGCAACCCCTACGGAGAGCAAATTTGGGTCTGGGATGCTGACGTGAACACCCCCAACGTCTTCGCTTCCAACCCAAATGTCAGGTGGGACTTCAATGCGGGAACCGGCAAAATTACCCTGAGCATCATCGACCCCGAGCTTTCTCGCGTGGTTACCGAGACGGGCGAGAGGCTTCCTTGGTACGTTGAGCGCGAGAGTGTGAGGGACTTTGGCGTCAACATGACGAACGGAAAGGTCGAGCCCACGACGCTCTATCATTGGTTCCTCGGCAACTCGTTCCTGTCGCACTTCGACGGCAAAGGCCTCGATGTCAGTGGCGTTACGGACTTTTCTGGCATGTTTACCGACACCAACCTGACGGGCGCCCTTGACGTTGCGTCGTGGGGCTGGGATCTCAGGGGCAAGACTGTCGACAACATGTTCTCCGGCACCGCCCTCAAGAACGTCACCAACCTCACCGTTAACGACAACACCGTTCTGGCCGGTACGGGCATCGCCAATGCCGACGAGGATGGTGCATGGAGGCGTGTGAGCGGCACGTTGATAGTCTCGAGCCCGAGGCTCATGCAGATTTATCCCTCGGCTGGAAACGACTACGGCGTGCAGACCTGGTACTGGGATACCGCCGCCACGGCTCCCACCAACCTGTTTGCCTCTAACCCCAACATCTGGTGGACGATGGACGACTATGGCAACCTGACGATCGGTGCCTTCGATACCGCCATCAGCCACGTCGTCACCGAGGACGGGCAGTCGGTGCCTTGGGCTGGCAAGCGCACGCAGATTACCTCGTTCGCGTCTGACCCGACCTACGGCAAGGTTGAGCCGACCACGATGTCTCTTTGGTTCGAGGACCGCAACGCCATCGTGGACGGCGTATACAGGATTCACTTCAACTACTATGGCGTGCGCTGGTACCTGGGCGCGCGCAGCAACAACACGCTTGTCCTGGTCTCCCAGGACAACGTTCCCTCCGACGTCAAGGTTGACTGGACGGTCACCAACATCGGCGGTGCCTACACGCTTCTTAGCGGATACGGCACCTACATGCGTTACACGGGAGCAAGCACCGATGCGGGGTACCACGGCGGCGCCCTTGACGGAAACGCCAAGTGGCAGCTGGTTAACCTGAGCACCTCGCCCTACAACAGGATTGTCATTACCTCGACGCAGAACCTCAACCAATCCGTAGACCTAAAGGGAGGTACGGCCGAGCAGTACAATCCCGTTCGCTACTGGACCAATGGCGGCTGGGATGGCATGAGGAACACGCGCATCGCCGACAACGGAGCGCGTACGCCCAGCAACGGCACCTTCACCTACGCCGAGGTCTGGCACTTCGAGCGCATGTCCACGGAGCTGACGGCCATCGATTTCACGGGAGTTAAGGTAACCGGAGCCGTTGTCTCCAACATCTTGGAGCATGCGGCCAAGCTCGAGTACATTACGGTTGACGACACGTCGGTCCTCGCCGGTACGGGTCTTTCTCGCTCTGGCGTTGGTTCCTGGGTTGCGAGCAATGGCCCGCTCAGTGGTCGCGGAGTCTACAACTCGACCCTGCAGAAGATCTACTCCGCTAGCGGCAACTCTCTTGGTGCCAACACTTGGACCTGGACGAACAACCGCCCGAACACCTTTGAGTCCAACTACAACGTCTGGTGGAAGCTCGAGAATGGCGCCCTCACCATTGGCGCCTACGACGAGAACCAGTCTCTCGAGGTCTCCGAGTACGGCGATTCCCTGCCGTGGGCGCATCGCATGGGTGAGGTCACGTCCTTCTCGGCGAACACTGATCATGGCATGGTTCAGCCCCTCAAGCTCGACAGCTGGTTTGCGACGCGCAAGACCTTCTCGGCGGTTTCGAGTTTCAGCAACTGGAGCAAGGCCGGAATGGACTTCACCTCCGATGGTGACACCTACGGGATGCGCGACTGGAACTCTGGCGAGCAATCCGAGATGTACATTGCCGTTGTTCTTGACGCCAACGTCACTTATCGCCTTCGCTTCCAGTATGCCTTCGTGAGGGGCGAGAAGACCAACCTTCCCATCTGGATTGGACCTAATACCTCGAACAACAGCGGCAACATCATGTCCGACTATCTGTATCCGGGCAACACCTCACTTGTGACCTTCGACCGTACGCTGAGGCCCTCTTACACTGGAACGTTCTACATCGCTATTGATCTTGACCCCAACAATGGAGCCTATGAGTACTTCACGATTAAGGACATCCTCTTCTGTGAGGCGGGCTCCGAGGGCGGCTCGCAGCTCTCGTCCGTCGACCTCACGGGACTCGACTGCTCCAAGACCACCTCGGTAACGAATGAGTTCAGGCTGACTCCTGCGACCACCCTCAAGCTCAAGTCTGACTCTGTCCTCACAGGCGCCGCTCTTTCGAAGTCCGGCGGTGCATGGGCTGCCCAGGACGGTAAGCTTGCTGGAGCAAAGCTGACGAACGCTCAGCTTGTCGCGTTCTATGGTGTCGGAGGCAACGAGTATGGTCCCATCACTTGGAATTGGGCAGCGGGTGAGCTGAGCAATGTCTTCGGCTCCAACGCGAACGTCTGGTGGAACGTTGACGCCAGCGGCAACCTCACCATCGGCGCCTTTGACTCCTCGCTCTCGCGTGTGGTGACAGAAAACGGCGCGCATCTTCCTTGGGCTGACATTGCGGGTAGCGTCCTGACGTTTGACGTCGACGAGTCTAACGGGCGAATCCTTCCGAAGACGCTCGATGGCTGGTTCAGCGGTAATATGCTCACCGGTGACCAGGCCCTTCCCGGCACCTGGAGCCGTAGCGCAATGGGCCTGCAGTCCTATACGGACAGCACCATCACCATGAATGGCGCGAATGGTATTGCCGTACTCTACACTCGCATATACCTTCCTGCTACGGACTACTTCCTCTCGCTTGACTACACTGCCCCCTTCGGCGGCATGTGGCTTGAGGTCGACTCTGGCGTACATGCTGTTGGCTACGGCGGGCATAGCGGTTCCGCCATCGGAGCGATCCAGATGACCGGCTCCGGCGTAAGACATGGTTCCACGACCTTCACCGTGACAAACGCTGGGTACTACTACCTTATCTTCCAGCTTGATGGCCTAACGGATGGGCATACCGCTACCGTTACCATGGCCAATCTCACTCTGACGAGCGGTGCCAGCGCGAAGCTCACTGCGTTTGACGGTCATGGTCTCGATCTCTCGCAGTGCAGCTCTGCGGTCAGCGCTCTGACGGGTGTCTCGTTCACCGGCAACGTTAACATGGCTAGCTGGGATTGGGACACCAGGGCCATAAACGTTACCAACATGCTTGCAATCTCGACCGGAAACGTCGACTCCATCACTCTGGACAACGACGACGTTCTCCTGGGAACCAACATCCGCCATAATGGTTCGGGCGCCTGGGTCGCTCAGTCTGGCATCTTTGCTGGTAAGGCACTCACCAGCGCTCAGCTCATGAGTCTCTATCCTCAGGTGGGCAACTCGCTTGGCACGGTTACCTGGAAGTGGGATTCCACCGCGACGCCCGACATTGGCACCTTCGCCTCGAACGCCAACGTTTGGTGGACGCTCGACGCGAGCGGCAATCTCATCGTGGGTGCCTTCGATCCCAACTCTCCGCTTACGGTCACTGAGACTGGTACCAGCGTTCCCTGGTACTCTCGCAGGGCCGAGGTCAAGTCCTTCTCCGCGAACTCCGCGAACGGGAAGGTTGCCCCCATGTCTATGGCTAGCTGGTTTGCTGGGGCGAGCAACCTGGCTACGGTCGATCTCTCCAAACTCGATCTGTCTGCGACGACTTCGCTCAATGCTACGTTCTCGGGGACTGGCCTGACCGGAACGCTCGACCTCACGAACTCCAACTTCGACTTCACCAAAGTCGACCTCACGAACATGCTTGCGGGCACTGCCGGTGCCAAACTCACTGGAATCAAGGCGAACGGCAATGTGATCCTGGCTGGAACTGGACTTACGAAGGCGGCCGGCTCTGACGGCAAGGGTGCATGGAAGGCCACCAACTCCGTGCTTTCCAGCGGGTTCACGACCTCTACCGCGGGCCTTGTAACGCTCTACCTGCCCACGTCCGCTGCGATCGGAAACAATGGCTCCGTCATTGGTGACGTCACCTGGATCTGGGACGCGACGGCGACGGCTCCGAGCATCTTCGCCTCCAATGCCAACGTCTGGTGGAGCATTGATGCAGACGGCAAGATGACGCTCGGCTCGTTCTACACGGCCCTGTCCCGCATCGTCACCGAGACTGGCTTCGCAAGCAGCAACGGAAGCATAAGGAGCATCATCTCGCAGACGTCTGATGACGGTCGGGGCGGAAAGATTCAGCCGCTCACGATGGAGAACTGGTTCTATCTGGCATCGATGTACTCGCTGTTCGACGGCAAGGGCATTGACACGTCGCTCACCACGAGCATGCACTGGTTTCTGTGCATGGGCGGCCAGGGCCAGGGCAGCATCATAAACGTTCATGATTGGGATACCACCAAGGTCACCGATATGACTTGGCTTTTCAGCGCGGAGAACGGACGTCAGGGATCTTACGTTAGGGGAGACCTCGACCTCTCCGGGT
The DNA here is from genome assembly GCF_900111255.1 of Parafannyhessea umbonata. GTDB lineage: Bacteria > Actinomycetota > Coriobacteriia > Coriobacteriales > Atopobiaceae > Olsenella_J > Olsenella_J umbonata_A. The sequence continues at coordinate 18,381 of NZ_FOGP01000008.1, forward strand.
GGGACATGACGGCGGCTAATCGCTCGCGCGCCTTTGCCAACCTAGAGGTTTCGAAGCTCGACTCCATCACGCTCGGCAACAAGAGCGTTCTTGCGGGTACGGACTTCGCTCACGCACAGGTCGGCGTCTGGCTGCGCGACGACGGACAGTGGTTCTCCAACGCTGAACTCGTGGCTCTCTATCCTGCGGCTGGCAACAGCCTTGGCGTCCACACCTACGTTTGGTTCCAGGGCTTCTACGACGAGAACGGCGACGGCGAGCTTGACGGCGCGCCAACCGGATCACGTGTCAACTATACGTACGCCTATGATCCTACGACTCGGACGGTCTCCAACGTGCACTGGACGGCTGATGGCGTCTTTGGCTCCAACTCGAACGTCTGGTGGCGCGCAAAGGACGGCGCTCTTGAACTCGGCGTCACGCTTGCTACCGGCAACCGCATCGTTACGGAGGGCTCTGGTGAGTATGGCGACCTGCCCTTCGAGTACCTGCGCTACTACATCCACACCGTCGACACGCTCGGCCAGGGTGCCGCGGGCGACACCTGGGGCGCCGCCTCGACTGCTAAGATCGTCGCGAACACCCTGTATCACTGGTTCAGGCTATACCCCGAGATCGTGAGCTTCGACGGTCGTGGCCTCGAGCTCGTACCGACTCTCACCAATATGTCCCAGTTCCTCGAGAGCGCGGCTTCGACCGAGCAGCTTGCGCGCACGTTACTGGTCAAGAACGTCTCGGACTGGGATGTCTCGAGCGTCACGAACTTCTACGCGGTGTTCTACAACCACCTCAACCGCACGCTTGTCACCGAGCTTGACATCAGCGGCTGGGACATGACCAAGGCGACCAACATCAGTCTCTTCCTCGGAGGGGATGACTCCAAGTCTGCTGCGTTCAACCTCCCGAAGATCATCCTGGGTCAGAAGACCCTGCTCGCGGGGTCCTCGATCGCCCACAACGGCTCTGGCTACTGGAGGCTTGACAATGGGCCCATGGCCGGCACGCTCCTCTCGAACCTCGGCCTTGCGGACTACTATCCCATCCAGGGTAACCAGAGCGGTGTGCTTACTTGGATTTGGGTCGCTCGCGACGACGCTTCCATCGTGGCCGATCTCTCGTGGGCGGCGGCTAACGGCAAGAACGGCCTCATGCCATCCAACCCCAACATCTGGTGGAACTGCGACGCGGATGGTAACCTTACCCTGGGCGTTGTCGATGTGGCCAAGTCCCACTTCTTCATCGAGAATGGCTCCACGCTTCCGTGGTACGGATCTCGCGGCAACGTGAAGACTTTCTCGGTCGACCAGAGCAACGGCAAGGTGCAGCCTTACAGCCTTGCCTCCTGGCTGACTAACACGAACCTTTACTCCTTCGATGGCTCTGGTGTCGACACGAGCCTTACGGTCTCGATGAGCCAGCTTGCCAACACCGAGGGCAATGCCCCCATCACCATTACGGGCCTCGATGCCTGGGACACCTCACGCATCGGCGACTTCACGAATGTCTTCGAGGGCTATGAGGGCTCCATCATCACCAGTGGCTTCGACATTTCCAGCTGGGATATGGTCGGAGGAAACGTTGGGGCGTTCCTCGCCGGCTCTGCCGGCTACGACGTCAAGTACCTTACCCTCGGCAATGGCGTCGTCCTTGTGGGCGCCGGCTTCCAGCATCGCAATGCCGACATTGGCGTATGGCTGAGCGATGAGGGCAAGTGGTTCAGTACGGCTGAGCTCATCGCTCTGTATCCTGCTGATGGTAACGCTTTGGGCAAGCGCACCTACGTCTGGTACCAGGGCGACTTCGACGTTACGGGTGACGGCGTCATGGATGGCGCTCCCGCCTTCAACGATAACGACCCGATTCCCGTTACCTACACCTACACCTACGATTCCTCGACGCGTACGGTCTCCAACGTCCACTGGAGCGCTGACGGTATCTGGGCATCCAACCCCAACGTCTGGTGGTACGTGCACGATGGTATCGTCGAGACGGGCGTATTCGACGCGAGTGCGGACCGTAGAGTCACTGAGTACGGCACCAGCGGCGACAACAACGCAAACGGCCGCGGAAGCCTGCCCTTCGACTTCCTGGTCAACTTCGTCTACAAGGTCAACACCCTTGGCACCCAGGCTGACGGCACCGCCTCGGCGGGGCTCATCCAACCTACCAACATGAGTCACTGGCTCCGCTTCTACCCGCTGCTCACTGAGTTCGACGGATCGGGCCTTGACGTCTCGGGGACCACGAGCATGCGCGCACTTCTCGCCGCGGTGCCGGGCAACTGGTACACGCGCAGGACCGTCAACCTCTACGTTGCAGGCGTCGAGGGGTGGGACGTCAGCTCCGTTACCGATATGGACTACCTGTTCTATCGCGAGGGCACGCGCTACGTGCGCGGCACGCTTGACCTGTCCAGTTGGGATACGAGAGGCGCAACGCATTCGTACATGTTCGGCAGCGACGCGCTCGCAACGCTCGAGACCCTTCGTCTGGGCCAGAATACGGTCCTGATTGACACCGACCTCAGCCACGCGAACGCCGGCTATTGGATGGCCGGTACCGACGGCAGGTTCGTCGGCACGCTGCTGCGCACCGCCACCCTGAAGTACTTCTATCCCAAGGTCGGCACCGACAACGGAACCATCTCCTGGACCTGGGTTGCGGACGACTCGACTGAGGTTACGGACGCCAAGGCGCTCGTGGCTTCGCAAGGCAAGAGCGGCTGCTTCGACTCGAACCCCAACGTCTGGTGGAAGCTTGATGACGACGGCAACCTGACCATTGGCGCTTTCGACGCGGCCAAGTCGACGTTCGTGACGGACGCCGGCGGCGCACGTCCCTGGAACGCCAAGATTGCGAACGTCAAGACGTTCTCTGTCGACTACAGCGCCTCCGACTCCTGGAGCATGATTCGTCCCTACACGATGAACTCCTGGCTCAGTGGCGCTTCCAACCTGACCACATTCGACGGCTCCGGTATCGACACAACGCTCGCGATCGACCTCTCTGGCATGTTCTACAACGACGCCAAGCTCGTCGACTTCGTGAACACGGGTCACTGGAACACCGAACGCGTCACGAACTTCTCGAACATGTTCTATGGCTGCACGGGCCTTTCGACCATCGACCTCGCCCAGTGGGACATGATCGACTCGACCGTGACCAACATGTTCTCGGGTGCCAGCAACCTCAAGACGATCACGGTAGGCGAGAAGAACATCCTCGCCTCGACTGCGATGACCCATACAGGCGTGGGCACTTGGCTCATCGACGGGACTTACACCTGGAACGATCCGTTCCACGGTCTGTCGCATGCGAACCTCATGGCCATGTATCCCGCCAGCGGCGCGACGATTAGCGGTACCCGAACGTTCATCTGGAACGCTGGGACTCCTGACGCCGCTGCCGTCAACTATGCATACGACTACGACCCCGACACCAGGACGGTCTCGGGCGTCACCTGGTGGGTTGGCGGCACCTTTGCCAACCCGAACGTCTGGTGGCGCCTGAAGGACGGCCACCTCGAGATGGGCGTTACGGACGCGGCGGGCAATCGCATGGTCACCGAGGCCGGTACCGGCGATTCCGGCAAGAGCGGCCGTGGCAACCTTCCGTTTGATGACTACTACTACTTCATTACCGACGTTCAGACTGACGGACAGGGCGCGGCTGGCCAGACGTGGGGGAGTGCGAGCACTGCTCAGATTCAGGTCGCCAGCCTTGATCGCTGGTTCCGCTTCTATCCAGCGCTTGCCGCCTTTGACGGATCTGGTCTGGATACGACTGGCATCACGGACATGTATGCCCTTCTCGCCTCTGTCAACAGCCACGCCAGCCTGCCTGACTGCAATATCGCCACGACGCTTACGGTGAGCGGCGTCTCCGCCTGGAACACCGCCAGCGTGACCGACATGCGCTACCTGTTCTTCAACGATCACGACTTGCGTCCTCTTACGGGCACGCTTGACCTGTGCGGTTGGAACATGGGTGCCGCCAACCTGCAGTATGCCTTTGGCGGGTCCAACGCCTCTGGCTCCATTGTGGCGGCGGCTTCCAGTACGAAGAACCTTGATGTTGTCATTCTTGGCGGTCGCTCGGTACTGTTTGGCTCGAGCTTCGACCACGCCAACTCCGACCTGGGCACCTGGCGTGCATCCGGCGGATCACATGACGGTTCGACCACGAGCACGACTGGCCTTGTCTGGATGTACGCCAAGGCCGGAAACGATGTCGACGTTACCACGTGGACCTGGGACGGCGCCTCGGCCTTCGTCCAGGGCTACTTCCCGTCAAACCCCAACGTCTGGTGGAGGATTGACGAGTATGGCAACCTGGTCATCGGCGTTGTTGACTCGACACGCTCGGTTGTTGTCCAGGAGTACGGCACGGCTGTCCCCTGGTACTCCCGCAGGAGCGAGGTCAAGAGCTTCCAGGCCGATGACTCCCAGGGTATCAAGGTGGCTCCTGCCAACCTGTCCTCCTGGTTCGAGGGCTACACGAACATGACCGCCTTCGATGGTGACGCGCTCGACACGTCCAACACGACCAGCATCCAGAAGATGCTGTACAACACCAATCTCACTGCGACGCTTGACGTCAACAGTTGGGGCTGGGACATGTCGCACATGGTTACCGAGAACTGGCTCGGTGGCACTGCGGCTGCGAACCTGCCCGTTATTATCATGGGCGTAGGCGGCAGTCTTTCCGATTCCGGCATCAACCACACCGGTGCCGGCGCATGGGTTTACACTGGCGGCATCGGTGACGGCATGCCGGCTACCAACAACTCGCTCAAGCTGATCTACCCTGGCCTTCAGAGCAACTGGGAGTCCAAGATCTCCTGGTCCTGGGATACGTCGGCCGTAGCGACGGACAACATCTTCAAGTCGACTCCCAACGTCTGGTGGAGCTTTGACAGCTCTACGGGAACCCTGACCATCGGCTCCTACCAAAGCGACCTCGACCTCGTGGTCACCGAGTATGGTCCTAGGAACTGGGATGGCCATGGCGACAGCGCCAGCAAGGGCTACCTCGAGAACAACCTTCCCTTCTACGGCTACGCTGAGTCTGTCACCAGGGTCATTACGCGCAAGAGTGATGACGGCAAGGGCGGCCGCGTCGCTCCGAGGGACCTTTCCGGATGGTTCGCCGGGTCGAACGACCATTGGTGGAGCGGTTACAATCCGCGTCCTTCTGGCACCAATCCCTACGGCTTCTACAACCTGCAGTACTTTGACGGCACTGGATTCGACACGACCAACACCTTGGGATTCAGGCACATGTTCCGTATGTACAACGACAGCGGCCTTTCGACGATGGTTCAGCTGCGCGTTGTCGGTATGGACGACTGGAACACCGGCAACGTGACCGACGCGTCGAACATGTTCCTCGATCGTTACCTGATTGGCGACCTCGACATCTCGTCCTGGACCATGACGGCTCCGTATGACTACTCGCTTGGTCTCAACGTTGCCAACCTTGATTCGATTACTGTCTCCGACAACTCTGCCCTCGTCGGCTGCCGCCTGACGCACGCGGGCGTTGGCATGTGGTATGCATCGAGTGGCGCCTATCAGGGTGACTACTTTGACAGTAATCAGCTGATGAGCATCTATCCCAAGCGTGGCAACGACATCTCGAAGACCACGTACGTTTGGAAGTACGGTACGCTCGTTACCTTCAGTGCGAACGGCGGCGAGGGTCAGGACTTCAACGTCTTCTTCGAGCAGGGACTTACCAAGCTCGTGCCTAACCCCAAGACCACCCACTTTGTCCGAGAGGGCTACGTCATCTACTGGTGGAATACCACCCAGGGCGCAACTTCCGTCGACACGCCGGCCGTCGAGTACAATACCGGCTCGGTGTACGTTGGCGGCGTCAAGCAGTACGAGACGCTCTACGCGATTTGGGTCCGGGACGTCAACGCGACCATCCAGTTTACCGCTGGCTCTCCCGAGGCCTCCGGGCACGTTGCCGCAATCACCTCACATGCCGGCGACGACATCACGCTTCCCGGCAACGGTTATACGCGTCCGGGCTACGACTTCATCGGTTGGTCCTATGGTGGAAAGACCTATGCGGTCGGAAGCAAGCTCCGCCTTCACGACGTCCCTGCGGGTAAGTACGGCGATACCGTTGACGCTAACGGCCTGCCTGTCATGACGGTTACCGCTGTCTGGAGGGTGAAGACCGGCTATGTCGTGAACTATGACCTTGAGGGCGGCGTCGCCAAGGGCGGTGGCAGCTCCCTTGTCTCCAAGGAGGGGCTAAGCTGGGAGTCTCCGGGCTCGACGTTCCTTCCCAAGTCGAGTCCTGAAACGTTCTATCTGCCGGGCTATGATTTCCTCGGCTGGACCGCTGTTCAGGGTGACCTGTCCACGCTCGTGACGTCCTCAACTACGTATGGTGAGGCCATGTGGATGGCCAATGGCGGTGTCATGCCCACCGATCCCGCTCTTACTCCCTCGAGTGCCTCGCTTCGCTGCGCGTCTCTTTCGGTTGCCTCTGGCGGGACTTCTCCGTCCGGCAGCTTGGGCACCGCTCTCACGCTCTATGCGGCGTGGACGCCGTATTCGCTTACGGTCGGCTATGCCGTCTCCGACAGCAACGGTGGCACCCTTAGCAAGTACAGCGAGTTCCTCGCTGACTGCACGACAGACCATGCCACTGGCACTACCGCCACCGCCAGCGCGGGATGGCACTTCTCGCATTGGACTGTCAATACTAATGACAGCTGGACGTCTACTGGCGCTGTTTCTGGCAGCGAGATCTCGACGCTCTCCACCAGCGATATCGAAGGTCCAAACATCGGGGGCATCAATCCCAACGTTTACATTCTCTATACGCCCCCCTCTGGCCCCGCGTTCTACTATTACGTGAAGCCCGTTACATTTACGGCGGTCTTCGTGCGCAATGACTATAACCTGCACTTTTATGATGGTTTGCCGTTGGGAGAGACGCTTGAGCCCTCCAGCGACGCCGTTCCCACTGCGCCGACGAAGGTGACGTACGGCACATATGTTCAGCTCCCTGCTTACAATCTCGTCCGAAAGGGCTATACCTTCACGGGATGGAGGGCCGATGCGAACATGGTCCTCAGTGGTGTGACCTATGACGTCGCTAACGGGGCCGTCCTCAATGTGAGCGACCTTGTTACGCTAACCGCCTGGGCCAGGACGCACAACGCCGACATTAACCTTTACGCCCAGTGGAGCGAGAACGAGGCAGAGTTTACCTATAAGGCCGATACGGGCGGAACCGTATCCTCTAACTCCGGGGTTTTGGGCGGCTTCACTCAGTGGACTGAACCGAAGTTTGGCGTCGTCAGTGGGACCCCCTTCGGTTCCATCGCGGTTCCCGATGACGGCTACGAGTTCTTCCGTTGGGTTTTTGATGCTACCGGCGATCAGATTCCCGATTCTCCCTCAATTTATCCCGCGGATACCGTTTACCCTGGTGCTTACACTACCGTTTACTCGACTGGTGGAAAGACGGTTGGACAGCTTTTCTTCCCAAACAAGACCACGCTTGGTATCTGGCCCAGCTCGATGACGTTCCGCGCGGAGTTCAGACCCATCAGCTACACGGTGGAATTTGATCCCAATGGCGGCTCGGGCTCCATCGGCTTCGTTTCGACCCCTGGGGCGAACGGAAAGCAGAACTTCACGTACGACGAGGTTATGCAGCTCGTTCCTAATTCGATTACGGGGAGTGGCAAGACTGGAATCTACCGCGACGGCTACAAGTTCACGGGATGGAACACCGATCCGGCCGGAACGGGAACCCATTACGATGACATGCAGTCGGTAAGGAATCTCACTACGGTTCCTAATGGCAATGTTGTCCTGTATGCGCAGTGGACTGCGGAGGAGTACACGATCGTGTTCTCTGGCGCCTCGGTCGACGCTACCGGCACCATGCCGGATCAGACGTTCACTTTCGACGTTACGCAAGCTCTTACGTTGAACCAGTTCAGGCGCAATGGCTACGATTTCGGATACTGGACACGCACGCCCAATGGCAGCCTTGCCTACAACGATGGCGATACCCTGGGAGACGTTACGGGCGGCGCCTTGCACCCGTCCCCCGTCTTCTCGGGCAAGATTACCCTGTATGCGTATTGGATTCCTAGGAGCTATACGGTTACCTTTGACGCCGGCGATGACACTTACTCCGGCGCTCAGGCCTCCGGTCTTCTGAAACTTCCGAGTGGCTTGACCGCAACAACGTATACGCTCCCGGGCACTGTCACTTATGGCTCTAATCTCGCTTCGTCCAGCTCGTCAATTCCCGGCGTCGTGCCGACGCCGGGTGCGGGCTTGGCGGCAGCCTACTTCAAAGGCTGGGAGGTTTGGACAACTAAGGATGATGGCTCCCGTGTCAAAGAGGAGGGCGTTACCTTCTCTGCGACGGATGTGACCATTAAGGGCGACACGCAGTTCGTTGCGACCTGGGGCTATGGTCAGCTCTCCATCACGTATCGCCCTGGCGCCCATGGTACGTTTGCTTCGGTTCAGGGCAGCACCATCTGGTCTGGCTCGGCGGCGTTCATGGCGTACAACCAGCAAATCTACGTTTCCGGTCGTGCGAGGAACTACCACTATCAGGGCAGCGTCGACACAGCCCTTACCAACGTAAAGAACCTCGACAAGCCTTCTGGCGAGGTCGGCTGGACCTTTGCTGGCTGGAAGTGGTTCGACCTTGCCGGCAACGAGTGGACTTCGGTGGTGGGCGCTCCTAACTATATGGACTACCTGACTGTCGTTGCCGACCACACGCTCATCTTCGAGGCCGTCTGGACTCCCAGCTACCAGGTACTTACTTACGACAAGAACGGTGGAAAATTTGCATCCGGCTTTACCGCTGCCGTTGTTGCTCGCACGGGCGAGTCCGTAACTCTGCCCAGCGCCTCCTCCGTCTCGCGTCAGGGCTCTGACCTTGACGGCTGGTCGCTCACCCCGGACGGCCCGCTTGCTTATACCCCCGGCCAGGTTATCAAGATGTTCGGTGCGGACACGACGCTTTATGCGCACTGGTCCAACCGTCACTACGTGCTTCACTTCGACAGCCTTGGTGGTGACCCGCGTCCTGACAAGAACGTCGAGTGGGATCAGACCAACCTCATCACTGATGTGCCCGACCCCTCGAAGCCTGGTTACGTGTTCCAAGGCTGGTATCGCAACCTTGACGGCGGCACTTCCGTCGCGAAGTACGACAACGGCATTCCGTTCGAAGCCCTTGCAATGTCTGACGCCGAGGGAACCTCTGCTACCCTCTATGCCAAGTGGGTCGAGGATGTCGCACAGATCAACTACGTTACCGGCATCTACTCCGGTGGCGTCCTCGTTCAGGGTGGTCACGGCACCACCAATCCCACCTACGAGTACGTTGATGCCGTCACTGGCATTCCCCAGGGGTCTACGGTTACCCCCGCGGCTGGCTATCGCTTCCTGTACTGGGTTGACGAGAATGGCAACCACGTCGGCGCCGACTATACCCTCAAGCCCGTTAAGGGGCGCTATGACGCTTCGATAGGCGCCTACAACATCTGGGGCAAGTACGTCACCACGATCACTCCTGATGGCAAGACAATTACCAGGTTCGAGTCCGTCACCTTTACTGCGGTTCTTGCCCCCGTCAACTACGTCATTCACTTCGATGCCCAGGGTGGTTCGGGCTCGATGGCTGATCAGGCGTTCGTTTACGACCAGGGTGATACTGCTCTCAACAAGAATCTCTTCTCCAAGACCGGATACCGCTTCGCCGGGTGGAATACCGCTGCGGATGGAATCGGAACGGCGGTCGAGCCGAATGTCCGCTATGCCGACATGGCTCTCGTCAACAATCTCGCGGTCACTGAGGGCAAGACCATTACGCTCTATGCTGTGTGGGAGGCCGCGCCGTTCTTCATCAAGTACCACGGCAATGGCGGCACTCCCACCCAGGCGATGTATGACACCAGCAATGGTGGTTACGATATGCCGCCCGACACCTACGTGCGCCAGTACGATACGAACGAGGCCTTCAGGTTGATGGGGGCCAAGGTGTTCACGCGCGTTGGCTATAAGATGGACGGCTGGTCCCTTACTGAGGGCGGTCCGGTCGAATACCAGACCAACCAGCTCCTCAAGATGCCTCCGAACGACCTCGATCTGTACGCGCACTGGGTGCCCACGACGTACACCATCGTCTTCTATCCCGACTTCCCCAGCTGGGGCAACCATCGTGGCGCCTCGTGGGGATCCACGGCTAGCATGACCATGCGCTACGATCAGGCCCGAGCGCTCACGGCAAACGGCTACCACATGATTGGCGGTACGTTCGACCACTGGTACTGCTCGTATAACGGCCAGACCTACGACGACATGGAGGTCGTGTCCAACCTCAACAATGGGCAGGACGGCGCCATCATCTACATGTTCGCGCGTTGGGAGCACACGCTCTATACGATTGACTTCATCTCGACCGAGCCCGAAAAGGGCACGGTTGACACGCCGACCATGAGGCGCATCTACGGATCGACGGTTTCCAACAACGACGCCAAGAACGTTGTCCCCAAGGACGGCTGGATGATCTGGCAGTGGGAGGCGACGATTACCTACGACAATGGCACCCAGAGTCATGCCGTCTACGGATCGGGTACCCTTGGCAACCGTGACTACTTCCTCAACATCCTCTGGCTGCCCGGAAACGTCGTCTTCAAGGCGCGTTGGATGGCTACGAGTCATGTCGTCAGCTTTGCTAACACGGATGACAAGAAGGGCTTGGTGACTGGCAACGATACGGTCGTTCTCACGGGCGACAGGGTTCCGTCCTCGAAGTACGGTTACAACACGGTTGACCCCGACCCCAGCGTTGACCCGCACCACTACGTGTTTGACCACTGGAAGTACGTCACGACCTACGACTGGACTAACTGGGATGGTACTGCTGCCACGTCTGAGGGCATAACCGACAACCCGTCGTCCATCGACATCTACGGCAACACCGTGTTCACCGCCGTGTGGCGTCGTATGGACTTTGACGTCACCTTCGAGACGAGTGACGCGTCCAAGGGTATTGTCACCGCGTCGCCGTCGCCTCAGACCGTTATCTATGGTCGCTGTGTCGACTTCGATTCCTCCTTCGTTCAGGCCATTCCTGCCAGCAACCGCCTCGAGCTCCTTGGGTGGAACTACGTTATGACCATGGAGGATCCCGTTACGGGGGCCATAACCACCAAGACGGGCTATGTTGACTACAAGCGGGCGGGAGAGCTTCAGATCTTTGGCGATACCGTCATGACTGCCGTTTGGGGTCGTACGCCGCGCATCGTTCACTTCGAGACAGAAAACGACAAGCGCGGCACCATCACCGCTGGTGACCAGCAGGTCAAGAACGGCCAGTATGCCAGGACCGATTCCTCGGCAATCAACTACACTGCCGTTAATGGTTGGGAGCCCTACGCCTTCAACTACACCATGGTTGACGATAGCGGCAAGACAACGAGGGGCAGGGTTGCCATGCCCGGCGTGACTGCCGCCGAAATCGCGGCCAACCGCTGGTACGAGCGACAGGGTATCACGGTCTCCATCGACAATCTCGAGATTTGGGGCGACACCACCTTCACCCTGCTGTGGAGGCCGACCTCCTATAGCGTCATCTACACAACGACCGACACGGTTCACGGCGAGGCTTCGGGCAACGAGGTTCTGAGCTTCCAGGAGCAGCCGACCATGTCCAACGTTCGCGTCCGTGCTGCAGCTGGCTATGAGCTTGCTGCGTGGAATTACAAGATGACTATGGCTGACGGCACCGTCTTCAATGGGGTCGTGCGTGACCCGAAGACCGTCGTGGTCGAGGGTGACGTCGTCTTTGACGCCGTTTGGGCGCTCCAATACACCGTCATGTACTTCCCGGGTGAGCATGGTCTGTTCATGGCGGGGGAGAGGGACGTCACCTTCTTTGAGGATGTCGACGAGGGAGATACGTTCCCGCTCTACGCCGGTGACATTGATGATGCCACCACTAATCCGAACAATATCGGCAACCCCAAGGGCAGCCTCGGCTGGACCTTCATCGGCTGGATCGACCAGTACGGCCACATGTGGTCGACCGAGTCCCTTCCCTGGTACATGGGCCAGGGTCCGCGCGAGGGCGCAAGGGACTGGACCCTCACTGCCGTTTGGGCCGCTACGACCAATACCGAGAGGTTCTTCTATCTCTCCACGAACGGTGGCTGGTGGACCGGCACCGACTATAGCGGCATGAACAAGGATGGTGCGGGCAACCTCGTCGTCAAGCCCTATGCGGTCGGCGAGCAGGCCCCCGTTGACGGGCTGCCCTCCGCGGATGCCGTGCGACGCTATGGCTATACATTCCAGGGGTGGGCCACCGATCCGGTCAACCCGCTCGCCATCGTCTACAATCCGGGCGACACCATTACCATGGCGGGTGAGACTATCACGCTGTACGCCATGTGGCTGCCCGTTCCCTACATCGTCTCGTACGACACCACGCACCAGGGCGATCCCATCGCCGCCGACATTGTCGACAAGGCGGGCGTCGTCTGGGAAGACACCAACCTTCTTCCCTCGCCTGACCCCTCGACCGATGGCTACATCTACGGTGGCTGGTTCTATGACGTCGACAACGACGGGAAGTACAATCCCGATGTCGACTTCCTCGTAACCGACTCCATGTCCTTCGGCGACATCGTTGAGACATATGCCGCCAAGGCGGGCCGTGCGGTTGACGACTCCATCAGCGGCATAACCCTCCATGTCTGGTGGAAGCCCGTTACGGTTCGTATTACCTACGTCGCCGTCGGAAACGGCGGGCTGACTGTCTACTATGAGGACGTCAACGTCACAAAGAGCGTCGCCGTCGGCTCCACGGCGCAGCCTAGGACGGGCTACCACCTGCTCAAGTGGACCGATAAGAACGGCCGTACGGTCGGGGCCGCGGACCTCTACCAGCCCTCCAAGTCCCTGGTCGAGGCATGGGCTACTGACCTCGTCTTCTACGCCTACTTCGAGCCTGACGCCTACCGCGTCCGCTTCGATGCTAATGGTGGCATCGGAACCATTCCCGAGCAGGCCTTCGTCTATGACGTCTGGCAGAACCTCACCAAGAACACCTCGATGTACTATCCTGGTTATCGCTTCGCTGGTTGGAACACCGCGCCCGATGGGTCCGGCACGCACTATGACAACTACCAGCGTGTCCGCAACCTCATCGCGGGACACAACGCGGTCGTCACCCTCTACGCTCAGTGGGCCGTAGACCTGTATGACGTCATCTATGACGGTAACGGAGCAACCAAGGGCTCCATCCCGCGTTCCACCTATGGCGTGGGTCAGACCATCAGCCTTCCTCGTGAGGGCTACGAGCGCACGGGTTACGACCTCGACGGCTGGGCCGACGCCTCTCACAAGGACCTCGACACTCCGCAGTACGCGCTTGGCGGGACGGCCGTCATGCCCGCGCGTGACCTCACGCTCTACGCGCACTGGAAGGCTCACAAGTACACGATCATCTTCGAGAAGAACGCGATGGACGCCACCTACTTCGTTGGCGGATCCATGCTTCCCATCGAGACTAGCTACGACACCCCCACTGTCCTTCCGGACAACCAGTACACCCTCCAGCACAGGCACTTCCTCGGCTGGGGCCTCTCGCCGGCCGACAAGGCGGCGACCTTCCTGGATGGCGACGTCGTCAATAACCTCGCCTCCGGAGACGGTGACGTCGTGAAGCTCTATGCGCTCTGGGTTCCCGAGGACATCCAGGTAATCTTCACCTCGAAGACGTCGGATTCCGACAAGGGCTCCGTAACCATGCCCTATGGTCCTGAGATTGTCTCCTGGGGCCACAATCCTACCGGTGACACCGCGACAATCGTCGAGAAGGACGGCTACTACCTCTCCGGCTGGGACTACACCATGACAAAGGACGGGACTACGGTCACCGGTACCCTCACCACTGACCTCTCTGAGTTCCTCGTCTACGGACCCACGACGCTTGTGGCCCGTTGGAGCGCTGCACGTACCGTCGAGTACCTGCCTGGCGAGCACGGCAATTGGACCGCCGATCAGCCGAGCGATCAGGGCGTTACCATTTACCCGCACGCCAATCCCACGGGTTCCGTGAGCGATTACGCGTTTGGCGGACCCCTTGACGCCTGGGGCCGTCCGAAGTCGACCGACGTCAACCAGTGGGTGTTCATTGGCTGGAAGGAGGGCGGAGTCTACTACCAGCCTTCCGAGGTGATTGGACTGACGGTTGGCGAGGGCCACACGTTCATCGCACAGTGGGGCGAGATTCACTACTACGTCCACTTTGACGGTAACGTTCCGCGCGTCGATGGTTCAATTCCGACCATTACCGAGACGCTCCGCTATCCCGACTCCATGCCTGACCAGCCCATGAGCTTCGACGGTCGCTCTCAGCTCAAGAAAAACACCTATGCGGTCACCGGCTTCGTGTTCAAGGGCTGGTCGACGGTGCGCCAGCTTTGGAGCGACGCCAATGGCGACGGATACGTCGATACCCACACCTCGACTCCCGTCGAGTGGGCTGACGCCGCCATATTCGATCGTGCTCAGGACCCGGATCCGTCCAAGTGGAACGTCACGCTCTATGCGGTCTGGGAGCTTGCCTCCTACACGGTGAACTTCGTGAGCGAGGACGACAGCCTTGGCACTGTGAGCGGGCCCTCATCGCTTATTACGCAGGGCGTCACCTATCGTGAGGGTCCCGTCATCACTGATGGGTCCGGCTCCATTGGTGTCGTTCCCAACAAGGCTCGCTTCCTTGGCTGGGATTGGGTCATGGTTAACGACGAGGGCAGGACGTTCAAGAGCGATAAGCCCGTCTCGACCTCCGACCTCATCAACGTCTCAATTCTCGGCAAGACGACGTTTACGGCTCGCTGGATGCCGCTGTACGACGTCGTGTTCATGAACGGCGCCCATGGCGACTTCATTGAGGCCAGCGAGGGGACTACCAAGTTCTCGAACCTTGACGCCGGAAGCGCCTTCCCCGTGTACGCGGGCGCATTCGGAACGAGCCCCCTTGTGCTCACTCGCTATCCTGCCTCTACGGGCGACGCCTACATGTTCGCCGGGTGGCTTCGTACCGAGGATGGCATCGTCTATGGTGGGCCTGATGGAGCGGGCAACCCCAAGCTTCCCAACGCCCTTGACGGCAACTACACGCTTGTGGCTCAGTGGGCTCCTCTCAAGACGCTCCTGCACTTCAACCCGAACGGTGGCTCTCCCGCCTCGCCCAACATCCTCGACGACGTCGAGGGGTACACCTTCACCCAGGTCTCGACACCTGGACCTCTCTCCGTCTCGCGTCCTGGACGCGTGCTCGACGGCTGGTCGCTTTCCGCTAACGGAGACGCCGTGGTCGGCGCGGGTGAGCTCTACTATCTCCCCGGTGTCGAGACCACGCTTTACGCGCACTGGAAGGAGGAGGTCATCACCATCTCGTATGTCTCCTCCAACCCCGGCGCCTACAACTACGTCACGGTCGACGCTGAGACCATCGGCGCCGTTACGGGCAAGCATGTCAACGACGACAGCCTTATCACCGGTTCCCAGGCCATTGCGACGTATGGGTATCACTTCGTGCATTGGGTTGACGAGAACGGCGATATCGTTGGCACTTCTCCGCTGTTCGTTCCGACCGTCGGGCCTGACGGCGTGTACGTTCCCATGGAGTACACGGCGGTGTTTGCCGAGAACGACGACGTTACGCTCACGTATCAGCCGGACAACTCCTCTTGGGGTTGGGTCTCGCGCTCGAGCGAGAAGGTCGCCCCCGCAACCGGCATCTCGACGGGCTCGATCGCCTACGCTCGACCCGGCTACAAGTTCCTCTACTGGGAGGACGAGAACGGCGAGAAGTTCTACGATGCCTACTTCATTCCCAAGAAGTCCGGCATGGATGACGCCGCCGGAGCGGTTCTGTTCGGAGACGGTCGCAGGTACATCTACGTCAGCGCTAACTACATCGCCCACTTCGGCCTCGCGGATGACGTGAAGTACACCGTCAAGCACTTCCTCGAGAATACGACCGGTGGCTTCGAGGAGTACGAGGCGATTCGCGAGACCCACCAGGGAACCAACGGAGACACCGTCACGGCTACTCCCAGGACGGACATCCAGGGCTTCACCTACAACGAGGCGTACTCCACGATGTCTGGAACCATCGCCCCCGACGGCAGCCTAGTGCTTTCCGTCTTCTACAAGCGCAACGTCTGGAAGATTACCTACAGGTACACCAACGATATTCCTGGTGCGCCCATGGCCGACCCCTACCAGTCCATGGGTGGACAGGACGGGGCCTATGGACTCACATATAACGTTCAGCCCAAGCCGACCATGAGGGGCTACAAGTTCGTTGGCTGGACCACAAGAAGCGTCTCCCTCACTGACGACGGTGCGGGCGGTTACACGTTCATAATGCCCAACGCAGACGTCGCCTTCACGGGAACGTGGGAGAAGGCCGACTTCGACGTGCTCTTTACGGAGTCCCCGTATGCTGAGGATAACCTCAGCAGTACCGCTCCTGCTGGTACGGTCACGGGCACCGGTGTCAGCTACTCTGGCAAGTATGGTGACCCCATTGTCATGAACGACGTCGTCACGACTCCGTCAAGCGGCATGGTCGAGCTCAAGGGTTGGCGCTACGAGGTCACGGATGCCTCCGGGACGGTCATCAGGAAGGGCTTTACCCTTCCTCAAGGCCCCAAGTCCATGACTCTAACCGGCAACACTACCTTCTATGCTCGTTGGGGTTTGACTGACGTAGATGAAGTCGTTTGGGGTTCGGGCTTGCATGGCGATCCGGCCGTCTGGGACCCGCTCAATGAGGTGGCTTTTGGGCCCGTGGGTCCGTATAGCTACTACAATGTCATTAGATCAAACGCCGCGAGTCCTACCGCCCTTGCCATGATCTCCTCTGGCGCCTTCTTCCGTGGTGGTACTCCCGATGGCTCTAACCCCTCAACGGCTGCCTATGCAACCCTTCCTGCTTCCGGGGCCTCGTTTGGCGCTAATGACATGTGGGTTGCGGGCAACCCCATGCCGGGCAATTTGTATTTCCATGGAGCATCGACAAACATTCCTACCGGGATTGAGCCTGGTTGGCGCTTTGCCGGCTGGACCTGGACGGAATACATCAACGATGGTTTCGGTGGGCAGATTGCCGTCGATCGCACGGCGACTTACAGCGCTGCCGGCGTATGGGGTGGCGATCCTCTGCCCACACTCCTGCAAGATCGCTCCTGGTACTTCGAGGCTATCTACGAGGCACAAACGCTCACGCTACTCTTTGATAAGAGCGGGGGATCTTGGTCAACTAACCCCGTGACGGTTAGTCCCGCTGACGGCATCAGCCCGTACTTTACCGATGCCGGGCTCACCGTGACGACCGGTGACAACGTCACCGTTCCCAAGCTCGGTGATATTGCCAAAACTGGATACATCCTACTTGGGTGGTCTGACAACCCCGCCGACGTCATCACCAGGACGCCGCAGTTCGCTCCTGGCGGAACATATGTCGTCCCCGGTAGCGCTTCGGGTACCATTACGCTCTACGCGATTTGGGGTGACGAGGGTAACGCTACCATCTCGTATGTCACGTACTGCAAGAGCACTGCGGGCGACACTTCGGGTGGACAGATTATCAGGGACCTTACCAAGACATCTGGCGTTCCCGCGCCTTGGCCTGCTGAGACGGTTGCCACCATGTCCGGTAATCCCGAGGGAGCCCTTGTCATCCCCAATGACGGCAGGCCTCTCAAGAGCGGCGGCGGCTACGAGTCGGCCAACTACGGCTATCACTTCGTGGGATGGTACGAGGGTCCGACGCGTTCGACGCTCATTACTACAAACGCCCAGATAACTGCGGCTGACATGCGCGCGAAGGGCTATGGCTCTCCATGGACCAACCTTACCTTCTATGCCGTGTTCGAGCCTGACGCCCCCAACCTTGTTATCAAATACGAGGTCATGAATACTACTGGCGGCACCGTTGCCCTCAACCGCACTGGCGCCTCGAAGGCTAATGCGGTTGATGAGATGATTGCCCCCGTCACGCATAAGCACTCGGATGGCTCCAACATCTACGGTGCCGTTGCCACACCTCTTGCTGGCTACAAGTTCAAGGGTTGGAAGTATCGTGATGCAACCGGCGCCTACGTCGACTACACCTTCTCCTCGGGGACGATTGCGGACTCCGGCTACTCGACCTTCATGCCTGAACCCAACGCAAGGGGCATCTACGACATCTACGATGCCACTGGCGGTCATATCTTCTATGGCGATGACTACAAGCTGTACGCCGTATTTGAGGCTGACCCCAACACGCCCTACTTTATCGAGATCTACGTTGTCGATAAGGTCGACAAGGTTGGCGGAGGGTACAACTTCGTCGTGAATGGCACTGGTCCGAGGGAGGTTCGAATTCTCACTGGGCCTACTGGCTCGACGGGTAACGTCCCCAGCGCCCTTACATCTGGGTCTGACGCATCTTTCACGGGCTACCACTTGGATACCGCCGATACCGACTGGGTTTCTGGAACGACGTATCCCGGCCTGTACAAGTACGTCACCTACTCTTACACCGGCAACCCTGCCGCGGGTACGGCTACTGCCGTCGTCAACAACACCGGTGCGACGATTTCGCCGCTCTCTTCCGTCACCAGCGGCACGATCGTGGGAGACCCGACTCAGTATCTGATCCTTCGCGTGTTCCTGGTACAGGACAAGACCTATAGCATCAAGTACTACGCGAATGACGGCACGTCCACGGGTAATGTCACGCCCATCCTAACCCAGTCCATTATCCTTAACACCTCCGTAACCATCGGCGTTCCCGTGTCTCCCACCCGCGCTGGATACAGTTTCCAGGGATGGAACACCAAGGATGACGGCTCGGGCACGGCCTATGCCGACGGTGCCTCTTGGACGACCACCGGCGATCTGACGCTGTATGCGGTCTGGAAGGCCGAGGACACCTCGTACAAGGTCACCTACCACTTCATCGATGGTGACGGCAATGACGTCAAGACCGACGTCTGGATCTACGGACGAACGGGCTATGTTGCAGGCGGTGCCCTTGACGGCAGTGCTAAGACGGCCAGCCATCCCTCGATTGCCCAGCTTACCGGCTCGAGCTCGACCGGATACACCTTCGTCGACGGAAGCACTGGAAACTATAAGGGCTATTCATTCTCGGCCAGCGGAAACTATCCCAAGACTGGTACGCCTTATACGAGCGCCACGACCGTGGGCGGCGTTGGCCTTGCGGCCGACGGAAGCTCCTCGTTTGACGTGTACTACATTGCCGATGAGTTCAAGCTTACGGTTGTCCCCGCCAATGTTGATCCTCCGTTTGTCGAGAAGACCGGCCACTGGGCTCCTGGCTATACCACGTTTGGCGATGATTCCGCGGTCAGCGAGTATCCGTTCCCGCACACTCCTACGACACCCGGTCCTCGCACGGGCGAGTCGATTGTGCTTCCGACCTCGGCTCAGGTTATCCGTAAGGGATATGACCTTGACGGTTGGAGCGAGACGAAGGGGTCGACTACCGTTGACACCATAGATGGCGTCCTCCTCAACGCTGGTGCCACCCTGAAGATGCCTGCACGTAACCTGAACCTCTATCCCGTCTGGAAGCCTGGTGACACCACGCTTACCATCAACGCGCATCCCAATGACGAGAATGGTGTGGCCATCACTGACGGTAATATCCTTTCGCCTTACATTACGGCGCATCTTACGTCAACGCCCGCCGACACGTATCGCGCGACGATTGAGTACAAGGACACTTCTAGCACATCGGCCGCCAACCACCTCAAGACGGATGACGACGTTGTCCTCCCCACGGCGTCGGAGCTTACGCGTAACGGATATACGCTCGTCGGCTTCACGAAGAACGTCGATTACTTCCTGAACTACTTCCCGTCCAAGACCTCGTATGACTTTGGCGCGTTTGGCACGCTTTCTGATGAGCAGGACGACTATGGAACGGCCATGACTCCCGGGGCGACCATCAAGGCTTTCGCCGATGCCGAAACGATTTACGCCGTCTGGAAGCCAAACCCGATCAAGCTCATTTACTACAGCACCGAGGACCTTCCGGGTCTCAACCCTGGTGATCCCACCGTTCCTACTCAGAAGCTTGAGTACGAGGACTCGGATTGGGTTGTCGGTGAAAAGGCCAACCCCCTGTATGGTGACGGTACAACGACAAATCCCATACCCACGCGCTCTGGCTATCGCTTCCTTGGCTGGACGTCCGACTCGAGCATGACGCCGCCCGAGATGCAGTATGACTACGGAACCAATGCATTCATCATCACGTTTGCATCGGGTACCAAAGCCTTCTACTACTACGATGCGACGTCAGGCACGTTTACGATGACCAATGTCGATGCTTCTGGGAATGTCCGGTCGTTCGATGGCACTAACACTGCCGTGTTCGTCCAGGGTACGGCAGTCCCCGATCCCGACGGTGGCTCCGCCTGGGATTATTGGAAGATGCTTGCGCCCGAGGGCACGACCAAGACGGATTGGGAGGCTGGTACTACCATCCCTGCGGCCATCACTGACATTCCGGATCTTGATAATCCTAACAAGCTGTATGCGGTCTGGGTTGAGATCAAGGTTAAGGTGAACTACTACTCCGTTACTGACTGGACTGCCTCGACTGGATATACGACAACAATTAACGTCGGTGGAACACCCACTTCGTACTCTGGCGAGCGCGTTCATAGCGAGATTCTTAGCTGGAATGATTTCTTTATCGACTACACCGACAGCGACCCCACGGGTCTTGATTTCCGTGAATTCCAGGATAACGACGAATATGTTGCAAACGGTGTGGGTCCGAAGCGCGTTGGCCAGTATGTCAAGGGCTGGTTTAACACTAAAAATGTCTTAGGAGGCACGCAGTGGACTGCCACTGATACCATCGCAACGCTTTGCGGCGGGGATACCACTAAGACTGAGGTAGACGTTTTCGCTAGGTTTGCAAAGCGCAACTACTATATCGAGTACGTTGTTGGCTACGGGACGGATATCGCTGCGACTGATTCAACTGGCCGGGGAGTTAACGTAAAACTGTTCACTTCTGGTTGGACAAAGGCCTTTACCTCTCCCATTACTCTTCGAAAGGGCTATGGATTCTCCAAGTGGGCTACGAAAAAGGCGCTTGGCCAAACAATTAATACTTCGATGACTATCGGCGACATCATCACTAAGCTAGCCACTACCCTTACGGGCGCCAATCTTACTGCCCTTGATACTAACGGTGATGGAGTGGTGGACGACCGCGATGAGGGTCCGTTCCCCGTTTATGCCATTTGGACAAACTACAAGTACACCATTAAGTATGAGGTTGGTGCGGTCGGCTCATCGGTTCCTGACAGGACTAATTTGTATTGGGATACATCCTATACGGCCCCGATGGCAGTTTCGAGCAACTCGGACTATGTCTTCCGGGGTTGGTATTCCGAGAGGGATGGTGCAGGAACCCTGCTTTGCCCGGCGACTGGAGGAACGCTTATGTATGGCGATATTCCTCTCGCCAACGAGAACAATGGATCGACGATGACCGTTTACGCTCTCTGGGAGTATATCCCCTCAGGTGCGTTGAGTACTACAAGCTTGAGTGCTTCTTCGCTTGCGGTTGCGTCTCTTTCGATGTCTGAGATAGATGGTGGCCTTCCGTTAACATTTGCCCTCACTGCTTCAACAAGTCAGGGCGATGAGCTCTCGGATTACGAAGGCGCGTGCGTTGATTTTGAATCTGGTGCATCTGGTTCATCGATGGCTTCTGGCGACGAGATCATTCATTCCGTGAGCGACGTGGGCGGCGACAGTGAATCGAATGACGTTGGAGGGAGTCTTACGGTTCAATCCGAGGCGGAAACCGTAGCTTCGAGGTTGGATTTGGTCGAAGTGTCCGATGAACTGTCTTGTGGTGGTTTTGACTCGTTTGCATGGCACGAATCAATATCTTATGAGACGGGAGTTGGTTGCTCTACCTCGAAATGTTTGGAAGCCCGTCTCGATAACTCCGAGTCTCTTGCGGAACGGACTACAGATTATGAGCCTGACAGTGGCTATGATTTGCGCCCTGTCGTCGTTTCTCGCCGCAATGGCTCAGATGATTTGCGGCTGTTAAGCACTTGAGATGGGGTATGACGTTGTTGTTTGAACCCAACATAGCAACGGGGGAGGGAAGCGTCGATAGATTTCGACGCTTCCTCCTCACACTCTGCCTCTTCGTCACCCTGTTTCTCGTCCGCATTCTCATAATGCCCACCTGCGCTTTCGGTGTCGAGGTGGCTGCGGATAATACAGCGCAAGGTGATGCTGCCGATGCCGTCTCGGAACGAGATCGTCTTCCATCCGACTGCGGAGACTATTCAGTTGACTGCCTAGCTGGGACCGACGGCATCGCGACTATTGTGGCCAATGACTCTTGCGGGCCTTGGCTTTTCGGGGCGTCCTCTGTGACGGATGGCGTAGTTTCCGATAAGCCTGGTCTTGGCCAAGGGGCTCCTGAGGGGCGGCTCGGTATCGGTGACTCCGCATTGGATTCGTCCCGTTCGAGCGATATCGCTGCTGACGACGATGAATCAATAATGGACTCAATCACCGACTCCGCGTCGATCGTTGAAGTCACGGGAGCTGATGACGGACTGCATCAAACTACTGCTAGCAGCAATAATTCCCAGCTAATCGTGCTAGCTAGCAATGGTGGTGTGCCAGATGAAAATGCTGATAGCAATTTGAGTGCCAATTCTGCTAGCAACTTGTTGCAAGTTGCTAGCATCGTCAGCTCTCATCCCTCAACGATTTCGTATTCCGTTCGCACTGGTGGCCAACTCAGGTCTAATAACTCGTCAACATGGTCCAGTAGCTCGACTGAATTCTTCAGCTCAAATCTTGGTGGCACGGCCGTTGGCGTTACGGCTCGCCCCAGTGCCGGATATCGGTTTGACGGATGGTATGACGAATCGTCAGGCAATCTCGTCTCCAGTGAGCTGGGCTTTACGCCGGCTAGACCTGCCGACGGTTGGCCAACGACCTGCTCTTTTGTTGCCCGTTTTAGTCCTGATTCGTTTGCTGTTCAGACTGCCGCCAACGGGGGCTCTGGTATCGACTATTCTGCAGTCTCTTCCTTTGGCGTCTCGGTAGTCGTTCCTTCTAATCCTTATGTCCGGCATGGCTATTCCTTTACCGGCTGGGACGTGGCTTTGGATCCGGCGAGTGACCCCTTTGGAGGGATGCACTTCGACGAGGGAGGGAGCATCTCTCCCCAGGTCCTTTCCCAACTCCTTTCGCGAGGGGCCTTCACTACGACAGGCGCGACCCTCTCGCTCGTACTTCACGCACAGTGGAAGGAGTCTTCCGTCTCTCTTCTATTTCAGGGCGGCGATAACGGCATCCTTACGGTGAGCCCGGGTATCTCTTCTTCTACCAGCTCTTTTTCCCAGAAGATCGGCGCAGTTTCTGGCTCTGACATGAGTGGCTACGGCAACGGCTACGACGTTGCTGCCGTCGCAAACACGGGGTTCCACTTCGCTGGCTGGACGGTGCGGGCGGGGGAGAAGGACGTATCCTCTCTTCTTGGGGGCGGATCTTCCCGCTCCATCATAAGCTCGCTTGATGCTCGCTCAGTTTCAAACGCTGCAATGGGGTCTTCTTCAATTCGGTCCGACCTGCTGTTTATTGCGAGTTTTTCCTCAAACGTGTATGGCGTGAACTATCATTCGGGTTCTTCCGGAATTGGCTCGAGTTCACTTTCTTACGAATCGGGTGGGTCCTTCTCTTCTTCCGGCCCTTCTTCTGGTTCAATGCGGTTCATTGGTTGGAATACTTCTCCGGATGGTTCCGGTGTATATCTCGCCCCTGGTTCCTCTGCTTCTCGAGACCTGATTAATGGCCTGATCTCACGGGGCGCTCTTGTTGACAGTGACGGCGGGGTGCTTAACCTCTACGCGATGTATGAGGCAGTCAGCCCTGTTACTCCTATCGTTCCCAATAGTCCTGTCGAGCCTGCTTCTCCTGTTGTGGAGGACGATTCTGTCACTCCAGCTATTCCTGGCAAGATTATTGAAACGATTGAGAGCGTTCTGACGCCTGTTGTCGAGCCTCTGTCTGAGGTTGTTTTTCCCGAGCTTGAGAGCCCCATCGTTACGCAGCCTCTGAGCAGCGCCTCTGAGGACCAGAGCTTGTTCTCTTCTCTCAACAACATGACCTCGGCGCAGGCAGTCGCCGCCACGGGCTCGGTCGTTACGGCTGTGACTGCCGTCGGAACTATTGCTGCGCTGGCTGGCGTCGGCGCCTCTGCACTCGGCGCCGCCGTCGCCGGTGCGGCTGGAGCTACGGGAGCCAGTGGTTTCGCTGACATTTTTGCCGAAATTGCGGCAGAAGCGAAGGCGGCCGGTCGGGGACCGGTTGACCGTCTGACCAGCATCTTTGGTCGTAAACGTCGTCGCGCGGCCTCCTCTGGGGACGATAATACTAATGACGAGCAAGATTAGCCCCTCTCACGTGCATCATCGCGAGTGGCTATTGATGGCGGGAGGGTAGTCATGACTGCCGAAATGAACAACTCGGAGTTCGTCGAATCGTCCGCTGATTCCTCGAAGTACGAGAATAAGCGTAGCGTGGGCTATCACATCCTGCGCATCTCGCTCTTTTTGACGGCTGCGGTTTGCGCCGTTATCGGCATGTTCCTCTTAAACCAAAACACTAACCATCAGGTTGAGGTTGAGACCGTTGCGAATGGGGTAATCCGATCGGAGAGCCAGGCGCGCGTCCTTCTTATCATGAGCTACGACGATTCCCACGCTACCGTACCGTACGAGCGCAAGGGCGTTCTCGACTACATGAAGCGCAGTGGGGTTGAGGTCGACGTCGAGTATATGGACACCAAGGCTTATCCGGTTGGCTCGCCGGCATATGATGCCTGGAAAAGAACGATGGCCGAGAAGATCTCGTCGTCCGATTCCTATAACGCCATTATCTGCGCCGATGACGACGCCCTTACCTTCGTCGAGCAGAACCACGACACTTTGTTTAGGGGCCTTCCCGTCGTATTCTTTGGCGTCAACGATTTTGACCATGCCACCCGGGCGACCCAGTCGGGCTACGAGACCGGAATATATGAGAACAGCTCGCTTGCCGATACTATGCGCGCGGCATCGGTTCTTCTTCCAGGCGCAAACAAGTTCCTCGCCATTGTGGACAACACCTCAACCGGCAGGGGCTCTTGTTCAACTTTTGAATCTCTCAAGTCCGAGTTCAGCGGGTTTGAGTTCAACATCGTGAATACGTCAGAGCTTACGCACGACGAGCTTGGAGAGCGTCTTTCCAACGTTGGTGACGACACCATCGTCATTCACCTTGCTTCTTACGAGGATGCTGACGGCAACGCCTACTCGCTCGACGAGAGCTCTCACTATGTCGCCGAGAAGTGCTCGCGCCCCGTGTTTCGCGACAGCATCGGTGGCGTAGGCGAGGGAATTTGTGGCTCAGGTTTTGTCGATTACGAAAGGCAAGGTGCACAAGCTGCAGAAATGTGCATTCAGATTCTAAACGGGGAGCTTCCTGGTAACCTGCCCCTCGTAACGGATGCCACCCCATCATATATATATGATGCGAAGGTCTTGGATCGCTTCGGGTTGGATAAGTCTGACGTGCCCGTAGACGCAATCATGATTAACGAGCATGGCATAAGCTGGCAGTCCGTCAGGCCGATTCTGTTCCCGGTGTTCCTCCTGCTGCTTGCGGTAACTTTCATTTTGGCCTTTGCGTACATCGGCTATGCTCGCAGCCTTCGTGATTCTCTTGAGATTCTTGAGTCTCGCAACAACCTCAGGTACCGTCTCTTTCACGACATCCTTACTGATCTTCCCAACAGGCAGGCTCTCATGCAGTTTCTGCATGACGAGAAGAACGGTTCAATTCAGTCGATTGTGAGTATTGACCTTAACGACTTCGGTGACATCAACGACTCGTACGGGCATGACTGCGGCGACTATGTTCTGAAAGAGATCGGTAGGCGCCTGAGTGAAATTGACTCCAAGCTTCTTGTGCGCTCTGCTGGCGACGAGTTCATCCTTGTTCTGGGTGAACGCGTCGAACCGGAATCAGCTCTTCTCGCTCAGATAATGAATGTGTTTGCCGAGAAGGTTGCCTTTGGCGATTCCGTTCTCGACATTGAGGCAAGCTACGGCGTTGCCAATTGGGATGAGTCGATGGACGAGAGTTCTATTGTCCAGTGCGTCGACCTCGCCATTCGTAATGCCAAGGTGGTCGGTGGTGGCGACTCGGTATTCTTCTACGACGAACAGATGAAACGTGACATGGAGAGAAAGCTTGAGATTACGGACTATCTTAAGCTTGCGATTGCGGAGGAGAGTCCCGTCGTTTTGTTCCAGCCCCAGGTGAACACCTACGACAAGTCCGTCTACGGTTATGAGGCTCTTGTTCGACTAAAGGACAACGCGTATTTTCCCGATCAATTCATTCCGGTTGCTGAGGCTGCTGGTCTTGTCTCGAGTATCGATCGCATCGTTACCAAGAAAGTGATCCAGCAGCAGGCTGCCTGGCGTGCCGAGGGTCGCGAAATGAAGGTCGTTTCAATTAACTATTCGGCTGCTCAGCTTCGCGACGAAACCTATTGCGATTTCGTTGAGTCCCTGCTTCGCGAGTATGACGTTGAACCGCGCTATCTCAAGATTGAAATTACGGAATCGATGATGCTCGAGAACGAAGGTCTTGCTGAAGAACTGTTTTCCAGACTTGAACAAATGGGCATTTCTCTTGCGCTCGATGACTTTGGAACCGGTTATTCTTCTCTCTATAGAATGGCGACCACTCCAGCTGAGTACGTTAAGCTCGATAAGTCTCTGGTTGATACTTACATGGTCCCTGGTAAGGAAGACTTCATCGATCACCTTACCCAACTAATCCACGGCATAGATAAGAAGATCATCGTGGAGGGCGTTGAGACTGCGGAGCAATACGCGATTTGCAAACGAATGGGCTGCGACATTATCCAAGGCTACTTTTTTGCCCGACCGCTTCCTTCTGCAGAGGCTGGCGCATTCGATCCCAAGACTGTCGCGTAGATTCTTCTTACATATATATAGTTGGCCGGCCTCAGTATGATTCTTGGGGCCGGCCAATTGTTATTTGCTGTAGGTCGTATTACCCATTCTAAAAATTCTAGAGCCTTAAAACGCCTTATAATGGCTCGATTGTCGTGCCTCATAACCGCCTTTTCCGGCATTCTGGCTCTCTGGCTTTTTGGCGGCTTGGCCATTCTCTCTGGGGGGGCGAATCCGCTGTCGATTAGAATCGTCTGTCGATACACTCTTTTCTTCGATTGACCTCTGGTTCTCTTGCATGCGATTCGTCAAGTGACATTTTCTATGCGTTGTGTTCCTATGCGTTGCGTGCTTGTATTGCGTGCTCGTTGCAGGTGGATGGGCGGTGGTCGATACGGTGTCGGGGAGGTGGGCCTGAGGGACTGCTTCAACGCGGCCGCTCGTATAGCCTCGCAATATTCTCTTGCGGTGCCTGATCCACCGCAAGAGACCGGCGGGGGAGAGAAGCCTCGGGGTCAGGTCGAGAGTTTCTTCTCAGCATCCTGATTGCAATTTGAAGGTCGCGAAGCTTCGCCGACACTCGTTTGGCTCTTGTATCGCGGATGTACATTCTGAGTTGTGTTCCTACGTTCGCCTTGAGTTGCATGCCGTTCGTCGGCTGTCCAAGGCGTTGCTCCTCGGCATCGCAATTGGGCTCTGGTAAATGTGACTAATTTAGTGTTAGTATGATAAATAATACTACTCTTGTGTCTTTTGTCCCTTTGGGTAGTTACCGACTTCATACTCCAAATGCGCCCGTCGGTTGCATCCTATTTATATGTTGGCGTGTTTTGCCAACCTGCAAGGATTGTGTTTGGAGGTGAGCATGGACGCACCCACCCCCTATAAGAGTTTTCTCCGCCGCCTTGTCGCCGTATTTGCCATGGCGCTGGCGATGACTATGCTTGCGTCCATGTTTGCCGCGCATCCGGCGCTCGCCGATGACGTCTTCGCCTCTGATGCGTCCGTCGCGACTGCTCCCGCGACTGCGCCTGATACGGATGCTGCGGGATCCACGCAGCAGGCGACCGCTCCTTCCGGTGCCGCAATATTTGCTCCGTCCTCCGAGGGCAACCAGGCCGCGACTGCTCCCGCGACCTCAGTTACCGGCGTATCTGACGACGCGCTTCCTTCGACCGACCAGGCGGCTTTGCCTTCCGATACCACGACCGATGCTGCTGGCTCCACCATTGGTGACGCTACCGAGACTGCTCCCTCGGTCGCCTCGCCTGACGTGCAGCTTCAGGAAGAGGGGGATACCGATGACGACGTCACCATTGACCAACCTGCAGGTTCTGCGCGGTCCGTAGCGGGGGAGAAGAGCTTCTTTTCTGAGGGCGTAGAGGTTCCGGCTGGTTCGGGGGAGGGTTCCAATGGCCTTCGCTCCACTCCCACGCTCAGCGTTGCCGCCGAGAACTACTCGGACCCCCAGACGTTTACGGGGGAGGACGGTGTAACCGGGTATTGGACCTTCGTTAACGGTACACTCACTATCGGCTCCAATACCGCCCAAAAGCTGAGGCTTTCCGCCTCCAGCTCAGAGCGTGGCGCCCTTCCGTGGATGTCTGCCATCACGCCCTCCGATGTTATCGAGATTCGCTTTGTCGGGAAGGTCAATCCTGCCTCTCTTGCTTCGTGGTTTGCAAACTTCAGCTCCCTCGTCAGCTTTGATGGCGAGGGGCTTCTTGTTACGGGCATCTCCAACTTCTCGAAGATGTTCCAGGGATGCTCCAATCTCGTCAACGTTACGAACTTCGTTGGGACGGGCGCTGCCAGTGGGGCGAACCTCTCGGAGATGTTCGACCGTTGCGAGTCTCTAGTCGCCATCGATCTTTCATCCTGGGATTTGTTTGGGGCCAATAATCGCGTCAACATGCTTAGCGGTCTCAATTCAATCGAGAGCTTTACCGTCGCGAACGATGTAATCCTGAGCGACACAAACTTCGGTGATTCAGTAAGTCGCGGTAATACGGCTGGTACTTGGTTTAACAATTCCAACGTTCCTTTTACCACTGGCGAGATTATTGCTAGGTACGCTCAGAAAGTAACCGAGGCTACTCCCGTTACTTACACATTTAAATATCAGTCACACTTCGTTTCGGATGCAACCATCAGTTGGAGTTATGACACCGAGTCAAAGACCCTTACAATCGCAGGCGATTCAAACGCTAGCAATATTATCCTGAACGAGAATTATAACTCTCTGCCTTGGCTTCCCTCCGTCGCGCGCGATACGATTGCTCACATTATTGTTCAGGGTTCAGTTAAGGCAAGTTCACTTGCTAGTTGGTTTGCCAATTATTCAATCCTCGCATCTTTTGACGGTTCAGGTTTTGTTGTTAACGACGTTTCGAACTTCACTAGCCTTCTTGAGAATGACTCTGCACTCGTTGAACTGAACCTTACCGGTTGGGTTATGAATTCAGTTTCGAATCTGAACCTTGCTGATATGTTCAAGGGTGTTTCGAACCTCAATTCAATTACTCTTTCGAAGAATGCAGTTCTTACTAGTTCAGGTTTTGCGAACGATGGATTCAATTTGAATCGTGAAGCTACTGACGGAACTTGGGATGCTAGCATTGCCGATTGGTTTGGAACTTCAAGCAATGTTGCGAGTCGCTACACGGGTTCAAACGTTCTTCTCCCCAACGATTCAATTACTTACACGTGGCATGCGGGACAGCGCGGCGGTCGTTTCTCCGACAATGACAATGCATGGTGGAAATATGATTCAAATAAACTTACCCTCGGCGCCGACGGCGGAGCCAACAAGTCCGTAACTCTTTCCAGTCGTGAGAGCGCGCCCTGGCTTGTTGAAGGAAAGGTTACCGTCAAGCAGGTTCGTGAAGTTCTTTCCACTGGCAATCTTGCGCCTACGTCTCTTGCGTCTTGGTTCAGCTCCTACACCAATCTTGAGTCCTTCGACGGACGCGGTCTCGATGTTTCTGGCACAACTGATTTCTCGGAACTCTTTAGGGGTTCTTCGGTTAAGGTAATCAACCTTGATGGCTGGGACATGTCTTCGGCCACCTCCGATGCAGATATGTTTACCGGGACCACCAACCTCTCGACGCTAACGCTTGGTCCCGATGTCCGACTTGGTGCCACTTCTGGCCTTGGCATTACTCTTGCGAGCCATACTCCCGCTGATGGCTCCTGGGTTACCGATGACAAGGCTTGGTTTGGGTCTGGTGACAACCTGATTAGCCGTTATGCTTCGGGGTCGCAGGATGCTACTTATATATATGTGTGGTCTCGTGGCATGTTCTCCGGACGATTCGTCTCCAATGACAACGTCTACTGGCTCTTCGATCCCGGTGAGTCGAACATTGGCACTCTGACTATTGGCGTTGGCGACGTCAATTCCCCTCTGGGCAAGAATGTTTCTGAGCCCTATGATCAGCTCCCCTGGCTCAGCGTTCTGGCTGATCTTCGCCAGATTCGCATCGTCGAATTCCTCGACGGTGTCACTCCCGAGAATCCTGTCGCCTGGTTTAACTCGACTAACAGCGACGGCTATTCCGCTCATCTGTATACCGGCATCATGTCTTTTAACGGTTCTGGCCTCGACGCGAGCGCGGCTACGAGCTTCGCATACTTCCTTCGTGGTTGCCACACGCTCTCGACGCTCTCCGGACTCGAGAATTGGGATATGTCGGGCGTTACCTCCATCTCGGGAATGCTTGACGGCTGCGGATCCCTCACGTCGGTTGAGGGTCTGGCTAATTGGGACGTCTCTCAGGTGAGCGATTTCTCGTATCTTCTCCGTAACGATAAGGACCTCGTCTCGATTACCGCCCTTTCGGGTTGGGATGTTAGGGCTGCCCTCGACTTCACGGAACTCTTTAGGGATGCTAAGGCTGCCACGACGATTGATCTATCAGGCTGGCAGATGCCCGATGTGATGCGTACCAATATGTTTAGTGGTGTCGACAACCTGGTCTCTTTTATCATCAATGACACCGTCAAGCTTGATGGAACCGGATTCGACTCCAATGCCTCTCGTGCGAACGACGTGGGAAGTTGGGAGCGCGATGACGCCGCATCGGCCGCTGGGACCGATCCGTGGTTCGGCAATACCTCCGACCTCGCCAAGCGCTACGACTCCACACGCCTTTCGAGCCCCAACTACTCTGGCATCGCGACGTATACCTGGAAGCCTGGAAATATTCGCGGGCGCTTTGCCTCGAATGACAACGCATGGTGGAAGTGGGATTCCGAAGGCAAGGTCCTTACGCTCGGCACGACATTCCAGAGCGCAGGATATGATGGCCAGGTCGAGGAGGTCTACACTGCGCAGCCTTGGAAGACCGTCCTTGGACGTGAGTTTGTCAACAACAATGTCCACCAGATTGTCATCGAGGCCGGTGCCGACCTTGAGCCCACCCACCTCGACCGTTGGTTTATGGAGTATTGGGCTTTGGAGAAGATCGAGGCCCATGGCCTGAAGATTCATTCCAACTCAACCTTTGAGAAGCTCTTCTACGATGATGGCTATCTCTCTTCCGTGCTAGGCCTCGGCACCTGGGACGTCTCCACTGTCTCCTCCATGAAGTCCATGTTTGAGGACAATGATTCACTGACGACACTAGGTGGGGTTAGTGGGTGGAATACGGCTTCGCTCACTGATGTCTCCAACATGTTTAAGGGTGACGGTGAGCTCTACACGCTCACTGACATCTACTCCTGGGACGTCTCGGGGGTTACGACCTTTGACAGCTTCCTTTCCGGGGCCGCCAAGCTCGAGACGCTTAACATCTCCGGTTGGAATATGGACTCTGGCGCGAGTCGAGACGACATGTTCCTGGGGTGCAAGTCGCTTAAGACCGTCACGCTTGGCGATGGTGTCGGTCTCGAGGGCTCGGGCTTCTCGGATTACGAACTCGACAATACGCGTGAGCCTTCCGACGGCTCGTGGTCTACGACCGGCAATGCCTGGTTTGGTAGCACATCTAATATAGTTGCCCGTTACCAGAACGACCATTCCGGGCGAGGTTCGGGCCTAGGCGAGCAGATCTACAGCTGGAACGCCAATGTCCTGTCCGGTCGCTTCGAGAACGACTATACCTGGTGGACTTTCTCTGGCGGCAGGCTTGCCATTGGTGCCGAGTCCACGATTCCCGCCGGAGAGACTAACGTCATCGCCGAGGTCCATACGGCTCAGACGCCCATGCCATGGCTGGCCGCAATCGGCTCGACGGACCGCGTCACCGCCGTCTCGTCCAATAGTGCCAATATGTTCCAAGCCACGGATCCCACAAGCTGGTTCGCGGGCTATAAGAGTCTCGCGAGCTTCGACGGGCAGGGCTTCGATGTGTCTGCCAACACAACGCTCGCGAATATGTTCTCCGGCTGCTCGGCGCTCTCGACCGTGACCGGCCTTGGCGGCTGGGACGTGAGCGGCGTTACGAGCCTCGCCGGCATGTTCGATGGGGCGAGCTCCCTCAGGACTATATCTGGCCTTGACCAGTGGACCACGTCCTCGCTTGAGACGGTCGCCAACATGTTCCGCAACGCCTCGTCGCTCACCAGTCTTGTTGACGTTGCGGTTTGGGACGTCTCTGGTGTCACCACATTCGAAGGCTTCCTGTCGGGGGCGACCTCCCTGCAGACGCTAGACATCTCCGGCTGGGTGATGGATGCCGGCTCGACCCGCACCAACATGTTCCTCAACTGTCGCTCGCTTTCGCTAGTGACGCTCGGAAATGGTGTCATCCTTGAGGGAACGGGGCTCGATAACGTCAATCTCGGCAAGGTTGCTGGCCAGAACAAGTACTCCCGCGATCCCAACGCGGGGTCATGGCTTACGACTGACGAGACTTGGTTCGGCTCTTCGACCAACCTCAACGCGCGCTATGGGACATCATCAGCAACCAACGGCCACAAAGTGGGGGAGAAGACCTATCGTTGGGTTGGCGGCCGCTACTCCGGCAGGTTCCCCAGCAACGACAACGCATGGTGGATATATGACTACAATTCCGGGCTCCTGACCATTGGAGCGGGCAAGACGGCCGACAACGAGGATCTCACGGTCTCCGAGCTCTCAAACGAGCTCCCATGGACTACGGTCACGGTCTTCAACATAGTCAGCCGCATCTACTCCGTCTCGAGTACGGGCGGTATTGCCCCAGACAACCTATACTCTTGGTTTGCAGGCTATTCGAACCTGGCGACGTTTAGCGGCTCAGGCATGGACGTCTCTGGCACGACATCGTTTGCCAATATGTTCCAGAATGACGGAAAGCTCACCACGGTCTCCCTTGAGAATTGGCAAAACCAGGAGGGCGCAAGCCGCAGCGGCATGTTTTCCGGGTGCGGCATCCTCGCGACCATTACGCTCTCCGATGACTCGATTATCTATGGGTCCGGAATCAACGGACTCTCGTCTCGCGCAAATACGCTTGGCATCTGGGTGCTCTCGGATGGTGCCACAGAGGTCTGGTTTGACTGTTCTGCCGAGCTCGAGAAGCGCTATGGAACCTCGGCAGTCCTGAATGAGCGCTTCGGTGTCGGCGCAACGCGCCCGACGGGAGTGCTTACCTATCACTGGGACGGCAACAGGCTTGGCGGAAGGTTCCCCTCCAACCAGAACGCCTGGTGGGTCTTCTATCGCGAGGTCCAGGCCAACGGAAGCAAGGCTGGAACCCTTACGGTCGGTGCGGTCAGCACGGCCGACAACCGTGTCGTCAACGAGTATAGTGACGGCACCTCACGCCATGTCATGCCGTGGGCGAGTGCCATTTCCACGCTCACTCGCATCACTAAGGTCACCTCTGAAGGCGGTATTTCACCTCTCTCCATGGAGGGATGGTTCCAGGGCCTCACCAAGCTGACATCGTTCGACGCCATCGGCATCAACTCGAGTCGCACCGAGAGCATGAAGAACCTCTTCTACGGGGACAGCTCCCTGACGACCTTCCTAAATCTCTCCAATTGGAACGGCGTCAATCGCGTCCAGACGTTCGAGAATGCGTTTGCCGGACTCACCTCGCTTGTCAGCCTGACTGACGTCTCGGGTTGGCAGGTCGACGGCGCTACCTGCTATGACGGCATGTTTATGGGAGATAACAAGCTCGAGACGCTCGACATTCGTAATTGGGACATGGACCTTTCTCCGACGCGTCTTGCCATCACGTATAAGGATATGTTTACGGGCCTCGAGTCCCTCCTTCACATCACGGTGAGTGACGGGGTCGTTCTGGATGCTGATGACGAGGGCTTCGGAAACGAGCTCGTAAAGCACGGAGCAAAATGGGGAACCTGGTCACGTAGCGGCGAGTCCCTTGGCAACACCGACAGCCTCGCCGCTCGCTATCAGCAGAACACGCGCACTTCTCCCACGTACTACACCGCAACGTACGATTGGAACGAGGGCGTTCTACTGGGCACCTTCCTCTCTAACGACAACGTCTGGTGGCACTACGACAACGGCAAACTCTCTGTGGGCATCTCCGACCCGACGCGTGACGGGATCGTGACCGAATATGATGACGGCACCGAGGACCATATGCTGCCGTGGCGCGTCCTCCTTGATGACGTTAACGACCCCAATGGCGTTACCGAGGTTTCGTCGTTCTGGTACGATTCTGCGTCAAGGGGCAAGGTCGTGCCCGTCAATTTCCAGCGTTGGTTCTATGATTACCGCCTGCTCGAGACCTTTGACGGGACCGTCTTCGACTTCTCGTCCGTCACTTCGATGGAGTCCATGTTCCAGGGCGACACCAGACTTACGAGCATTACGGGCATCTCGGGATGGAACACGAGCAACCTCACTACGATCAAGAATGTCTTCTACGGGACGACCAGCCTCAGCACGCTCTCGGATCTCTCGGGCTGGAACACCTCGGGCGTTACTGACTTCAGCGGCGCGTTCTACAACGATTCCCTTCTGACCGAGCTCGACCTGCACAGCTGGTCGATGGACGACGCCGATTCGAGGACCAACATGCTTGCGGGCTGTTCTGGAATTCGCAGGCTGATCCTGAGCGAGAGCGTCCTGATGGATGACGCGGGCTTCGAAGATACACTCGTCGGACTCGGCAACACCAACGGCATGTGGCTGCTCGAGAGCTCTGCTGGTGACTGGATCTGGTTCGATACGACTAGCCGTCTCTCTGACCGCTATGCTTCGACAGCGACTAACCCCACGGGCAAGCTTACCTATAACTGGGACGGAAACCATCTGGGCGGCAGGTTCCTCTCCAACGGAAACGCGTGGTGGATCTACACCAAGTCTGGTGCCGGAACGGGGCTGCTCCAGATTGGCGTGGACGGCGGAGACCTTGGAGCCAACGGAACCCACGTGACCGAGACGGCGCTGGGGATGGGTGACTCCGCGCTTCCCTGGACTAAGCCCAGCTCCGGCAACGTCAACGTTGCCATCGTTCCCGCCGTGAGCGTGACGTCCGTCACCACTAAGACTGCCACGAGCGGCTACCTCAAGATGGACGACCTTTCGAGCTGGTTTAAGAATTACACCAGCCTCGTGTCCTTCGACGGAGAGGGTTTCGACACGAGCGTCTGCCTCGGCATGGCGTCCGTCTTCGAGAATGATCTTAGGCTCCAAAGCGTCACGGGCATCTCCGACTGGGACACCTCCGAGATGACAAGCTTTGCCTCTGCATTTAAGGGAACTTCGGCCCTGTCCGCTCTCGATTCCCTCTCGGGCTTCTCGACCGGAAATGTTGAGGACTTCTCCTCGATGTTCCAAGGAGCTTCGTCTCTGCGATACGTGACCGGTATCTCTCAATGGGATACTACCAAGGCGACTACCTTTAACAACATGTTTAGGGGCATGTCCTCCGTTCTTGCGCTCGACTTCAGCGGGTGGGACATGACCGCGAGTAACGGTCGCGCGACCGCCCCCACGGTTTCGG
The DNA here is from genome assembly GCF_900111255.1 of Parafannyhessea umbonata. Classification (GTDB taxonomy): domain Bacteria; phylum Actinomycetota; class Coriobacteriia; order Coriobacteriales; family Atopobiaceae; genus Olsenella_J; species Olsenella_J umbonata_A. The sequence goes on from NZ_FOGP01000008.1 coordinate 54,423, forward strand.
GCTTCCTGACGGGGTGCGTCTCCCTCACCAAGATGACACTTGGCGACAAGTTTAACCCCGACGCCGACGGTCCCACCTACGCGCTCGTGGTCGAGAGTGCCCACAACTATACGCGCTATGCTACGGGCCTCGGCGTGAACACCTGGTACGTCTACTCACCTGGGGCCACCAGCCTCACGGTGACCTTTAGCTCGGATCCCTACTACAAGATGGGCTACAGGACCTGGTACTACAACGGTTACCATGCCGATACGGTCACCATCTATAACAGGAACGGCGTTTCACAGGGCAGCTGGAGTCGAAGCACCATGACCGGCGTCACACTGACCGTCCAGGGTGACACGCTTTATATCGTCATGACCGTCGAGGATAACGTCGAGGCCGTCGGCTTTAACCTGACCGTTACGTCCGATCACAACATCTACCAGCTCCTCGGCTCCTCGGCCACCCAGGGCAAGACCCAGGGCGTTACTTCGCGAGGCGTCTGGAAGCGCGGGGAAGACGGTTGGATGGGATCCTGGCAGGAGCTCATGACTTCGTATGCCGGCCACGGTGGAGCTGCATCGCAGGGCATATACGAGCTCTCTATCGGGGAGATTGCGGGTCGCTTCGGGTCCAATGACGATACCTGGTGGCATTATGCCAACGGCGAGCTTGCGCTTCATGGCACAGGCGTCGCCGCCGACAGCCAGGTGAATGAGGTCGCATCTGGCGTCACCGTTGAGGGGGCCTCCACCATCCCCTGGGACTTCCTGCGCTCCTGGAACACCACGAGGACCAGTCACGGCTTGCAGTCTTACATTTATTCGGTCGTCTCTGACGGCAGCCTAGCGCCCACCAACATTCAGTCCTGGTTCTCCACCTACAGCAACGTGGTCACCATCGATATGAGCGGCGTCGTGACGGGGTATGCGACGAACTTCTCCAACCTGTTCTCGAACAACCCCGCCCTCACAACGGTCAGTGGGCTTGGCGACTGGGATACCTCTGGCGTCACAACCATGGCTTCGATGTTCCAAAGCGACGGCGTGCTCTCGTCTGTCGGAGACATGTCCGATTGGGATGTCTCCGGAGTTGTCGACTTCTCGTCCATGTTCCGCGATGACGCGTCCTTCTACGACCTGTTGGGCTTGGCCTCTTGGCAGATCAACCAGTCCGAGGACGTCATCATGGCATCCATGTTCCGCAACACCGCGATTGAGGCGGTCGATAACCTTGCCACCTGGAACACTACCCGCGTGACCTCGATGGAGTCCATGTTCCGCAACGCAATCCACCTTGCGAATGCGGTTGGTCTCGTAAATTGGAACGTCGTCGGCACAGACCTTTCGAACATGTTTAACATGCTTAACTCGTTGACGGGTGCCGACAACGCCGTCACCGTCCTGGACACTGTCGACCTCTCCAAGTGGCGCATGGACCAGGCGACAAGCGTCTCTAACATGCTTGCTGGCGCTCACGCTCTCTCGACGGTCAAGGTCTCTGACAACTTTACTATTCTTGCCGGAACCGGATTTACGGACAGTCTCCTGGGTCGCGGGGTTGTCGACGGCGCCTGGGAAAGGAACGACGCCAAGTGGTTTGACAGCACCTCCGCTCTTGCCGCGCTATACACGGCGGACGGTGCCGCCTTCGCGGGGACCTACGAGTACGTCTGGTCCAATGAGCCCGGCGGCCGCTTCAGGTACGGCTCGGGCATTACCAACACCTGGTGGCGTTATCACGAGAGCAACCAGACCCTGACCATCGGCACTACCGAGGTCGTCGGGGCTGACTTTACCGTCGACGACAAGGCGATCAACGGGACCACCGAGATCCCGGCCGGACTCCCGTGGAACGCGCTCATTTCCAACATTCGCCACATCGTCGTCCGCGGCGGCATCAAGCTCACGAACCCCGAGGGTTGGTTTAAGGATTACGCAAACCTGATTGACTTCGACGGCACGGGCCTGCGTTTCTCCGACCAGTTCGACGGATCCATCGCGAGCCTGTTCGAGAATGACCCCAACCTTACGACCATCACGGGCATTGGCGCCTGGCCCACCGAGCGCTTCACCTCCCTCGCCAACCTCTTCAAGGATGACGCGAGTCTCTCTACCATCGATGGTATCGAGCTGTGGACCAACACCTCCAACGTCGAGAGTCTGGCAAGCACCTTCCGGGGTACTTCTTCGCTCACGGATCTCTCTTACCTCCGCAACTGGGACGTCAGCAAGGTCGAGTCCTTCTCCCACACCTTCGACGGCTGCCGTGCGCTCAACTCCGTCGAGTACATCAACGGCTGGAATACCTCCTCCGCCCTCGACATGAGCTATATGTTTGCGAATGACACGTCTCTCTCTGAGGTCGTGCTGACCTCTCCCACGTGGGACACCTCCAACGTGACCACGTTCGCCTACATGTTCAGCGGTGACACCCTGCTCACCAACCTCAACATCTCGAGCTGGGACATGCGTGCGAGCATTCCCACGAGCGGCGGACGAACCGGCTTCCTCAACAACTGCTCCGGCCTCTCGACGGTGACGTTCGGGCAGAACGTCGTTCTTTCCGAGAGCGGCTCCACCTCCACTTCCACCAACAGCACGGGGTTCGGACAGGCCCTCTCCGGGCATGCGGCGGCGAACGGCCGCTGGCAGCTGCGCGGTGGCTATTGGTTCGACGGCACCGCCAACCTCGCGGACCGCTATGCCGCAGACGTGACGCGCCCTGCCGAGACCATGACGTACGACTGGCAGAACGGGCAGCCTGGAGGCCACTTCCTGGCCAACAGTGGAGCTACGACCACAAATAGCTCCGCGTGGTGGACCTATGATCCGTTCACAAGGACGCTCACCTTCGGCGTTGACGCGAACAGCACGAACCTGGACGTCTACGAGACACGCGACCAGCTTCCGTGGCTCAAGTACAGTGTTGCCGTTGCCGGCAATACCAACAACGTCGTCGCCCGCAGCAACATCGCGCCCCACAATCCCGCCAGCTGGTTCTACGGGTACGGAAACCTCGTCACGTTCGACGGTGGCGCGATGGATCCCTCCAAGGCCACGAGCTTCTATCGCATGTTCCGCGACTGCACCGGCCTCACGACGCTCACGGGCATTTCCAACTGGGACCTTGCCGACGCCACGGACCTCACCGAGATGTTCTGCAACGCGCGCTCCCTCGCCAACCTCTCCGGAATCGCCAATTGGGACGTCTCAAACGTCATCAACATGACCTCGTTCCTCTACGATGCCAACGCGCTCACTGATGCCAGTGCCATCAGCAACTGGGATGTCTCGAACGTGACATCCTTCTCCCATTTCCTCTATCACCCCGATTCGCTGCGCGTGGTCGACTTCTCCGGTTGGAACATGTCCACCTCTGCGGACTTCACCAACATGCTCTACAATGCAACGCTCCTCGACACGATTACACTCGGCCCGACCTCCATCGTCTGGACGGGACTTTCCGACATCAGCTCCAGAAACGATGACGACGGACGCTGGTACCTGTCCTCCTACACCTGGTTTGGTAATTCGAGCGCCATCGAGGGGCTCTACGAGCACACGCTCGATTCCGCCTCGCGCCTGGCGGCGGTCTACTCGCAGGTTGGTGCCGCTAACGGCTCTGACCTCACGTTCTACTGGGACGGTTCCAACCTCGGTGGGCGCTTCTCCAATCTCAATACCTGGTGGCGCTATAACAAGAGCACTCACGTTCTGACGATTGGTGCCGACTACGGCGGTGACAGAAACATCACCGAGACTTCCTCCCAGCTCCCCTGGGCCACCGTCCCCGGCCGCGCCAACGTGTACACCATCAACTCCGAGGGCAATGCGAATCTCCTCAACCCTTCTGGTTGGTTTGCGAACTACTCGAACCTCACTTCCTTCGACGGCGAGCTCATGAATGTCAGCGGCGCGACCGATCTCTCGCTGATGTTCGCCAACGACCCTCGCCTGACGACAGTCAGCAACGTCGACGGGTGGAACACCTCCAGCGCCACGACGATCTCCGGGCTCCTTCGCGGTGACACCGGCCTGGCGAACAACTACGCCTTTACCGCCTGGGACACGAGTTCGGTCTCCGACTTCTCCAACGTCTTTGCGGGCGATTCGGGCATGACTGCTATCGATCTCACGGGCTGGGACATGAGCGAGGCCACGACTGTCGACGGCATGCTCTCTGGCGTTACGGGGCTTGACACAATCATTCTCGACGAGCAGAACGTGCTCGATGATGACGATGCCTTCGATGCGACCGCGACCTCCGGCCTCGACGACACGCTCTCTGGGCGCACTTCGAAGGACGGCCGCTGGGTTCTCGCCGACGGCACGTGGTTCGACGGCTCGCCCCGCCTTTCTCGCCTCTATCCCCTCGGCGGAAACAGCCGAGGCGACGCTCTCATCTACACCTGGGACGACACGAAGCTGGGTGGCCGCTTCCACTCTGACGAGCTCGCCTGGTGGTACTACACCAAGGCCACGAGGGTCCTGACCCTCGGAACCCAGGATGACCAACGCGTCGAGGTAAGCGAGAAGTACGACGAGCTTCCTTGGCTCAGCATCGTGACCCTCGCCGACGTCCTCGGTGTCACGTCCCAGGGGCAGATCGTCCTTCCCGAGGACGCGTCGCTTTGGTTTGCCAGCTCTCCCTATGCTTCCAAGGAGATGCTCTCCGCTGCCAACAAGACCCTCTCCGTCTGGACGCGAGACCATGGCAACATCTCACTGAGTGGCGATGGGGAGATCTCCATCTATAGCGATAGCGGCTGGGAGAATGCGTACACGCAAATCGCCCTCGAGCTGACGGCGGGGAAGACCTACACGCTCATGCTCTACATGAAGGGTGACGCGTACACGCGCCTCGACAACAGCGGCCTTCCTGGCGTCGAGGTCAACCGTTATGCGGTTCGCGGCGACACACGCGGCAGCCGCGTGGCCGTGATCCCCTTCCTCGAGTCCGGCGCCTCTTCCTACCAGCGTCGTTTCGTGACGTTCACAGCTCCATACACCGGGCGATTCTACCTGGGCATCTGTGGTGGCGCAATCGCTGACACGAGGAGGACGTACAGGTTCTCGGTAAAGGACCTCTCGCTCATCGAGGAACCCGGATACATCGCCATGACCTCCTTCAATGGGCAGGGTCTCGACGTCTCGTGCGTTGAGAACCTGAGCGGCTTCTTCGACGGAGACATCTCTCTCAACAGCATTAGCCACACCTCCACCTGGGACGTCAGCAACGTGAGTGACTTCTCGAACGTCTTTAGGGACAACGAGAGCCTTGCCGACCTCTCGAACATCACGCGCTGGCAGCTAAGCTCGGCTGCCACCATGAGCGGCATGTTCTCCCAGATGGACTCCCTTGCGAGCAACGCGGCCATTGCCTCCTGGAACGTCAGCGGCGTTACCGACTTCTCCGACCTCTTCAAGGACGACTTCAAGCTTACGAACCTCGACATTTCCAGCTGGAACATGACCTCTGCGCAGGAAACCTCCGGCATGCTCGACGGGTGCACGAGCATCCAAACGATTGTCGCCGGACGGAGCTCAGTCATAGACCAGGGCCTCACCGACTCGCTCTCTGGCCGCGGGCCCTCGGACGGCATGTGGAAGCTTGAGGACCTCGGCTGGTTCGACTGCTCCTCGAGGCTCGCATCCCGCTATCCTGCCCGCGCCGCCGGCAGCGATTTCACCTCTCAGCTCACCTACGTGTGGGACCCCAACTTCCGCGGCGGTCGCTTTACGCCCAATGGCAACACTTGGTGGCTCTACGAGAACGCAACGAGCCAGCTGATCTTGGGTGCAGACGGAGGTGCCGAGAAGTCCGTGGCCATGTCTGCCGATGACCTTCCCTGGATTGACGTCGTTGGGCTCGCGAATATTACTTCCGTGGGCAGCAGGGGAGGAATCGTGCTCTCGACCCCGTCGGGCTGGTTTGCGGGATACGACAATCTCACGTCCTTCGATGGCTCCCAGATGGACGTCGTGGGCGCCACGGACCTTAGCAACCTGTTCGCTGGTGACTCCATGCTCGATACCCTTGCCGGCGTGAGGGACTGGGACACCAGTTCGGTCACTGATTTTTCCGGTGTCTTCAAGGGTGTTAGCGCTCTCACGAACGAGGGCGGCTTCTACCAGCTTGACGGCTGGTCTACGGTCTCCGCCACCGACTTCAGCTCCATGTTCGAGGGCGCCTCGGGCCTGAGCGACCTTACGCCTCTGGCAAGGTGGGCGACCGGCAACGTTCAGAACTTCTCGTCCATGTTTAAGGATTGCGTCTCTCTCGAGGACCAGTCGCCCATCCGTAACTGGAACACCGCCGCCGCCAATAACATGAGCTACATGTTTGCGGGATGCTCCAACCTCAAGTACCTCGACCTCTCGCAGTGGAACATGAAGGGGCGGGGCATGAGCCTGACGGGCATGCTCGACGGCTGCGGGGATCTCACCCAGATCAAGACGGGCGAAAGCACGGTGCTTGCCGGCACGGGTCTCTCCGACAACCTCGAGGGCCATGGCAAGAGCGACGGTTCTTGGAGCCGCGATGACTCCGCCGCAGCGGTTGACGGTGTGTGGGCCGACAGCTCGTCGAAGCTTGCGGACCTCTATCCCGCGGGCGGCAACAGCCTGACGCCCGCGACCTACACCTGGGAAGAGGTCGTCCGCGGGCGCTTTGACTCCAACCAGGGCGTCTGGTGGGAGTACAACCTCAACACGCATACCCTGACCATCGGCTATGACGGAACTGACGGCAACACGCACGTGCAAGAGGATGCCAACCACCTGCCGTGGGGCTCGCTGGCTCCGCCCGATGCCGGCGGGCAGGGCATCAAGTCCGTTCTGCAGAAGCTCGTCTTCCAAGACAGCTCCCTCAACGTCGACGGACTTAAGGTCGAGGTCGATAATCCCGCTGGGTGGTTTGCGGGCTACAGCGCGATGACCGAGGCCGACGTGGCAAGCATGGACGTAAGCGCCGCGACCTCGCTTGCCGGTATCTTCTCGGGCGCCACTTCCCTCGAGACCCTAACGGGAACCGAGGAATGGAACACCTCTAACGTAGTGGACTTCTCCTCGGCCTTCCAGGGAGACCAGGAGCTTGTCTCGCTCGATATCAGCAGCTGGAACCTCGTCGGCCATGACGTCTCCAACATGCTCGATGGCCTCGATTCCATCACCCATCTCACGCTGGGCGGTGGCTCCGTTCTTGCGGGTACCGGTCTTTCTGGGACGACGACGCGCGTCCCCAACTCCGGTAACTGGATGAACGGAGACGCCAAGGTCGTCGGAAACGATGACTCTGACCCTGGCTCCACCGCGGCCCTCATCTCGCTGTATCCCTCGGGCGGCAACGGTCATGGCGTCGTGACGTATGACTGGGTCACCAAGGAGTTCTTCAAGAGCAACCCCAACGCCTGGTGGTTCTACGACCCCGAGACGAAGGCCCTTCAGGTCGGTATCGTCGATAACCCCGTCGACGTGACCGGTGACGGGGTTATCGACTCTGACGACTTCGTCGTGACGGAGTACGGCACGAGCCTCCCATGGCGCCCGTCGGTTGCGCAGGGCAAGATCCACAAGTTTGAGGCCGTCGCAAACGGCGCGGGGCAGCTCCTCACGCCACGCTCCATGCAGAGCTGGTTCGAGGGCCATACCGCGCTTCTGGAGTTCCTGGGCAACAATCTCGACGTCTCGCGTTCGACCTCCTTCGCGTCGCTCTTCTCGAGCTGCACCGCGCTTTCCACCATCGAGATTGACGCGTGGGACATGCGAAACAACCTGGCTCGCAGCACTTCCGAGGAGCCGGCTGTGGAGGTTGCCGCCGACCTAACCAACATGTTTGCCGGCACGAGCCCCTCGACCGTCAGCGTCGGTCCCAACGTCATTCTTTACGGCTCCGGCTTTGCCGCCAGCATGGTCGCGCGCGGGCAGGACAATGGCACGTGGCGCACGGGAGAAGGGACCGACACCTGGTTTGACACTTCGACGCACCTGGCCAACGTGCGCTACGGTACCGACCTTACCCACAACCAGCACCCCGCTGGTGCCGTAACGCTGGTCTGGACGCCCGGCGTCGGTCGCTCGTTCAGCCCGAACGACAATGCGTTCTGGGCCTACGACAGCCAGACGAAGACGTTCTGGTATGGTGCTGGACCCGGCACGAACAAGTCGCTTCCTAACTTCACGACCGGAAGCGACTCCAGCTCGGCGGTCGGCTGGAGCGACGGCCGCGGTGCCTACGATATGTACTCCGGCGACCTTGCCCTGTGGTGGAGCAACGCTCCCTGGTTCGACATCCTCCAACCTGGCTCCGTGGAGCATATTAGGACCTCTGGCGGCGCCAAGCCCGGTGACATGAGCATGTGGTTCGCCGGAGCGTACGGCATCGGCCACAACGGCGGTTCCTACATGGAAGACTACCGCTGGAACTACTTCGTCACCGGCGCCGACGGCAACTCGCTCTCCAACTACAGCCTTTATACGACCTATGCTCGTAAGCAGGTCTTCTCCAACGTCCTGGACTACGACGGCTCCGGCCTCGACATGAGCTCTGCCACGAACGTCAGCAACATGTTCCGCAACCTCAAGAAGCTCCAGAGCGTCAACCTCACCGGCTGGAAGATGCCCGCCTCCTACGGCGACATGCTCTACGGCCTCGACTCGCTCAATGAGCTCACGCTTGATGACCAGGTCAGTCTCGCGGGTACGAGTTGGACGGTCACCAAGCGCGTCGCCGGTCAGCTCAACTACCGCACGACTCTCATGCACTCCTGGAAGAACCAGGGCTCCGAGAACAACTGGCTCGGTACAAGCGCTGACCTTGAGCGCAGGTATCCCTCCTCGCTCGCCGGCATCGGCAGCACGCTCGGCGTCCAGACCTACGTCTGGCAGACCGACGACATCGGTGGCCGCTTCCCGTCCAATGACGCTGCCTGGTGGCGCTACGACCAGCTCTCTCGCACGCTCACCTTTGGCGTCGACAATCCCGGCAGCTCCACCACGGGCTCCGTCATCGTCGCCGACCACGGCACTTCGATGCCCTGGAGGGTCGTTCTCAACTCTGGCGCCGTCAAGTACATCGAGGGCGACGCGCAGTCCGGCCATCTCATCAACCCGACGGACCTCTCCGATTGGTTCAATAACACAAACGGCTTCTACGATGGGCTCATCGAGTTCGATGGCACGAACATGCGGGTGGGAAGCACCACGACGTCCTTCGCCAACCTCTTCAAGGGCGACTCTGCCCTCACGACCGTCCGCCTTACAGGCTGGAACATGGCGCTGTCCTCGCCGCGGACCAATGCGTTCACCGGCACCACCTCGCTCGTCGAGCTGTCTCTCGACAACGGCTCGATCCTGACCAACTCCGGCCTCTATCACGCAGACAACCAGGCCGCGCGCTGGCGCGTTGATTGGCTGAGGGGCTCCAATGGTCCTGACCTGAAGGTTGGCTCCTATAAGACCAACTCCGAGCTCCTCGACATCTATGACGTCGAGAATAACAAGGGCAATGCCGTCACCTGGCATTGGTATCCCGGCACTATCTTCAAGTTCAACCGCTCTGCGGCTGGCCACGAGACCGGTGGCCCGCTGCAGATGCCCGACGTTTTCGCGCCCTTCAACTACAGCTATACCTTCGAGGACCCCAACCTCAGCGGCTCCCAGTGGACGGGATACGAGCGAAAGGGCTGGCGCCTCCTCTGGTGGAATACGCAGCCTGACGGATCTGGCCGCGAGTACCCCACCTTCGCGCCTGGCTCCACCATCGTCCCCACCGACGCCGAGTTCGGCGAGGTCACCAACCTCTACGCCATGTGGGCACCCGTCGACCAGACGACGCTCTCGTTCGACAAGAACAACTCAAACGCCCAGTTCAACCAGGGAATCATCGGGTTCACGCAGATTAACAAGGACGCCGGCACGGACATCGAGCTTCCCGACTACAACGGCGTGGTCTCGGCTGAGGGCTACGACATCATTGGGTGGTGCACCACCGCCGACGGAACGGGCACGCGCTACCTCAACGGCGACACCTTCCGCATGCCGTGGCTTGAGAGCGACCAGGTCGTCAAGAATGGCACGGTAACCGTGAACGGCGTCACTGCAACCTGGTACACCTACGACACGACTGCGGGCGTGGACCGCTATACCTACGCGCAGACGCTTTACGCCATCTGGGCGCCCCACGGCAACTTCACCGTCAACTACGACGTCAGGGGTGGCATCCCCGCGATCGACAGCCGCACCGACGTCTACTGGGACTCCGTCAACCTCGTTCCGTCCGTCGTGCCGACGCGCGAGGGCTATAGCTTCGTGGGCTGGTTCTTCGACGTCGAGAGCGAGGACGACCCCGTCCAACTCACCAACGAGACGCACTTCTACGATTTCGAGAGCCCCGATGACAACAGTCTGCCGGTCACCGTCTACGCGGTCTGGGAGGCCGGCAACGTTACGATCACTTACCTCGCCGACGGAAACGGCACGGTCAGCTCGACAAACGTCTTCGATTCTGGAAAGCGCGCGACCGAGGAGATCCTCTCAAGCTCGCCTGTTGCCTCCGGCGTAGGCGGCGTCGCCTCGCCCTCGTACGGCTATCGCGTCGTCAGCTGGACCAACAACTACAACGACGAGGTCATCACGGGCACCAACTCCATCACACCCGACGTCGTCTACCGTATCGCCTACCATGACGGTTCCTTCCATTCCGTTACGTTCACGGCGCACTTCGGCCTGATGACCTACATCATCCAGTACCAGGCCAACGGAGGCACCGGTTCTATTCCGCAGGACAACGCGACCTATGGAGTCTACTACCAGATCGCCGACGGCGGAACGTCCGACGGCATCCACCGTGACGGCTATTCCTTCTCGTACTGGAGCATGAGCACTGACGACGCCTCCAACAGTACGCACTACAGCTCGGGTCAGCTGGTCAATGACTTCAATACCAGCAACCAGATAATCGTGCTGTTTGCCCACTGGAACGAGCTCCAGTCGAGCGTTGTCTTCTCCACGCGTGACGGTGGAACTATCGAGAACGCCGGCGGCGTTAACATGGGTGCCACCTGGCGTCCCGAGACCATCGGCCGCGTCACCGGCCAGGCCATCACGGCCGTCGCACGTCCGTCCGATGGTCGCATCTTCGTCAAGTGGATTGACGCCGCGACCGGGGCCACCGTCTCCACGACCGCCAGCTTCACCATCTCCAAGTCCGGCACCCAGTGGCCTGCGACCATGTCTTACATCGCGGTTTTTGCCCCAATCACCTACGCCATTGCCTTTGACGGCAACGGCGCGACCGAGGGGTCCGTCGCCTCCATCCAGAAGACCTACGGGACGAACGTCCAACTGCCTTCAGCCGCGGCCTTGAAGCGCGACGGACATGCGTTCGCGGGCTGGAATACTGAGGGCGACGGCTCCGGCGCCTCATTCGCCGACGTCGAGCTGCTCACCGCTGATCTGTCGTCCACGCAGGGGGCGACGGTAACGCTCTATGCCTGCTGGAATGCCCTCGACTACACCATCTCGTTCAGGCCGGGCGCTTCCGGCGCGACGGGCAGCATGCCCGACGAGCCCATGGTGTACGGCGTCGCCAAGGCAATCACCGCCAACGCCTATAGCCTTGCGGGACACGAGTTCGCCGGGTGGAACACGAAGGCGGACGGGACGGGTGACAGTTACTCCAACGCCCAGGTCGTGAGCGCGCTCGCGTCCAACGGGCAGACCGTGATACTCTACGCGCAGTGGATCGCTGCTCCCCAGTCCGTGACCTTCGAGGCTGGGGTCGGCGGCGCGCTGACGGGTGCGACGATCGTCAACATCGACTGGGGCACACGACTCTCCGGCCCCCAGATTCCCGCGGCGGTTCCTGAGTCGGGCAAGAAGCTCGTGTACTGGGCCTACAGCATGGTGCCCGCCGGCACGTCTCAGGCCGTCTCGGGCCTCGTCGGCAGCCCGTCTGACCTTACCGTCACCGGTTCCGTCACGTTTATCGCGACCTTCATCGACGACGACGTGTTCTTGGTCCGCTATGACCGTGGCGACCATGGCGCCTTTGCGGACGAGTCCGGACTCACATACTGGACTGACCTTGCGAACGGGTCCGTACTTCCCGCATTCGCGGGCGAGAAGGACACGGTCTCTACCAACCCCCGCAACTACAACAACCCCAAGGCCCAGGCCGGCTTCACCTTCGTTGGCTGGTCCTGGCGGGGCGCGGGGCAGAGCTACTCCACTCTCAGTGGCGACTCGCTTCCTTCCACCGTCACCTCCGACCTCGTCTTTGTCGCCCTGTTCGAGGCTGATGTCCAGGTCCTGAGTTTCGACGCGAACGGCGGGACGTCTGCGGGCCCCGGATCGCTTTCTGCCGTGCGCGCTGCAACGGGCGCAAACGTCGTGCTTCCTGGCTCCTCTGACGTCGCTAGGGGCGGCTACGATCTAGCCGGCTGGTCGACGAGCTCCAATGGTCCCGTCGAGTACGCGGACGGCGCGTCCATCCCGATGTTCTCTCAGAACACGACGCTATACGCGATTTGGGAGGCCTGCTCCTATGTCTTGGCCTTCGATACCGGTGGTGGGTCGACCCAGGCCAGCAAGAACGGCATCGGATGGAACGACCGCAACCTTCTCGCCGGCGTCGCCGACCCGACCAAGACGGGCTACGTCTTCCGCGGCTGGTTTGTTTCCACGGCGGCTGACGCGGCTCGGGCCGATGCCAACACGCCCTTCTCAGCCATCGCAACCTCCTCTGCCAACGGCTCCGCTGGAACGCTGTACGCGCGCTGGGAGGAGATGAGCGGCAAGATCGTCTACTCTGTCGTTACGGTCGACGCTACGACGGGCGTTCGTACGCCGACCGACGGTGGCTACGTCAACCACAAGAGCCAGGTCCTCTCGGCCGTCACTGGCACTGCCACGGGCTCTGCCGCCTATGCGCGTCCGGGGTTCACGTTCGTCCACTGGATTGACGCCGACGGCAACGTAGTCTCCACGTCCGCTGCGTATGTGCCCACCAAGGACCCGTACGATCCCTCGGTCGGGTCCTACGCCATCTGGGGCAATCCCACCGAGTACTTCGCAGTGTTTACGGCGCACGACTTCACGCTTTACTTTGACGCCAACGGCGGCACTGGCTCGCTCAATCCAATCCACTTCACCTACGGAATCGCCCAGGACATTCCTCTGGCGAGCCAGGGCGGCTTCGCGCGCACCGGCTACACGTTTGCTGGTTGGACGACTGCGCCCGACGGATCCGGTACGTACGTGGCCGACGGCGCCTCGGTCAAGAATCTGTCTGACGCCCAGGGCGCTGACGTTACGCTTTACGCCCAGTGGACGGCGGCGACGCTCGCTCTCACCATTGACGGCAACGGTGGCCACCTGCCCTCCTCTGCCACGACCACGCGCAGCTACAGCCTCAAGAGCGGCGACTCCATGCACCTGCCTTCGGGCGGCAGCTTCGAGCGTGCCGGCTATGTGCTCGACGGCTTCTCCACGACCTCCCGTGGTGACGTCGTTTACCTCCCGAGCTCGACGTATGCCATGCCCACCAGCCCGACGACACTATTCGCGCACTGGAGTCCCATCACCTACTCCGTTTCCTACTCTGCGGGGACTCCCGACGCCACGGGTTCGATGGCGCGCCAGACGTTCACCTACGACGTGGAGCGCGCTCTCTCTAAAAACCTCTTCGAACGCAACGGGTATGACTTCATCGGCTGGTCTACCAGCGCGTCGGGCGACGCCACGTATGCCGACGAGGCGTACGTGAAGAACCTCTCCTCGCGCGCCGGCGGAGACGTGATGCTCTACGCCGTCTGGTCAGCCCGCCTCTACTCCGTTACCTATGGAACCGAGGACGGCACCAAGGGAACCGTAACTGCTTCCACCCGCTACGTCACCTATGGATCTGCAGATGCCATGGAGGGTGTGAAGACTACGGCGGCCTCCGGATACGAGATTCGTGCCTGGAACTGGCAGATGACCCTCGACGACGGCACCGTCAAGAACGGGCAGACGCTCAACCCGACCCAAGTGGCCATCGAGGGCAGCACCGTCTTTACGGCTCTCTGGGCACAGGTCCTTTCCGTCAGTTACCTCCCCGGAGAGCACGGCAGCTGGGACCTCGGCTCTTCGGGAACCTTCTTCGACGGTTACAATGACGGCGATCTGGTTCCGGCTTTCGCGAGTCCCGCGACTGCCGAAGGCCTGCCACTTGGCAAGACGGCCGAGGACGGCGTCACGTGGACGTTCGCTGGATGGCTCGGCTCCGATGGCGTCACCTATGCGGCCAACGCCATCCAGCCCGTGAACTTCGAGGGTCAGAGCCTCGTCTTCACCGCTCTGTGGGCGCGCGACACCGTCATCTCGTACAATCTTAATGGTGGAGCCTGGGTTTCCTCGGAAGCACCGAGCTCGGTGACCGCCGCGGCAGGGGAGAGCGTGACGCTGCCCGGCACCTCTGACGTCCGTCGTGCCGGGTGGCGCTTGGACGGTTGGTCCCTCTCGGCCAATGGACCCGTGGCCTTTGCACCTGGCGTCAGCGCCGTGGCCATGGATGTGAACACGACGCTCTTCGCACGCTGGACCCAGAAACTCTACACGGTCAACTATGACACCCAGGACGGCTCGTACATTCCCACCAGGACCGACGTCGGTTGGGACTCCACCGACATCGTTCCCGCGGCCCCCTCGCGCGTCGGCTACCTCTTCATCGGCTGGTACCACAGCCCCACTCATAACACCGAGGACCTCGACGAAGGCCGCGTCAGCGAGGGCATGAGCTTTGCCCAGATTGCGACGCTCAAGGGAATCGATGACACTACCAGCGGGTTTACCCTGTACGCGTGGTTCACGCCCGAGTACGCAACGCTGCACTACGCGGTCGAGTCCGGCTTGGGCAGCGTTGCCCCCGATGCGGAGACCGTGAGGGCGGGCGACGGCTCGCCCACCGGCTCGGTGGCGACGCCCGCGCAGGGCTACAAGCTCGACGGCTGGTACACCTCCAAGGGCGCCTGGGTCTCCCGCAGCCTCTCCTTCGCTCCCACCAAGACCGTGGACGAGGTCTGGTTCCCCGGTACTACTTGGTATGCTCGCTTCGTTCCCATAGCCTACGAGGTCGCCTTTGACGGCAACGGCGGAACCGGCACGGGCATCGTCGCCATTCCCGCGCTCTTCGACACACCAGATGCCCTTCCCATCGTCGCGACGTCCTTCTCGCGCGACGGGTACACGTTTGCGGGCTGGAACACCAAGCGCGACGGATCTGGCCGTTCCTTCACCGACGGCGGTCAGTTCGACAACCTGACGACGACCGACGGCGCGACGGTCACGCTCTATGCTCAGTGGTCGATCGTCGGTCACTTCATCACGTACGATCCCAACAACAGCGAGCGCGGCAGCATCAACACGCCGCCTTCTGGCGCCCTTCATGCCGTCGGCGAGACCTTCGCGGTCGCGACGGCCGGCGATACCGTGGACTTCTGGCGTCGCGGCTACACCTTCGACGGCTGGAACGACGCCACGCACCGCGACGACGCGACCGCCCAGTACTCCTTCGGTGACAGCATCACCATGGGCAACTCGGACATCGTGCTCTACGCTCACTGGACACCCATCTCCTACACCGTCGTCTTCCACGGCAACGTCATCGACGCCTACCTCGATTCGTCGGCGGGTCTGCCGACGAGCGTTACGGTCAGGTATGGCGAGCAGGTCTCCATCGCTAACCGTTTCCTGCGCGAGGGCAATGTCTGGACGGGCTGGGAGGTCGTCGGTGCCTCGGACGAGACCTTCACCTTCACGTCGTCACAGGGCTATGTCAGCAACCTCACGTACCGCGACGGTGCCACCGTCGACTTCTTCGCACAGTGGGCGGCAGAGCGCGTGAGCGTCACCTTTGCCAGCTCCGACGTCACGAAGGGAACCATCTCGGGTGAGGACAGCCAGGCAATCTGGTATGGATCGAAGCCCGCCTTCGACCGCGTGGTCGTCACTCCGGCCGAAGGAAGCTTCCTCTCGGGCTGGGCCGTCACCTATTACAGCCAGGGCGAGGAGAAGCACACGACAATCGCGGCCGACGCCGTCGCGGACTACACGATCATCGGACCCACGGTCTTCCTCGCGCAGTGGGCCGACGGATACACCCTCAGCTATCTCCCCGGCGACCACGGGACGTTTAGCTCGCAGGAGGGGAACACGCTCTTCTCGCACGTCGCCCCCGGCGCCAAGGTACCTGCGTTCGTCGGTACCAATGGCGTGACGCCCGAGAGCGATGACGCCAGCTACTCCTTCGGCGGATGGTTCGTCGACGCCAATGGCAACGGTTCCCTCGATTCTGGAGAGACCCTCTATCGCCAGGCGGATCTCTCCGCAGTGGAGGACCTCGTCGTCAACGACGACGTCAGCTTCGTCGCCTACTGGATCGTTCCGAATGCCCACGTAGTCTACAATGCCAACGTTCCCGCCAACTCCGCCTCCGTCGGCGCCATGGCCAGCCAGGGAGTCGTTGCCGGCATTGCGACGCCTCTTGCCAAGTGTGGCTTCCGTGCGAACGGCTACGAGTTCCAGGGATGGGCGACCAGCGTCAACGGTGCCAAGGTCTACTCGGACATGGACGAGGTCACTCTCTCTGACGGACAGACGCTCGGGCTCTTCGGCGTCTGGTCGGCAAAGACCTACGACCTGATCGTCGACGCCGGCACCGAGCCTCACGGAACCCTCACTGCCGGTACGGGCTTTGCCGTCGACAGCAGAATAACCGGTGCCGTCTCGCAGGAGATATTCGTCGCCGACATCGTGTACGGCACGCACAGTGACGCGATTCTGAACGTCACCTCCGATACCGGTTGGGTTCTCAAGGGGTGGAAGGTCATCATGACCTCCGACGACGGCACCGTCACCACACGCACCGTCGACTCCCTCGATGACATCGTCGCCCTTGGCGACACCGAGGCTTCCGCCATCTGGCAGCGTCTGGTCAGGGTCTCCTACCAGCCCGGCGAGCATGGCGCCTTCGCGACGCAGAATTACCCCGAGGCCGTCCCCGGAACGCTTGCACCCGTCTTCCAGGGCGAGCCGACAGCCGACGAGGGCTGGATGTTCGATGGCTGGCGCTCCTCCGACGGCAACGCCTACTCCATGGAGGACCTTGCCTCCCTCGTCGTTCCCGACGGCGGTCTCAACCTCGTCGCGCTTTGGATTCCCAGTAGCCAGACCATAACCCTCGACGCGAACGGTGGCTCCTTCTCCGAGGGCGTCTACGCGACCATCGTCGCAACTCCCAAGACCAACGTCACCCTGCCTGACGACACCGAGGTCACGCGCAGAGGCTACCTGCTTGACGGCTGGTCGCTTTCGGCTGACGGAGAAGTGCTTTACGGCGCGGGCGCGACCATTCCGATGCCGACCGTCCTCACACCGCTGTTCGCGCATTGGAAGCAGGACATCATCGCCCTGGGCTTCGAGGTCCAGAAGAACGGCGGCGCGACCTACGGAACCATCGAGGCCGAGGGCGTAGGGCTTGCGATTACCACCACGACCGTCCATGACCCGCGCAACGCCTATACCGGCCTCTCGTTCCCCGACCGTAGTGTCGCCTCCGTTGCTGAGCTCCTCAGCTCGGTTTCCGGCGACGTTGTCGACGCCTCGGGCAGCATCATCGCCGTAAGCCCGTATGCCGTCACCGCTCGGGCATTTGACGGCTATCACTTTGTGCGCTGGGTCTACTCCGACGGCTCCACCGCGTCGAGCTCGGCAACCTTCGTGCCGTCTCGTGGGTCGAGTGGTCGCTTCGAGCCCATGACGTACTACGCGCTGTTCGAGGAGGACGCGCCCGTCGTCATCACCTACGCCGTCGAGAGCGGCACCACCTCCTGGACGAGCATCCCCTCCGAGTCCGTCCGTCCCGTCAGCGGCGTTCCCTCTGGCGCTACCGGCTATGCGGCCGCGGGATACCGAGTCGTCGGCTGGTATCTGGGCGACCAGCTCGTGAGCGAAAATGCGGCCTTTACTCCATCTCGCAACTCCGAGACGGGGCTGTACGAGTCTCTCACCTACACGCTGCGTGTCGAGGCGGCGGGCAACGTTGCCTACGCCGTGCGTTACCTTCTCCAGAATGCCGACGGCAGCTTCTCGGTCGCTACTGACCCCGCTCCTGTTATCCGCTACGGAACGACCGGTGAGACCGTCTCGGTCGTCGCCGGCGATACCGTCCTGGTCTCGATCGGCGGTTACACCTATCGCTCTGACCTCTCCACCACGTCCGGCGTCGTCGCTGCCGACGGGAAGATGGCCCTGTCGCTCTACTACGTCATCGATCCCGCCCCTGGCATATCCATTGTTTACAAGACGGATGGCCACGGCAGCCTAAGCACGAACGGCGAGCTCGTCTCCGCCGACCAGGCGGCATCCGGCACCACCGTCACTGCGGGCGCCGGCTATCGTCTCGACCACTGGCAGGACGCCTCCGGCAGGAACGTCAGCACGGCCGTCACGTTTGTCCCCGCGAAGCCCGACGGCGGCTGGTCGAGCGAGGCCACCTACGTGTTCACCGCCATCTTCGGCGAGGCACCAGGCTTCGCGACGTTCACGTACGAGGCTGGCGAGGGCGGAAGCGTCTCCCGTCCCAGCGAAAGCGTCCGTCCCGTATCCGGAACTCCGCTAGGCTCTACGGCTACCGCTGGCGAGGGCTACCGCTTCGTCGGCTGGCTCAACGTCACCACAGGCTATCGCGCCACGGTAGACGGCACGATCGACGGTCCCGCGGCCCCCGCGTTCCTCGTTCCTGCCAAGGATCCCGTAAGCGGCATCTATGTGAGCGCTACCTACCGCGCGCTCTTTGAGGCTGACAACGTCGGCTACACCGTCAAGCACTACAAGGTCCATGGCGATGGCTCCACGACTCTGGTCGCCAGCGAGTCTCTCGTCGGCGCGACGGGCTCCGTCGCATATGCTACGCCCATCGACACCGCCACCACGAGCGGCTGGGACGGCTATACCTATGCAGCCGGCTATACCGGCGCCAAGACCGAAGGCCGCGTCGAGGCCGATGGCAGCCTTGTCCTACTACTGTTCTACACCGCCAACACGAGCACGCCCTATGTGGTCGAGCGTTGGGCCCTTGACGGCGACGGCAACCTCACTCGCCTCGATGACCAGCAGGGCAGCGGCACAACCGACTCGACTGCCACGCCTGCCGTCAGCACGCCTGCTGGCTATGAGCTGGTGGGGGAGGGCGTTGGCGTTACCGGCACCTACCTGGGTACCTCGAAGACCGTCTCCTCCGTGCTCTCTGGAACGATCTGCGGCGACGGTAGCCTTGTGCTCACCCACGTCTTCAGGGCTGTCAAGGCGACCTACACCGTCAACTACTGGAAGGTTACGGGTCAGTGGCATGACAGTGATCCCACCAGCCACTATGTCAAGGCCGCAGAGTCCGACACATTCGAGGACTATGTGGGCAAGACGGTAAACGCCACCCCCATTGCGGTTGTGGGCTACACGTTCAGGGCGCCGGGGACCAACGAGTACTATCCGTCCGTCACCTCGGGTGTCGTCAGCGTCAACGCACTCGGCAACGGCACCCTCGTTCTCGACCTCTACTATGAGGCCGACAGCGGAAACGTTCTCAACCTCGTGGTTACCTCGCCCGCGGCGTGGGTCTCCGGCCACTCGCACTACGCACGCAGCTCCTACCGCACCGAGAGTCGCATCTCCCTGCCCGGCGTGGCCGATGTCACTTATCCCGGCTATACCTTCCAGGGTTGGAGCGTGAACTCCGATCTCAGCACTGTCGACTACGCCCCTGGTGCGACCTTCGTCACGCCTGCGGCCAAGGACTCGACGCTCTATGCAGTCTGGAGGGCGAACGAGAACACCCCCTACACCATCATCCAGTTCAAGCAAAACGGAGACGGAACGGTCGAGAAGATCTCTTCCACCACGGCCTACGGACGCACCGACAGCACGGCTGCGCCGTCGGTGAGCGCCCCGGCTGGCTACCAGCTTGACGCCACCGGTACGATCACATTCCAGGGCGACGACTACGCCGGCCTCACCTCCGGCACCATCGCCGGCGACGGCAGCCTTAAACTCGTCTTCATCTTCAGGCCCGCCACCGTTGGCTACACCGTCGAGGTCTACACGGTCGATGGCAACGGCAACGCCACTATCGTCGACGCCGCTCACGCGTTCACCGGGTACGCGGGCGGTATCGTCAAGGCGGACGCAGACGCCTCGGAAGTGGCCCCTCAGGGCTCCTACTGCCACGTGCTTGCGGTCGCTCCTGATGGGTATAGCTATCCGGGTGACAAGGTCAGCTTCACGGTCAACGGCAGGACCTTCCGCAGCACCGCCTCTGGCGCCATTGCAGGCGACGGCAGCTCGAAGTTCTACATCTACTTCAAACCCAACACCTACACCCTCACCTATAGCACCGGTGCGGGCAGTTGGGTTGGCTCGGCCGACTCGGCCCCGGCGACCCAGTTCGGCAAGACTATCTCCGCTCTACCCGTCAACACGACCAATGTCACTCGTTCGGGCTACGAGCTCGTCGGCTGGACCACACGGCAGACCGTCACCGTCAGCGGCGAGTCCGTCACCGTCAACACGGCTATGGGCCAGAAGGCGCTCGACCTCTTCGACCTGATCAAGGATGGCGGCACGTACTTCTCCGCCGGTAGCTCCTACACGATGCCCAAGGCTGACACGACGCTTTACGCGGTGTGGAAGCCGCTTATGACCACGTACTCGATCTACCAGTACGGCGTTCGCGAGGACGGGCAGGTCACGCTGCTCCAGCAGCTCGAGAGTCGCCAAGCCTACACCGACACGGTCGTCTATGCGACCGCGGACGACAAGACCTATCCCGGCTACGGCTACAATGCCACCTATCACGACGACGAAGTCGACGCCAGTCGTGCGCACGACACGATCGACCATGTGACGGTTGGCGCGGACGGCCTCTCGCGCATCTCGCTCTTCTTCAACGCCAAGCCTGACACGACCTATACCATCTACTTCAAGCGCTATACCGGATCCGGCACGATCGAGGACTTCGCTATCTTCGATGACGGTTCCGGCAGCTACGTCGCGAGTGTCACGCGCACCGGGTACGCGAACACGCACGTCATCGTCGACGATACGGCGCTTGCCTACGGCGCATCGAGCCACGTCGACGGCTCCAACGACTACCGCTTCAACGAGGTTATCGTCGATGCGGTGCTCACCCGCGGCTACGAGTACGTGCAGTCCTTCTCGGTCACCATCGGCGGCGTTACGTACTCCACCACCTCTGACGGCATCGTCGCCGCAGGAGGCACGCTCGAGCTTGTTCTCTACTATCGTGCCACGGGCAATGCGCTCACATACGACCTTAACGCGAGCGACCCCATCGCGTCCTGGACGGTAACCGATCAGACGCCCACCACGGCTCCCAACTCGGGTTACACCATGAACGCGCCAGTCGCGGCGGACGTCACGCGTCCTGGCTATGAGCTATCTGGCTGGAAGTACACCGACGACGACGGCGTCGAGAGGGTCATCCTCCCGGGTGGCGAGTTCGTCACCAACCGCACGCCGATGACCCTCGTTGCCCAGTGGAGCCCGACCACGTCGACCTACATCATCAACTACTACAAGCTCAAGAACGGTGTCGTCGTGCTCGACCACAGCGATGCGACCCAGAGTGCCACGACCGAGGCCGACTACACCATCGTTCCCCCGACGCTCTCAGGTTATGTCGTCAAGCCCGATGGCACGGTCTTCTCGTTCGGTGGCTCCAGCCTCACGAGCGTCTATACACAGCGCATCCACGGACACCTGGCTGGCGACACCGCCAATACCACCGTGTTCGACCTGTACTACGAGCCGCGCAACGACATCGACTTCCGGGTCATCCGCTGGGCGATCTCTGGAGACGGCTCGGTGACGCAGCTGGGCGAGACCGAGACCATCCACCAGGGCATCGCCGATCGCACCGGCTACGTCGACGCTGACTCTGACGAGGCCGCCAACAACAGGTGGAACCGAAAGACGGCTCCCGAGGGCTATCGCTTCCTCGAGCATGGTGTCTGGTACACGCTCAACAACGAGGCGGAGGACAAAGTCCGCACCATCGCCGAGGGCATCATCGAGGCCGACGGCTCCACGGTGTTCAACCTCTTCTTCATCGCTACCGAGCTTCCGCTGACGCTCAACACGACCCAGGGCGGCTGGTACCCCGCCGGCGTCGACCTCTCCAAGAGCTATCTTGCGGGCAAGGTCGTCACGCTCCCCGGCGGCTCCAACGTTCGTCGCTCCGGCTACACCCTCGCCGGCTGGACCACGCGTGCCACTGTGACCGTCAATGGCGGCGACGTCACCGTCACCGATCCCTCTGTCAAGGGCCAGCTCGCCAAGGACCTCCTGCAGGTGCTCGAGGGCCTCGACGACGGCAGCTTCTACGCGGCTGGCGGCTCGTTCACCATGCCCTCGACCGCGACGACCCTCTACGCCATCTGGAGCCCGCGCAACGACATCAGCTACACCATCGAGTACTGGAAGCACACCGGCGCCGACACGCTCGTACTCGCCGACGTCATCACCGTTACCAACGGCGAGACTGACATCAACGCGAGCGTGACCGACGAGCAGGTCAAGACTTACGAGCACTACCAGCGTACCTCTAGCGTCACGGTCGCGGCAACGTCTGCCTCCACTACGGCCGGAACCTACAACGAGGTCACGAACGCCCCCGTCACCGTCGATGCCGACGGTCATTCCACGCTTGCGCTCAAGCTCTACTACGAGGCCCAGAACGTTACCTACTACGTCGACTGGTTCCTGTTCACCGACAACTCAACCGCCGAGAGGAGCATCCGTCTGTACCAGCGCGAGGAGCGTAGCGCCAAGGTCGACTCCACCGTCGCGGCGACCCAGGCGGACAAGGACCTCTCCATCATCGGATACCAGTTCGATGCCGACTTCGCGTACCCCGGCCACAAGAGCACGCTCTCCATCGACCAGCTTGCCGAGCACGATGCGCTCGAACTCTACTTCACTGCGCTCGACCAGACCCTGACGCTGGTCGTCGGCACCTCTGGCGGCGCCCGCTGGACGGGCACCGACTACGGAACCCAAACGGTCAAGGCGGGCAAGCTCGACACGCTGCCCGGTACCGCCTACGTCGAGCGCCTGGGCTACACCTTCCTTGGCTGGTCGACCGACTCCCGCGCCAACGTGTCCACCGGACAGGACAACATCGACAAGGCCCAGGCCATCCTTGCGACCGAGGGCATCACGTTCTTCTCTGCGAGCGCAGTCGGCGGCCTCGACTTCGAGATGCCGAGCAACAACCTGACGCTGTATGCCGTCTGGCAGGCCCTGACCACCGTCGAGTACACGGTCAAGCACATCCGCATTACCGGTGACGGCACCGCAAAGGAGGTCATCTCCGAGACGCTCAGCGGCATCGCGACCGACGATACCGCCGCTGCGGTTCCCTACGTTCTCGGTTCCGAGAAGTACGACGCCCGCTTCGACGGCTACACCTACAAGGCCTCCTTCGGTGCGCACAACTCCGTCGTCTCCGGTCCCGTCTCGGCCAAGGACGCCCTCACGCTCACGCTCTTCTACGAGGCCGATGACACTTCCCTCACGTACGTCCTCGCGGGCGATGCCAATACCGCATGGCTCGTCGGCGGATCCGACCCGCGCGTCGAAGCTACCAAGAGCGAGAAGACCGAAACCCTCCTCGCCGTCGGCCAGGCCTCGCGTGCCGGCTACACCCTTGTCGGCTGGACGACGAGGGCCGACGCCGCCACCGTGCGCTCTGGTGCGACTGCCGCACAGTACGCGACCGACATCGCCTCCGACATCCTTGCGCCCGGCCTCCAGTACCTCGTGCCCGTCGGCGGCAGCGCGCTCTACGCCGTCTGGACCCCCAACACGAAGACCGCCTACACCGTTGAGCACTGGAGGGTCGTCAAGAACAACGACGGAAGCTACTCAACCATCTTCGAGTCTGCCTACGACGTCGACCATCTCGAGAACATGACCGACGTCTCCGTCAGCGCGACGCCGCGCAACACCTCCACGGACGAGAAGTTCAAGGGCTATACGCTCGTGGCCGACGGAGCCTATGCCTACGGTGACAGCTCGAACGGCTTCAAGAGCGTCCTTACGGGCACGGTCGGTGGCGCGACGCCGCTTAAGCTGATGGTCTACTACGCAGCCAACCTCGACACGACCTTCTACGTCGACAGCTACATCGTCAACCCCGACGGCACCAAGGTCCTTCTCCACAAGACGACCCAGCTCGCGGGTACGACCGGCACTCCGGTTGCGACGGGCGCGTCCAGCGCGAGCGCGACCGACGTCACTTACAACGCCAACTCCGGCGTTATCACGCCCATGTTCATACTCGGTTACAAGTTCGACACCGAGAACAGCGTTGCACCTGGCCTAACCCCTGTTTCGGGCATGCCTTCCGCGATGGTCCAGTCCGCGACCATCGCCGGTGACGGCTCGACACGCCTCGTGCTCTTCTACCAGCTCGACTACTCCGACTACACCGTCGAGTTCTACAAGATTGACGGCAACGGCAACCGCTACGCCCTCAATGCCTTCAACTCCAACGGCGGTGCGGCCACTGCGGGTGATGCCACCAACGTCGTGAGCATGAGCGGCCTCACCAGTACCACCGCGATCGTCAACCGCAACGCCGGTGACACGAGTTCCGCTCGCCAGCTTACCTACGCGCACCTCAACTACACCAGCTCCGAGACCGATGGTGAGGGCAACCCCTTCAGCGTTCTGACCGGCTACAGCTTCGATCTGAGCAAGTCCACGGTCTCCGGTGAGATTCTTGCGGACGGCTCGCTCGTCCTCACCCTCGTCTACGTGGCCGACCAGATCCCCCTGACGTTCGACCTCGGCAGCAAGGGGCAGCTCAACGGCGACGCTATCAGCAGGAACTACGGTGCCGAGCAGAACATCACGCTTCCCGCGGCCTCCGCCGTCAAGCGCAGCGGATACCGTCTTGTCGGCTGGACGTCGGAGCGGACCGTTGACTCCGCAGTCGTTGCCGAGGCCACGGGCACTGCCGCGGATGCCCTCGCCGCGACGCTTGCGGGCGCGGGCTACGTGGGCAGGTACTTCTCTGCCGGCTCTGCCTACACGATGCCGGTTACGGCGATGACCCTCTACGCCGTCTGGGTCCCTACTAACGCCACGACCTACACCGTCGACGTTTACGCCATCAGCGGCGACGGCACCATGTCTAAGGTCGGAAGCCATGCCTACGGCGACGGCACGGCTGACGAGTCGACGGGCGACCTCTCCGGCCGTGCCGACGCCCTCAAGAGCGAGTTCGGCCTTGCCGGGTACCGTTTCTTCGAGCCCGGCGTCGACCAGAGCGTCAACGCGGCCCTGCCCAAGCAGACGAAGACCTCCGGCATCGTCGCCGCCGACGGTGGCCTTGTGCTTCCGTTCATCTACGAGGCCGTCGACGTCGACTACGGCGTCGTCCGCTATCGCGTCGACGCGGACGGAACCCTGACGCCCGTCGACGCCAATGGTGACGATGCCGCGAGCGAGGACGATGCCAAGGTTGTCTACCAGGGCAAGACCGGCGCGCATGCCACGGTTGTCGTGCCCGGCTCGGTTCCTGCCTCCGCCTCCGCCGTCACGGGCGCCACCGACCAGTGGTACGACGTGATCGCACACCAGTACTACACGATCGACAACCGCAACAACGTCCACATCGTCAACGGGACCCCGGCCTACGCCTACAACGCGACGTACTACTACACCACGCCCGATGGCGAGGGTGGCGAGGTGATTCATGGTGACACCTCGACCAACAACGAGATTCTCGGTGACGGTTCCACGGTGCTGAGGCTCTACTACGTGCCTGGCAGCTTCGCCCTCACCTTCGACGTCAACAACGGCACCTGGCGCATTACCGAGCTCGAGGGCTACACGCTCTCTGATGACGGCAAGCGCTTCGTTGGGCAGTTCAAGGCAACCACGGCCATCACATTCCCTGCGATCGATCCGGGAAGCACGCCCACCAACGGATCTGCCGCCTACCGCGCCGGCTACGCCCTCAAGGGCTGGATGATCGGCAACGACATGAGCGTCATCTACAAGCCCGGCGACGCCTATTCCATGCCCGTCGGTGCCGTCACCTTCAAGGCCGTCTGGGATGCGCTCCCGCAGACCTACGACGTCCAGCACATCAAGGTGCGTGGCGACGGCACGCTCGAGACGTTCATCGCCAAGACCAACCTTGAGACGCGTGTCGGCCGCTATGCGCAGGAGAAGGAATCCACCCCTGCCGGTTACGACTTCGTTGGCGACAACCAGAGCTACACCTACGTCGACAACCACGGCGTCAGCCAGACCGTCACGACGCACGCCAACGTCGAGGTCGTCTACGGCCAGGCGACGACACTCGTGCTGTACTACAAACCCCACACCAACACCGTCTTCCACGTCGAGCGCTACATCATCACGGGAGACGGTCAGGTCGTCGCCCTCGACGTCGACGGCAGCATCGTGCGCGACGACGATGGCGTCCCCACCAGCGCCGCAGCCTACCAGGCCGAGCGCACAGGCACCACCGACTCTATCGCCCACGCAGACGGTCGCAACGGTACTTCCTTCGAGCAGAACGCGAAAGTCTACAACGACGACATCCTCATCGAGGGCTATACCTTCGTGCTGAACGGTGCCAGCTACACCATCTCCCCGGGCAGCGGCACCACCGACGCTTCTGGCAACATCGACGGTGACGGCTCACTGATTCTCAGGCTCTACTGGTACGCCGATCGTGTCTCCGCCCTCACTTACGACCTTGGCGACCTTGCCAGCGTCTCTACGATGACCGATAGCACGCACCGCTCCGACGAGACCTTCGAACTCAAGGGCAAGGGCGACGTCAGTCGCACCGGCTACGAGCTCGTCGGCTGGACCACGCGCCAGACCGTTGAGGTCGATGGCTCCGACGTGACGGTCAGCTCGGCCAGGGGAGAGACAGCCTTCCGGCTCATCGATGCGATCGGCGTCCTCAACACCCAGCAGGGCTACAACCAGATCTTCTTCGCGCAGGGCTCGACCTACCAGATGCCGACCCATGACATCACGCTCTACGCGGTCTGGAAGCCCATCGAGGTCGACTACACCATCATTCGCAGCAAGCTCACGGGCAACGGCGACGAGGTCGTGCTCACGACTGACGTCTACTCGGGCCTCTCTGATACCGAGCTTCGCTTCGATGCGACCGTGGCCGGCTATGCAGGCGGTATCACGAGTGCGACCCTCAATGTCGTTCCCGCTGGCTACCACTACCTCGCTCAGGGCCAGACGGGTTCGGTCGGCTCACACGAGGTCACGACTTCCGCCTACGGGAACATCGACCCCGACGGCAGCTCCTCGTTCACGCTTTGGTACCTGCCCAACACCTACAAGCTCATGCTCGAGAAGGGCGAGGGAATCTGGGTTTCGGGCACCAACCCGCATGCGGGCACCAACCACCTGACTCAGGAACTCGTCGAGCTTCCGCTCGGCGAAGCCCTCGACCGTCCCGGCTACACCTTCGTCGGCTGGTCGGTGCACGACAGCGCGGCGTCTACCACAGGCAGCACCAATCGTACGAACGCCGGCACTCTTTCCTCTGACGCGACTGGCGACTGGACCTCTGGCGGAAAGCACTTCACGCTCCCCGGCACTGACTTCGAGATGGCCTACGCCTCCGAGGTGGGCGGCACCATCACGCTCTACGCCGTCTGGCGCGCCAACGACATCAGCTACTACGTCGACCACTACCGCGTCGAGGGCGACGGTGACATCAAGGAGGCCTGGGCCGAGACGTTTACCGGCATCGTGGACGACGACTATACCGTCACCACTACGTACTCCACCGCCTCCCATGACGTAAACATCCGCTCGGGCGTTAGCGGCGACACGCGCTACAACGTCGCGTTCGTCGGCTACACCTTCGGATCGTCCTTCAACGTTGGCATGACGAGCGTGGAGTCCGACACGACCCTCACGCTTGCCGTGAACGCGGCGGGCGAGGGCATCACGCATTTCTCGCTGTTCTACAAGCCCGACACACTCAACCTTACCTTTAACGCGGGCCTTGGCGTTTTCACCGCCGGCTCCACCGCCGGCACTAACGGGCTCGTTTGGCAGCGCACCACCGAGCTCTCCAACATCGCGCTTCCCGTCGACGTCAAGCGCGACGGCTACACCTTTATGGGCTGGAGCACCGACCCCGCTTGCGCCACCGCCAAGGGCTCGACATCGCGCAGCGAGTACCTGCGCATCAGCACCCTGACGGGCAACGACCCCGCTGCGGGCGGAGCCCAGTGGATTGCCAGTGGCGTCAGGTACACGATGCCGACGACCTCTACCACTCTCTATGCGGTCTGGAGGGCCAACACTGACACCACGTTCTACGTCGACCTCTATCGCGTGGACGGCAACCGCGTTATCAAGGAGGAGGTGCTGACCGAGAGCTTCACGGGCATCACGGACGACCAGTACACTATCGTCACCGGTGACGTGCAGAATGACCACCAGCGCAAGATCTTCTCCAGCTCAGAGTCCGCGGCCGGCAACTTCCCGTACAATTTCATCGGTTACTCCTACGCCTCCTCGGTATCGACTACCGCCGGCACGAAGACGACCGACGTCACTCTCACCATCCTCGGCTACGAGGTCGTCGACGACGCCACTCGCTTCACGATCTTCTACAAGGCTGACACCATCGAGCTCGAGTTCGATGCGGGCCTCGGCACGTTCACTTCGGGCGCGGGCGCGAACACCAATGCGCGCGTCGAGAACCACGACGTCGAGTCCACCTTCAAGCTTCCCACCAATGTCCAGCGCGCGGGCTATACCCTCGTCGGCTGGTCCACGAGCCCCTCGGGCAAGGACAAGACGGGCATCGCGAGCCAGACCATAGCCGCCAGCCTCGCGACCGTTACGGGCGATGCCCCCGACCAGGGCGGTGCGAACTGGACGTCCGTGACTTCCGGCGTCAGTGCCGACTACGTGATGCCCACTACCACTCAGAAGCTATACGCGGTCTGGCGGGCCAACGACACGACCACGTATTACGTCGAGCGCTACGTCGTCACCGGCGACGGCGTGCTCGTGGCGATCGACAAGGACGGCAACCTCGTCCGCGACGCGCAGGGCCTCGTGGTCCCCACGAACCTCACCGAGGGCTCCGGCGACGCCGCCCACCGCGTCGTTCATCAGGGCGTCACCGACGAGCAGGCATGGGCGGACGCCAACGCGACCGAGGGCTACCGCAACGACGACAGGCGCGCCATTGCCGGATATGCCTATGCGGCAGCCGGCTATGGCGGACACTCCACGGTGGCCCGTGGGACCATTTCCGGCGACGGCTCGACCGTGCTCGTCCTGATTTACCAGCCCAACAGCCACATCATCACCCTCGAGGGCGGTTCTGATTCCAACCTTGGCCAGACCACTATCGTCGAGGTTCTCACCGACGAGACGATAGTCCTCCCCTCCAGCACGGTTGCCGGTGGGGGAGAGGGCACCTATGCGAGGCCCGGCTACACGCTCAAGGGGTGGACCACCGAGCAGGCCCTCGACGGCATCACGACCAACGAGTCGACGGGTCTCGCGAGCCGAACGATGTCGCAGGTCATTGCGGGCAGCGCCTACGCTTCGCGCAGCTATGACGGCGGCAAGGTCTTCTCGCCCGTTCCCGCCAGTGACGTTACGCCCCTCTCGTACGTCGTTCCTACCAGCGCGAACATCACCCTCTACGCGGTCTGGGAGGCGAACGCCGACACGGCCTATACGGTCGAGGTCGTTGTCGTCAAGGGTGACGGAACCACTACGACTACGGTGATCAACCATGTTGGCGTTACCGACGAGGAGGCATACGCTGACGCCGCCCTGGACGATCCCGACATTAGCAAGAGCTGGGTCAACCACGACAACACTGATAAGGCGGGTTACGCCTACTACGACGATGACGAGCTGACCCCGTACGTCTTCCAGGACAACTCCAACGTCACCGGCTCTACCAACATTCACAATGGCGACGAGTACACCTCCGTGGCGCATGGCAACATCAACGGCAGAATCGCCGATGCCCTCGTCCTGAGGCTCGTCTACGTTCCTAACCTGAATTTCCTCGACTTCGTGGCTGGACCGAGCACCGCCCATTGGCAGATCACCGAGCCCGATGCGCAGTACTCTACCGGCACGGTTATCCAGCTCCCGGGCACGGCTGACATCACGCGCGCCGGCTACGACCTCGTCGGCTGGTCCATCTACTCCGGCGCGAACACCTCCACTGGCTACGCCTCCCAGTCTGCCTCAACCACGATCAGTGGACAACCTGTTGACGACCCCGCCAATGGCATGAGCTTCGTCGTCCTGGGCGGGAGCTACACCATGCCCACCGCTTCCGAGGTCACCCTCTACGCGGTCTGGAGCGCGCGCAACGACACTGCCTTCGACGTCGAGTACTTCTACGTTACCGGCGACGTCGAGGTCAAGACACTGAAAGCCACCGAGACGCTCTACGGCACGACTGACGAGGTCGCCAACGTCGAGGCCTCCGTCGAGAATGTCACGAGGAACGAGTGGAGCAAGAACGACAACGTCCTCGGCTACACCTACGTCTGGCAGGCGTCTCCCCAGACTGTCGTCAAGGGCGACCTGAGCTACACTGCGATCACGAAGTCCCACGGCACTATCTCGGCCGAGTCTAAGATGATGCTGACGCTCTACTACGTCGGTCGCTTTAACAACATCGTCTTCGACACCGGCCTCGGAGCTTTCGACGACGGTGCCAGCCATGACGGCTCCTACCGCTCCGAGACGACGATTCTGCTTCCCGTTGACATCAAACGCGACGGATACACCTTTATGGGATGGAGCACTAAGCCCAGCTATGAGGTTGGGACGAAGCCGACTTCGGTCTGCAGCTCCACGGGTCTCGCCTCGAGGGATGCCTCCGCGCTAGCCGTCGCCGATGGGACTTCCAGCGTCGACCTTGGCGTTACCTTCACCGCGCCGGGAGACTCCTACGTGATGGGCAAGGCCGAGCACAACACCACGCATACTATCACCCTCTACGCGGTCTGGAGCGCCGACACCGACACGGCCTACTACGTCGAGCGCTACGTCGTCACCGGCGACGGCGACCTCATCGCCCTCAGGGCCGACGGCACCGTCGAGCGCGACGCGGACGGCAACGTCGTCGCCCAGGCCGACCCGGCCGCCTACGCGGCCGGCCAGCGCGTCTCCCACCAGGGCGTCACCGACGAGCAGGCGTGGGCGGACGAGGCCGTCTCCGGCGTCAGCTACCGCAACGCCGACAACCTGGCCGTCGCCGGCTACACCCTCCTCGGCAGGAGCGA
>NZ_FOGP01000013.1 GCF_900111255.1 Parafannyhessea umbonata
GAGTCCGGGAGTCAGAACATGTGGGCTAAGCTGTGTGTTCGAAAGGGAAACAGCCCAGACCGCCCGCTAAGGTCCCCAAATCCATGCTAAGTGGCAAAGGATGTGCGTTTGCTCAGACAACCAGGATGTTGGCTTAGAAGCAGCCATTCATTTAAAGAGTGCGTAATAGCTCACTGGTCGAGTGGACATGCGCCGACAATATACGGGGCTAAGCATGGTACCGAAGCGGCGGACTGCATTTCGCAGTGGTAGGGGAGCTTTCCGTCTGGGGCGAAGCCGCGGGACGACCCGCGGTGGACCGGCCGGAAGTGAGAATGCTGGCATGAGTAACGAGAGGGGCGTGAAAAACGCCCCCGCCGTAAACCCAAGGTTTCCTGGGCAAGGCTAATCCTCCCAGGGTCAGTCGGGAGCTAAGGCGAGGCCGGAAGGCGTAGCCGATGCACAGCAGGTTGACATTCCTGCACCTCCGACGCGGCGCTATCACCGATGGGGCGACGAAGAAGGGTAGCTCAGCGGGGTTCTGGACGTCCCCGTGATGCCACGTAGGCCGGAAGGCAGTGAAACGCGCCTTCCGCTGAGGCTGAGGTGGCGGACGAAGCGACTGAGCGAAGTGAGTGAGCCCATGCTTCCGAGAAAAACCTCTAGGGAGCCGCTAGGAGCCCGTACCGCAAACCGACACAGGTGGGTGGGTAGAACATACCAAGGCGATCGGGAGAACTATGGTTAAGGAACTCGGCAAAATCACCCCGTAACTTCGGGAGAAGGGGTGCCGCCCAGGGTGGAGGGACTTGCTCCCCGAGCCCCAGGCGGCCACAGTAAAGAGGTCCAAACGACTGTTTATCAAAAACACAGGACTCTGCTGAAGTCGTAAGACGACGTATAGGGTCTGACGCCTGCCCGGTGCCGGAAGGTCACGAGGAGCTGTCAGCGCAAGCGAAGCAGCGAATCTAAGCCCCGGTAAACGGCGGCCGTAACTATAACGGTCCTAAGGTAGCGAAATTCCTTGTCGGGTAAGTTCCGACCTGCACGAAAGGCGTAACGATTTGGACGCTGTCTCAACCATAGACCCGGTGAAATTGCACTAGTCGTGAAGATGCGACTTACCCGCGGAAGGACGGAAAGACCCCGTGAACCTTTACTGCAGCTAGACATTGGCTGCCGGTCCGTCGTGTAGAGGATAGGTGGGAGACTGTGAACCAGGGACGCCAGTTTCTGGGGAGTCGCCCTTGGAATACCACCCTCGACGCTCTGGCATCCTAACCCCGCGCCGTGATCCGGGCGGGGGACCGTGTCTGGTGGGTAGTTTGACTGGGGCGGTCGCCTCCTAAAATGTAACGGAGGCGCACGTAAGGTCTGCTCAGGATGGTCGGCAACCACCCTTTTGAGTGCAAGAGCATAAGCAGGCTTGACTGCGAGACCCACAAGTCGAGCAGATGGGAAACCAGGTTCTAGTGATCCGGCGGCTCAGAGTGGAATGGCCGTCGCTCAACGGATAAAAGGTACTCCGGGGATAACAGGCTGATCTTCCCCAAGAGTCCACATCGACGGGAAGGTTTGGCACCTCGATGTCGGCTCATCGCATCCTGGGGCTGGAGCAGGTCCCAAGGGTATGGCTGTTCGCCATTTAAAGCGGTACGCGAGCTGGGTTCAGAACGTCGTGAGACAGTTCGGTCCCTATCCTCCGTGGGCGTAGGAAAATTGAGGGAGGCTGCCCCTAGTACGAGAGGACCGGGGTGGACGGACCTCCGGTGTACGGGTTGTCAACCTAATGGCACTGCCCGGTAGCTGAGTCCGGTCGGGATAACCGCTGAAAGCATCTAAGCGGGAAGCCCATCCCAAGATTAGTTTTCCTTTCGGTAAGACCCCTCGTAGACCACGAGGCGATAGGCTGCAGGTGTAAGCGCCGCGAGGCGTTCAGCCGAGCAGTACTAATCGGTCGAGCTCTTCCCTTCCTTTACATGTGTTCCGGATCGGAGCGGTCCTCTTGGAGAGGCGTCGTCCGCGTCGCGCTGTGCGGCCCCCAGGGCACGGCGGCGAAGGCCCCGTGACAACAGAATGCCCCTAGTTGGTCAGCGGCCATGGCAGGGGAGGCACACCTGGTCCCATTCCGAACCCAGAAGTTAAGCCCCCGAGCGCCGATGGTACTGCGGAGTCAGTCCGTGGGAGAGCAGGACGCCGCTGACCAACTAGGGGCATTTCGCGTGGGGGAGGCCCCCGGCTCTGCGGCCGGGGGCCTCCCC
>NZ_FOGP01000009.1 GCF_900111255.1 Parafannyhessea umbonata
GGGCTGGCAGTACCAGCAGGCCGGGTGGTGCAACAGGCTGAAGGAGGCGGGCGTCGTGCAGAGCATGTCCCGGAAGGGCAACTGCATCGACAACGGGGCGACCGAGCAGGTGTTCGGCCACCTGAAGGACGAGTTCTTCCGTGACCAGACATGGCCGAGCTTCGACGCGTTCAAGAGGGACCTCGACGCCTACGTCGTCCACTGGAACACGAGGAGGCGTCAGGTTAAGCTGAAGGGACTGACCCCGGAGGAGTTCCGGAATCAGTCCCTGCATGCGGCCTAGGCCGCTTTATTTGCCCGTCCAAGAACTGGGGCGCAGTTCAGACCTGGCGAGGCGGGCCTTGTTGTGTCCGCGAAATGCCTGCTCAGGCATGGTAGCGCCTGGACTCGCGAGGATGGCATGGCTCCTGGATTTCTGTTGACAATGTTAAGAGCATAGAATAACATGCGTTACATAACAAATGTTACGCAACACCAGTTATGTAACGGGTGACATAGAGGAGGGGAGGACGAACATGCCACCGAAGCCGCGCTTTACCAGGGAGCAGATTGTGGAAGCTGCCCTCGACCTGGTACGCCAGAGGGGGTTCCGCGCGCTGACGGCGCGCGAGCTCGCCACGCGCATGGGCATGTCCACGCGTCCGATCTTCTCGTACTTCGATTCCATGGAAGGCCTGAAGTCCGAGGTGTTCGCGAGGTCCAAGGAGGTCTTTGGCGAGTTCATCAAGGAGGGGCTGAAGAGCCCCGTTCCGTTTCTGGGGCTGGGTCTCCAGTACATCCGCTTTGCCCGCCAGGAGCCGCAGCTGTTCCGCCTGCTCTTCCTGAGCGGCCACGAGCGCGAGGGCGGCAGCGCCAGCGAGGCCTTCGAGGTCGCGCGCGACCTTGCCCTGGACGTGCTCTTTGACGGTACGGGCATGGACGAGGACACGGCCAAGGACTGCCTGCGTGACCTCTGGCTCGTCGTGTTCAGCCTGGGCACGCTCATCGTCGTGGATGACTGCCCGTACTCTGACGAGCAGATCTGCGACATACTCTCGGAGGTCAACCAGTCGCTGGTGCGCGCCTATCGTACCGAGTCACGCCTGCCGCACGGAGACTATGACAAGGCAGAGGTGCTGGCTGCGCTCGAGCGACATTGACGCCAACCTGGCCACGGCGAAGCGCAAGGCCGTCTGGCAACGCTGCGTTCCACGTACTTCTCGTCCGCCCGATACCCTTGCCTTTTGCTGGCCCTCATCTGCGCGCAACCACCTGCAAGCGTGTTATTACCCACAGGCAAACTCATAGCTAGATACTCACGCGCAACTCTCGCACCATGTGCGGCATAGGTTCTACCGCCGGGCGTCTCGCCTGGCGTAAGCGTCTTCTGCCCCTGGGTGACGGGGCGATACGAAAGGAAGTGTGTGACATGCTCAAGATCGAGCACCTGACCAAGACCTTCGACGACAAGACTGCCGTGGACGATCTGTCCTTGCGCATTGCCCCGGGCGAGGTCTATGGCTTTGTCGGCCACAACGGTGCGGGCAAGACCACCACGATCAAGTGCGCCGTCGGCATCATGGCCTTCGACCGTGGCAAGATCGCCATCGACGGCCACTCCGTCAAGGACGAACCCGTCGCATGCAAGAGGGAGCTGGCCTACATCCCCGACAACCCCGACCTGTATGACTACATGACCGGCGCGAAGTACCTCAACTTCCTGGCCGACGTCTTCGGCGTCGACTCCGCCACGAGGGAGGCTATCATCCGCCCGCTGGCAGACAAGTTCGAGCTGACCTCCGAGCTGGGCCAGCCCATTGCCACCTATTCGCATGGCATGAAGCAAAAGCTCGCGATTATTGGCGCGTGGGCTCACAGTCCGAAGCTGATCCTCATGGACGAGCCGTTTGTCGGGTTAGACCCCCTGGCCTCCAAGCTGCTTAAGGACATGATGCGCGAGCACTGCGACAAGGGAGGGGCCATTCTCTTCTCAACCCACGTGCTTGACGTCGCCGAGAAGATCTGCGACAAGATCGCGATTATCAAGGCGGGCAGGCTGCTCAGGTCGGGCACCATGGACGAGGTCAAGGGCGATGAGAGCCTTGAGGAAGTCTTTCTTGAGCTTGTAGAGAGCGAGGCGTAAGCCATGCTGAGGGTGCTTATTCGCAAGCAGCTCCTGGAGCTGTTCAAGTCATTTATCATCAACCCGAAGACCGGCAGGCGCCGCTCGGGATGGGGGCTTCTGAGCTTCGTCGCGCTCCTGATGGCCCTGTTCGCTGGCCTGGGGGTGTTGTTCCTGAACACAACGATCGGACTCGGATCCGTCATGGTTGAGCTCGGCCTGGACTGGCTGCTTCTTTCGGTCATGGCGCTGGTCGCAATGACGATGGGACTGTTCGGCAGCGTGTTCAACACGTTCTCGAGCCTGTATTTGCCCAAGGACAACGAGTTCCTGATGTCGCTTCCCATCTCGTCGCTGAAGCTCCTGTTCGCTCGCTTCATCGGCGTTTACGTGATGAGTCTGCTCTACAGCGCCTGGGTCTGGATTCCCGCTGTCATCGGATACTGGACTCTCGTTCCGCTGAGCGCTGCGAGCGTGCTCTGCCCCATCCTCATGACCTTTGTTATCGCGTTGGTGGTTTCGGTGCTCTCGTGCGTCTTGGGCTGGGTTGTGGCCAAGATCGCGTCCAAGGCGAAGGGCCACAGCTTGGTCACTATGGTCGTGAGCCTTACGGGCATCGCGCTGTACTACGTCATCTACTTCTGGGCAGTCGAGAAGCTTGAGAACCTTGGGCAGAATGCCGGGGAGGTCGCCTCGTTCATGCAGCAGTGGTTTCGCTACGTGTCACTGATGGGCAGGGCCGCCCAGGGAGACTTCGGCGCGTTCGCGACAGTCGTTGCCGTTGGAGTCGCGCTGACTGCCGTGTGCCTGTGGGTGCTCTCGAGAAACTACGGGAAGCTCGTTCTGCAGAACGCTCACGTGGGTCGCACCGCGAGCAAGAGCTACACGTTCGCAAGCACCGACTCCGGGACGGCCCTGCTCAAGCGCGAGTTCGTGCGCTTTGGGGCCAACCCTACGTGGATGCTCAACTGCGCGCTGGGACTCATCTTGATGCCCGTCGGCGCCATCTTCGCCCTGGTGAAGGCGGCCGATGTGCAGGCGTTTATGGCTGAAGCCCCGGCTGACGCGCCCGTCATGACGGTCCTTCCCGTCGTGGTTGCCGGATTCATCTGTATGCTGGTCTCGACAGACGACATCGCCGCTCCCTCCGTCTCGCTTGAGGGCAAGAACCTCTGGATCGTGCAGACGCTTCCCGTAGACATGCGCGAGGTGCTGCTGGCCAAGGAACGCATGGCCGTGCTTCTGAACGTGGCTGCCATCATGCCTACCACGATCATCTTGGGAATCGTGTTCGGGATTCCCGCGAATCAGATTGTGATGATGCTTGCGTTCGTCATCCTGTTCGCATGCGTCATGACCGACGCAGCGCTGATTCTTGACATCTCGCACCTCAACCTTAACTGGACCGAGGAGGTGGCCGTCATCAAGTCCGGCGTGTCCGTCGCGGTTGCGCTGTTCGGAGGCTGGATTTTGAGTGCGGCGATTGTTGCGGTCGGCATCTTCGCGAGCCCGCGGCTTGGCACTGAGATAACCCTCGACATCATGATTGCGGTCTTGGTCGTAGTTTCCCTGGCGATGAAGCACTGGCTCATGCCGCGAGCTGCGAAGGCCCTGAGCCACGCTGGGTAGACTTGCCGGGAAGGCGCGTCGCCGCAAAATGTCCAAAGTTCTTCTCCCTTAGGTTCTAGCTTTGGAAATGCGGAAGCGCGGAAGCTCTGGGAAGACTTTTTTCCGAGTTGAAAAAAATGTCCTTGCCCGAGGGGCGTGTCGTCGCGTATAGTGTTTCCTTGCGTCGCGGGCTTGGCGCAGTTGGTAGCGCGCCACCTTGCCAAGGTGGAGGTCGCGGGTTCGAACCCCGTAGCCCGCTCCATGGGAGTTCAGAGCCGACCTTCGGGTCGGCTCTTTTTTTGTGGCTGGGATGGCCTGGCGCGTCGGGACGGGGCTCGGGTGCGCCTCCCGATGCGCGATCCTTGCCGAGTGATTGCCCCTTCGGTCACCCAAAACGCTCCAGATAAGCTCTTTGGTCACCCAAACCGGCTCGCGGCAGCTCTCTGGGCTCGTATTACAGGGCGAACGTGGAGGGAAGAGCTGCTTGCGGCCGATTTGGGCGACCGGAGCTGCTTCCGAGCGATTACGGCGACCTACGCGGAGACGGGCCAGGCCGCGCGGGTATCCGCGCGGCCGACCGGTTCGTTGACCGGGTCTGCGGGCCGTCTGCCATGGACGCCTGCGACCACGTTCATGAGCGCACGCTCTCGCATCTCGGCGTAGGAGTCGGCGCTGTGGTAGGCCGCATGCGGCGTGACGATGCAGTTGTCCAGGCCGATGAGAGGGCTCGTGCCGCTGACCTCGTCTTGGATCACGTCGATGGCGGCCGCTCGGATGACGTGGTTGCGCAGGGCCCATGCCAGGTCCTCCTCCACAACACAGCCGCCTCGCGAGGTGTTTACCAGAAACGCCGTGGGCTTCATAAGGCGCAGGGTCTCCTTCCTGATGAGGCCCTGCGTCTTCTTGACCAGGGGGCAGTGGAGGCTGACGACGTCGCTGGTCGAGAAGAGCTCCTCCACGGTGTCGACCTTCTCGCATCCAAGCGACGCTATCTGGCTGACGCTCTTCGTGGGGGCCCACACGGCAACCTCCATGCCTATCGACTGGAGCATGGGTACGAGGGCCTGCG
Source organism: Parafannyhessea umbonata (assembly GCF_900111255.1). Lineage (GTDB taxonomy): Bacteria > Actinomycetota > Coriobacteriia > Coriobacteriales > Atopobiaceae > Olsenella_J > Olsenella_J umbonata_A. Next base: position 4,779 of record NZ_FOGP01000009.1, read on the forward strand.
CGATCGAGCCGAAGAAGACCAGGCCGGCGCGTTTGCCGCGGGGCCTCTCCGCGTCGTAGCCTGCCATGTCGTCCCAGGTTCCGGAGCGCGTCTGCCGGTCAAACCAGCTGATCTTCTTATAGAGGTCTACGATGAGCCCGAGCGTGTGGAGTGCCACGTCGTAGGTGCAGTAGCCTGGCACGTTCGTGACCCAGCAGCCTTGCCTCTCCGCCGCCTCGGCATCGATGAAGTCGTAGCCGATGGCCATGATGCCCACAGCCTTGAGCTGAGGATTTGCGGCAAAGGTCGCGGCGTCCACACGTCCCCATTCGCTCACGATGCCGTCGGCGTCCTGGAGCGAGCCGGGCAGCGGGATGCCGTCGGAGTCGGTGGGGGCACCGAAGAGCTCGACGTCGTCTATTCCGCGCTTGGCCAGAAGCTCTCGGTCGCCGTCGAGGGGCACGGCGCTTCTGAGGTAGGCGATTCGATGCATGCGATGGGACATGTTCTGCTCCTTTGCTCGAAAGACGGCCTTTCTCTGATGTGCTCGGGGGGCTTTGGCGTGTCGTGGACCTCGGCGCTGCGGAGGGCGTGCTGACTGGGTATGCCTAGTAGCCCAGCTCGCGCATGGACTGGTCCAGAATGGCGAGGCCCTCGTCGATCACCTCGCGCGTGACGTTGAGCGGGGTCGCGAAGCGCATGCCGTTGTGGTGGACGCCGCAGTTGAGGGTGATCATGTGATGCTCGAGCGCCTTGGCCTTGACCTCGCCCCAGACCTCGGGTGCGGGGGAGCCATCCTCGTGGTCGAACTCGATTGCACGCATGAGCCCGATGCCGCGTGCGTCGCCGATGACGGGATGGGCCTCGCGCAGCTCGTCGAGTTTGGTACCGAGGTAGCCGCCCACGGTCTTGACGTTTGCGAGGATGTCCTGGCGCTCGAACTCGTCGAGGACCGCGTTGGCCGCGGCGGCGCAGACCGGGTTGCCGCCGAAGGTGCCACCGTGCATGCCCGGGAGCCACTTGCTCATGATCTTCTCGGTCGAGACGGTCGCGCTCATGGGGAGGCCGCCGGCGATGGCCTTGCCCAGGTTCATGATGTCGGGCGTGACGTCGAAGTTCTGACCTGCGAACATCTTGCCGCTGCGGCCGTAGCCGGCCTGGATCTCGTCGAAGATCAGCATGATGCCGTACTTGTCGCAGCGCTCTCGGACGCCGCGCACGAAGCTCGCGGGCGGGACGAAGTAGCCGCCCTCGCCCTGGATGGGCTCCATGAGGATGGCCGCGACCTCTGCGGGCGACACGAGGTAGCTGAAGATCTTGTCGAGTTGTTCCAGGCAGAAGGCGCTGCGCTGCTCCTCGTCGTACTCCTTGGGGCAAAGGTCCTTCTGCGGGTAGGGCGAGAAGTACACACCGGGCATGCAGGGCTGGTAGCTCTGACGGTACATGGCCGACGACCCGGTGACGCTCATGGCGCCCATGGTGCGGCCGTGGAAGGACCCCTCGAACGCGATGATTGCGGGGCGTTGCGTGTAGGCGCGGGCGAGCTTGAGCGACGCATCGGTCGCCTCGGCTCCGCCGTTCGCGAACATGGTGCATCCGAGCTCACCGGGGGCGATTTCGGCGAGGCGCTCGGCAAGCCGCAGGGTCGAGGGGAAGTTGACCATGTTGAAGCTGCCGTTGATCAGGCGGTCGACCTGCTCGTGGATGGCGTCGCGCACCGCCTGGTTGCCGTGCCCGAGGGCGTTGACGGCGATGCCACTCACGAAGTCGAGGTATTTCTGGCCCGTGACGTCCCACATGTACGGGCCGTCGCCGTGGTCAATCACGAGGTCCGTCGCCTTGGCGAGTGCCGGGCTCAGGTATCTCTGGTAATCCTCGAATCGCATGACGTCGTCTTTTTCGGGCATGGCTGCTCCTCTCGCACCGTGGTGTCAGGTATTCGGCTGAGTCGCGCCCTCGGCGGCGGAGGATCTCGCGCCGCCGAGGGCGGCCTCAAGGGCTACGAGAAACGATAGGGGCGGCCGGTTTCCCGTCCGTCTCGGCCCCGACACCACCCGGTCAGAGCTGGGTTGCGATGCTGTTGAACTCGTGTTTCTTACTGATGCACGATTCCGTCAAAGCAAGACAGACGCGTGTCATGTCTTGGGCGAAAACATGAAACGACAATGGCATGTCTGCGCCGTGAACGGTTTGTTGCTGTCTGCGGGCGTGCGAATCGGGGGTGCTATTGTGTCACGGTGTGAAACGCGACTGTCAACAATTCTAAAAAACACGACTGCGGCGTAGCATAGTCCCAACGACGAAGGAGGAAGTTCCATGCGAGGATTTCGCGTCCACCTAGAGGAGTATCGCCCGCTGGCGAGCTCCTCCGAGCTGGATATCATAGAGTTCCTGCTGGAGCGTCCCGATGACGCGGTGGGAATCTCGACGCACCGTCTGGCTGAGCTTACCTACACCTCGCCGTCTACCGTCGTGCGCCTTGTGCGCAAGCTGGGGTTCTCGGGCTACCCGGACTTCCAGCGCAGCCTGGTGTACGATCGCGCACTTGCCGAGAAGAGTCGCGACGTCGTGGCCGACGGCGTCATCACGGGCGACGCGACGCAGGACATCATCGACAAGGTGACCTCGCGCAACGTGTCGACGCTCGAGCTGACGCGCGACGGCCTGGAGGTCGAGGCGGTCGACAAGACCGTCGACCTCATCCGCCGTGCGCGCCGCATTGCGCTGTTCGGCGTCGGCGCGTCACTTCTGGTCGCCCACGACCTGCAGCTCAAGCTGCTGAGGCTCGACATCCCGTGCGAGGTTTGCGACGACCTGCACTCGCAGCTGCTCTACGCGAACAACCTGGGGTCGCAGGACCTTGCCATCGTCGTGAGCTACTCCGGCATGACCGAGGACGTCCTGCACTGCGCGCGCGTCGCGCGCAACAACGGTGCCAAGGTGGTCTCGATCACGCGCGGGTCGTTCGCCTCGCCGCTCGTCGACCTCTCCGATGTCGTCCTGGGCGTCGCGGCAACCGAGCTCTTGGTGCGCAGCGGTGCCATGTCATCGCGCATCGCGCAGCTCAACGTGGTGGACGTGCTCTTCACTACCTACGTCTGTCGCAACTACAAGAAGAGCGTCGAGCGCCTCTCGTCCAACTGGATCAAGAAGGCCGGGGCGGACGAGGACGGAAACGAGCTTGACCCGGGCATCCGGCACGGGAGCGATAAGCATGCAAGCAAGGGGGAATGAGTGGTGATTGACCTTTCGAGGCTGTCTACCGAGGAGATGAATCCTCGGACCACGAACCTGGACATGATGACTCCGCGCGAGCTGGTAGGCGTCATGAACGCGGAGGACGCGCACGTCCAGGAGGCTGTGGGAGAAGAGCTTGACCACATCGCTCGGGCGGTGGAGTGGGCCATCGAGTCCCTCCGCGCGGGCGGAAGAATCATCTACTTCGGCGCCGGCACGTCGGGTCGCCTGGGCGTTCTCGACGCCGTGGAGTGCCCGCCGACCTTCGGCGTGGAGCCCGAGCGCGTCGTGGGCCTGATTGCCGGCGGCGAGAAGGCCTTCGTGCGCGCCGTGGAGGGCGCCGAAGACAGCACCGAGCTCTGCGCTCGCGAGCTGGACGAACTCGGCCTCGAGTCTCGCGACCTTGCCATTGGCATCGCGGCGAGCGGAAGGACCCCCTACGTCGTGGGCGGCCTGCGCCACGCGAGGGAGCTCGGCTGCAAGACGGTGGCCATCGCCTGCAACCGAGGCTCGGCTATCGCACGCGAGGCCCAGCTGGCCATCGAGCTGGACTGCGGCCCTGAGGTGCTCACCGGCTCCACGCGCCTCAAGGCGGGCACCGCCCAGAAGATGGTGCTCAACATGATCTCGACCGGCGCCATGGTGGGTGTGGGCAAGGCGTACCAGAACCTGATGGTTGACGTGCAGCAGACCAACGACAAGCTCCACGTGCGTGCCCAGAACATCGTGATTGAGGCCACCGGCTGCTCGCGCGACGAGGCCGTCTGCGCGCTCGAGAAGTCAGACGGCTCGGCGAAGGTTGCGATCGTCATGCTGCTCGCCGGCGTGAGCGCCGAGCAGGCGCGCGAGCGTCTCGAGGCATCTGGCGGCAAGGTCAGGGGAGCGGTTGCCGGCGCGTAGCCTCGCACCCCACCGCTCGCACGCTCGCGTCGCGCGTCGGCGTGTAACCGAACGTTGACGCGGAGGTGGCGGACGAGAAACGCATTGCTCACCAAGGGGTGCTCTTCTCGCTCCATAGTATTATTGGTTACCTTTTGAGGATTACAGTCCCAGAGGACTCCAAAAGGCACTACCCAGTCGCACCAGTGCCCAATACCAGTTGTGGCTGGCGTCCATAGGAAACACGTTGAGGAGGAAAGATGGGAAAGGATTTCGCAGCAACCGCTCGCGACGTTCTGGCCGCCATGGGTGGTGCAGACAACGTCTGCAGTAACATGGCGTGCATGACCCGCCTGCGCATCAAGGTGGCCGACGCCACCAAGGTCGACCAGGATGCGCTCAAGGCCGTCGACGGCGTCATGGCCGTCGTCGAGGATGGTGACCGTTTCGAGGTCGTCTTCGGACCCGGCACCGTCAACAAGGTTCTTGACGAGTTCGCCAAGCTCACGGGCATCAAGCCGGGTGACGCTTCCGACGACGTCCGTCAGGCCGCTGCCGACAACAAGGCCGTCCAAAAGGCCAAGCACGACAAGCCGGTCCAACGCTTCCTCAAGAAGATCGGCAACATCTTCGTCCCGCTTCTGCCGGGCATCATCGCCGCGGGCCTGATCAACGGCCTCAGCAACGTCATCAACGTCACCACCGCGGACGCCTTCGCGGGCGTGTGGTGGTACCAGTGCATCCGCACCATGGGCTGGGCCCTCTTCCTGTACCTGCCGCTGCTCGTCGGCATGAACTCCTGCAAGGAGTTCGGCGGCTCCGGCGTCCTGGGTGCCATGGCCGGCGCGCTCTCCATCGCAAACGCCTCTATGCCCCTGATGGCGGTCTCCGCCACCGACGCGACGCCCCTCGTGCAGCTGCCCGTGGCGCTTCCGGTCCCCGCGTTCGCTAACGGCGCGATCGCCGTGTCGATGTCCACCACCTACAACGCGGCTGCCGGCGGCCTGCTCGGTGCTCTCATCTGCGGCGCGTTCTTCGCGTTCCTCGAGAAGCGCCTGCACAAGGTCATGCCTAGCACGCTGGACACCTTCTTCACCCCGCTTCTGACCGTCGGCGTCGGCTCCGTCGTCGCAGTCATCGCGCTGCAGCCCCTCGGCGCCTTCCTGACCCAGGGCATCTTCTTCGTGCTGCAATTCTTCTACGACACGCTGGGCGTCTTCGGTGCGTACCTGCTGTCCTCCACGTTCCTGCCGCTGGTCTCCGTCGGCCTGCACCAGGCCCTTACGCCGATCCACGCCATGCTCAACGACCCGGCCGGCCCCACCCAGGGCGTCAACTACCTGCTGCCCATCCTGATGATGGCTGGTGGCGGCCAGGTCGGTGCTGGCCTGGCGCTCCTGGTCAAGACCAAGAACGCTCGCGTCAAGACGTTCCTGCGTGACTCCATCCCCGTTGGCATCCTGGGCGTCGGCGAGCCCCTCATGTACGCCGTCACCCTGCCTCTGGGCAAGCCCTTCGTCACCGCCTGCCTGGGCTCCGGCGTCGGCGGCGTGCTCGCGTGGCTCTTCCACCTTGGCACCGTCTCTCAGGGCGTCTCCGGCCTCTTCGGCCTGCTGATCGTCGTTCCCGGCACGCAGGTTCAGTACGTCATCGCCATGCTTGCCGCCTACGCCGCCGGCTTCGCCTTCACCTACTTCTTCGGTGTCGACGAGGACCGCATCAGCGACGTCTTCGGCGAGTAGTTCTCGCATCGCCGCTCGGGCGGCAGATGCATCCCTGTTTCCCCGTTGTGCCATAGTGCACAGTTAGACCCGTGGCCCCGTCGCATCCCCCGCGTCGGGGCCTCATTTGATTGAGCCTCAGGAGGCAGCATGAACACGGGAATCTCCCTGTACTTCTCCAATGGATATGAAGCGAACGCGCGTGTGGTCGCCAAGGCCGCCAAGGCCGGGGTGCGCTTCGCGTTCACCTCGCTCCACATTCCCGAGGAGACCGGAGTCGACTACCGCACGGAGGCGCTCCGCATGATCGCCCTGTGCAGGGAGGCCGGCATCGCGCTGATTGCCGACGTCTCGCCCGTGACGCTCCAGAAGCTGGGCTGCGCGGACTTCGACGAGCTGCACGAGCTGGGCATCGAGTACGTCCGTCTGGACTTCGGCTTCGACGCAAGGCAGACCGTCGAGCTCTCGCACCAGTTCCACGTGGTGTTCAACGCGTCGACCATCAGCGAGAAGGACATTCGCGACTGGCGCGAGGCCGGAGCGGACTTTACCCGCTTTGCCGCCTGCCACAACTTCTATCCTAAGCGCCTGACCGGCCTTGCGCTCGAGGACGTCAGCCGCACCAACGCCCGCCTCAAGGCACTCGGATTCACGGTTATGTCCTTCGTGCCGGGTGACGCCCAGCTGCGCGGTCCTCTGGAGGAGGGGCTGCCAACCGTCGAGGCGCATCGCGGCGACAGGGGAGAGGCGCTCTTCCGCGACATGCTGGAGCTCTTCTCGGCCCAGAGCGACGTGGTGCTGGTGGGAGACCCCGACGCGTCTGACGCCATGTGGGAGCGTATGCGCCAGCTTGCCGGCGGCTGCATCGACCTCGCGGCCGAGCTCGAGGACGACTTCGGCTACCTGTACGGGCGCGTGCAGCACGACCGCCCCGACTCGTCTCCGTGGATCGTGCGCTCGCAGGAGTCGAGGCTCTGGGACGATGTGCCCACGCCTCCCGCACGCCGCGCATGGGAGGCCTCGGGGGTCCATGCGCGCGAGTGCGAGGCCGGTGACGTCATTGTGAGCTCCAGGGCCTACGGGCGCTATGCGGGCGAGGTCTCCATCGCGCGCAAGCCATTTCCGCTCGACCCGCGCGACGTGGTCGCGGGTCGCGTCGCCAAGGAGCACGTGCCCCTGCTTCAGTTCGTGCGCGACGGCGCTGGCTTCAGGCTTTGCCGCGAGTCCTAGCGCCTCGCACCCCCCCCTCTCGCCTCGCTTGCCTTGCGCTGCGTGGCCTTTGGGAGGTCCGACCTCGAACTGAACTGCGCCCCAGTTCTTGGACGGGCAAATAAAGCGGCCTAGGCCGCATGCAGGGACTGATTCCGGAACTCCTCCGGGGTCAGTCCCTTCAGCTTAACCTGACGCCTCCTCGTGTTCCAGTGGACGACGTAGGCGTCGAGGTCCCTCTTGAACGCGTCGAAGCTCGGCCATGTCTGGTCACGGAAGAACTCGTCCTTCAGGTGGCCGAACACCTGCTCGGTCGCCCCGTTGTCGATGCAGTTGCCCTTCCGGGACATGCTCTGCACGACGCCCGCCTCCTTCAGCCTGTTGCACCACCCGGCCTGCTGGTACTGCCAGCCC